>NZ_QLLC01000059.1 GCF_003350205.1 Brevundimonas bullata | reverse complement strand
GGGGGAAGGGAGAAGATTTATGCGGCCGGGTTCACTTCCAGCAGTTCGACGGTGAAGCGCAGGGTGGAGTTGGCGGGGATTTCCGTGCCCATCCAGCGGGGGCCGTAGGCGAGGTCGGCGGGGATGACGAACTCATAGGTCTCGCCGGTGCGCATCAGGGCGACGCCTTCGGTCCACCCCTTGATGACGCGATTCAGGGGGAAGCTGGTCGGTTCGTTGCGCGAATAGGAGCTGTCGAACTCGCGGCCGTCGATGAAGGTCCCGCGATAGTGGACCTTGACGGTGTCAGCGGCGACCGGCTGGACGCCGTTGCGGTTGGCCTTGCCGACGCGACGGTACTGCAGGCCCGAAGGGGTGGTGGTCCAGCCGCTGCGCTGGCCGTTCCACATCAGGTAGGCGGTCTGGCCGACCTCCCAGTTTTCTTGGGTGGCGGGACCTTGCGGCACGACCTGGGCCGTCGTGGCGGGCGCGGAAGCGCAGGCCGACAGGGTCAGGGCGAGGGCGGATGCGGCGAGCGCGGGCGGAATGATGCGGTTCATAACGGTTAGGCTTATCACAAGGCGTGGCGGTGTCGATGAGGCGGCTTTCCTCCCTGTTGCGCAGCAATGGGGAGGGGGACCGCGTAGCGGTGGAGGGGGCGGCGCTGCGGGTTGAGGGCGCGCGAGGGGTGGCGAGGGCGGCGTCGCCCCCTCCGTCACGGACGCTACGCGCCCGCGCCACCTCCCCATGCCATGGGGAGGAAAGGATTGGCTGCGGGGCCTTTATTTCGCCGGAGATCGGCGTATATATGCCGCTCCGCAGATTCCATGAATCCCGCGCGAAAGCGCCGAGGCCCGGTTTGTCGCCCTCCGACCGGTGCGCAGGCGTCGTCCCTTTCCCAAGGGGCGAGCATATTTCAGGCGCCCTGATCCCGCAGCGGATCGAGGGTGGGCGCCGAGAGAACTTACGGTCACGGATCGCCGAATGGCGGGCCGTGGCTGCTGCATTGACGTCGGGCCTCCATTCCTTTGTGGGGTGGGCTCGCGATTGGGAAAACAGAATGGCAAACTCCACTGACGGTCTCGCCCTGGGTAAGATCGCCTCCGCCACCTCGTTCACCGGAAAGAAGCGCATTCGTCACTCGTTCGGGCGTATCCCCGAAGCGGTGAAGATGCCGAACCTGATCGAGGTTCAGCGCGCTTCCTACGAGCAGTTCCTGCAGCGCGAAGTGCGCAGCGGCGTTCGCAAGGACCAGGGCATCGAGGCGGTCTTCAAGTCGGTCTTCCCGATCAAGGACTTCAACGAGCGCGCCGTCCTGGAGTACGTGTCCTACGAGTTCGAGGACCCCAAGTACGACGTCGAAGAATGCATCCAGCGCGACATGACCTATGCCGCGCCGCTGAAGGTCAAGCTGCGCCTGATCGTCTTTGAGACCGAGGAAGAAACGGGCGCCCGTTCGGTCAAGGACATCAAGGAGCAGGACGTCTACATGGGCGACATCCCGCTCATGACGGACAAGGGCACCTTCATCGTCAACGGCACCGAGCGCGTGATCGTCTCGCAGATGCACCGTTCGCCGGGCGTCTTCTTCGACCACGACAAGGGCAAGACCCACTCGTCGGGCAAGCTGCTGTTCGCCGCCCGCGTCATTCCCTATCGCGGCTCGTGGCTGGACTTCGAGTTCGACGCCAAGGACGTGGTCTTCGTTCGTATCGACCGTCGTCGTAAACTGCCGGCCACCAGCTTCCTGCTGGCCCTGGGCATGGACGGCGAGGAAATCCTCAAGACCTTCTACGAGACCGTGCCTTACGAGAAGCGCGGCGAAGGCTGGGTCACGCCCTACAAGCCGGAACGCTGGCGCGGCGTGAAGCCGGAGTTCGACCTGGTCGACGCCGACACCGGCGAAGTGGTCGCCCAGGCCGGTCAGAAGATCAGCGCCCGCGCCGCCAAGAAGCTGGCCGACGGCGGTCTGACCTCGCTGTCGCTGGCGGCTGACGCCCTGCTGACCAAGTATCTGGCCGCCGACGCCGTCAACTATGAGACCGGCGAGATCTACGCCGAGGCCGGCGACGAGCTGGACGCGGAATCGATCGCCCTGCTGGAAGAGCACGGCTTCACCACCATCGACGTGCTGGACATCGACCACGTCACGGTCGGCGCCTACATGCGCAACACCCTGCGGGTGGACAAGAACACGGGTCGTGAAGACGCCCTGTTCGACATCTATCGCGTCATGCGTCCGGGCGAGCCGCCGACCCCGGAAGCCGCCGAAGCCATGTTCAACTCGCTGTTCTTCGACAGCGAACGCTACGACCTGTCGGCCGTGGGCCGGGTCAAGATGAACATGCGTCTGGAGACCCCCGAGGTTTCCGACGAAATCCGCGTCCTGCAAAAGGACGACGTGCTGAAGGTGCTGCAGATCCTGGTCGGCTTGAAAGACGGCCGCGGCGAGATCGACGACATCGACAACCTGGGCAACCGTCGCGTGCGTTCGGTCGGCGAGCTGCTGGAAAACCAGTACCGCGTCGGTCTGCTGCGCATGGAGCGCGCCATCAAGGAGCGCATGAGCTCGGTCGATATCGACACGGTCATGCCGCACGACCTGATCAACGCCAAACCGGCTGCCGCCGCCGTGCGTGAATTCTTCGGCTCGTCGCAGCTGTCGCAGTTCATGGACCAAACCAACCCGCTGTCGGAAATCACTCACAAGCGTCGCCTTTCGGCGCTTGGCCCGGGTGGTCTGACGCGTGAGCGCGCCGGCTTTGAAGTCCGCGACGTTCACCCGACGCACTATGGCCGCATCTGCCCGATTGAAACGCCGGAAGGCCCGAACATCGGTCTGATCAACTCGCTGGCCACCCACGCGCGCGTCAACAAGTACGGCTTCATCGAGAGCCCCTATCGTCGCGTGAAGGACGGCAAGGCCACGGACGAGGTGGTTTACATCTCGGCCATGGAAGAGGCGAAGCACGTTATCGCCCAGTCCAACATCGAACTGAAAAACGGCGAGATCGTCGAGGACCTGGTCCCCGGCCGGATCAACGGCGAATCCCAGCTGCTGACCAAGGCCGACGTCGACATGATGGACGTGTCGCCGAAACAGGTCGTTTCGGTCGCTGCGGCCCTGATCCCCTTCCTGGAAAACGATGACGCCAACCGCGCACTGATGGGCGCGAACATGCAACGTCAGGCCGTGCCTCTGGTGCAGTCGGACGCGCCGCTGGTCGGCACCGGCATGGAAGCGGTCGTGGCCGTGGACTCCGGCGCGGTCGTGATCGCCCGTCGTGACGGCGTGGTCGAGCAGATCGACGGCACCCGTATCGTTCTGCGCGCCACCGGCGACGTGGACGCGGGTCGTTCGGGCGTCGACATCTATCGCCTGTCGAAGTTCCAGCGCTCGAACCAGTCGACCTGCATCAACCAGCGCCCGATCGTGCGCGTGGGCGATGAAGTGAAGGCCGGCGACGTGATCGCCGACGGCCCGTCGACGGACCTGGGCGAACTGGCTCTGGGCCGTAACGTCCTGGTCGCCTACATGCCCTGGAACGGCTACAACTTCGAAGACTCCATCCTGATCTCCGAGCGCATCGTGCGCGACGACATCTTCACCTCCATCCACCTCGAAGAGTTCGAAGTGATGGCGCGTGATACGAAGTTGGGCCCGGAAGAAATCACCCGCGACATCCCCAACGTCGGCGAGGAAGCCCTGCGCAACCTCGACGAAGCGGGCATCGTGGCCATCGGCGCTGAAGTCCAGCCGGGCGACATCCTGTGCGGCAAGGTCACGCCGAAGGGCGAAAGCCCGATGACGCCGGAAGAGAAGCTGCTGCGCGCCATCTTCGGCGAGAAGGCTTCGGACGTGCGCGACACCAGCCTGCGTCTGCCGCCCGGCGTCGCCGGCACGGTCGTCGACGTGCGCGTCTTCAACCGTCACGGCGTCGACAAGGATGAGCGCGCCGTGGCCATCGAACGCGCTGAAATCGAACGCCTCGGCAAGGACCGTGACGATGAGCTCAAGATCCTGGAGCGCAACGTCTATGGCCGCCTGAAGCCGCTGCTGCTCGGCAAGGACGCCGTCTCGGGCCCGAAGGGCATGGGACGCGGCGAAGTGACCGAAGAGAAGCTGGCCGAAGTGTCCAAGGGCCTGTGGTGGCAGATCGCCCTCGACGACGAGAAGGCGATGGGCGAGCTCGAGGCCATGAAGAAGCAGTTCGAGGACGCCCGTAAGGCGCTCGACCGTCGCTTCGAAGACAAGGTCGAGAAGCTGCAGCGCGGCGACGAACTGCCGCCGGGCGTGATGAAGATGGTCAAGGTCTTCGTGGCCGTGAAGCGCAAGCTTCAGCCGGGCGACAAGATGGCCGGCCGTCACGGGAACAAGGGCGTCATCTCCAAGATCCTGCCGATCGAGGACATGCCGCACCTGGACGACGGCACCCACGTCGACATCGTTCTGAACCCGCTGGGCGTGCCGTCGCGCATGAACATCGGTCAGATCTTCGAAACCCACCTGGGGTGGGCCTCGGCCGGCCTCGGCAAGCAGATCACGAGCCTGCTTGAGCAGTGGATGGACGGCGGCATGCGTGACGCCCTGGTGTCGCGTCTGACCGAAATCTACGGCGCCGACACCCCGCTGCCGGAATCGGACGAAGACCTGATCGAGCTGGCGCAGAACCTGGCCAAGGGCGTGCCCTTCGCGACCCCGGTCTTCGACGGCGCGCACATCTCGGACATCGAGGACCTGCTGGAATCGGCGGGTCTGGATCGTTCGGGCCAGTCGATCCTGTTCGACGGTCAGACGGGCGAGCAGTTCAAGCGTCCGGTCACGGTCGGCTACGTCTACATGCTGAAGCTGCACCACCTGGTCGACGACAAGATCCACGCCCGCTCCATCGGCCCGTACTCGCTCGTCACCCAGCAGCCGCTGGGCGGTAAGGCGCAGTTCGGCGGACAGCGCTTCGGGGAAATGGAGGTCTGGGCTCTGGAAGCTTACGGCGCCGCCTACACCCTGCAGGAAATGCTGACGGTGAAGTCCGACGACGTGGCCGGCCGCACCAAGGTCTACGAGGCCATCGTCCGCGGCGACGACAGCTTCGAGGCTGGCATTCCCGAGAGCTTCAACGTGCTCATCAAGGAAATGCGCTCGCTGGGCCTGAACGTGGAGCTGGAGAACAGCTGATCGGAAACTGAAGCCCTCTCCCGCCTGGCGGGGGAGGGCGGTCCGACCGCCTCTCCTCTCTGAATGAATTTTCGCGGGGCATTCCCGCAGAAGGAAAAAAGATGAACCAGGAAGTCCTGAACATCTTCAACCCGGTCCCGGTCACGCCGACCTTCGACCAGATCAAGATCGCCCTGGCCTCGCCGGAGAAGATCCGTTCGTGGTCGTTCGGCGAGATCAAGAAGCCGGAAACCATCAACTACCGGACGTTCAAGCCCGAGCGTGACGGCCTGTTCTGCGCCCGTATCTTTGGCCCGACCAAGGACTACGAATGCCTGTGCGGCAAGTACAAGCGCATGAAGTACAAGGGCATCATCTGCGAGAAGTGCGGCGTTGAAGTTACGCTGGCCCGCGTTCGCCGCGAGCGCATGGGTCACATCGACCTGGCCGCTCCGGTCGCCCACATCTGGTTCCTGAAGTCGCTGCCGTCGCGCATCTCGCTGATGCTGGACATGGCGCTGAAGGACGTGGAACGCGTCCTCTACTTCGAAAACTACATCGTCACCGAGCCGGGCCTGACCCCGCTGAAGCAGAACCAGCTGCTGACGGAAGACGAGTTCTATCGCTATCAGGAAGAATACGGCGACGACGGCTTCACGGCTGAAATCGGCGCCGAGGCCGTCCGCAACCTGCTGATGGGCATCGACCTGCACGCCGAAGCCGAACGCCACCGCGGCGAGCTGGCTGACAGCCCTTCGGAAATGAAGGCCAAAAAGGCGTCCAAGCGCCTGAAGCTGATCGAGGCCTTCCTCGAGTCGGGCAACAAGCCCGAGTGGATGATCCTGACCATCGTGCCGGTCATCCCGCCGGAACTGCGTCCGCTGGTGCCGCTGGACGGCGGCCGTTTCGCGACGTCGGACCTGAACGACCTGTATCGCCGGGTCATCAACCGTAACAACCGCCTGAAGCGCCTGATCGAGCTGCGCGCGCCCGACATCATCATCCGTAACGAAAAGCGGATGCTGCAAGAGTCGGTCGACGCCCTGTTCGACAACGGCCGTCGTGGTCGCGTGATCACGGGCGCCAACAAGCGTCCGCTGAAGTCGCTGGCCGACATGCTGAAGGGCAAGCAGGGCCGCTTCCGTCAGAACCTTCTGGGCAAGCGCGTCGACTACTCGGGCCGTTCGGTCATCACCGTGGGCCCCGAGCTGAAGCTGCACGAGTGCGGCCTGCCGAAGAAGATGGCGTTGGAGCTGTTCAAGCCCTTCATCTATGCGCGTCTGGACGCCAAGGGCCTGTCGGGCACCGTCAAGCAGTCCAAGCGCATGGTCGAGCGCGAGCAGCCGCAGGTCTGGGACATCCTGGAAGAAGTGATCCGGGAACACCCGGTCATGCTGAACCGCGCGCCGACGCTTCACCGTCTGGGCATCCAGGCGTTCGAGCCGAAGCTGATCGAGGGCAAGGCCATCCGCCTGCACCCGCTGGTCTGTACCGCGTTCAACGCCGACTTCGACGGCGACCAGATGGCTGTTCACGTCCCGCTGTCGCTGGAGGCGCAACTCGAAGCGCGCGTCCTGATGATGTCGACGAACAACATCCTGTCGCCCGCCAACGGCAAGCCGATCATCGTGCCGTCGCAGGACATCGTCCTGGGCCTGTACTACCTGTCGCTGGTGAAGGAAAACCAGCCGGGCGAAGGCAAGCTGTTCGCCAACATGGGTGAAATCGACGCCGCCCTGGACGCCCAGGTCGTCGGTCTGCACACCAAGATCAAGGCGCGCTGGACCGAGATGAACGCGGCGGGCGAGATCGTCACCAAGGTCATCGACACGACCCCGGGCCGGATGAAGCTGGGCGCGCTGCTGCCGCACAACGCCAACATCGGCTACAGCCTGCTCGACAAGAACCTGACCAAGAAGGAAATCGGCAACCTGATCGATCAGGTCTATCGCCACTGTGGTCAGAAGGCGACGGTCATCTTCGCCGACCAGATGATGCAGCTGGGCTTCCGTGAAGCCGCCAAGGCCGGCATTTCCGTGGGCAAGGACGACATCGTCATTCCCGCCAAGAAGGCCCAGATGGTCGCGGAAACGCGCACCCAGGTGGAAGAGTACGAGCAACAGTACGCCGATGGCCTGATCACCAAGGGTGAGAAGTACAACAAGGTCGTCGACGCCTGGGCCAAGGCCACGGACAAGATCGCTGACGAGATGATGGGCGAGATCGCCCAGCCTCGCGTCCTGATCAAGGGTCAGGAGCCGGACATCAACTCCGTCTTCATGATGGCCAACTCCGGCGCCCGTGGTTCGCAGGCTCAGATGAAGCAGCTGGGCGGCATGCGCGGCCTGATGGCCAAGCCCTCGGGCGAGATCATCGAGACGCCGATCATCTCGAACTTCAAGGAAGGCCTGACCGTCCTTGAATACTTCAACTCCACCCACGGCGCCCGTAAGGGTCTGGCCGACACCGCGCTGAAGACCGCCAACTCGGGTTATCTGACCCGTCGTCTGGTGGACGTGGCGCAGGACTCCATCGTCACCGAGGAAGACTGCGGCTCTACGCGCGGCATCACCCTGCGCGCCGTGGTCGAAGGCGGCGACGTGCTGGTCTCGCTGGGCCAACGGGTCCTGGGTCGCTATGCGGCCGAGGACATCAAGGAGCCGGGCGGCGACAAGATCCTGTTCCCTGCAGACACCTACCTGCAGGAAGAAGAGATCGAAGTCATCGACGCGGCCGGCGTCCAGTCGATCAAGGTCCGTTCGGCCCTGACCTGTGAGGCCGAAGCCGGCATCTGCGGCATGTGCTACGGCCGTGACCTGGCGCGCGGCACCAACGTCAACATCGGCGAAGCGGTCGGCGTCATCGCCGCCCAGTCGATCGGCGAGCCGGGCACCCAGCTGACGATGCGTACCTTCCACATCGGCGGTACGGCCCAGGTGGCGGAAACCTCGTTCTACGAGGCGACCAACGCCGGTAAGGCCAAGATCGTCGGCCCGACCGTTACGGCGGCGCACGGCGACCTGGTGGCCATGAGCCGCAACGTCGTCGTCACCATCGTCGTCGACGGCAAGGACCGCGAGACCCACAAGGTCCCGTACGGCGCCCGTCTGCGCGTCAAGGAAGGCGCCGATGTCGCCAAGGGCCAACGTCTGGCGGAGTGGGACCCCTACACCACCCCGATCCTGACGGAAGTCGGCGGCGTGATCCGCTTCGAGGACCTGGTCGAGGGCCTGTCGGTCCGCGAAGAAACCGACGAAGCGACGGGCATCGCCCAGCGCGTGGTTTCCGACTGGCGCGCCAGCCCCCGCGGCTCGGACCTGCGTCCGGCCATGGGCGTGACCCTGGGCGACACCTACGCCAAGCTGGCCTCGGGCTCTGACGCCCGTTACCTGCTGCCCGTGGGCGCCGTTCTGTCCGTGTCCAACGGCGACGAGGTCAAGCCGGGCGAGATCATCGCCCGTGTTCCGACCGAAGGCGCCAAGACCCGCGACATCACCGGCGGTCTGCCGCGCGTCGCCGAACTGTTCGAAGCCCGCCGTCCGAAGGACTGCGCCGTCATCGCCGAGATGGATGGCCGCGTTGAGTTCGGTCGCGACTACAAGAACAAACGCCGCATCAAGATCACGCCCGAGGTCAACGCTGACGGCGAACAAGGCGAGGCGGTCGAGTTCCTGATCCCGAAGGGCAAGCACATCTCCGTCCACGACGGCGATCTGATCCAGAAGGGCGACTACATCATCGACGGCAACCCGGACCCGCACGACCTGCTGCGTATCCAGGGCGTCGAAGCGCTGGCCGAGTATCTGGTGAACGAAGTGCAGGAGGTTTACCGACTGCAAGGCGTGCCGATCAACGACAAGCACATCGAAGTCATCGTCCGTCAGATGCTGCAGAAGGTCGAAGTCCTGGATTCGGGTGAAACCACCCTGATCCGCGGCGACACCGTCGAAGTGGCTGAAGCCGTTCTGGAAAACGCCAAGGTCGAGAAGCGCGGCGGTCGTTTGGCCACCACGCAGCCCGTCCTGCTGGGCATCACCAAGGCGTCGCTGCAGACCCGCAGCTTCATCTCGGCGGCGTCCTTCCAGGAGACCACCCGCGTCCTCACCGACGCCTCGGTCCACGGCAAGAAGGACATGCTGGAAGGCCTGAAGGAAAACGTCATCGTCGGCCGTCTGATCCCGGCGGGCACGGGCGCCTATCTGCGCTCGCTGCAGAAGCTGGCGAACCAGCGCGACGCGGAGCTGACGCAGGCCCGCGAAGACGCCATCGAGCCGCTGCCGGCCGACCTGGCGCTGGAACTGGAAAAGTCGGACGACTGATCCGTTTCGGAACTGAAGACTGAAGGGGGCGGCGCTGGCGACAGCGCCGCCCTTTTTCTATTGCGGCTCGCGAGGCGCGGCGGCGCCGGGCGTGGCGGGGCGTCCAGAAGCCGGCGGGCCGTCGCGACGGGTCTGAACGTTGCGGGCCGAGTCCATCTGCATCGATGAGTCCAGATGGGACCCTGCGCAGCCGTTGCCGAAGTTCGAGCCGGGGCAGTCCACTGCGCCGACCACGCCGACGCCGCCTGACAAGGGGCGGCGCTGGGCTTCGTAGCGCTGCATCTCGCGGGCGCCTTCGCGGGCGAAGCGGGCGTCGCGTGCCGCATTTCCACTGCCGGTGATGGGACGCTGGGCGCCCTCGGCGGCGCGGGCGTTGAAGCGCTCGTCGCAGATGTCGCGTTCGCCCTGGGTGAGGACGCCGGTCGAGGGGCAGCCGCTGGGCGAGAGGCGCAGGGCGCGGGCGTTGCGGCCGCTCTGACCCTCGGGCGCGAACCGCCAGGCGTCGGTGACGCCGCCCGCAGCCGGCGCCGGGGCGCCGCCTGGGGCGGGCATGGTCATGCGGGGGGCCGGCGCCGAGGGCGGACCGCCGGCGGCGGCCTCCTCTTCGTCCTTGTCTTTGGCGGGGCGACGCGCGGGCAAGGCCGGCGCGGGTCGGCTGGGCGCCGACTCAGTGACCGTCAGGGGCGGTGCGGGCTGGAGCCTGGGGACGGCGGGCGGCGCCACGACGGGCGCGACGATCGGGGCGGGAACGGGA
>NZ_QLLC01000058.1 GCF_003350205.1 Brevundimonas bullata | reverse complement strand
ATGATGCTCCACCTTACTCAGGAGTTGGAGCCTCCGGCAAACCCGGCGCGGTTCAAAGCACTCAACGCGTGCTCGCTGGGCGGCACAGGCAAGATAGCGATCGTCGTCCCCGACCCGCGGCCCCGTCACGGGCGTTGTTCCGCCGAAGCGGATCCGGGTGAACTGGTTCAGAGGGTCATGCGCGCATCCTTTTGCGGGTCAGGCGGCGGCCGGGCGGAAGTCGGTCCCGTCCAGCCACATGCGATGAAGAAGTGTGGCGAGCTTACGGGCGACGGCGACCAGAGCCTTCTTGTGACCTCGCCGCTTCACCAGGCTGAGCCCCCAGCTCCGCAGTTCCGAGGACGTCTTACAGCGCACGAGCAGGCTGCTCGCGGCCTCGTAGAGAGCGGTTCGGACCTCGCCGTCTCCGCACTTGGAGATGCGCCCGTCGTAGTCGATCGTGCCGGACTGGAACTTGCGCGGCGTGAGGCCGAAGTGGGCGCCGACGGTGCGGGATCGACTGAACCGATGCGGGTCATCGACGGCAGTCCGGAAGGTCAGCGCGACAACCGGGCCGACTCCAGGGACCGTCATGAAACGTCTGCAGACGGGGTCGTCGCGCACCGTCCGAACGAGCAATGCGTGCAGCTTCAGGCACTCGTCCCAGAGCATCCGGCGGACCCTCAGCATGCTGATCACCATGCCTCGCAACGTTGGGTCGGCGCCGTCGAGGAGCTCAATGGTACGGGCTTCGAAGCGCCCCCGACTGACCTTGCCGATCTTGATCCCGAAGGCCTTCAGGGTGCCGCGCAGCTCGTTCTCGACGTCCAGGAACTTGCGCTTCAACAGACGCCGGTTCGACAGCAGAACACGTAGCTGCATACTGTCGTGGCTCTTCACGTGCACCCGGCGGAACCAGCCCATACGCATCATCTGGGCGATTCCGCGTGCGTCGTTCTTGTCGGTCTTGTTGCGCTGAGCCCGCAGCGCCGCCTTCATATGCTGCGTCTCGACGACGATCACCGGAAGGCCTAGCGCCTGCAGTTCTGTGTAGAGCCAGGGCGACAAGGACTGAGCTTCGAGCCCGACGCGGGCGACGTCGTCGGCGTAGGCGGAGATCGCTAAGGCGATGTCCGCCGGCTCGGTGGCCGCCTTGCATTCCTTCAGAACCTTACCGTCCTGATCGACGACACAGACGCTCGTCTCGTCCAACGAGACATCCAGCCCAACGTGGTACTCCGCCATCATGCTCTCCCGTGCGCGTTCACGGGCGCGGTCGTCGCCCGCGTCAGCCACTGTCGCGCAAGACGCTCCAGAAGGCGAACGGGGGCATGGCGGCTGGCCCGATTACAGGGAAGCCCTCTTAATCTACCAGCACTTCCGCATCGAAAGGTACCGAAGGATTCAGCCGAGAAGCTAGGCAATCGGCATGAGAAAACAAATTCTGTTCTGGGCCGGGATTGAAAGCGTTTTGCAAGCGAAGGGCCACGGCGAGGCGTTCCGTTTCCAAGATTTCGGTGTAGCAGAAGCAACAAATCATCGGATTTTCAATCCCAACCATAGTTTTTGGAAAGTCGGTCTAAGCTACGCTGACTTAGCCTTGAGAAGGTGGTGATTACGCCACGCTCCCCCTCAACTACCACGTTGAAGCGCCCTTCGCCGGCTGGCGCAATGCGAACTATCGCTCCATCGGCTTGCGTCATCGTTCGCCCAGCAGCCCGAGTCGCTTCGACGCCCTCCGCACTCAATACGCCTCCGCGAGTGGCATTTGCGCCAGCTATTCGTTCTGCCCCATGCTGCGTTGTCCTCAGCGCAGTACCTTCAGCTTGAGCACTTGCCGTTGCGGCTCTCGTGGCATTGCCGGCCTGTGAACTAGCACCTGCCGTCAGGACGACCGCCGCCTGCTCCCCCAACATGGCAGTCGCAGAAATGGCCGCGCCGACGCGATCTCCGTTAGCCCAATTCGTCCGCGCATTGTCCCAAGCGACCTGTCCTGGCACGAGAACTCGAAGGAACTGATTGCTACGGATAGTCACCGTACCATCGGCATTCTGGACTCTTTCGCCACCAACACAGGTCCAGCATTCGAACATCCCGGTCGGGTCAGTCCGGTTCACGGGATCGTTTGCGACATAGGCATAAAGGTTGAGCCCGTCGTCGTATCCGATGGGATCAGTCTGGAGGAACCGGCCTAGACCGGGCTGATAGACGCGGGCCTTGTAGTGATAGGCCTGCACCTCCGGCAGCCACATCTGGCCGGTGTACTGGAACCGACCGGCGTTGGACGGGCCGGGCGCGCCGTATTCGTCATAGAGGTTGATCGCCAGCGCATTGGCCGATCCATCGGTGATCGCCACGACCGAACCGCGCTCGTCGGCCTGGAGCCAGCGCCGGTCATAGCCCGCGCCCTCGTAGGCGACGATCGTCTGATCCGCCCCGATGCCCGGAATGTAGCGGCGCAGGACATTGCCGCCGGGACCGTATTCGGCGATCGCCTGAGGCCCGTCGTACAGGAAGCGCGTCGATCCGAGCTGATACAGCCGGTCCGCCGGATCGTAGCTCAAGCCGGTCGTCGAGCCTGCGACCGTGGCGCTCACCAGTTGGTTCAGAGCGTTAAAGCCATAGCCGACGCCCGGCAGCGCGGTGATGTTGCCTCGCCCGTCATAGCCGACGCCCGCCCCGCCCACGCTCGTCACCTGGTTGCGGCCATTGTTGACGTGGTTCGTCGAGCCCGCCGCCGGTGTGAACACATAGGCCGCGTTGGAAAGGGTTCGGGTGGTGATCTGGCTTGCGGGGCTATAGGCCAAGGTCACAGTCAGGTCGCTGGCCGATCCCGCCAGATCCTGCGTCAAACTGGTCAGACGGCCGGCCGCGTCATAACCCCAACTCGTCGTCGAGCCGTTCGCATTCCCCTGCGCGATGCGGCGGCCCAGATTGTCGTAGCCCCAGGACGCCAGTTGCCAGTTCGTCGCCCCGTTCTCACGGATCGCCGTCAGTTCGCCGGCCAGGTTGTAGTCGTAGGCGACCCAGAAGCCGTCCGGCCAGGCGATCGAGGTCCGACGCCCCGCCAGATTGTACCCATAGCCCACCGTCCCCAGCGCTCCCGCCGCCGAGGTCAGCCGCGACAGGGCGTCCCAGGTCGAGGTCAGGGCCTGGCCGCCGGCGGTCGCGGTGCGTTGACGGCTCAGATTGTCATAGGCGTAACTGAAGTCATCCACCCCGGCTGGAGCATCCGTCAGCGTCTTGCGGTTCAGAGCGTCCCAAACCTGGACGAAGGTCTCCCCGCCTCGGTTGCGGCGACTGACCATATTGCCGGAAGGATCGTAGGCCCAGGCTTCATAGTCCGTCATCGACGATCCACCGCCCGAAGCGTTCGGATAGCGCAGCTGAACCGGCCGGTCGAAGCCGTCGTAAACATAGGTCGATAAGTTGCCGGCGCCGTCCGTGCGGGTGGCGACTTTGCCATTGGCGGTCCAGGTCTGGCTCTCAGTGATCGTCGTGCCCGACAGATAGCCGCTGGTGGTGCTCAACAGGCGGTCGGCCTTGTCATAGGTGTTGAAAGTGATGCGGTCTGGCCCGTACGCGCCCGTCGTTCCCAGCACGCAGGCCGAGGCGGGCAGCGATCCATAGACCGCCGGGTTCATCCGCCGAGCGGTGCAGGTCAGGCGGCTGGCGGCGTCATAGCTGTATTGACTGACCATGGCATCGGCCGAGCCGGCGGCGGCGATGTCGCGGATCTTGCGGCCCTGTGCGTCATAGGCCGTGGTCGCGGTCTGCAGGGCCGAGAAGGTCGACCAGTCGGCGTTGGTCTGACCCAAGGTCGTGCCCTGCTCAACTGTCGTGACCTGGCCGTCGGCATTGTAGGTGGTGCGGGTGGCTGGATACAGGCGGCCGCCCGTCCCGTCCGGGTCCGGCCCGATTACGCCCAGCAGCTGGCGCATGACATCCCAGACATAGCGGGTGGTGTCGGCGCTTCCGGCCAGGGGGCCGTTGACCGTCAGCACATTGCTCGCCGCGTCATAGGTGGTGGTCGTGGTCGCCGTCAGCAGGCCGTCGCCCGAACCGCTAGAGACGCTGACTGGCAGCAGGTTGGACGCCAGGCTGCTGGATCCCGCCTGATAGGTGGTTGTGGTCTGGACCTCGTCGGCCGTGCCGTCGCAACTCGCCAGGGTGGCGCAGGCCGATGTCTCGGTCTGGAGCCAAACCGGCGTCGCCGCCTGGGCCAGGACGCCCGCACCGTTTTTGTACCAGGCATAGGTCGAGACGTAGCTCTGGCGCGTCTGCGGCTGGACCGCGCCAGCTATCGGGGCGGGTCGGGTCTCGGTCAGCAGGCCGCCGTGGGTGGCGCTCCAGGCCAAGGTCGTGACGCCCCCGCGCGCATCCGTCAGCGAAATGGGGCGGTTGCAGGTGACTGGATTGGCGCAGGTCGGGGGATAGGCCACGGTCTGCACGATGTCGGCAGGTGTTCCCGGCGTCTTCGAGATCTGACGCATCTCCGTCAGATTGCCCCTCGCGTCATAGGCCATCGCCGCCTTGTCGCCTTCGGGGTAGGTCACCGACGTCAGCACCGGTCCGATGTTGGGCCGGAAATCATGAGCATTGGTCGTCGTGTTGCCTAAGGCGTCGGTCACCTGCGCCAGCGCCTGGGTCAACGCGATATCGCCCACACCTCTTGCGGAATAGGCGGCGTAGTAGGTGCTGTGTCCCAGGGGATCTTCGACGGTGACGGTGTGGTCGCCACCCACGCTATTTCGATAGATCCAAGTTCCCGAGTCGGTCGTCACCGTCGTGACTGGCCCATAGCGTTCGATCGAGGGCGGATCGACGGTGATCCGGGCGCGATAGTTGATTGCCAGATTCTGGCCGCTGGCCCGAGTCGGGCGGCGGACGCCCACGACACGAGGCCGCGCGCCGGGCGCAGGGTTGCCTATGGTGTAAACAGTCGTGCGGTCTAGGGAATCGGTCACCGACCGCTCCGCCCCACTGACGGCGAAGGTCAGGGTCGGCCAGGCGCCGATGAAGGTGCAAGTCGCCGCCGTGGGCGCGCAGTACTCGATCGCATTGTTGACTGCGATCGCCTTGATCATCTCGGGATCGGTTGTTCCGCTGTATTCGAAATGCAGTTGGTAGCCTGAGTTGTTCGTGACCGAGGCCAGCACCGACACGCCGGGGGCGGTCTCCCGATAATGATAGGTGACCAGTTCCCCGTTCGGGCGCTTTAGGGTCTGGATCGACGCCAACGGCGTCTGCATGACGCCGATTTCATTCCCGGCATAGGGCTTGAGCGTCGGCAGGGCATAGGTCGCAATCGCACCGTCATGGGTGGTGAAGACCCAGTTGCTTCCTGATCCGAGAAGGGTCGAAGACTGACCGTTCGTGGGCGCCCAACCACTGCCGGTGTTCTCGAACACGACAGAGGCGAGGCCGCCGACGCTGACGTTCATGTAAGTCCCGTTGACCCACATGCAGTTGTTCGCAGCGTCATCCCATTCACAGACGCTAACGACTTCACCCCTGACGTTGTCGGTCCAGCGACCGCGGTCAGTCATGACCGGCCGATAGGCAAGGCCCCGGTCATTAGATCCCACGCTGATGATCGGGCCGGCATCGGAGAAGCCGCCGCTTAATAGATCGACCCCGTTCGCATCGTTTGCCTGGGCAGCTCGGGGCGCCGGCAGTTGGGCTTCCTGGGCCAGCGCATAAGCTGGCAAAAGCGGCGTCGTTCCCAGAAGGGCGACGAACATGAGGCTACTGCGGATATGACGATGGACGGAAATCACGGACCTCATATCATCACAATCCGAACCTGCACCTGTCCGGTGTAGGCGACGGTCGAGACCGAGTCAGTGGCGCGTAAACGCCAGTAGGAGATGCGTGTCGGGCCTATTACGGGGCCAGACCGGATCCAGATCGTAGAGGCTGCCGTCGGCGTCGACGCCGTCGTCACCGCGTCACCGGACACCCGTTCCCACAGCAGGACATAGGGCGGCACGCCGCCACTGATGCTCGCGACGGCAGGCCCGGCCCCGGTCGCATCGCCCGTGACCGTTGACGGGCTCACCGTGGCGACCAGCGGAGGTGGCGGAGGTGGCGGAGGTGGAGGCGGCGCCGTAGTTGTCCGACCTGAGCGATTGTTGGCCGCGTCGTAGGTGTAGGTGGTCACCGTCCCATCCGGTCGTGTGACCGTGATAACCCGCCCCAGCGCGTCGTAAGTGTAGGACTGCGCCCGCACCTGCCGCGCAAGAAACAGACTGGCGGCCAGGCCGCCAAACCCCGCCAGCAGTTTCCGCCTCGACGCCATGTGCTACACTCCCCCCGAGCGACCAAGGTTCGCCAGATGGGCGAGCGCGTCAAGAGCAGCTTTGCCGTTGACCGTGTCTCATCGTGATTGGGAGACAAGCGATTGGCATGCCTGAAATTCTTGATAGCGATATCTGGCAGCCGTGAGCCCGCAAGGGCCACGACGCCTGCGCGATATGAAAGCTGCGCCGCCGTGGCCCTCGCTCCGTCAGGCAGCGATCATTCGGCCGGCAGGAAGTGGCGCCATCGTTGCCGGAAGGAATGGATGTAGCAGTCGTCGCCGGGCACCAGACGGTGGCGTGTGACATCCAGTTCAAATGACCGGAGACCTCCAATGTAGTGGCGCTGTGTAGATCAAGACCCGCCGGTCATCCACACGAGGCTTCCCATGGCTCTTGGAGAAATAGGGCTGGAGTCGAGCCATCGGCTCGTCCGTCAGCCAATATAAGTCGCTCAAATCCAGCTCCTCAGGAGCTTGGATCAGATCGCGTCTCACATCAATGGGTCCTGAGCCTAGGCATGTTCCGCACATTTAGCGAGCTTCCGGCCAACACCGGACTTTTCTCGATGAAGCTGTCGAGAAACTCGGACTGATCACAATCGACGAAAGGCACCCTGACGGCATCGAATAAGACCCAGTTATGACTGAGACTGCGCACGAGTAAGCGACACCGCCCCGCCGACCGCCGTCAGCCAGATGAACCGGCCGAGTGTGCGCTGGCGCAGGCTTCGGGCCAGAGCAAGCGGGATGGACAACGATTACCTTGCCGCACCAGCATCAGCTACGTCGCTGGCGGATCCACGAGATCCTGAAAAATCTGTCCCAGCAGTTCGATCAACACCTCCTGCTCGTCCGGCTTTTCAGACAGGGCGTCCCGTAGAAGGTGCACGCCGGACGCAAGCGCGATGATCGCCTTCGATCTGACTCTCGCTTGACTCCCGCCCAGCCAGGCGGCGAGCGGCTCCGCCAGACGTTTCTCGAAGAGATCGACAACAACGGCTAAGGCTTCAGGCTCGCCTGCCGAACGTACCGCAGCCTGAACAAGATCAACTGCGCCACGCCCGCTGGTGAGAAGAAACCGCGCGAGTTGCTCTCCGAAAGCCGATCGCACTGTCTTCGGCCCCAGACGAACTGGTTGCAATCAAAGGCCTCCCGAAAGAGATCGGCCTTCGACGGGAAGTGTCGATAGAAGAGCGCGTGATCATAGCCCGCGTCGGCGGCGATAGCGCGAATGCTGACGCGGTACCCGAAACGGACGAAGGCACGCCGCGCCGCCAGCAACAGGACCTTATGGGTCGCAGCGGCACGGCCGCGGCTTCTCGGCCGAGCCGCAGCAGGCTTGCTCCGCGGGCCCGGCCGGCGCACGGCGCCGTCGGGGCTAGACCGTGACATTCCGCGCTCGTTTTGCCGGGGTGGCGCGGCGGCTGGCTTTCACTGCAGTTCCCCTCCCAGGGCCCTGTAGAGTTCGACCAGATTGGTCTGCTGCGACAGGCGCGTCATGACCAACTGCTGCTGGGCGGCGTAGGCTGCGCTCGTCGGGGACGCCGACCTCCGTTTTCGCCTAGGATGCCGGCGATCTGCACCCTGAACGAAGCGGCTCATACCCACCTCCTGCTGACCTCAGGAGGCTACCCTAATTCGCTCCATACCAAGGCGTTTTCACACAGCCTCAGTCAGGAGCAGTCCACCTGGATGGCCCCCAGGAGCACCGCTGATTGTCTGACGCTACTCGCTGCGGTGCGCCTCAATGAGCTAGCGTCCGATAGGCCCGCGGAGGAATGCACCCCCAACCTGCGCGCCTCTTTCAAGTCCTCTAACGAGAGGTCTCCTTCGCCACCCATTTTTCGGTCAGAGATTCACCTGGAACAAAAACGCGGACGCCCGCCCCCTCCGGTTCGCCTTTTGCGCAAGCGATAGCTTCGCTCAGGGCACACATTAGAGCCTCAAAATCATCGTCACGCCGTTGTTTAAGAGTTCGACGATCAATCATGGTGTCCATACCGTCAGCGTTCAAAAGGCTCGCCCCGGATGCAGAGGCCAATTTCACGAAATAAGTCGGCAAGCGTCAGGCTTCGACGCCAAAATGAGCGTATTGTTACAAACATTCATAAACGTCACCTTCAATCCTTCTGAATGAAGCTCACGATACGCGAAAACATCCTCAAACTCGTCGATGTGGCTGGCAATGTTGAAGGCACGCGTTTCAACGTCTCAGCCACATCCTTTCCCGGTCCGTACGTCGTTCTTCGCCGCAAAGCGCATACGGATGCCCAGACCCCGCGCAATCTTCAGCACCGCTTCAAAACTCGGCTCAGCTCCCTTAGCCAGCGCCGTTTCGAGTTCCCCTAGCGTGAGGCCAGCTCTCATCGCCACAGCCGTCGCAGAGCCGCTCGCGCGGACGGCGATGCCCAGCGCCCCGAGAATCTCTCCGGCATCATCGCCCGCCTCTTCCGCAACCACGTCGACATAAGCGGCCATGCACTCGGGGTCGGTAAGCGCTTCGGCCGGATCAAAAATGGTGATGCCTAACCCAGACATTATCTTGAACTCCCCTCTCACATTGCTCGTGCGATCTTGCCTCACCCCACGACCTCCAATCGCCCGGCAGGGCGATCAAGGCGGGTCGAGCGGACGCGGTAGGGCCCGCGTAACGCTTGGAGTCGAACGCCTGGCGCCAATCTATGTCGCTCGGAGAATAGCGCTCCATATTCATCTGCGCGACCTAGCAGCCCCACGAAACCATCATGCACACGCGCCAGTTCCGCAGTCTGATCTTCGAAAGCGCATAAATCCGAGCGCACTTGCCGAACGTCATAGGGCCGCACGAAACGCTCATGGGAAAGATATTGGCGCCACCGCGTTTGCAAGATCGCCAATCGATCACCTGCGTGGGGATCCACCCTTTCTAGCAACTGTCCCAGGTAGCAATGAATGGCTTCTTCCGCTTCGGTCGCCGCTTCAATCAAGTCCCGCGCATGCGTCGTTCGCCAGACTAGATCCAGCCGATCAGCAAGAAGGCCGTCCCCATTGAGAAGCGGCTCCAAGCTCAATTCGATATCGCCGCAGAGGTAGAGGTCTAGGTCGTCCACGCGAACGAATGGGAGCAACTGACGAAGCCCTTCGCGCACCTGGCCCTCATCTAGATCCAGGAGGGCCTCCAAATCCACATCATGCACAGCAACGATATAGGGACTTTCCGACCGCTTCTGCACCCGCCTCTCCCACAGCAGCAGCAGGATTTGTAAAACCTGAGCTCCTTCCGGGCCGAGGCCGCCAGCGACAGCCCGGCGCATGGCGTCCAGGGAAGCGAGATGAACAAGCTGCTTCAACTCGGCTCCATCCAGATGGGTCTCTTCTCCAATTAGATAATCCAGAGCCGAGAGGCCTTCAGTCCACATGTCGGTTCCCATAAATTCACACTGATAGTGTGTAGATGACCGCAGCACTCAGCCGCAAGTCAAGGAGGTGGAAACCGATCCGGACCTTCTCGCCTTCGGTAAGGCCGTGAGGCAGCTAAGGCTTGCGCGCGAGCTCAGCCAGGAGGAGCTGGCACACCGGTCGGAGCTGCATCGGAATTATATCGGCGGCATAGAACGCGGAGAACGCAACGTCGGCATCAAGGCGGTGTTTGCGCTGGCGCGAGGCCTGAACTGCAAAGTGGCAGACTTTTTCAGCAGCTAGAGCTGCGTGCTCAAGCGGGCCTGCAGTTGGCAGCCGCCACCCCAACCTAGATTTATGAACGCCTCTCTCGAGCTCCATTCGCCCCGCTCAAGAGGATGAAAGCCCCTACCGCGGTCGGTGTGTGCGCACACTTAGATCAGGGCTAGCCCGCACGCGGGACTCTGTCGACAACGCCCATGGGCGCGGCACACATTACGCACATCTGCGTCGCCACAACTTATTGATATTATTGATCAATAAAACTGCGAGCGGAGTTACACTTTCAACACCCCTCAGGCCCAATGTCACTTTCCTCAACATTTTCTGCCTACTAAGGTGTTACACCTTAGACACCCCGCTGCACGAATTGGTGGTTCATGCCCTCTCACAACCCTCGTATCGTCACGAACATCTCACCCCATTATCATCGTAGCCATCCGGTGAGGACCGCGGCGAGCTAAAGCGGCTGCAGGATCTCGTC
>NZ_QLLC01000057.1 GCF_003350205.1 Brevundimonas bullata | reverse complement strand
GTTGGGTGGGGGTGGAGGCAGGCCCTGTCCGCCGGAGCGCTGGAGACCGGGACATCGCCTCATGCGCCCTATCGGCCATGTCGCGTTCCGCACCCCCATCCCCGACCCTTCCCCCCTCGAGGGGGAAGGGAGACGACAAGCGCTCAAACCCCCACAAACGCCGCCCGCGACGGACACAGGTCCGCAATCACGCAGGCCCCGCATTTCGGTCGCTGCGCCAGGCAGGTGTAGCGCCCATGCAGAATCAGCCAGTGGTGCGCCTTGGGCAGCCAGGCCTCGGGCACGACCTTGTGCAGTTGCGCCTCCACCTTGTCCGGCGTCGCGGCGTTGGCCAAACCCAGCCGGTGCGAGACGCGAAACACATGGGTGTCCACCGCAATGGCCGGCTCGATGCCCAGTTCGTTCAGCACCACGCTGGCGGTCTTGCGTCCCACGCCGGGCAGGGCCTGAAGGTCGGCGCGGTTCAGCGGCACCTCGCCGCCGTGCTGCTCGACCAGCATCCGCGCCGCCGCGATGACGTTCCTCGCCTTGGTGCGATAAAGGCCGATGGAGGCGATCAGCGGGATCAGCCCCTCCTCGCCCAGGGCCAGCATCTTCTGCGGCGTGTCGGCCACCGCAAACAGGGCCTTGGTCGCCTTGTTGACCCCCACGTCGGTCGCCTGGGCCGACAGGGCGACCGCCACGACCAGGGTGTAGGGATTGACGAAATCCAGCTCGGTCTTGGGGTCCGGCATGACGCCCGACAGGCGGACGAAAATCTCCTCGACCCGATCCTCGTCCGGCGGCCAGCCGATCACCGCCCCGACCGGCGCCTTCTTGGGCGCACGCGACCGCTTGCCCGGCGGCGGGCTGAGGGCGGCGCGGACAGCCTTGGAGGGAGGACGTTGGCGGACGGTCATGCCCCCGCTTCGCCTTCCCCGCGCGCGGCGTCAACCGGGCGCCGCCGACACGGTGCGACGAAATCGCGCAGGCGCCTCTTGATTTATGGACGCACCTGTCCATTTTACGCGCCGGATTTCAAAAGAGCTGTCTCCCCATGGCCCTCCCCGCCTCCCTGAAGAAACGCCTGCCCCTGATCGTCGGCGGGGTCGTCGGCATCGGTCTCATCGTCGGGGGCGTCATCTGGTGGCAGGGCAAGCAGCGCTGGGAAGCGACCGACAACGCCTTCGTCCAGGCCGACACCGTCCTGGTCAGCCCGCGCATCAGCGGCTCGGTGATCGAGGTCCTGGTCAAGGACAACCAGCGCGTCGAGGCCGGTCAGGTCCTGGCCCGTCTGGACGACGCCGACGCCCGCGCCGCCCTGGCCCAGGCCCAGGCCAATCTGGCCGCCCTGACCGCCGCCGTCGCCAATGTCGACGCCCGCGCCGAACAGGAACAGGCCACCATCGCCGCCCGCGCCGCCGCTGTGACCCAGGCCCAGGCCCAGGCCGGTCTGGCCCGCGCCGAGGTTGATCGCTACGGCAAGCTGGCCGCCGAGGGCTGGGTGTCGCAACAGCGCATCGAAACCCAGCGCGCCACCGCCGAGACCGCCCGCGCCTCGGTCGCCCAGGCCCAGGCCGCCCTGACCGCCGAACAGCGCACCGCCGCCGTGCTCGGCTCGACCCGCAACCAGAGCGTCGCCGCCGTCGAACAGGCTAGAGCCCTGGTCGAACAGGCTCAGCTGACCCTGGACCGCACCGTCATCCGCGCCCCCGTCGCCGGGGTCGTCGGCGCCCGCGGCGTCCGCGTCGGCCAGGTGGTCCAGGCCGGCGGGCAGATGATGTCCATCGTTCCCCTGCAAGACACCTATGTCGTCGCCAACTTCAAGGAGACCCAGGTCGGCCGCATGCGTCTGGGCCAGACGGTCGAGATCAAGGCCGACGCCTTCCCCGGCCAGTCCATCGTCGGCCACGTCGACAGCTTCGCCCCGGCCACCGGCTCGGAATTCGCCCTGATCCCGGTCGAAAACGCCACCGGCAACTTCACCAAGATCACCCAGCGCGTCCCGGTCCGCATCGTCGTCGACCGCCGCGCCACCGGCGAGCCTGTCGCCCTGCGTCCCGGCCTGTCGGTCGAGGTCAAGGTGGACCTGAAGAGCCAGGGCGGCGCCGCCTTCGCCGACGCCCATCTGGGCCAGGTCGCCGTCGCCTCGCTGGACCCGGCCCGGTGAGAGACGGCGTCCTTCCTGCGGACGCCCCAGCGGTCGCCGACAAGCCCGAGATCAACTGGACCGTCCTGCTGCTCGGCTTCGCCGGCATGGTCATCGGCCAGTTCATGGCCATTCTGGACATCCAGATCGTCGCCGCCTCCCTGCCCCAGATTCAGGCCGGGGTCGGCGCCTCGGCCGACGAGATCAGCTGGATTCAGACCGCCTATCTGATCCCCGAGGTCGTGATGATCCCCCTGTCGGGATACCTGTCGCGGCTGTGGGGCACGCAGAAGCTGTTCTTGGCCTCCTGCATCGGCTTCCTGATCATGAGCGTGGCCGTCGGCCTGTCGACCTCGGTCGAGATGATGATCTTCTTCCGCGCACTGCAGGGCTTCCTCGGCGGGGCCATGATCCCGACCGTCTTCGCCGTGGCCTTCACCGCCTTCCCGCCCGAGAAGCGCGTCACCGCCAGCGTCATCATGGGCCTGATCGTGACGCTCGCCCCCACGGTTGGCCCGACCCTGGGCGGCCACCTGACGGAATGGCTCAGCTGGCGCTGGCTCTTCTTCATCAACATCTTCCCCGGCGTGGTCGTCCTCTTCCTGGTCGGCCGCTACGCCCATTTCGACAAGGGCGACGCCAGCCTGAGCAAGGGCTTCGACTGGTGGGGTCTGGGCCTGATGGCCGCCTTCCTGATGAGCCTGCAATTCGTGCTGGAGGAAGGGGCCAAGAACGACTGGCTGGCCGACGACCACATCCTGCTGCTCAGCCTCGTGGCCCTGATCTGCGGCCCGGCCTTCATCTGGCGCTCGCTGGTCTATTACAACCCGATCGTGGAACTGCGCGCCTTCGCCAACCGCAACTTCGTCGTCGGGGTCGTCATGACCTTCATCGTCGGCGCAGCCCTGTTCGGCGGCACCTTCCTGCTGCCGCTGTTCCTCGGGCGGGTGCGCGACTATTCGGCGGCCGAGGTCGGCACCACCATGGTGGTCTCGGGCCTGGCCATGTTCGCCACCGCCCCCTTCGCCGGGCGGCTGGTGCGCAAGCTGGACCCGCGCATCCTGATGTTCGTCGGCTTCGCCCTGTGCGCCTGGGGCATGTGGGACGCCCGCCTCGTCACCGGCGAGTGGGGCTTCTGGGAGTTCGCCGGGGTTCAGGCCGTGCGCGGCTGCGGCGTCATGATCGCCATGATCGCCTCGCAGCAAGTCACCATGTCCACCCTGCCGCCGCACATGGTCAAGAACGCCTCGGGGCTGGTGAATCTCAGCCGCAACGTCGGCGGCGCCTTCGGCCTGGCCATCCTCAACACGTCGCTGACCCAGAACACCGCCCTGCACATGGTCGAACTGACCAGCGCCATCAATCAGTCGGACGTCGCGGTGCGCAACATGATCGCCGGCATGGCCCAGCGCTTTTCGGGCTCCATCGACCCGCACGCCGCCGCCATGAAGGCCTTCTACGGCATGTTGCAGAAGCAGGCGACGACGCTCGCGTTCGGCGACGCCTTCGCCCTCCTGGCCATCGCCTGCGCGGGCGCCGCCTTCGTCACCCTGCTGTCCAAGCCCGGCAAGGCCGATCCCGCCGCCGGTCCGTCCGAGGTGCATTGATGCCCCGCGCCCCCGGTCAGGTCGACGCGCTCAAGAGCGCCGCCATCCTTCAGGCGGCCTCGGACCTGTTCGTGGAAAAGGGCGCCCAGGCCTCGATGACCGAGATCGCGCGCCGGGCGGGGGTGTCGAAACAGACCCTCTACAACCGCTTTCCGACCAAGATCGACATCGCCCGCGCCCTGGCGGCCCAGCGCTCCGACGCCGTCACCGCCCCGCTGAAATCCGGCGCCGCCCCGGAAGCGGTGCTGGCCGCCATCGCCGAGACCCTGATCACCAAGATCTGCCGCGAGGGCAAGGGCGCCTCCCTGCGCGGCGTGGCCCTGATGTCCCCCGAGGCCCCCGAACTGGCCCGCGCCATCTATGACGCCGGGCCGGGCGAGAGCGTACGCCGCATCGCCGCCTGGCTGGCCGAGCAGGACCGTCTGGGGCTGCTGTCCGTGCCCGATCCCGCCGCCGCCGCCGAGATGTTCTCCGGCATGGTCCTGGGCCACGGCCACCTGCGCTCGGTCCTGGGCCTGCCCCACCTGCATCAGGACGAAGCCCCGGCCCGCGCCCGCGAAACCGCCCGCCGCTTCATCCGCGCCTTCGCTCCCGACTAGGCTTGTCCGGTTTGGCCCTTTGGCCGGATCGGCGTAAAGCGCGGGCGTCTGTCTGCCCCTTTCGGAGTCCCCCATGCTGATCCACCTGTCGTCCTGGCCCGAAATCGACGCGCGCCTGAAGTCCGGCGCCGCCCTGTCCAAGACGGTCATCGTGCCGATCGGCTCCAACGAGCAGCACGGCCCGACCGGCCTCTTGGGCACCGACTGGCTCTGCCCCGAGATCATCGCCCACGCCGCCGAGAAGGGCGACGAGAGCCTGATCATCGCCCCGACCTTCAACATCGGCATGGCCCAGCATCACCTGGCCTTCGCCGGCACCATCTCCTTGCGCCCCTCGACCTTCATGGCCGCCATCACCGACTGGGTCGCGTCCCTGGCCCGTCATGGCTTCGAGCGCATCTATTTCCTCAACGGCCACGGCGGCAATGTCGCCACCATCGAGGCGACCTTCGCCGAGATCTACGCCGACTGGTCCTTCGTCGAGGAGCAGCCGCCCTTCGTGCTGAAGCTGCGCAACTGGTGGGACCTGCCCGGCGTGCACAAGCTGTGCGAGGAGATCTTCCCCGTCGGTCACGGCGCCCACGCCACCCCGTCCGAGATCGCCGTGACCCAGGCCGCCTATCCCGACCATATCAAGCGCGCTGACTACAGCCCGAAGATCGCCCCCATGGGTCCGATCCGCGACGCGCTCGACTACCGCGCCCGCTTCCCCGACGGCCGCATCGGTTCGGACCCGGCCCAGGCCAGCCCGGAAACCGGCCAGCGCATCATCGACGCCGCCATCCCGGCCCTGATCCAGGACGTCTCGGCCTTCGCCGCCGAAGTCCTGCCCTGAGCCTGTCAGGAAACTGAAACAGGGGCCTGTTCTGCTTGCTACATCCATTGAACAGGCCCACGGTCCCCGCATGAACCCCATTGATCGCGCCGCCCGCACCGTCCGCGCCGGACAGGAGACGGCTGAAGCCTCGGCCAAGGTCATCGCCCGTCGGATGACCATCATGAGCGAGGCCATGGCCAACCCCCTGCGCGCCGACCACGCCGAACTGGGCCGGATGGGCCCGGAAAAGGTCCAGGCCATGACGGCCTCCGCCGGCGCCCTCGCCGCCGGCGCCATGGATATGGCGGATCAGGGCCGCCGCATCGCGGACCGCGAAGGCGCCGAGGCCTCGGCTCACATGACCCGTCTGTCGAAGGCCGACAGCCTGGCCAGCGCCGCAGCCTTGCAGGCCGCCTGGGGCATGGGCGTCTGGTCGCGCGCCCTGTCCGACAGCTGGACCATGGGCGAGTCTATGCTGAAGCTTCAGGCCAAGGCCCTGTCGCCGATCCACGCCGCCGCCGTGGCCAACGCCAAGCGCCTGAAGACCTAGTCAAGCCGCCGTGATGGAACGGCGATGCACGGCCCGTGTTGCTTGCTGTAGTCCAGCAAGGAGCCCGACATGGCCGAGCAAGACCCGAAAAAGACCGATCCCCATCCCGGCATGATGGGCGACGGCACCGAAGAGCAGAACCTCAACCAGCCCGGCGATCCGTCCAAGCGGATCACCGAAGAAGAGGTCGATGACGCCTTCACCAAGGACCCGAAGATCGTCCCGAAGGAATAGGCGCTCCCCTTCCCGCTCATCCCGGCGGACGCCGGGATCCAGTCCTTTGGCGGCAATCGCCTCCGTGACCTCGAAAAGCAGTGTCATCGGTAGTGTTTGTCGTTCTCACTGGATTCCGGCGTCCGCCGGAATGAACGGAGAGAATGTTTTCAAGCTGTCCGGATAATCCCGCCCCTGGCCTCGACCGGCCAGGGCGTCAGCTTGCCGCCCGCGCACGGTCCGCCGACGCACGATCCGCTCAGCGGCTCGAAAATGGCCCCGTGCCAGCCGCAGATGATCAGCGATCCGTCCGGCGTCAGATAGCGGTCCAGCTCCATGGCGATGGGGAAGCCCGCGTGCGGGCAACGGTCGACCCAGCCCGCGACCTGGCCGTTCTTCCTGACCACGAAGCCGTGGAAGAAGGCATCGCCGATCTGCAGCACGAAGCCGCGCGAGCCGGGATCAGCGATGTCGTCCTCAGCGCATAGGGCCACGTTCGGCGGCGTCTTCCAGACGCGCTTGCGCTCTTCGGCGACGGGTTGGTCCGTCATCCCCATACCCGCTCATCCCCGCGGAGGCGGGGACCCAGTGCTTTGGCCAAGGGGCGCTCGCGTTGAAGAGAGTTGGGCATGGGTCTTAGCAACGGTTCCAACTGGCTCCCGCCTCCGCAGGAAGGGGCGGAAATTCGGGCTGACTATTCGCGTTCGGGCTTGAGCGGCCGGGTCAGCAGGGCCTCGATGGCCGCGTCCACCGTGGTCTCGCCCGCCAGGACGGCGGCGACCGCCTCGCAGATGGGGGTTTCCACACCCAGCTTGCGGGTCAGTTCGCGTACGGCGGGCGCGCTCTCATAGCCCTCGGCGACGGAGCGCTTGCCGGCCAGGGCCTGCTCGACGCTCATGCCCTGGCCCAGGGCCAGGCCCAGGCTCATGTTGCGCGACTGCGGGCTGGAGCAGGTCAGGACCAGATCGCCCAGGCCGCACAGGCCGGCGACCGTCTCGGCCCGGCCGCCCAGGGCCAGGGCCACGCGAACGATCTCGGCGAAGCCGCGCGTGATGACCGCGGCGTGGGCGCTGCGGCCCAGTTCGCGCCCCTCGACGATGCCGCAGGCGATGGCCAGGACGTTCTTCAGCGCCCCGCCCGTCTCCGCCCCGATCAGATCGTCGGCCAGATAGGGGCGGAAGACCGGCCCCGACAGCGCCGTCGCCAAAGCCACGGCCAGGGCCTCGTCCTCGCAGGCCAGGGTCACGGCGCTGGGCAGGCCGCGCGCCACCTCGGCGGCGAAGCTGGGCCCCGACAGGACAGCGGGCGTGGCCGACGGGATCGTCTCGGCCAAAACTTCCGTCATCAGCTTCAGCGAGCCGCGCTCGATGCCCTTGGCGCACAGGACGATGGGCAGGCCGGGCCGGGCATAGGGCGCAAAGGCGGCCAGCGTCGCCCGCATATGCTGGGCCGGCGGCACCGCCAGAATCAGATCGCAATCCGCCAGATCGGCCAGATCGGCGGTGACATTGATGGCCGAGTCCAGCTCGATCCCCGGCAGGAAGGCGTCGTTCATGCGCCGCGCGCGGATGCTCTCGATCACCTCGGGCTCGCGCGCCTGCAAGACGACCGCGAGGCCCGCCGCCGCTGCGCTCTGCGCCAGGGCCGTGCCCCAGGCGCCGCCGCCGATTACGCCTGCCGTATGAAATTCCATGTCTTCTCCGGTCCCCCGACCACCGCTCGAACCCCGGCTCATCAAGCCTTGGCGCCCTTGCGGCCCGTTTTCTTGTGCACAGGATCGGCGTTCGCGCGCGCCTCGTCCAGAGGCCATCGCGGCCGGGCGGCGACATCAATGTCGGATGTCAGGCCTTTTTCCAGACGTTCCGCCCCCGCCAGGGCGATCATGGCCGCGTTGTCGGTGCAATAAACCAGAGGCGGCGCCAGAAATCCGAAGCCGTGCTTCGTCGCCAGATTCTCCAGCGTGCGCCGGATGGTCTTGTTGGCCGCGACGCCCCCGGCCACCACGAACAAGCGCTCTTGATGCTGTTCGGCATAGGCGACCATGGCCCGCTCCGTCCGCTCGGCCAGCTGGCGCGCAATCGCCTTCTGCACCGCATCGGCCAGATCGGCCTTGTCCTGCTCCGTCTCGCAGGTCTGGGCCAGGCGCGAGGCCGCCGTCTTCAACCCCGAGAAGGAAAAGTCGCAGTCCTTCCTCCCCAGCAGGGCCCTCGGCAGATCGAAGCGCGAGCCGTCGCCAGACGCCGCCAGCCTCTCCAGCGCCGGCCCGCCGGGATAGCCCAGCCCCATGGCCTTGGCGATCTTGTCGAAGGCCTCGCCCGCCGCGTCATCAATCGTCGTGCCCAACCGGCTCATGTCGCCGATGCCGCGCACCTCCAGCAGCTGGCAGTGGCCGCCCGAGACCAGCAGCAGCAAAAACGGATAGCTCGTCTCCGCCCCCAGCCGCGCCGAGACCGCGTGCCCCTCCAGATGGTTGACCGCGATCAGCGGCAGGCCGCGCGCCAGGGCCACGGCCTTGCCGTAGGACAGACCCACCATGACCCCGCCGACCAGTCCCGGCCCGGCGGTCGCCGCCACCCCGTCCAGGGCCGCGTAGTCGATCCCGGCCTCAGCCATGGCCCGGCGCGCCACCCCGTCGATCATCTCGACATGGCTGCGGGCGGCGATTTCCGGCACCACGCCGCCAAAGGCGGCGTGCTCGTCGATCTGGCTGTGAATGACGCTGGACAGGACCTCGGCCCCGGCCGCCGACAGGCGCACCACCGAGGCGGCGGTCTCGTCGCAACTGGTCTCCAGGCCCAGAACCGTCAGCCCGGCGCCGGGGGCGCGGCTTTCGGCCCCAGTGCTCGGGGAGGCCAGCTTGGTTGCCCCCGTGGTCCCGCTGCTATAGTCCGCGCCAGTGTTCATCGGGTCGAGGTAGCGGCCCGGTTCCCCTTTCGCAACGGCTGCGCGACCTCATGACCCCGCTTCTTCGCATCGGCACCCGCCGCTCCAAGCTGGCGCTGGCCCAGTCCGGCATGATGCAGCGCGCCATCGGCCGCGCGCTCGGCGTGGCCGAGGCCGACATCGAAACCCTGGTCCCCCTGGTCGAGATCGTCACCACCGGCGACCGCATTCAGGACCGGCGCCTGCTGGAAGTCGGCGGCAAAGCCCTGTTCACCAAGGAGATCGAGGAGGCCTTGCTGGACCGCCGCGTCGACGTCGCCATCCACTCGATGAAGGACGTCCCCGCCGAACAGCCCGAGGGCCTGGCCATCGCCGCCGTGCCGGAACGCGAGGACGCCCGCGACGGCTTCATCAGCGAACAATTCGCCCGCTTCGCCGACCTGCCCCACGGCGCCCGCCTCGGCACCGCCTCGCTGAGACGTCAGGCCCAGGCCCTGGCCCTGCGTCCCGACCTGCAGATCGAAATGCTGCGCGGCAATGTCGACACCCGGCTCAAGCGGCTCAAGGACGGCGACTTTGACGCCATCCTTCTGGCCTGCTCGGGCCTGAACCGTCTGGGCCTGTCCGAGGTCATCCGCGAGCGCCTGTCGCTGGACGCCTTCCTGCCCGCCCCCGGCCAGGGCGCCCTGGCCATCCAGACGCGCGAAGCCGACGCCGACGCCGACTGGACCCGCGTGCTCAACCACGACCTGACGTCGCTTTGCGTCGCCGCCGAGCGCGGGGCCATGACCGCGCTGGAAGGTTCGTGCCGCACCGCCATCGGCGCCTACGCGGCGATCGAGGGCGACGTTCTGCGCCTGACCACCGAAATGCTCAGCCCCGACGGCTCGGCCCGCTGGCGCCGCGCCGGTGAAATCTCGGGCGTCACCCCCGCTGCCGCCCTCGACGACGCCCGCGCGCTCGGCCTGCGCCTCGGGGCTGAGGTCCACGCCGAGGCCGGCGACCAGAAGATCGACCTCTAGGCCATGCGGCCGATTCGCCGCGTCTGGATCACCCGCGCCCAGCCCGGCGCCGCGCGCACCGCCGCCCGGCTGACGGCGCTGGGCTTCGAACCCGTCGTCGCCCCCCTGCTGGCCATCCGCCCCCTGCCCGACGCCCTGGCCCAGGCGCCAGACTTCGCCACGGTCGCGGCCCTGGCCTTCACCAGCCCCAACGGCGTCGAGGCCTTCGCCGCCCTGACCCCGGACTTGCGCGACCGCCCCGTCTTCGCCGTCGGCGACGCCACCGCCCAGGCCGCCCGCGACGCCGGCTTCACCGACGCCCGCTCCGCCGCCGGCGACATCCACGCCCTGGCCGCTCTCATCGCCGCCACGCCGCCCGACGGCCTGATCCTCGCCCCCGGCGCCTGCGAGCCCGCCGGCGACCTCCCCGCCCTCCTGCCTGACCACGCCGTTCAGCGCCTGCCGGTCTATGCCGCCGAGGAAACCGACGCCGCCGTCCCCGCCGACTTCGACGCCGTCCTGCTGCACTCCCCCCGCGCCGCCCGCGCTCTCGCCGCGATCCTGAGACCAGACGCCGCCCAAAACCGCCTCGCCGTCTGCATTTCGGCCGCCGCCGCCGCGCCGCTCCACGCCTTCAGCTTTGCCGAGATCCGCGCCGCCTGGGCGCCCGACGAAACTTCCATGCTGACAGCGCTTGGCAAGTCCGCCGGACCCGTATAAAGACCCGACCTCGCGCGGCCCTCGACACTCGTCAGGCCGCCGACCGGAGCCGCTTTAGCTCAGCCGGTAGAGCACATCATTCGTAATGATGGGGTCAGGTGTTCGAGTCACCTAAGCGGCACCACCTCTCCTGAGTAGCGTTGGCTTTGACGCCGCCCCGTAATGGGCCGGAGGACGCCTCCGCTTGGGAGTTGCGTGGGTTCCTAGGGGGACGGCCTGCAGGGCCCCTAGCTGAAAAAGCCTATGGCGTGGCTGCTAGCCTCCGCATCATCGCTCAGTAGCCGACAAAGCACTTCCATTTGCGGGCTACAACCCTGACAAGCGAGACACTCCTGACTTCTGTGATGCTCGCTTGCTCCCCGTCATTGGGGATCGCGTTTGTGCACATCCTCAAGGTTGATGGCTTTCCCAAACTCGGGGTGTGTGGAGAAAGATGCTTTCACCGCACCCTGCTCTGGTGCTGACGTGCCTCTGAGTTTTCATCCAGCGGCGACCAGAGTCCTTGGGTTAGTTA
>NZ_QLLC01000056.1 GCF_003350205.1 Brevundimonas bullata | reverse complement strand
GGGGAAGGGGAGGGCTGTTTGGCTATGCATTGACCTTGGCCTCACGCACGCCCAGCACCCGGCAGATGGCATAGACCAGCTCGGCGCGGTTCAGGGTGTAGAAGTGGAAGTCGGAGAAGCCCTCTTCCTGCAGCCGCGCGCAGGTCTCGGCGGCGATGGAGGCGGCCAGAAGCTTGCGGGTCTCGGGATCGTCGTCCAGCCCGTCGAAATGGGCCGCGAGCCAGTCAGGGATGGCGGCGCCGCAGGCCGCGCTCATCCGGCTCAGGCCCTTGAAGTTGGACACGGGCATGATGCCGGGGATCAGGGGGATGGTCACGCCCGCGGCACGCACCCGGTCGCGGAAGCGCAGGAAGGCCTCGATGTCGAAGAAGAACTGGCTGACCGCACGCGTGGCGCCAGCGTCCACCTTGGCCTTCAGCACGTCGATGTCGTGGTCGATCGACGGGCTTTCCGGGTGCTTCTCGGGATAGGCGCCGACGGTGATGTCGAAGCCGCCGACGCTGTTGATGGCGCGGGACAGTTCAGTGGCGTTGGCGTAGCCGTCGGTGCGCGGGACGTAAGCGCCGCCGATGCCGTCTCCGCCCGGCGGATCGCCGCGCAGGGCGACGATATGATCGACGCCAATGGCCTTGTAGCCCTCGATGACCTCATCGACCTCGTCGCGGCTGGCCTCGACGCAGGTCAGGTGGGCGGCGGGGCGCAGGGTGGTCTCGCTGATGATGCGCTGCACCGTGCGGTGGGTGCGTTCGCGCGTCGAGCCGCCCGCGCCATAGGTGACGGAGACGAAGGCCGGGTTCAGCGGCTCCAGGCGACGGATGGCGGACCACAGATTGGCCTCGGCCTCATCCGACTTGGGCGGAAAGAACTCGAAGGAGACGTTCACGGCGTTGTGGTTCGAACCGGCGCGCGCGACAGGGCCCAAGGGCGACAACAGCAGGGCGCGGGCTTCAGCGAGAGAGGAGGGGGCCATCAGGCGGTCTTTCGAGCAGAGGCGGCGGCGCGTTCGGCGGCCCAGATGTGGACGGTCAGGCCTTCGGTGTCGGGCGGCAGGGCGACCGGGGCGTCGGCGGTCAGACCCGCCTTCGTCAGCCATTCCTGAATTTCATCGTCGGCGAAGCCCAGGCGGCGGTGCTGGTGCTCTTCGCGAAGTTGCTCCAGCTGGTGCGGGGCGAAGTCGACGATCAGCAGCTTGCCGCCCGGCATGACCAGACGCGCGGCCTCGGCCACGGCGGCGGCGGGGTCGGCCAGGTAGTGCAGGACCTGATGCACGATCACCAGGTCGGCGCTGGCGTGGGGCAGGCGGGTCGAGAAGATGTCGCCGTGGCGCAACTCGACCTTGTCCAGTCCGGCCTTGGAGACATTGGCGCGGGCGATGTTCAGCATGTTCTGCGAAAGGTCGAGCCCGACCGACATCTTCGCCTTCTTGCCAAACAGGGTCAGCATCCGGCCCGAGCCGGTGCCCAGATCGACGACCCGCTCGAACGGGCCGGGACCGGCCGCCTGTTCCACGGCAGTCTCGACCGCCGTTTCGCAGACATAGAGGCTGCGCATCTGGTCCCACTGGGGCGCGACCTGTTCGAAATAGCGAGCGGCGTCGATGGCGCGCTCCTTGCGCACCTCGTCCAGGCGGCGATGGTCGGCCTCGCCCTCGGCGTCGTCCAGCAGGTCCAGCACCGTGTCGATCAGGCGGCGCGACAGGGCGTCGTGCGACAGACGGTAGAAAACTCGCGCCCCATCCGGGAATCGCTCGATCAGGCCCGCGTCGGCCATCAGCTTCAGGTGGCGCGACACGCGCGGTTGGCTCTGGTCCAGAACCCGCGACAGCTCCATGACCGACAGCTCCTCGGCTGCCAGCAGGGAAAGCACCCGCAAACGGGTCGGCTCGCCCGCGGCGCGCAGGGCTTCCACAGTCTGATCAGCAGTCAGCGTCATGCATGCATATAAGGATATCCTTATATGATTATGCAAGCGAAATCTGACCGTAAGCAGGGCTGATGCAGCGGTTAAGCCGCACAGATCGTTCGCTTGTTTATGGAGTTGGCGTGCGCCCTGCCTTTCCTCCCCATTTCATGCGGAGGTGGCGCGACGCCGAAGGCGGCGTGACGGAGGGGGTGACTCAACGGCTGAGGGCGGCGTCGCCCCCTCCACCGCTACGCGGTCCCCCTCCCCATGAAATGGGGAGGAAAAGAGTGGTGCGTCTTAGCCCACGACTGGCGTCTTCAGCGGCTCGCCCGCGAAATGGGCCGACAGGTTCTGCAACAGCAGCATCAGCATCCCCTGCACCGCCTCGGTCGTGGCCCCGGCGGTGTGGGGCGTCAGGACGGTGTTGGGCACGGTGGCCCAGCGCGCAGCGTCGGTCGGCTCGGTCTCGAACACGTCCAGCGCAGCCCCGCCCAGCCGCCCGTCGCGCAGGGCGGCGATCACGGCGTCTTCATCCACCAGCTGACCACGCGCGACATTGACCAGCAGGCCCGACGGCCCCAGCGCCTCGATCACTTCCGCCGAGATCAGGCTCCGATTGCTCTCGTCCGCGCGACAGGCGACGACCAGAACGTCGGCGGCGCGGGCCAGGTCGAGCAGGCTGTCGGCGCGGGGCCAGGCGGCGTCTTTCGCGCGGGGCGCCCACCACTGGACGGTCATGCGCATGACCTCGGCGCGACGGGCCACGGCCTCGCCGATGGCGCCCAGGCCGACGATGCCCAGGGTCTGCCCGCCCATCGACGGGGTGATGGTCTTCGACGCCGGGGTCCAGCCGCCCGCGCGGACCTGACGGTCGCCCTCAGCGATCTGACGTCGCGCGGCCAGGATCAGGCCGATGGCATGGTCGGCTACGTCTTCGTGGTTGATGGCGGGGGCGTGGGTGACGGGCAGGCCGCGCGCGCGGCACCAGTCCACGTCGATGCCGTCATAGCCCGAGGTGAAACAGGCGATCAGCGACAGGTTGGGCAGGCGCTCGATCAGGGCCTTGTCCAGCTCGAACTCGCCCGCAACGACCAGGACGCGCACGTCGTGGGCCGCCTCGATCGGCGGGCCTTCCCAGAAGCGATAGACGTCGTAGGCGCTTTCGAGAAAGACGCTGAGCGGCGCGAGGTGCCGCTGCATGATCAGGATGGCGGGGCGCTGGGTCATGCGCGAACCTCGACCAGATGTGCGCCTTCTGCAAGGCGCTCCTCAATGAATGCCCAGCGCGGCTCCAGCCAGGTCAGCAACGAGCGGGTGGTGGCGTTGCCGAGGCGAAGCCAGACGATCTGGGGGCCGGTCCGTCGGGCTGCGGCCCAGATGGCGAAATCACGGTCTTTGGTGACTATGATGCGGCATTCGCCACTGGCGGTCTCCCAGATGGCGGAATCGGGCGCGTCGAGGCCGACCGAATTCATGGCGTGGACGGCGTCATATCCCTGGCCGCGCAGCCAGTCGGCCAAAGCCGGAGGCAACTGCGCGTCCACAAGAAATTTCACGCGGCGATGACCGCCGTGTCGCCGATCGCTGCGGCGGCGTAGGCGAGACTGGCGCGGATGTCGTCAGCTTCGAGATAGGGGAAATCGGCGAGGATCTCCTCGGCCGTGGCGCCCCCGGCCAGCATGTCGAGCACATCCTGTACTCGAATACGCATGCCCCGAATGCAGGGGCGGCCGCCGTTCTGTTCGCGGTCGATAGTGATGCGGGACAGGAGATCACTCATGCCCCGCATCCTATCATAGTTCTATCAGCGACCGAACTTCTGGTGCTGTATGCGCTTGGGAATGATGCTGTCCGCACCCAGGCGGCGCATCTTGTCCTGTTCGTAGGCTTCGAAGTTGCCCTCGAACCATTCCACGTGGCCGTCGCCTTCGAAGGCCAGGATGTGGGTGGCCAGACGGTCAAGGAACCAGCGGTCGTGGGAGATGACCACGGCGCAGCCGGCGAACTCCTCCAGAGCCTCTTCGAGGTTCTGCAAGGTTTCGATGTCCAGGTCGTTGGTCGGTTCATCGAGCAGGATCAGGTTGCCGCCCGAGGCCAGGGTCTTGGCGAGGTGGACGCGGTTGCGCTCACCGCCGGACAGTTGGCCGACCTTCTTCTGCTGGTCCCCGCCCTTGAAGTTGAAGCTGCCGACATAGGCGCGGGTGTTGATCTCGCGCTTGCCGACCATCATCACGTCGGTGCCGCCCGAGATGGCCTGCCAGATGGTTTCTTCCGGCTTTAGGTCGTCGCGCGACTGATCGACATAGGCCAGCTTGACGGTCTCGCCGACCTTGATGGTGCCGCCGTCGGGCGTTTCCTGGCCGGTGATCAGCTTGAACATGGTCGACTTGCCGGCGCCGTTGGGGCCGATAACGCCGACGATGCCGTTGGGCGGCAGCTTGAAGGTCAGGTTGTCGAACAGGACCTTGTCGCCATAGGACTTCTTCAGGCCCTCGACTTCCAGAACCACGTTGCCCAGGCGCGGGCCAGGCGGGATCTGGATGTGGGCGTGCGTCTGGGCGCCGCGCATCGATTCCTGCTCGTCCACCATCCGCTCATAGGCGGCCAGACGGGCCTTGGACTTGGCCTGACGGGCCTTGGCGCCCGAACGGACCCATTCCAGTTCGCGGGTGAGGGCGCGCTGGCGGGCTTCGGATTCAGAGTTCTCCTGAACGACGCGCTTCTGCTTGGCTTCGAGCCACGAGGAGTAGTTGCCCTCGTGCGGGTGGCCCTTGCCGCGGTCCAGTTCCAGCGTCCACTTGGTCACCAGGTCCAGGAAGTAACGGTCGTGGGTCACCAGGATGACGCAGCCGGGGAAGTTTTCCAGGTGGTGCTGCAGCCAGGCGACGGATTCGGCGTCCAGGTGGTTGGTCGGTTCGTCGAGCAGCAGCATGTCGGGCTTGCTGAGCAGCAGGCGGGCCAGAGCCACGCGGCGCTTTTCACCCCCCGACAGGTTGGTGACTTCCCAATCGTCCGGCGGGCAGCGCAGGGCGCCCATGGCCATTTCGATGCGGCTGTCGATGTCCCAGACGTCGCCGGCGTCGATCTTCTCCTGGAGGGCGGTCATCTCCTCCATCAGCTCGTCGGTGTAGTTTTCGCCCAGTTCGTTGGCGACTTCGTTGAAGCGGTTGACCCACTGCTTTTCTTCGCACCACGACTCGACGTTCTGGCGGACGTTCAGGCTGTCATCCAGCTTGGGTTCCTGTTCCAGGTAGCCGCGCTTGATGCCGTCGGCGGCGCGGGCTTCACCCGTGAACTCGGTGTCCAGGCCGGCCATGATCTTCAGCAGGGTGGACTTACCCGAGCCGTTGACCCCGACGACGCCGATCTTGGCGTCGTTGTAGAAGCTCAGCCAGATGTTCTCGAAGATCTTCTTGCCGCCGGGGAAGGTCTTGGTCAGACCCTGCATCTGGAAAATATATTGCTGCGCCATGAGGTGCGGTTTCGCCCTGTCGTCTGATCTGATGGGGAGGTTGGCGCGGGATGTAGCCGTCGCGGACCCTTTGAGCAAATCTCTAGACGTAACGCGGGGCGGTTTGAAGGCGCTGCATCCGTTCGCCCCCGTCGCGGCCTCTACCCGTCGGCCCGCTGGGGGCAGGGGAGCGAGGTTCATGAAATCACGGTCGATGGGGGCGCTGCTGGCGGCGGCGCTGGTCTGCGCCGCTGGCGAGGCGAGCGCGCAGGACCGCGCGGCCTTCGGTCGGGCGATGGACGCCTTTGCGAGCCGGGCGATGCAGCGGGTCGAGGCGGCGCCCGGTCTGGCCGTGGCCGTGGTCGATCAGGACGGGCTGGTGCATGCGGCGGGCTTCGGCGTGGCGGACGTGGCGACGGGCGCAGCCGTGACGACGGACACGCGATTTTACATCGCCTCGGCCACCAAGAGCTTCACCGCCCTGTCGCTGGCCGCCATGGCGCGGCGGGGCGAGGTGGATCTGGACGCGCCCCTGGCCGACTGGGCGCCGCCGTCCGGCGTGCCGGCGGACATCGCCGCCCGGATCACCCTGACCGACCTGTTGAGCCACCGCTCGGGCGTGGACAATGATCCTATCGCGTTTCGTGTCGCCTATTCCGGCGACTGGACGCCCGAAGTGCTGTGGCGGCTGACGGCGGAGACCGGACCGCGCGACACCCCCTACGGCCAGTTCGTCTATGCCAACTCCGGCTACAACCTGGCCACCGTTCTGAGCGAGCGTCGCTGGGGCCGCGACTGGCGCGACATGGTCGAGGAAGAGGTCCTGACGCCGCTGGGCATGAGCGCCACGACGGCGCGCATCGACGCGGCGCGGGCGACGGCCGCCGTGGTCGCCGCCGGTCATTTCGGGCGCATCCCCGGCCAGCCCGAGCGGTCGCCGCTGCAAAAGACCGACGCCACCATGCAGTCGGCGGGCGGGTTGATCTCTACGGCGAACGACATGGCGATTTGGCTGGAGGCTCAGATCAACGACGGTCGCGTGGCTGGACGTCAGGTGTTGCCGGCAGGGTTGGTCGCCTCGACCCATGTGTCGCAGGTGGCGCAGGACGCGACTTTCGGCCCCTATGTCCGCACCGGCTATGGTCTGGGCTGGCAGGTCGGGCGGTACGGCGAAGACCTGTTGATCCACCACTTCGGAAACTTCTCGGGTTCGCGTGCCCACGTTTCCTTTATGCCGGAGCGGCGTCTGGGCGTGGCCGTCATGGTCAACGAAGACGCCTTCTCCGGCGATCTGGCCGATGTGGTCGCCAACTATGCGTATGACTGGTTCGCCGGCCTGCCCGACATCGAGGCAGTCTATGACGCCAGGCTCGACGCCCTGATCGCTGAGCGCGACCGTCGCCGCACCGGCATTGCAGGCACCGTGGAGGCGCGGGCGAAACGGGCGCGCACCCTGTCGCTGCCGAACGCCGCCTATGTCGGCGACTACGTCAATCCGGCCTATGGAAGGCTGACGATCCGTGAGGCTGGGGACCGGCTGTCGGTCGCCATGGGCGTGCAGCAGGCGCTGGCGGACTATCTCGCCGAGCCGGAAGGTCTGCGCGTCGAACTGACTCCATTCCGAGGAGAAGGCATCGTGTTCAAACTGGACGCCGACGGTCGCCCCGCCTCGCTGGTCTATCAGGACGCGGTGTTCGTGCGGAACTAGGGCTTGGCGGGCAGGACCGCCATCAGCGCCCTTGTGAAGCCGCTTGGCGCGACCGTCAGGTGGTCCTCGTCGTTCAACACTTCGCTGGTCAAGGTCAGGCTCGGATAGGCGCGCGACCGGAGGCGCTCCTCGAAACGAGCGTTGTCTCCGACCATGTCATAGCGAGTGTTGAGGCGACCTGACCCCGGAAACTCGTACTCGCCGATATACATATGGACCCGCGCCGGAAGGTCCGTGTGGGCGCGGGCATAGTCAGCTTCAGTCTGCATCATGGCGTGATCGCCGAACCAGAAAGACGGACTGCCCAGAATATAGCCATCGAACAGCTCCGGTTCGCTGAACAGGATCTGCGCCCCCAGCAGCCCGCCATAGGAGTGGCCCAGCAGGATGCGGCGCTCTGGGTCCGCTCGGAAGCGGTTCTCGATGAAGGGCAGGGCCTGAGTCTTCAGATAGGCCTGATAGGCGACGCCGCCGCCCGTGCGGTCATTGATACGGACGGGAGTGTAGTCGCGGGTGCGGCTGCTCATGCCGCCTTCTCCCACCGCGTAGGACAGGCCGACCAGAATGAACTCCTCGATCACCGGACCATTCAGATTCACCCGCCGGGCGATCTGGCGGATGATGGGGAAGGCGTAGTCGGCGTCGGTGACATAGAGGACCGGATAGCGGCGGTTCGGCTCGGCCTCATAGCTGGCGGGCAGGCTGACGAAAACCTCGTAGTCGCGGCCCGAGACGGGGTCGGGCACCGACCAGACCTGGGCGCCTTTCAGCACATAGGGCGCGCCCTCGGCGGCGGATTCGGCTGTGGTTTGAGCGTCCGCCCGTTCGCCGCAGCCCGCAGCGAGGCTCGCCGTCAGCAGAATCGTCGCCAGTCCCAATGCCCGCATGGAGGCCCCCTCAAGCTTCACCAGAAGGGCAGACTTCAGGGCAAATGCGGCCTTGAAAGGGCGATCAGGCGTAGTTGAAGCTGATGGAGATACGCTGTTCCTCGGCGCGATTGGCCGGGACCTCGTGGCGCAGCCAGCTTTCCCACATCAGGATCGTGCCCGAGGCGGGCTTCAGATAGACGAAGGGCTTCTCAGCCTCGGTCGCTTCGGCGGTCAAGCCGGGGCGGGCCATCATCATGACCAGGCGCGGGTCCTCGATCTTCAGCGACGAGGCGCCGTCGGGCACGTGGATGTAGATGGTGCCCGAAATGATGGCGTGCGGGTGGATGTGGCCAGTGTGGCCGCCGCCGGGCATCAGGACATTGACCCACAGATTGTCCAGCTTGGGCTTGCGCGCCAGATCGAAGTGCAGCGCCTTGGCGTAGGCGGCGGCGTGCTTGTCCAACTGCTTCTTCAGCTCGGCGAACTCAGGAAAGCGGTGCGGCAGGTCGTTGATCGAGCCGTAGGAGGTGTAGCCCGGATAATGGTTGGTCTTGCACCACGCGATCCCAGCCTCGTCCTCCTCGGCCATTACCAGGCAGAGGTCGAGGATTTCCTCGTGCAGCTCGGCCCAGCCGGGCGCGGCGGCCAGCGAGGCTTCGTACACTTGGGTCGGGAAGAGGGGGCGCAGGGACATGGGGCGGTCATACCTCTCCCTCCCCATTTTGGGGAGGGTGGTTGAGCCCGAAGCGGCGAAACCGGGGGGGGCTTCGGCAAATAGGTCGCCGCGTTTCGTATCGCCAAGCCCTCCCCACCCGTCTGACGCTGCGCGTCAGCCACCCTCCCCATGAAGGGGAGGGAGAGGCGTCATCACCAACCCAGCCCCGCTTCGCCGCGCAGGATGGCCTCGGCCTCGGGGCTGTGTTTGGCCTCGGTGCGGTCGTGCAGGATCAGGGGCGGCAGCAGGCGTAGCGGCGCCTTGCCGGTCTTGATGGCCTGGACCAGGACCCGCTTGGCGGGCTGGTCGGCGTAGGGATGGATGGGGCGGATGGCGAAGGAGCCGGCTTTCTCGCCCAGCAGGGCCAGCAGGTCGGCCAGACGGTCGGCGCGGTGGATGACCACGATCTTGCCGCCTTCGCGCACGGCTTTCAGCAGGAAGCCGGTCCAGGCCTTCAGCCCGTCGTCGGCCATCCAGGCTCCCATCTTGCCGGGGCCGGGCGCCCGCAGCGCGCCGGGATCGTCGAAGAAGGGCGGGTTGCTGACGGCCCAATCGAAGGGGGGAAGATCCAGCGCCCGAAACCCCTGCGCCACATCGCCGCTGAGAATGGTCGCGCGGTCCTCAATGCCGTTCAGCGCGGCGTTCTCGCGCGCCAGTCCGGCGGCGGTCAGATCGCGCTCCAGCCCGGTCAGGGCGACGCCGGGGCGTCGGGCGGCGACCTGCATCAGCACCGCGCCCGCGCCGCAGCCCGCCTCGATCAGCCGCTCGCCCGGTTTGGCGTCCACGGCGGCGGCCAGCAGGGCGGCGTCCATGCCTGCGCGATAACCCTTCACAGGTTGGCGCAGCCGCACGCGACCGCCCAGCAGGGCGGATTCCGCAACATCCGCTACGGCGGTAAGGCTTGACCCGGCTTGACCCATCATGACGCCGCCACCATTGTGCGCCGCATCGCGTTCGAGCAAGCGGATGCGTGTGATTTCCGGGCGAATCTCCCCCTTCGCCCCCTGAGTTGAAAGAGATTTTCGTGGACGCAGCTCTCGTCGCCGCTCCCCGCCCCAAGGGCGATGTGGACGCTCTTGTTCGTCTGGCGAAGGACGACATGGCGGCGGTTGACGCCCTGATCATCGCCCGGATGCAGTCCGACGTGCCGGTGATCCCCCTGCTGGCCGAGCATCTGATCTCGGCGGGCGGCAAGCGCCTGCGCCCCCTGCTGACCGTCGCCGCCGCCCGCGCTGTCGGGACACGGGGCGACATCGCCGCCGCCACGAAGCTGGCCGCCTCGGTCGAGTTCATCCACACCGCCACCCTGCTGCACGACGACATCGTCGACGGCTCGGAAATGCGGCGCGGCAAGGTGGCGGCGCATCTGATCTGGGGTGCGGCCTCGTCGGTGCTGGTCGGCGACTTCCTGTTCGCGCGCGCCTTTGAACTGATGGTCGAGACGGATTCCCTGCGCGCCCTTGGCATCCTGGCCACGGCGTCCAGCGTCATCGCCGAGGGCGAGGTGCTGCAACTGACCCGCGCCCACGACCTGAACCTGGATCAGGCCACCTATCTGCAGATCATCCGCGCCAAGACCGCGGAACTGTTCGCCGCCGCCGCCGAGTCGGGCGCGGTGGGCGCGGGCGCGACCGAGGAACAGGTCAAGGCGCTGCGCGACTACGGTATGGCTTTGGGCATAGCCTTCCAGCTGGCCGACGACGCGCTTGATTACGGCAGCGACACGGCGACGCTCGGCAAGAACGCGGGCGACGACTTCAATGAGGGCAAAGCGACCCTGCCGCTGCTGCTGGCCGTCCAGCGCACGAAGGGCAAGGAAGACCTGTTCTGGGACCGCGTCATCACCAAGGGCGAACGCACGCCCGAGGATTTCGTCCGGGCGCGTGAACTGATCCTGGGGACGGGCGCGGTCGAAGCTACGCTGGACGCCGCCGGCGACTATGCCGACCGGGCCAAGGCGGCGCTGTCGGTCCTGCCGGCCAGCGACTGGCGCTCGGCGCTGGAAGATCTGGCCGACTTCGCCGTCAGCCGCGCGGCCTGATGCTGCTTGGGCTCGTCATCGCGGGGATGCTGACGGCGGCCCCGCAAGACCTGCCGCGATTCACCATGACGCCTGAACCCGGCGACGCGCTGAAGGCCGAGCTCTTCCGCCTGACGCCGGGCGATCCCGAGGCGCAGGCCCGCGTCCTGCTGGGCGCAAATGAGGCCGAGGCCGAGGTCGAGGCCGAGACGTTCAGCGTTCACGCCTCCGGTCCCCTGATGATGATGTATCGCGAGGCCGTCGGTCCGGCGGGCGGGCTGGTGCTCTACGCCGGGCCCGAAGCCGAACATAGGCCCGACGCCGCCTGCCTGCTGACGCGCAACCCGGACGGCGAACACAACAACGCGCAGCGTGCGACGGAGTGGTGCCTGTCCTTCATCCTGAAGACGGCGCCGACGTTGAACATTCCGCCGGCGCCGCTCTAGGTAGTGTGGACAAAGTGGATTCCCAAATCACCAGATGACTGATTCAAGG
>NZ_QLLC01000055.1 GCF_003350205.1 Brevundimonas bullata | reverse complement strand
GGGTGGAGGCGGGCGTTGTGATCGGAGGACTCAGGGGACGCGACCCCGCCTCATGCGCCCAGTCTCAAACCTCGCGCCCTCACCCCCATCCCCGACCCTTCCCCCCTCGAGGGGGAAGGGGGACTGGCGGAACTCAAGGGGCGAAGGCGGTGTCGCGCCGCCTTCGCCCCCTCGTCGCGTCGCGGCCTTCGGGGGCTCAGGCGGCGGCGAGACGGTCCATTTCCGCCGTCAGGGCTTCGGCCTGTCGGGCCAGTTCGCCTGAGGCGTTGAGCAGTTCGGACGAAGCGTCGCTGGTCTGGACCGCGGCGGCGTTGACCCCGGCGATGCTGGTCGAAACCTGGCGCGTGCCCTCGGCCACCTGGGTCACGTTGGCGGCGATTTCGCGGGTGGCGGCGGACTGTTCCTCGACCGCGCCGGCGATGGCCGAGGCGATGTCGGCGACCTTGCGGATGGTGTCGGTGATGCTGCCGATGGCCCCGACCGAGGTCTGGGTCGCCGACTGCATGGCCGAGACCTGAGACGAGATTTCGTGCGTCGCCCGCGCCGTCTGGTCCGACAGGCTCTTCACCTCGGACGCCACGACGGCGAAGCCCTTGCCCGCCTCGCCCGCCCGCGCCGCCTCGATGGTGGCGTTCAGGGCCAAGAGCTTGGTCTGGCCGGCGATGTCGTTGATCAGGGTGACGACGTTGCCGATCTTCTGCGCCGCCTCGGCCAGAGTGCGGATCGATTCGCTGGTGCGGTCGGCCTCGATCACCGCGTGCTGGGAGATGCTGCTGGACTCCGCCACCTGACGCGCGATCTCCGCGATGGAGGCGGTCAGTTCCTCGCCCGCCGAGGACACGGTCTGGACGTTGACCGAGGTGACTTCGGCCGCCGCCGTCACGGCCCCGGCCTGACGCGTGGTTTCCTCGGCGGTGCCGGCCATGCTCTCGGCGGTCGCCCGCATCTGCGAGGCCGCCGAGGCGACGATGCCCGAGATTTCCGTCACCCGCGCCGCCACCTGTTTCTGGGCGGTGATGTCGGTGGCGTACTTGACCACCTTGAACGGCTTGCCGCTCAGATCGAGGATGGGGTTGTAGCTGGCCTGAATCCAGATCTCGCGCCCGCCCTTGCCGACCCGGCGGTACTGACCGGCGTCGTATTCGCCGCGCCCCAGCTTCTCCCAGAAGGCGCGATAGGCGCCCGATTGCACCTCGGCGGGATCGACGAACATGGAGTGGTGGCGGCCGACGATCTCCTCCAGCCGATAGCCGGTGGTGCTCAGGAAATTGCCGTTGGCGCTCTGGATCGTCCCGTCCAGATTGAACTCGATCACCGCCTGGGCCTTGCTCAGCGCCTCCAGCATCCCGGCGTGCTTGCGCAGCTCGGTGACGTCGTTCCACTCCAGCACATTGCCGACGTAGTCGCCGCCAGCGTCCAGCACCGACATGACCCGCAGCGCGAACCTCAGGTCGCCGACGCTGATCTCGGCGATGTGCGGGCGGGCCAGGGGTTGCGCCAGCATGGCGCGCTGGTGGCTGGGGTCCTTGTGGAAGACGTCGATGGAGGTCCCGACCATCCGGTCCAGCGCCACCCCGGGGAAGGCGCGGGCGAAGGCCGCCTCATTGGCCTTGAGCAGGGCGCGCGTCGCGTCGTTCAGGTCGATGATGGTCAGATCGCGGTCCACCATCATCAGGGCGGCGGAGGTCGAGCGGATCACCGTACGGGCGAAGGCGTCGGGGTCCGGCCCGACAATCAGGTCGTCCAGCTGTTCAGCGGCGGCGGTGCGCGACATGGCAGGCTCCTTGATGGTGCGCTCAGGCCGCGACGGCCGGGGCGGACAGGGTGAAGGTCTGTTCGATGTTGAGGATCAGCAGGGAGGCGTCGTCGTGCCGGTACAGGCCGTCGCACAGCTCGCGCCATTCGGGGGCCAGGGTGACGGGCAGAGGCTCCCTGGCCGCGCGGTCCAGCCACAGGACGTCGCCGACATCCTCGACCTGAAGGGCGTAGAGCTCGCCGCCGCGCTCGACGATGACGCTCATGTGCGGCTGGCCCACCGCGCGGGGCGCAAGACCCAGGCGACGGCGCATATCCACCGCCGTGATGATCCGTCCGCGCAGGTTCAGCGACCCCGCCACCTCGAACGGGGCCAGAGGCACGCGGTCGATCCGCACCGGGGCGATCACGTCCTGAACCCGCAGCAGGGGGATGCCGATCATCTGATCGCCGACGCGGACAGAGACAAAGCCATCCGGCGACGGTTCGGTCGATGGGAATGTCATGCGGCCTCCTGATCTTGGGCCAGGGTGGCAGCCCCGGTTTCGGAAAGGACTTCGGCGACGTCGCTCAACAGGGCCTCCTGCGGCGGGCCGCTAAGGGACTGGACGCCCAGGCCCAGCAGGGGCGTGGCGTGCCAGGCCGAGGCGCGGCCAAAGGCGACGGCCATGCGCCGCGCCGTCGGTCCCGCGTGGCTGGTGTCGGCCAAGATCAAGTCGAAGGCCGCGCCCGCGTCGTGCAGCACCAGGGCCGCCTCGGGATCGCTGGCCACCTCGACCTCGTAACCGGCCTGGGCCAGCAGGGGGCCGAGCAGCATCCGCACGAAGGGGCTTTCATCCACGACCAGCAGGCGCTTGGTCGCGCGCACCGGCGCCGCCACAGACGACGCTTCCGCGCCCTGGGTCGCCGGTCGCGGCTCGGCCAGGCCGTCGCAGCGCCGCCAGTAGAAGTCGACGTCGATCAGTTCCGTCGCCCGGCCCGCGACCACGATGCTGCCGGTCACGCCAGTGGATGAACCCGCCAGTTCGGCCGTGGCGGCGGCTTCGATGATGTCCACGATCTCCTCGGCCATCAGGCCCAGGCTGCGCGCGCCGCGCGAAAACACCAGCAGCGGCCGCTTGGCCTGAGGCGCCTCGGTCAGAGACGACCCGTCGGCGCAGAGCACCGGCATCAACTGCCCGCGATACTGGATCAGCGAGCGACCATCGGCCCATTCCAGCGCCGAGGGCTCCAGCTCCTCGATCCGGGCCACGCCCGCCAGGGGCGCCGCCTTCAAGGCGCCGTCGGCGGCGCGGAAGACCAGCAGGGCCTCTGAGCGGTCATCGCCGCCCCCTGCGTCGACTGTCGCCTCCTCGCCGCCGTTCAGCAGGGCCCCGGCGCCCGCCTCGACCGCCATGCCCTTGAAGTCCAGGATCATGATGACCGAGCCGTCGCCCAGGATGGTCGCGCCGGAATAGAGTTTCAGGTGGCGCAGGATCGAGGCGGTCGGCTTGACCACGATCTCCTCGGTGTCGAACACCCGGTCGACGATGACGCCGAAGGTGAAGGCGCCGACGCGGGCCACGACGATGCAGGCCTCGCCGCGCGGCCCCTCGGGCGGCTCCAGCCCCAGCAGGGCTTGCAGGGAAACCAGCGGCAACAGCCGGTCGCGCAGGCGCAGCACCTCGGCGCCGTTGATCTGTTCGATGCGGCGGCCCGCCGTGCCGTTGGCGCTGACCAGTTCGATGATGCTGGCCTGGGGCATGGCGAAACGTTCGCCGCAGCATTCGACCACCAGACCGGCGATGATGCTCAGCGTCAGGGGGATGCGGATGGTGAAACGCGTCCCCTGGCCCTCGACCGAGGTCAGTTCGACGGCCCCGCCGATGGCCTCGATATTGGTGCGCACCACGTCCATGCCGACGCCGCGCCCCGACACCGCCGTCACCGAGGCGGCGGTCGAGAAGCCGGGCAGGAAGATCAGCTGGCGCGCCTCGGCGTCGCTCATGGCCGCGGCCTGAGCGGGCGTGATCAGGCCGACGTCCAGGGCCTTGGCGCGGATGCGGGCGGCGGGCAGGCCGCGTCCGTCGTCGGCCATCTCGATCAGGATGGCGCCGCCCTCGTGCCGGGCCGACAGGGTGATGCGGCCCGTCTCGGGCTTGCCCGCCGCACGGCGTTGATCCGGCGTTTCCAGTCCATGGTCGGCGGCGTTGCGGATCATGTGGGTCAGGGGGTCGCGGATCAACTCCATGACCTGACGATCCAGTTCGGTGTCCTCGCCCGTCATGATCAGGTCGATGCGCTTGCCCAGGTCCGAGGCCAGGTCGCGCACCAGACGCGGCAGCTTGGCCCAGGCGCCGCTGATCGGCTGCATCCGGGTGGTCATCACCCCTTCCTGCAGTTCGCTCGTCACTTGATTCAGACGATGCAGCGGCCCGGCGAAGGGGGTTTCGGGCTGGTCGCGCAGGGTCTGGATCAGCTGGTTGCGGATCAGCACCAGCTCGCTGACCATGGTCATCAGGCCTTCCAGGGTATCGACGCCGACGCGGATGGTCTGCGGCCCCTTGGCCGGTTCGACGCGGTCGACGCGGGACGGTTCGAGGCCCTCGACCGTCTCGGACGGCGCGGCGGCCAGCAGCGTCTCGACCGCCTCGGCCTCAGCTTCCAGATCCAGCAGGTTCTGGCGCACGGCCTGAACAAAGGCGGCGTCATGCGCGGCCAGCGCCTCGCCGAAGGTCTCAAGCAGGACGCCTTGCAAGGCGCCGGGAGCCGCCGTGGCGCGGGCGACGCCGCACAGGGCCTCGCGCCACTCGGCCTGCACGCGGTCCAGATCGACCCCGGCGAACAGGGGGCCGGTGTCGGGCGACGCGACCAGCAGAGCCAGGGCGCCTTCGCAGGCGGCGTCCAGGGTGGCCTCGCCGCCCACCCGTTCCAGCAGGGGGCGACGGGCGGCGACGGGCTCGGTCTGCACCGCCGCTTCGCCCGCATGGATACGGTCCAGCCGGGCGATCAGGGCGCGGTCGTCGCCCTCGGGCTCGGCGCCCGTGTCGGCCAGGCCCTCGATGATGTTGCGGACCACATCGACCGCGTCGAGGATGACGGTGACGGACGCCGCGTCCACCGCCAGCGTCCCGTCGCGATAAAGGCCCAGCACGTTTTCGGCGGCGTGGGTCACGGTCTGCAGCCGCATCAGGCCGAGGAAGCCCGAGCCGCCCTTGAGGCTGTGGATCAGGCGGAAGATGTCGCCCAGCAGGTCCGGGTCGTCCGGCGTCTGCTCGAAGCGGACCAGCTTGGCGTCCACGGCCTCGATGCCCTCGCGGGCCTCGGCGATGAATTCGTTGATGACGTCGTCCACAGTCGATCGCCCCCTTGAGGGCGGCGGAACCGCCCCTGCCGAATGCAACCATCGGCTGAAATCGGTTAAGCCAAGCTTAAGTTTGCACTGCCTATAGCTGTATGGCCGCCCCTGAGGGTAAGCGCGTTCTTCAATCACAGCGGTCTGTTCGGCCGCACCTGTGCAACGAGGGATAGAATGGCCGCGGACAAGAGCATGAACGTCCTGGTGGTGGACGACTACAAGTCGATGGTGCGGATCGTGCGGGGGATGCTGAACCAGCTGGGCTTCGTCAACGTCGATGATGCGCCCGACGGGGCGGCGGCGATGGCCCTGCTGAAAGAGAAGGATTACGGCCTGGTCCTGTCGGACTGGAACATGCAGCCGGTCACGGGGCTGGAGCTGCTGAAACAGGTCCGGGCCGAGGAGCGCACCAAAAAGACCCCCTTCGTCATGGTCACGGCCGAGGCCAAGGTCGAGAACGTCATCGCCGCGCGACAGGCGGGGGTGAACAACTACGTCATCAAGCCCTTCACCCTGGCGGTGCTGAAGCAGAAGCTGACCTCGGTCGTGGGCGAGATCTGATCGTGACGCCCCCGATGACGCCGCAACAGATCCTGGCCGAGATCGATCATCTGCGGCGCGAACTGGCCGCCGCCGCCGACGATCTGTTGTCCGCCGCCGAACAGGGTCTGACCCTGACGCGGGCCGAGCCGATGGACGCAGAGGCGGTGACGGCCAGCTTTCACCGCATCCTCGCCGCCTGCAGCTTTCAGGACCTGGCCGATCAGAGGATCGCCCGGCTGCTGACCGCCCTGACCGGGCGCAAGGCCCCGCCCCGGCCCGACGCCGCCCTGCTGAACGGCCCCGCCATGGCCGGCGAGACGGGGTTGAACCAGTCGGCGGCGGACGCCCTGATGGGTTAGGGATGGAACCTTCTCCGCCTCCTCCACGCCGTCATCCCCGGCCTTGTGCCGGGGATCCAGAGACGCCATGGTCGATAGGCGCGCGCAGACCTTGAGCGTCCAAGGTCGCGTGTCTGGATTCTCGGCACAAGGCCGAGAATGACGTAGGCAATCCCGGTTTCATAAGAAATCCTGATGCCGGTTCAGCCTATCCTGCCTTGCCAAGCCGTCGCCAAAGAGGTGCATTAGGGCTTCGTTCCGCAGTCACCATTCGGGCGCCGCCATCCTGATCTTCCGCCACAGCCGGTCCGCGTCATGACCGCCCCCGAGACCCCGCCGCGCGTCCGCACGGGGGCGCTGGCGCCGCTGAACCATCCGGTCTTCCGCGCCGTCTGGATCACCAGTCTGGCGACCAATTTCGGCGGTCTGATCCAGTCGGTCGGCGCCGCCTGGATGATGTCCTCCATCGCCTCGGCCCAGATGGTGGCCCTGGTCCAGGCCTCGATCACCCTGCCGATCATGCTGCTGTCGCTGGCGGCGGGGGCGCTGGCCGACACGGTGGATCGGCGCAAGATCATGCTGGCGGCCCAGACCTTCATGCTGCTGGTCTCGGCGGGGCTGTCGGTCATGACCTATCTGGGGCTGATCACGCCCTGGGTGCTGCTGAGCTTCACCTTCCTGATCGGCTGCGGCGTGGCCTTCAACGGCCCGGCCTGGCAGGCCTCGGTCGGCGACATGGTCCCGCGTGAGGACCTGGCCGGCGCCGTGACCCTGAACTCCATGGGCTTCAACCTGGCCCGCAGCGTCGGCCCTGCCATCGGCGGCATGATCGTGGCGGCGGCGGGCGCGGCGGCGGCCTTCGCCGTCAACGCCGTCAGCTATATCGGCCTGCTGGTCGTCCTGTTCCGCTGGAGGCCGGATCGACCCAAGCAGGCCCTGCCGCGCGAGGGCCTGCTGGCCGCCATGGTCGGGGGCGTGCGCTACGCCTTCCTGTCGCCGCGGGTGACGGCGGTGCTGTTGCGCGCCGTGGTCTTCGGCGTCGGGGCCAGCGCGGTTCAGGCCCTGATGCCGCTGGTAGCGCGCGAGGGCGGCGGCGGGCCTCTGGTCTTCGGCCTCTTGCTCGGCGCCTTCGGCGTCGGCGCCGTGGGCGGCGCCCTGTTCGTCGGCAAGTTGCGCGCCAGGTACGAGACCGAGACCATTGTCCGCGTCGCCGGGCTGGCCTTCGCCGTCGCGGCGGCGACCATAGGCTACAGCCCCTGGCTGGCCCTGACCCTGCCGGCCCTGATGATCGCGGGCGCGGGCTGGGTGCTGGTGCTGTCGACCTTCAACGTCACGGTGCAGATGTCGGTGCCGCGCTGGGTCGTGGCCCGGGCGCTGGCTTTGTACCAGATGGCGGCCTTCGGCGGCATGGCGGGCGGCAGCTGGCTGTGGGGCTCGCTGGCGCAAAGCCAGGGTCTGGACACGGCGCTGGGCCTGTCGTCGGGGGTGCTGCTGCTGGCGGTGCTGATCGGGCTGCGGGTGCCCCTGCCCTCGACCGCCAACCTGAACATGGACCTTCTGCGGCGCTGGACCGAGCCTGAGACGCAGCTGGCCATCGAACCCCGCAGCGGCCCTGTGGTGGTCTCCATCGCCTATCGCATTCGCGAGGAAGACATCGACGACTTCCTGGCCGTGATGGACGAGCGTCGCCGCGTCCGCCGCCGCGACGGCGCCCGCCAGTGGCGCCTGCTGCGCGACCTGGCCGAGCCCGACGTCTGGGTCGAGAAATACCAGACCGCGACCTGGCTGGATTACGTGCGTCACAACCAGCGCATCACCCAGGCCGACGCCGACATCTCGCGCCGCATCTACGCCCTGCATCAGGGACCGGACAAGCCGGTGGTCCACCGCCTGATCGAGCGCACCACCGCGCCGCTGGCCGCCAACCTGCACGTCGACCGCCACTTCGGCGAACCGCTGACCGACCCGACACGGGCGTCGTAGGATCTGACGCACGGCCCCCGCCGTCATTCCGGGGCGCGAAGCGAGCCCGGAACCCAGGCGGCAGATGGCTGGCGCCTGGGCCCCGGATCGCCCCTGCGGGTCGTCCGGCGTGACTGCTGTTGGGTGGCCCCCCTAGTGCGGCGAGGCGACCGGCTCTTCGGCCTCGCGGCCTCGGGTGCGGACGCAGGCGACGGCGAAGACGGTCAGCAGCAGATAGCCCGCCACCGGCACGAAGAAGCCCAGGTGGATGTCGCCCGAGCGGTCCACCACCTGCGCCGCCAGCAGCGGCAGGATGGCCCCGCCGATGATGCCGAAGACCAGCAGGCCGGAGGTCGAGGCGGCCGGGGCGGTCGACCGCTCCAGCGTCAGGGTGAAGATGCTGGGGAACATGATGGAGTTGAAGAAGCCCACGGCCAGGGCCGCATAGGCCGCCGTCACGCCCCCCGTCTGGGTCACGATCAGGCACAGCGACGCCGCGACCACGGTGCACAGCGTCAGCAGCAGGCTAGCGCGCACCTTGGTCAGCAGCCAGGAACCGACGAAGCGGCCGACCATGGCGCCGCCCCAGTAGAGGGCGACCATCTTGCCCGCCGCCTCGACAGGAATGTTCAGCACAGCCGGGCCGGACAGGAAGTTGGTGAGCATATTGCCGATGGCCACTTCCGAGCCGACGTAGATGAAGATGGCCAGGGCGCCGAACAGGGCCCAGCGCGAGCGCAGCGCCGACAGGATGGCGGCGGCGCCGACCGGCTCGGCGGCGTCGTGGGCTGGCGCGGCGGCGTTGATCTGCTTGCGGGCGGAAAAGATGAAGGCGGCGATCAGGGCGAAGAAGGCCCCCATGCCGAGGAAGGCGATGTCGATGCTGCGCAGGGACTCGCCGCGCGTGGCCACCGTGACCACCGCGCCCGCCGCGAAGACCCCGCCGGTCAGCAGGACGTGCGCCCCCAGCCACGGCCCGACCGTGGCCCCCAGCGAGTTGAAGGCCTGAGAGAAGACCAGGCGGAAGTGCGAACTCTTCTTGGTCCCCAACTCGGCCACCAGAGGATTGGCGGCGACCTGCAACAGGGTGACGCCCGAGGCGATGACGAACAGGGCCAGCAGGATGCCGGGGTAGAAGTCGAGGAAGGTGGCGACCGGCACGATCAGACACCCCAGCACCATGGTCAGCAGGGCGGCGATGATGCCCCGGCTGTAGCCCAGGCGCGACACCGCCGCCGCGGCCGGCAGCGAGGCCACGCCATAGGCGATGAACCAGGAAAAGGTGGTCAGAAAGGACTCGGTATAGCTGAGGTCGAACACCCGCCGCACCGCCGCGATCAGCGGATCGATCAGCGAGGTGGCGAAGCCCCAGGCGAAAAACAGGCTGGTGACATAGGCGAAGGCGAGGCCTGTGCCGCGCGCCGTCGTGCCGGACTGAGGTTGGCTCATGACCGCTTCCTATAGAACCGCGACGAGGCGCGACGATGAAGCGACTGTCTAGACAGGACGGCGCGGCGTCCAGAGGCGGCGCCCGCCGTGCCGAAATCTTGATCCGGCGCCGGGACGCCTGCCCCACGTGAAGCATTGCCTTTTCTCAGGCGCCCGACCACCGTGACGACGACCGACATGATCATCGCCTCCGCCACGTCCGGCCCCGACGCCCATCAGGAATGGTGGCGGGGCGCCGTGATCTATCAGATCTATCCGCGCAGTTTCGCCGACACCCATGGCGACGGGATCGGCGACCTGAAGGGGATCACGGCCCATCTGGATCATATGGCGTCGCTGGGCGTGGACGCGGTGTGGATCTCGCCCTTCTATCCCTCGCCGATGAAGGACTTCGGCTATGACGTCGCCGACTATTGCGACGTCGATCCCGTGTTCGGGACCCTGGACGATTTCGACGCCCTGCTGGCCAAGGCCCACGGCCTGGGGCTGAAGGTCATCCTTGATCAGGTCTGGTCGCACACTTCGGACCAGCATCCGTGGTTTCAGGCCAGCCGACAGGACCGCACCAACGCCTTCGCCGACTGGTACGTCTGGGCCGACGCCAAGGCCGATGGGTCGCCGCCGAACAACTGGCAGTCGGTCTTCGGCGGGCCGGGCTGGACCTGGGACGCGCGGCGCGGCCAGTATTATCAGCACAACTTCCTGGCCCAGCAGCCGCAACTGAACGGCCGCCATCCGGCGGTGCAGGAGGCGCTGCTGGCGGTCGGAAAGTTCTGGCTGGATCGCGGGGTGGACGGCTTTCGACTGGACGCCGTCAACTTCATGATCGGCGATCCGGGCTTGCGGGATAATCCGCCCCTGCCGCCCGGCGGCAAGCGCACCCGGCCGTTCGACTTTCAGTACAAGATCCACAACCAGTCGCACCCCGACATCCTCGCCTTCCTGAAGCGGGTGCGGGCGCTGACCGACAGCTACGGCGACCGCTTCACCGTGGCCGAGGTCGCCGGCGACCTCGCCGCGCGCGAGATGAAGGCGTACACGGCGGGCGACCGTCATCTGAACAGCGCCTATGGCTTCCTCTATCTCTACGCCGAGCGGCTGACGGGCGAACGGGTCAAGGCGGGCGCCGAGATGTGGCCCGGCGAGCCGAATGAGGGCTGGCCCTCGTGGACCTTCTCCAACCACGACGCGCCGCGCGCCGTGACGCGCTGGGCCGAGGGCCGCGACGAGCGCCAGTTGGCCGAGATGCTGCTGCTGCTGCTGGTCTGTCTGCGCGGCAACGTCTTCGTCTACTACGGCGAGGAACTGGGTCTGCCGCAGGGCGAAGTGCCGTTCGAGCGGCTGGTCGATCCCGAGGCCGTCGCCAACTGGCCCCAGACCCTGGGCCGCGACGGCGCCCGCACCCCGATGCCGTGGAAGGCCGACGCCCCCTTCGCCGGGTTTTCAACGGTCGAGCCCTGGCTGCCGATCGACGCGCGTCATCCGGCGCTGGCGGTGGATGTTCAGGAGGCCGATCCGACGTCGATGCTGCACGCCACGCGCCGCATCCTGGCCCTGCGCCGCGCCCATCCAGCGCTGAAGACGGGCGACATGACGGTGCTGACAACCGAGCCCCTGCTAAGCTTCAGCCGCGAGGGCGACGATGAAAGCCTGCTGGCCGTGTTCAACCTGGGTCATGAGCCGCAGACCTGGGTGCAGCCCGAGGGCTATAGCATTATCGACGCTGTCTATAGGGGCGAGGCAGGAACCCTGCCTCCCCTGGGCGGGGTTCTGCTGCGTAAACAGGTCATCTGAGGAGATTTAACCTCCCTTATCGTCAGTACCTGGGTCGAACTGTTTCAGGAAAGCGACATGCTGCAACGCACACGTTCCAGCAGCGATCGACAAACGCAAAAACTGGTCTAGGGAAGCGGCGCGGGGAACTTCGCGTAGGGTCAAGACCATGAAGATCGCAGTCCTGGGCGCCGGCGTCATCGGGGTGACGACGGCCCACTATCTGGCCAAGGCCGGCCACGAGGTCACGGTGATAGACCGCCAGAGCGGCCCGGCGCTGGAGACCAGCTTCGCCAATGCGGGCGAGATTTCGCCCGGCTATTCCTCGCCCTGGGCCGCGCCCGGCATCCCGGCCAAGGCGGTCAAGTGGCTGTTCATGCGCCACGCCCCGCTGATTTTGCAGCCGCAGATCGATGTCGCCACCGTGCGCTGGCTGCTGGCCCTGCTGAGGAACTGCACCTCGGCCCGCTATGCGCTGAACAAGGCGCGGATGGTGCGCCTGGCCGACTATAGCCAGGAAGTGCAGACCGCGCTGAACGCCGAGCTGGGCCTGCAATACGACCACCGCACCCAGGGCACCCTGCAACTGTTCCGCACGCAGAAGCAGCTGGACGGCATCTACAAGGACACCGAGGTCCTGCGGGAAGGCGGCGTGCCGTTCGAGGTGCTGGATCAGGACGGCTGCATTCGCGCCGAGCCGGGTTTGGCGGCCACGCGCGACCTGTTCGTCGGGGGCCTGCGCCTGCCCAAGGACGAGACCGGCGACTGCTTCAAATTCACCAATGCACTCAGTGATGTGGCCGCCGCCGAGGGTGTGACCTTCCTCTACGACACCGCCATCAAGGCCCTGATCACCGACAAGGGCCGCATCTCGGGCGTCCAGACCGACAAGGGCGTGATCACCGCCGACGCCTATGTCCTGGCCCTGGGGTCCTATTCGCCGCAGATGGTCAAGCCGCTGGGCCTGACCCTGCCGGTCTATCCGGTGAAGGGCTATTCGATCACCGCGCCCATCATCAATGAGCCCGCCGCCCCCGTCTCGACCATCATGGACGAGAGCTACAAGGTGGCCATCACCCGCTTGGGCGACCGCATCCGCGTCGGCGGCATGGCCGAGATTTCGGGCTACAACAACGTCCTGCCCGAGCCGCGCCGCAATACGCTGGAACACTCGGTGGGGTCGCTCTTCCCCGGCGCGGGCGATCTGAAGGCGGCCAGCTACTGGTCCGGCCTGCGCCCCATGACGCCGGACGGCACGCCGGTCATCGGCGGGACCCGGTTCGACAACCTGTTCCTGAACACCGGCCACGGGACGCTGGGCTGGACCATGGCCTGCGGCTCGGCCCAGGTCATCGCCGACATCGTCAGCGGCAAGACCCCCGACATCGAGACGGCGGACCTGGGGATCGCGCGCTACGGGTGAGCAACCTTCCTTCTCCCCTTGAGGGAGAAGGTGGCAGCCCTCGGGCTTGTCCCGTGGGCTGACGGATGAGGGGTGTGAGCACCGCCCATCCGATCAAGGCCGAACGTCTGATCCACGACATTCAACCGTCGCGCCGACACCCCTCATCCGGCCCTGCGGGCCACCTTCTCCCACAAGGGAACCGTTGCATTACGGCCCAGCTGTTAGCTTGGGGCGGTGAGGCGGGGC
>NZ_QLLC01000054.1 GCF_003350205.1 Brevundimonas bullata | reverse complement strand
CGCCGCCCCAGCCCCCGCCCCGACGCCTGCCAAGGACGAGGCCCTGGACTGGAGCGATCTGGCCAACGACCACGACCAGGAAGCCCATGAAGCGCCGCTGGAACTGGATGCGCCTTTCGCTGCGCCGGTCGACGCCGCCGCACTGGCCGACCGCGTCACCGCTGCGATCCGCCGCATGGGCGTCGACCCCAACGCCCTCTTGCCTCGCGCCCGCATCGAGGAAGCCGCCCGCGCCCTGTCGGCGCAGGAGCCGGACCGCGCCCGTCAGATCGTGCGCCGTGTCGCCCCGGCGGCTGTCCGCAGCGTCTCGCGCCGCATCCTGGCCGACGCCGAACTGCGCGCCGACGCCGACGCCTATGTCCGCGCCTTCGCGCAAGAGATGGCGGATCATGCGCGCCATGGCGACGTCCACAACGTACAGGGCCGACTGGCCACGGACGAGGGCCGCGCCTTCATGCTGCTGGACGCCGCCATCGGCGATCTGTCCTAACGGCCGCAAAGCCGCCTTATTTCACCCCGGCGGGCTTGACCTCCCGCCGGGTTTGACTGCACCGTCCCGGTCGCTGTCGCGTTAGTGTCACACGGGTGGACTCCTTGCTGGATATCGATACCGGGCCTCGTCCCGACCGACGCCCCGCCATCGCCATCTGCGCCTGGGACCTGAGCTTCACCGCCTGGGACCCCGTCGAGGACCTGTCCGGCGATCCGTGGAACCCCGTCGGCGCCCGCACCCTGCCCGTGTCCGGCGACGCCTCCGCCGAAGCCTTGGCCGCCCGACTGAGCGCCATGATCGCCGACGGCGAATGCGGCGCCGTCCTTCTGGTCGGCCACACCCTCCACCCCGGCGCCTTCCGCTTGCAGACCCGCGCCGAGAACAAGCGTCTGATCGGAACCGAGCGTCTGGACCACACCGGCCCCGGCGTGGTTCGCGCCACCGCCCCCGCCGCCGAGATCGTGCGCGACCTGACCGCCGTCGGCCTGAACGCCGTCGCCGCCTCGGACGCCGAAGAAGATGCGGGCAGCTATATCCTGTATCGCATTCTGAACGATCTGCCGGACGGCCCGGCCTCGCCCGCCATCGGCCTGATCCGCGCGCCCTCTGACGCGCCAGACGCCAAGGTCCAGCAGGCGGTCAAGACGGCGGCCTCGGCTATCGCCCGCCACCTGGCGCCCCTGCCCCGGCCGAACGCCGCCTAGGCTTTCAGCCGCGACTGCAGCACCAGCCCGGCCAGACCGCCGGTCGCCGCCAGAGCCGCCATGGCCAGATAGCCCTTGAGACCGAAGGCGTCGTACAGCGGCCCCGACGCCGCCGTCGCCAGCCCGATCAGCACCCCTGCCGACACCACGGAACTGAGGGTCTGCGCCGCCGTATGGCTGTCAGGCGGTGACAGGCGTTCGACGATCTGCACCCCCGCCAGATAGGTGGCGGCGAAACTCAGCGCGTGCAGGGTCTGCAAGGGCCACAGCGCCCACAGCGGCGGCGAAAAGGCCATCAGCGTCCAGCGCACGACCGCCGCGCTGGCTCCCACCGACAGCATCAGCCACGGCCCGATCCCGACGCGCCGCCGCCACGGCTCGACCCCCCACATGAAGCCGATTTCGACCACGACCGAGAAGGCCCACAACAGGCCGGTCATGCTCTCGGGAATCCCTTGCGCCTTCCAGGCGATGGCCGAGAATCCGTAATAGAAGGCGTGCGCCGCCTGCACCGCGCCGACTGCGAAAATGGCGGTCATGAAGACCGGATCGACCACCAGCCGCCCCAGCCCCTTGAACCGCTCCAGCCCCGGCACGCGCGCGCCCTCCGTGACCGGCTCGGCGGGCAGCACCCTCCACGCCGTCACCGCGATCAGCACCGCCGCCGTCCCGATCCAGAGGATGACCGCGTCGGGCGAGGCCCGCGTCAGCAGCATCCCCATGAGCACATTGGCCACGACAAAGGCGGCCGAGCCGCAGCCGCGCGGCAGGGAGAAGGCAAACCCGTCGCGCCTGGCCACCCGCAAGGTCATCACATCGCTGAGCGGGATCAGCGCCGCCGCCGCCGTGGCGCCGACGAACCAGAAAACGGCCCAGGCCGCAAAGCCCTGGACTAGGCCCGCCCCGCCGTAACCCAGGCTCATGGTCAGCCCCAGCAGGGCGATAGGCGTGCGCCGGTACTGGAAACCATCAGCCCAGACGGCCAGCAAGGGCCCCGTGACCAGCCGCCCCAGCATGGGGATGGCCAGCAGGGCGCCGATCTCGGCCCCGCTCAGCCCCTGTTCGCGAAACCACAGACCCGCGAATGGCAGGGTCACGCCGCTGGCGGCGAACAGCAGGACGTATTGCAGGGCCATGCGCGGGGCAGATTTCATCGCCGCTGCGATAGCAGACTCACAGCCGGTTGTGGTCTAGACATTAAGCCATGAGACTTGATCGCAACCTGCTCGTCTTCGCCGCCTTCAACGGGGCCATGGCCGTGGCGCTGGGCGCCTTCGCCGCTCACGGCGCCGGTCCGGCAGTCAAGAGCCTGCTGACCACGGGCGTCCAGTATCAGATGGTCCACGCTGTCCTGGCCGTGGCCTGCGCCACCTGGGCGACCGGCGGCAAGACTGCGCGCATCGCCGGTTGGCTGGCGGCCGGCGGCGGGCTGATCTTCTGTCTGGCCCTGGCCATGATCGGCCTGCTCAGCCTGCCCGTCATGGGCGCCGTCGCCCCCGTCGGCGGCGTCTTGATGATCGCCGGCTGGATCGTGCTGGCGATCGCGGCGTTCCGCTCACACATCGTCAACGCCTGACCGTCCAATCTGAAAACCTCAATTTCCTGACATGGCATTTCCTGTGACCGACACCCTGCGCCGCGACCTCTACCCTGAGTTGGAGGCCTATGCCTCGGGCTGGATGACCACCGACAGCGTCCACGAGATCTATTACGAGGAAAGCGGCAATCCGCAGGGCATTCCGGTCATCGTCCTGCACGGCGGCCCCGGCGGCGCGGTCAATCCGGGCATGCGGCGCTACTTCGATCCGGCCAAATACCGCATCGTCATGTTCGACCAGCGCGGCTGCGGCCTGTCGCGGCCGAACGCCTCTCTGGAAGACAACACCACCTGGGATCTGGTCGCCGACATCGAGCGCCTGCGCGAGAAGCTGGGCATCGACAAATGGGTCGTCTTCGGCGGCTCCTGGGGTTCGACCCTGTCGATGACCTACGCCATCAAGCACCCGGACCGCTGCCTAGCCCTGATCCTGCGCGGCATCTTCCTGCTGACGAAGAAGGAACTGCACTGGTTCTATCAGGACGGCGCCTCGATGATCTTCCCCGACGCCTGGGAGCGCTTCCTGGCCCCCATCCCCGAGGCCGAACGCGGCGACCTGATGGCCGCCTACAACAAGCGCCTGCTGGGCGACGACGTGGAAGAGCGCAACCGCTGCGCCGTGGCCTGGTCCACCTGGGAAGGCGAGACCGTCAGCGTCCAGGGCCCTTCAGGCAAGCCGGACAAGTTCGCCGACCCCGAGTTCGCCGTGGCCTTCGCCCGGATCGAGAACTGGTACTTCACCAACGGCGGCTTCTTCGACAGCGAGCACTGGATTCTCGAAAACATCGACACCATTCGTCACATCCCCTGCTGGATCGCTCAGGGCCGCTTTGACGTCGTGACGCCGATCTCGGGCGCCTGGGCCCTGCACCGCGCCTGGCCCGAGGCCAGACTCGATATCGTCGGCGACGCCGGCCACGCCTCCAGCGAACCCGGCATCATCGACAGCCTGATCAAGGGCACGGACTGGGCGGCGACGCTTTAAACCCGCCCTCGCCCCCCCTCTTCGTCATCCCGGAAAGGGCGAAGCCCTTATCCGGGACCGCCGGAAGCACCCCCGCCTGACCTCGGCCAATAGCAAGCCGCCGCGTCCTTGGCGGTCCCGGCTCGGCGCGGCTTACGCCGCTTGGCCGGGATGACGATGGTCTTGGCGCGTCTGCCGACACATCCTCAACGACCAATCCCTTGCGCCACAAGGGATCAGCCGCCTCCCGCGCCCATCAGCGCGCCTAGGCGACAAACCCAGGCATAGTGACGGCTGGTCTTTGACAGCGCCATCCGTCGCCTCGCCGCTCCAGGCAGGTCGTTCCCCTCCACAGCCGCCCCTGCGGCTGCGGCCCATTGCACCAATTAGACTGTTTTTTTCGCCGCACCGTGCAACGGCCGCCGCCCCCTCCCTCGTCATCCCGGAAAGGGCGAAGCCCTTATCCGGGACCGCCGGAAGCGCCGACGCTTGAGATCAACCCGCCTCCGGGTTGGTCTTCATCACCATTTCATTGAGCTGAAAGCCGATGCGGCGCGCCTCACGCTCCTCCGGCTTCTTGATCGCGGCCAGGACCACATTGATCTGGGTGTAGTGCTGGACCAGTCGCACCGGCTTTCCATCCGGGTTGCGCCCGAAGAAGATAATCAGGTCCGGCCCCCAGAAGCCGACATCAACGATCTGCATCGTCCCCTCGCCCGGCAGGCCGACGACGCGCGCGCCGATCTCCTCGTCCTTGTCCAGCTTGGACTCGAACTCCTCGATAAGCTTGGACAGGCGGACAAAGGCCCATTCGGCGGGATTGTTGCGCATCCGCACCCCCTCGGCCATGGCCGCCGCCTCGTTCTTGGGGTCAGCCATGACCGGCTGCGGACAGGGCGTGTCGCCGCAGTCCGAGAACATGGCGGGATCAGCCTTGGGGATGGTGTCGGATTCGGGTGTTTTGTCAGTCATGGTCTCAGCCTAACGCCTGAAACCGCGATCAGAACAGCCCCTGCCCCTTCGGCAGTTCGACATAGCGGTGGACGTGGGTCGACAGGATCAGACCGAAGCCGATCATCACCGTCATCATGGTCGAGCCGCCATAGGACAGCAGCGGCATGGGCACGCCTACGACCGGCGCCAGACCCATGACCATGGCCCCGTTGATCAGCACGAACAGGGCCAGGAAGGCCGTCATGCCCGCCGCGCTGATGCGACCGAAATGGCTGTGCGACAGGGCCGCGATCCGCAACGAGATCAGGATCAGGGCCAGATAGCAGGCCAGGACAGTGAAGGAGCCCAGGAAGCCGAACTCTTCGGACACGGTCGAGAAGATGAAGTCGGTGTGGCGCTCCGGCAGGAACTCCAGCTGGCTCTGGCTGCCCAGACCATAGCCCTTGCCCAGCAGGCCGCCCGACCCCAGGGCGATCTTGGACTGGATGATGTTGTAGCCGGTGCCGGACGGGTCGGCTTCCGGGTTCAGGAAGGTCAGGACGCGGTTGCGCTGATAGTCGTGCATGACGAACATGACGAAGGGCGGAATTACGGCCACGGCGGCGGCGGCGGCGGCGGCGATGACGCGCCAACTCAGGCCCGCCATGAACATGACAGCGGCCCCGGTCAGGCCGATGACCATGGCCGAGCCCAGGTCCGGCTGCTTGGCCACCAGCAGGAAGGGCACGCCGATCATGCCCAGGGGGAAGATCAGCTTCCACGACCAGCGGGCGTCCTGGGCCGTGTGGCCGTGGTACCAACGCGCCAGCGCCAGGACGAGGCCGATCTTGACGAACTCGGCGGGCTGGATGCGGATGAAGCCCAGGTTCAGCCAGTTCTTGGCGCCCCCCGCCACATAGCCCATCGGCGTGAACTCGATCAGCAGCACCATGAACAGAAGCAGGCCGTACAGCGGATAGGCCGCGTGGAACCACCATTTCGGGTGGACCATGGCCAGACCGATCATGGCGACCAGCAGCACGCAAAAACGCACCAGATGCTTCCACGCCCAGGGCGACCAGCTGCCGCCGGCGATGGAGTAGAGCATGGCCGTGCCGATGCCCGCCAGAACGCACAGCAGGCCGATGACCCGCCAGTCCAGTTCCGCCAGCTTGCTGGAAATCCGGTCGCGTTCGCCGGGACGGGTCAGGGCGGAAGCGGTCACTGGGTCGGCTCCGGCGGGGGCGCGGCGATGTCGGTCGGCAGCGCATCAACGGGTTCGCCGCGCGCCTCGGCCTCGCGGGCGCCGGCGTCCTCGGGCGCTTCAAAGCCCGCCTGTTCGATGCGGGCGCGGATCTCGGGGTCCTTCAGCAGGGCCACCTTCATCACTTCGCGCGCACGCGGGGCCCCGGCGGTGCCCCCGCCCAGACCGCCGTGCTGGACGATCACCGACACGGCATAGCGCGGGTTGTCGGTCGGAGCGTAGGCGATGAACAGGTTGTGGTCCTTCTGGGCCCAGGGGCGGCCTGCGCCCTTGCGCGACCCCGCCCCATAGTTCTGGGCCTGGGCCGTGCCGGTCTTGCCCGCCATGCGAACAGCGCCCAGCCCCAGCTGACTGTTGCGGAAGCCGGTGCCGCCGACGTCGGTCACGGCCTCCATGCCGTCGCGCAGCACCTTCAGCAGGGCCGGATCATAGGGCAGATCGGCAAAGGCCGTTCCCGCCGTCTGCTCCACCCCGCCGACCGACTTGATCAGCCGCGGCGTCACCGCCTTCTGACCATTGGCGATACGGGCCGTATAGACCGCCAGTTGCAGCGCGTTGACGTTCAGGGCGCCCTGCCCGATGCCATAGCTGGGCGTCTCGCCCGGATACCATTTGCCGTCGCCGCGCACCGGATTCCGACGGCGCCATTCGCGGTCCGGCACCAGACCCGCCTTCTGGCCGGGAAGCCCGATGTCGAAGGTCTGACCAAAGCCCATGTCCCGCGCGGTTTCAGCGATGGCGTCAGGCCCGAACTCGGTGGCGATGGTCATGAAGTAGACGTTGCACGAGGCCTTGATCGCGCCGCGCAGGTCCAGCGCGCCGTGCCGCCCCAGGCAGGCGAAGCGCCGCCCCAGGAAGAAGCTGCCGTTGCAGACCACGCGTCGGTTCGGGTCCCAGCCCCGCTTCATGGCCGCCAGCCCCACGATCGGCTTGAACGTCGACCCCGGCGCAAACGTCCCGCCCAGGGCCTTGTCCAGCAGCGGGCGCCGCTCATAGTCGGCCAGAGCGCGATAGACCTTGGACGGCACACCGGACACGAACAGGTTGGGATCGAACGACGGCGAGGAGACCATGGCCAGAATGTCGCCGTTGCGCACATCCATGACGACGCAGCTGCCGGATTCCTCGCCAAAGACCTCCAGCGCGCGGTTCTGGACGTCGTTGTCCAGGGTCAGCAAGACCTCGGAGCCTTGAACGGCCGCCCTGGACCCGGCGGCATCCTCGGCGACCACCCGGCCGCGGGCGTCCACCTCGACCCGCTTGCCGCCGGCGACGCCGCGCAGATCAGTGTCCAGCGCCTTTTCGATGCCCTGACGCCCGATACGGAACCCCGGATTGAACAGGATGGAGGGCGGCTGCTCGCCCTTGTCGCGGATCGCCTTGACGTCGCGGTCCGACACCTTGGCCACATAGCCGATCACATGGGCATAGGCCCCGCCGAACGGATAGTAGCGAGCCTCGTTCATGTCGGCCATGACGCCGGGGAGCTCAGCGGCGTGCAGATTGACCTTGGAGAACTCTTCCCAAGTCAGATCGCTCTTGACCGGCACCGGCGAGAAGCGCGGCGCGGCGTTGACCTCGCGGATAATGGTGCGGCGACGCTCCAGCGTGTCAGGCAGCAGTTGGCCCAGCAGATCCAGCGTCTGATCCAGGTCCTTCGTTTCGTCGCGAACGACCAGGACACGGAAGCTGGGCCGGTTGCCGGCGATGACGACGCCGTTGCGGTCCTTGATCAGGCCGCGCGGCGGCGGGACCAGACGGAAGTTGAACTGGTTGTTGGTCGCAAGGGTGGCGTACTCCTCGGACTTGACGATCTGCAGCTGAGCCAGCCGCGCGACCAGGGCCGTAGTCCCCAGCGCCATCCCCCCGCCCAGCAGGAAAGTCCGCCGCAGGAAGGACCCCTGCCGCTCGTTGACGTCCGAAAAGAAGATGTGGGGTTCGCTGCTCATCGGAAGCGCACGTCGGCGTCGTCAAACCTCTGGATCAGCCAGTCGGCCAAGGGGAAGAGCAGCAGCGTCGGCACGACCTGCCCCATGACGGCCAGGATGCTCGGCGCATTGCCCAGGCTCAGCGTAGTGATCATGTAGGCCAGGAAGAAGGCCATCCCCGTCGAGGCGACATAGAGGGCGAACAGGACGATGGTCGCCTGCCCCGCCATGAAGTTCGAGGCCAGCAGGACGCCACCATAGACGGCCATCAGGCTCAACGGCCACAGACCCAGCGGCCCGCCCCAGAACAGATCCAGGAAGAGGCCCAGTCCAAACAGGACGGCGGGCGCCAGCATTGATGGGCGGATCAGCGGCCAGGCGAAGGCCAGCACCATCGGCAGCACCGGCTCGGGCAGGTTCAGCCCAAACAGCCGGAACGGGATCGCCAGCAGGATGGTGACGGCGATCGCGCACAGGGCCGGATAGATGATCCATTGCAGCGGGCCGACGACGCGGACCGTGATCGCCCGTCTCACTCTGCCGCTCCCGCAGGCGTGGGTTCGGCCTCAGGCGTAGCGGCGGGCTGAACCGGCGCCGGGGCAATCGGCCTGGACGCGGCGGGACGCGGTTGAGGCGTCGTCGGACGCGCCGCAGCGGGACGGGTCGTCGTTGAGGCCGGCGCCGTCGTGGCGGCGACCGGCGTGGCGACAGGCGCCGGCGGCGGGGCGGCGTTGGCGGCGCGCACCCGTTCGGCGGTTGCAGCGGCGGCGGCGGCGCGGCGCGTGGCCACGTCCTGAATGACGGCGGCCTGGGCAGGGGTCGGCGGCGGCGCTGCGGCCAGGCTGGCCAGCGGCGGCGCGTTCAGGGCGTTCTGATCGGCCAGCTGGCTAAAGTCCTGGAACAGCAGCACCCGGACGTAGTCGATGGCGCTGCGGTCGCTGAACAGCTTCACGCGCCAGCTCCCGTCGACGCCCTTGGCCGCGATGCCGATAGGCAGGCCGCGCGGGAACCCGCCGCCGTCGCCGGACGTCAGAATCCGGTCGCCTTCCTGAATGGACCCGGCGCCCCGCACGTAATCCATACGCGGACTGCCGCTGCCGTCGCCGGTCAGCATGGCGCGGGCGTCGGTCCGTTCGACCAACACCGGCGTGCGCGAGGCCACGTCGGTCAGCAACAGCATGCGGCTGTGGCCCGAGGACGCGCCCATGATGCGGCCCACCAGGCCATGCTCGCTGAGAACCGGGTTGCCGACGCGGACGCCCTTGGCCGCGCCGATGTTCAGCAGACGCGACCGCGCGAAGGGGCCGCGCGCGTCGGTGATGGCCAGGCCCGTCACCATCGGCACCGGCGGCTCGGTCTTGACGCCCAGCATCTGTTCGTAGCGGCCGTTGAGGTTCTTCAGCGCCAGGGCGTCATCGCGCCAGGCGCTCAGTTCCACGACCTGCTGCCGCAGACGCCGATTCTCCGACACGGCGAAGAAATAGCCTTTGACGTAGTCGACGGCGTTGCCGGTCCAGCGGACGGGCGCGGACAGCGCGCCCCCGACAGGGGCGGCCCCGGCCTCGAAGCCGGCACGGGCAGGACCATAGCCCTCAGGCGTTGACTGTCCCCGGCTGTCGCCGAGCAGAAGCATGACCGCGCCGACGATGCCGACGATGACCACGACCGCAGCCGTCCAGGCCAGCGGCACCTTCAGATTCTCGAACGGTCCGTCGCGAAACGCCACGGCCAGCCTTCCTACTTAGAGATCCAGGACCGGCGGGATCAGTCCCGCCAGCGGTGAGAGCCTATCGCAAAAACCGATTCCCTGAAGAAGACGGTCGTCACGACAGGCTGGTCAGCCTCAGAGCGAGGACTCGAGGACGCCCTTCATCCACGACGGGTGCTCCAGCACCTTGCCGCAGCCGATGGCGACGCAGGACAGGGGATCGTCAGCGACCTGAACCGGCAGGCCGGTGTGGTCGCGGATCTCAACGTCCAGGCCGCGCAGCAAAGCGCCGCCGCCCGTCAGCATGATGCCCTTATCGGCGATGTCGGCGGCCAGTTCCGGCGGCGTGGCTTCCAGGGCGACCTTCACGGCCTCGACGATCTGCGAGACGGGTTCCGCCAGGGCTTCAGCCGCTTGACGCTCGCTCATCTTCACTTCGCGCGGCACGCCCTGCATCAGGTCGCGGCCCTTGACCTCGATCGACAGGCCTTCGCCGTCGGCCGGAATACGGGCGGTGCCGATGTCCTTCTTAATGCGCTCGGCGGTCGTTTCGCCGATCAGCAGGTTATGGTTGCGGCGCATGTAGCTGATGATGGCGTCGTCCATCATGTCGCCGCCGACGCGGACCGAACGCGAATAGACGATGCCCGACAGCGACAGGACAGCCACCTCGGTCGTGCCGCCGCCGATGTCGACGACCATCGAGCCGGTCGGCTCGTGGATCGGCAGGCCGGCGCCTATGGCTGCAGCCATAGGCTCGTCGATCAGGCCGACGCGGCGGGCCGAGGCGTTCAGGCAGGAATCATTGATGGCGCGGCGTTCGACGGCCGTGGCGCCCGAGGGGACGCAGACGATCATCTTGGGGTTCACGAAGCCCTTGCGGTTATGAACCTTGCGAATGAAGTGCTTGATCATCTCTTCGGCGACTTCGAAGTCGGCGATGACCCCGTCGCGCATCGGACGGATGGCTTCCATGTGGCCGGGCGTGCGGCCCAGCATCTGCTTGGCTTCCAGACCGACGGCGTGAACGATCTTGCGACCGCCGACGTTGCGCAGGGCGACAACCGACGGCTCGTTCAGGACGATGCCCTTGCCGCGCATGTAGATCAGGGTGTTGGCGGTCCCGAGATCCATCGCGATGTCGTTGGAAAACATGCCGAAGAGGGGTGAAAGCATGGGCGTCGGTTACCGCTTGTTCGGGCCTGCTAGGGCGTGAGTCTTGTTTGTCTGCTCTGGCGATGCCCCGCCCCCGCGCACCCATGTGCGCCGAACCGTCCTGATCGTCCTCGCCTAGCCGACTACAGGCCCGTTTGCCCGCATGGCGCGTCGATTGCAAGCGCCTATGACTCACCGATCACAGCCTTGTCACAGCAAGGCTTGAAAGCCCGTCCGCTCAAGCTTTTCCGGCCCCGCTTGCCCCCTCTGCTCGATCCGATGGGCCGGGCCTGCATGTGGCGCATTCGGCGAACGTCGGCGGACGGCGAAACCGGGCTCAATCCGTCCGCGCCGCCTCACGCCGCTTGACGACCTCGCGCACGGCCATCATCAGCGCCAGCCAGACCACCGCGACCCCGGCCAGGATCAGCGAGGTCCACACTCCGTCGCCCGAAACCGCCGCCATGAAGGAGCCGCCGAAGAAGGCGACCAGGGCGGTCTTGGGCAGGACGCCCAGCGCGCACCCGGCCAGAAACCCCGGAAACGAGGCCCGCACCGCGCCAAACGCCATGTTGACGACGATGAAGGGCGCCGACGGCACGTTGCGGATGATGAAGCTGGCGGAAAAGGCGTTGCGCCCGACAAACCTCTTCAATCGCTCGGTCACGCCGCCGCCAAACCGCTCCAGCGCCCGCGCCGTAGGGCCGCGCCCCAGCCAGTAGGTGACGGCCGCCGACACCACGGTCGCGATCCAGCTGTAGAGGAAACCGAACCACGGCCCGAACGCCACCACGCAGGCGGCGATCAGAATGAACTGCGGTATGCCGATGAAGGCCGACAGGGTGAAGACGACGATGGCCGCGACCAGCCCCCAGGGGCCGACGCGGTAGCCCTCCAGCCAGGCCTCAAGTTTCTCTTCGGCGCCGAGGGTGAAGTGGGCCTTGCCGAAGGCGAACAGGGCGATGATTCCGCAGAGCAGCAGCAGGCTGACCAGCAGGGTGCGCCACCGCTGCGCCTCCATATTCAGCAGAAAATCGACGATCCGCCGCATTAATTTCGCCCAAATCGCCTTTTGATCGTCCGAAAGACGCACAAACGTTGTGCGCCTTCTCAGGGTTGCGTATCAAGCCTCGCCTCCCCGGCTCTCACCACATCCACCAGACGGGATAGTCATGTCCAGCCTTCAGTCCTCCGCCCTCGCCCGCGTCAAGCCTTCGGCCACCCTGGCCGTGACCGCCCGGGCCCGGGAACTGAAACGCGAAGGCCGCGACGTCATCGGTCTGGGCGCCGGCGAACCGGACTTCGACACGCCTGACAACATCAAGGCGGCGGCCATCGAGGCCATCCACCGCGGCGAGACCAAGTACACCGACGCCGACGGCATGCCCGAGCTGAAGGCCGCCATCGTCGCCAAGTTCGCGCGCGAGAACGGCCTGACATACGAAACCAACCAGATTCACGTCGCGTCGGGCGGCAAGCCGGTGATCTTCAACGCCTTCGTGGCCACGCTGAACCCTGGCGACGAGGTAATCGTCCCCGCCCCCTACTGGGTGTCCTACCCGGACATGGTGCTGCTGGCCGGCGGCGAGCCCGTCACCGTGATCGGCGAAGAAGCCGACGGCTTCAAGCTGCGCCCCGAGGTGCTGGACGCCGCCATCACGCCACGCACCAAGTGGCTGATCCTCAACTCGCCGTCGAACCCGACCGGCGCCGCCTATACCCGCGCCGAGCTGGAAGCCCTGGCCGTGGTGCTGCGCAAGCACCCGCAGGTCTGGATTCTGACCGACGACATGTATGAGCACCTCGTCTATGGCGACTTCGAATACGTTACCATCGCCCAGGTGGCGCCCGACCTCTACGACCGCACCCTGACCTGCAACGGCGTGTCCAAGGCCTATGCCATGACCGGCTGGCGCATCGGCTATGCGGGCGGCCCCAAGCCGCTGATCGATCTGATGCGCAAGGTGGCCAGCCAGACGACCTCCAACCCGTCGTCGATCAGCCAGTGGGCCGCCGTCGAGGCCCTGAACGGCCCTCAGGACTTCCTGGCCGAACGTTCCGCCGCCTTCGAGAAGCGCCGCGACCTGGTCGTGTCCATGCTGAACCAGGCCACGGGCATCCGCTGTCCTACGCCCGAGGGAGCTTTCTACGTCTATCCCTCGATCGAGGGCGTGATCGGCAAGACGACGCCGTCGGGCGTGGTCATCACCGACGACGAGGTCTTCACCGCCGAGTTGCTGGATCAGGAAGGCGTGGCCGTGGTTCAGGGCGCAGCCTTCGGCCTCAGCCCCTATTTCCGCATCAGCTACGCCACGTCCGAAGCGGTGCTGGAAGAAGGCTGCCGCCGCATCCAGACGTTCTGCGCTTCGCTGAAGTAAAAACCGCCTAGGTGGTGTGGACAAAGTGCCTGACCCACAAGCGGATTGAAGCGACGAGGA
>NZ_QLLC01000053.1 GCF_003350205.1 Brevundimonas bullata | reverse complement strand
TGACGTAGGAGCCTGTGCAGCTCTGCGCGTAGCTACCGCGCGGGGCGCCCCGCGCCTGAGCCTGCGCCTCCGCCGAACCCGACGGCACAGTGACGGCGCCGCCAAAGGCCATGACTGCGCTGGCGGCGATAATCGCGAACTGTCTCATGGAGGTGTCCTTCCTGATCCTTTGGCGCACAACGCACCACAAGCCCGACTGTTCAACATTCTCGATGAACCTTTGCTGTACGTGCCATTCGGACAGCGTTTTCTTTTATCGCGAAAGCGCCTATACAGAAATCTCAGCGCCCGGCCGAAAGGTCGGGCGCCGTCGATTCAAACGCCCGATTTTCGGGCCGCAAACGCCGGGACGCACGCCCCATGACCGACATCCTGATGCCCAAGGCCACCGCGGTCTGGCTGGTGGACAACACCTCGCTCTCGTTCGAGCAGATCGCTGATTTCTGCGGCCTGCACCCGCTGGAAGTGCGCGGCATCGCCGATGGCGACGTGGCGCGCGACATCCGCGGCGTGGACCCGGTCACGGGCGGTCAGCTGACGCGCGAAGAACTGGAAAAGGCGCAGGACAACCCTGACTACCGCATGAAGGCCGTGGTCAGCCGCCACGCCGAGCTGCTGAAGCCGTCCAAGACCGCGCCCAAATATACGCCGGTTTCGCGTCGTCAGGACCGCCCCGACGCCATCGCCTGGTTCGTACGCAACCACCCGGAAGTGACCGACGCCCAGATCGCCAAGCTGCTGGGCACGACCAAGTCCACCATCGAAACCGTGCGCAACCGCACCCACTGGAACTCCGCCAACATCAAGCCGGTCGATCCCGTGACCCTGGGCCTGATCGGTCAGCTGCAACTGGACGAGATCGTCAAGAAGGCCGCCGACAAGAAGGCCAAGGACGACGCCAAGAACGGCGGCGCCGCCCTGCAGTCGATCCAGGCCGAGCCGGAAGAGCCCGAGTTCGTCCCGGAAGAGCGCGTGCGCCCCGGCGCCGAGCCGACCGCCGAATCGGTCTTCGGCAAGAACGACTGATCCTTCCGCACTGAAAATTGGAAACGGCCCCGAAGAGCGATCTTCGGGGCCGTTTTCGTTTCAGCCGGGGTCAACCTAGAGACGCCATGAGACTAATACAGAGGTCCTAGTCCGAACGGCCGGGTCTTGGCGCGCAACCGCGAAGGCCTAGTCCGCCTGGCCAAATCGACGCCCCTCGGCGATCGGCCGATAGTCGCTGGAACGGGAGGCCTGTCTCCGCCCCGGCGCATCGAACGACCAGATCGATCATGCGCGGAGCCCAGATCACCAACGGCCCTCCCCCAGGCATTTCCGCCCCGGAGGCTAAGATGGTCGCGCTTGTTCAACATGATCTGGAATTCATCCTGAAGCAGATCAAGATCGCCGAGGCGCACGCCAACGGCACGCCCCTGACGGAGATCCGTCTGGACGCCAATGGTCGGGTCATCACCGACCGGAGCTGGTACACCTCGGCCAGCTTCGACCCCACCCTGCCCCTGGCCATACCGGACGCCAAGACGCCGTTCGGCCTGCGCACGGTGGACGGCAGCTACAACAACCTGATCGAAGGCCGCGAACTCTGGGGCGCGTCCAACCAGCCCATGCCCAGGCTGCTGAACCCCAACTTCATCAACGAGGGCGACGACAGCATGGCGCTGGGCGGCGGCCAGACCGTCGGCAACAACGATTACGGCGTCGTCGGCGCGCCGACGCCAGGCCTCAACGGCGGGCACTCAGGCAATGTCGCGGACGCCGACCCACGCCTGATCTCGAACCTTGTCGCCGACATGAGCTTCAACAATCCGGCCGCCATCGTCGCCGCCCTGACCTTTGCCGGCTCGGCGGACGTCTATGGCGACCTGGCCGTGGTGCGCGCCGCCCACACCACCCTCATCAGCACGATTGTCGCCATCAACGCCGACGCCGGCCTCGACGAGGCCGCGAAACAGACGGCGCGCGACGCGGCCCAGGCCCAGTTCGATCTGGTGCTGGAGGCCAAGGGGCTGGAGGCTGAAAACGGCTCGCTGGTCATTCCCAATGTCGCTGCGGATGAAGGCCTGAGCGCGCCCTTCAACGGCTGGATGACCTTCTTCGGCCAGTTCTTCGATCATGGGCTGGACCTGATCACCAAGGGCGGCAACGGGACCATCTACATCCCCCTGGCGCCCGACGACCCGCTGCGTACCCACGGGGCCGACGGTATTCCCGGCACCGGCGACGAGGTTTCTGCGCAAAACGCCTTCATGGTGCTGACCCGCGCCACCCCGGTGGCCGGCCCCGGCGCCGACGGGATCATGGGCACCGCCGACGACACGGCCCAGGAGGCGGTCAATGTCACCACCCCCTTCGTGGACCAGAACCAGACCTATACCTCCCACCCCTCGCATCAGGTCTTCCTGCGTGAATATGCGACGGTGAACGGCCGAACCGTCGCCACCGGCCACCTGCTGGACGGCGCGAACGGCGGCCTGAGCACCTGGGCCGACGTCAAGGCCCAGGCGCGGACCATGCTGGGCATCGAACTGAGCGATCAGGACGTCTTCAACGTCCCCCTGCTGCGCACCGACCCCTATGGCCGCTTCATCCCCGACCCGACCACCGGCTACGCCCAGGTCATCGTCGGCATCGGCGCTGACGGCATTCCCAACACCAGCGACGACATCGTCATCTCGGGGACGGCCGCCAACCCCATCAACCTGATCGCCATGGCGACGACGCCTGTGACCATTAACGGCGTGGACTACTTCGGCCCGGTCCGCACCTCTCACGCCTTCCTCGACGACATCGCTCACAATGCGGTCCCCGGCTCGGTTTACGACGCCGACGGCGATCCTTCGACGCCCGGCGTCCTGGTCGTCCAAGCCGACGGCGACGACGTGGCCGGCAACACCATCGCCACCGACTTCCGCGGCCGCAAGGTCGCCTATGACGACGAGCTTCTGGACGCCCACTTCGTCACAGGCGACGGACGCGGCAATGAAAACATCGGCCTGACGGCCGTCCACCACGTCTTCCATTCAGAACACAACCGGCAGGTCGAAGCCCAGAAGCTGACCATCCTGCAGTCGGGGGACATGGCCTTCATCAATGAATGGCTGGCCACCGACATCCCCGGACTGCCCGGCAACTTCGCCTCCCTGTCCGCCCTGGATCAACTGGCCTTCGCCAACACGCTGAACTGGGACGGTGAACGGCTGTTCCAGGCGGCGCGCTTCGCCACCGAGATGCAGTACCAGCACCTGGTGTTCGAAGAATTCGCACGTCAGGTTCAGCCCCTGATCGATCCCTTCGTCTTCAACAGCACGACCGACATCAACCCCAGCATCTTCGCCGAGTTCGCCCATACCGTGTATCGTTTCGGGCACTCCATGCTGACCGAGAACATCAGCCTGGTGGATGCAAACACCGGCGCCCAGAGCGAGATCGGGCTGATCGAGGCCTTCCTCAACCCTGGAGCCATGAACGCCCTGGGTACGGCGGACGAGGCTACCGCCGCCATCATCGCCGGCATGACCCGCGTGCGCGGCAGCGAGATCGACGAGTTCGTCACCGGCGCCCTGCGCACAACCTGCTGGGCCTGCCGCTGGACCTGCCGGCGATCAATATCGCGCGGGGACGTGACGCCGGAATCCCATCGCTCAACGACGCCCGCGCCCAACTTTACGCCGCGACCGGCTCAACCTTCCTGGAGCCCTACAAGAACTGGGTCGACTTCGCCGCAAACCTGAAGAACCCCCTGTCGGTGGTGAACTTCATCGCCGCCTATGGCGTCCACGCCAGCATCACCGCCGCGACCACCTCGGCGGCCAAGCAGGCGGCGGCCTGGGATCTGGTGTTCGGCGTCGCAGGCGAATCCCTGTCCGACAGGGCCGCCCGGATCGCCTGGCTGAACGGTCCAGCCGCGACGACCGGCGTCAACGCCATCGACTTCTGGATCGGGGGTCTGGCCGAAAAGAAGATGCCGTTTGGCGGCATGCTGGGCTCGACCTTCAACGCCGTCTTCGAGGCTCAGCTGGAGAACCTGCAGGACGGCGACCGCTTCTACTACCTGACCCGCACCCAGGGGCTGAACTTCCTCAACCAGCTGGAAGAAAACGCCTTCGCCAAGCTGATCATGAACAACTCAGCCCTGGCCGACCCTGGACCGGACGGCATTCGCGGCACCGGCGACGACGTGATCGACCGCCACCTCGGGGTCAATGTCTTCGCCAACTACGACTTCTATCTGGAGGTCAACGCCGCGATGCAACTGGGGCTCGACCCGCTCGGCAACGATCCCGTGCTGGAGGGCATGGGACGCGGCAAGGTTCAGCGCGACGATCCCCTGACAGGCGCCGTGGAGGCCAATTTCCTGCGCTTCACCGGCGGAGAACACGCCTCGGTCGGCGGCACGAGCGGCAATGACACCATCATCACCGACTTCGGCGACGACTCCATCTGGGGCGGGGCCGGAAACGACCGCATCGAATCCGGCGCGGGCGTCGACCTGGTCAACGGCGGCGACGGCGACGACATCATCACCGACAGCGGCGACAGCGGCGACTTCCTCAAGGGCGAAGGCGGCGACGACGTCATCGCCAACTCCAACGGCCTCGACATCCTGATGGGCGGCTCGGGCAAGGACGTCTTCTTCGTCGGCGTCGACGACACCGAGGTGTTCGGAGGCCTGGGCGACGACTTCATCCTGGGCGGCGACGCCGTCGACTTCCTGATGGGCAACGAGGGCGACGACTGGATCGAGGGCGGCGGCGGCTTCGACACCACCGCCGGCGACAATTCCGAGCTGTTCTTCAACTCCACCATCATCGGTCACGACGTGATGTTCGCGGGCTCGGACGAGCATGATTTCGACGCCGAGTCCGGCGACGACATCATGGTCCAGGGCGAAAGCGTCATGCGCAACGAGGGTATGCTCGGCTTCGACTGGGCGATCCATAAAGGCAGCGCGATTGCCGCCGACTCGGATCTGACGAAACCGATCTTCACCACCGACCAGGCCGATATCCTGCGTGACCGTTTCGACGCCGTCGAAGCCCTGTCCGGCTGGAACAAGGATGACCGGCTCTGGGGCGACAACCGCGCTGCGCCGACGAACGCTGGAAATGTCCTCGCCGGCGCCGAGGGCGACATGACCGGCCACGAACTGGACCAGGCCGGCATCGACCGCATCGCCGGCCTCGACCAGATCATCACCCCCAATCTGATGACGATCCGCCCCTATTGGGCCGACAGCACTGGCGACGTGAAGTCGGTCTTCGTCGGCGGGAACATCCTGCTGGGCGGCGGCGGCAGCGACGTCATTGAAGGCCGCGGCGGCGACGACGTGATCGACGGCGACGCCTGGCTCAATGTGCGGATCTCGATCCGCGACACGGCCGGCGCCGAAATCGCCACGATCAACAGCCTCAAGGACAATGTGACGCTGGGCGGCGTGACCAAACCCCTTTCGGTCTGGATGCTCGATCGCGCCATTGCGCCCAGCCAGCTCCACATCGTGCGCGAGATCCAGCACGACGACAGCGGCGACGACGTCGCCGTCTATTGGGATGTCCGCGCCAACTACGACATCACCTCGAACCCTGACGGTTCCGTGACCATCTTCCACCGCGCGCAGACCGTCGGGGCGATTGATCCCGCCACAGGTCAGAACCGCGTGTCCGACGGGACCGACACCATCCGCAACATCGAGGTGCTGCGCTTCGCCGATGGCGACGTCAGCCTCTCGCCGCCGGAACTCTTCCTGCAACAGGTCATTCGGCAGTACGCGGACAACTTCAACACCGCGAACCTGGGCGCCTCGACGGGCAGCGCGCCCTGGAACCCTGACTGGGTTGAAGCCAATGACAGCGGCGGCGTCACCACCGGCCAGATCCGCATCGACGGCGGCAACAACAACGTCCTGCAGTTCACCCAAGGCGATGGCGCGCAGATCCAGCGCACCGTGGAACTGGGCGGCAAGCTGTCGGCCTCGGTGGCCTATTCCGTGGATGAGAACGGCCTCGACCCCGGCGAGACCGTGTCGGTCTTCTTCTCGCGGGACGGCACCGAAGCGGCGATGGTCCAGATCGACCAGATCACCGGCACGACCGGCAATGCGAACAGGAACATCGCGCTCGAAGGCCCCTTCACCCAGAACGCCTTCATCCGCTTCGTGACCTCCGGCATTTCGGCGGCCACCGAGACGGTCAACATCGACAATCTGACCATCACCTTCACGGAGTCGGCGAACCGAGACTATGAGACCACCTTCACCGAGAACGGCGCCGATCAAAGCATCGCCTCCGGTCCGCTGATCGTCGAGGACGAACAGATCGTCTCGGCGCGCGTGGTCCTGACCAACGCCCAGGCGGGCGACGCCTTCGACGTGCCGGTCAACCTGCCGGGAAACATCACCCGCACGATCGACACCTCTGTTCCGGGTCAGATCATCGTCACCCTGACCGGCAATGAACCCAGCATCGCCAACTGGCAGGCGGCGCTTCAGGCCGTCGAGTTCCGCAACACCTCGCAGAACCCCGGCACGGTCGACCGGATCATCGAGGTGAGCGTCAATGACGGCTTCCTCTCCAGCCAGATCGCCCGCACCACGGTCAACGTCGTGGCGGTCAACGACCAGCCGGCGGTCAACAATGACACGGTGATCACCAACGTCGCGACCGGGTCTTTCGCAATCCCTGAATGGGTGCTGCTGCGCAACGACGTCGACGTCGACGGCGACGCCATCGCCATGACCGGGCTGAGCAACACCAACGGCCTGACGGCCACCCGCGCCGGCGGCGTCGTGAGCGTGACCGACACGGGCGGGGCCGGCGGGTCCTTCGTCTATACGGGCAATGACGGCTCAGGCGCCGGAAACGCCACGGACACGGCGACGGTGACGCTTACCCGCGACGTGACCGGCGTCATCGGCGGCACCAATGCGGCCAACATCCTGATCGGCAATGACGCCGCCAGCACCTTTGACGCAGCGGAAGGCGACGACGTAATCCTCGCCGGCGGCGGCGACGACACCATTCTGTGGAATGCCGGCGACGGCCAGGACTTCGTCGATGGCGGCGCCGGCGCCGACACCTTCACGGTCACAGGCAACAATACGGCCGAGGCCTTCGTCGTCTATTCCCGCGTCGCGGCGCTGGCCGACGGCATCCTGGGCCTGCGTCCCGAGACCGAGATCGTCGTGACCCGGAATGGCGCGGTGATCGCCGAGCTCGACAATATCGAGGAAATCATCATCAACACCGGCCTGGGCAACGACACCGTCACCACTCGCGGCGACTTCAACCCGACCAGCCTCAGCTTCTCGACCATCACCATCAATGACGGCGGGGGCAGCGACACCCTCGACATCACGGGCATGGAGTCCGCGCACCGCGTCGTTCTCCGCTCCAACGGCGGCAACGACACCATTGTCGGCGCCCTGCGGCCCCAGGATGTGATCGAACTGGCCGAAGGCAAGGCGTTCAGAGACTACGTGAAGACCTACAATCCAGACGGCAGCGTCCGGCTGGCGAGCAGCGCCCACACCGTCACCTACTTCGGCACGCCGAGCCTGGCCGCCGAGGGTGTCGTCCTGCCGCCGTCCAACAGCGCCTTCGACCTGCCGATGGACGAGGAGGACTTCAGCGATCTGCTGCAGATGGTGCGAGACGGCCAGATCCGGGACTCTTCGGGCCTGGGCAATAATGTCGCCAATCCGTATCTGGCCAACGCCAGCCAGCCCTTCATACGCCTGACCGACCCCTATTATACGGACGGCGCTTCGGGCGTGCGCCAGACCACCCTGACACCGCGTCAGATCTCTGACCTGATCTCCAACCAGGACAATGACGGCGACGGCGTCGAGGAGAGCGCGCCCAACGCCTTCGGCGGCACCGCCCTGCTGACCGCCTTCGGCCAGTATTTCGATCACGGCCTGGACTTCATCAACAAGGGCGCGCCGGGCAATATGCCGATCGGGTCGCCCTCCTTCCCGATCTCGGCGCCGCGCGCCAATATCGTGCCCGGAACCGGCGTCGATCCCGACGGCGTGCCCAATACGGGCGACGAGATCCCGGCCCAGTACCTCAACGACACCTCGCCCTTCGTTGACCAGAACCAGGCCTACGGCTCTCATGAGGCGATCACCGACCTGCTGCGGCAATGGGTGGTCGGCCCGGACGGTCAACCGCTCCAGACCGCCTATCTGCTGAGGGGCGCGCCTGACGCCACGGGCCGCGCCAACCTGCCGACGCTGGACGACATCCGCGCCAACTACCGGATCATGACCGGCGGTCAGGAACTGACGGCTGAGGACATCAGCAACTACGACGGCACAGGCCAGCCGCTGCTGATCGACTTCGTGCCCGTTTACAAGACCGTGCCCGGCTCCGGTCCTGTGCTCGATCTGGACGCTATCGGCCACTACTACGTGGTGGGCGACGGTCGCGGCAACGAGAACGTCATGCTGCTCTCGGTCCATACGATCTGGGAGCGCAACCACAACCACTGGGTCGACCGGCTCAAGGAATCGACCAACGGCGCCTGGACCGAAGAACAGTATTTCGAAGCCGCGCGCATCATGAACGTGGCCGAGTATCAGCGGGTCGTCTTCACCGAGTTCGCCCAGGCCATGGCCGGCGGGTTGGACGACGACGATGAGCATGGCTTCGAGGGCTATGATCCGACGGTGGACGCCTCCATCTCGCTGGAGTTCGCCCAGGCGGCCTACCGCTTCGGCCACTCCATGCAGAACGAGACCGTCCGCTATGTGGACGCTGACGGAACGACCCAAGAAATCTCGCTGGTGCAGGCCTTCCTGAACCCCGCGACGTTCGCCGGCATCGGCCTGGACGCCCTGCTGCTCGGCGCCGCCGCGACCCCGCATGAGGCTATCGACGTCGATATCGTCAACGCCCTGCGCAACCAATTGGTCGGAAGGCCGCTGGATCTGGCCGCGCTCAACATCTTCCGCGGACGCGACGTCGGCATCCCGCCGTTCAACGCCGTTCGCGAACAACTCTACGCCAAGACCGGCGACGCCAGCCTGCGTCCCTATACGGGCTGGGCAGACTTCCAGGCGCGCAACGGCCTGTCCAACGAAGCCCTGCAACAGCTCAAGACGGCCTACCCGGACGGCTTCGCCAGCATGGACCTGTGGGTCGGCGGCCTGTCCGAGAAGCCCCGCCACGGCCAGCTCGGCTCCACCTTCGGCTACATCTTCCTGGACCAGCTGAACCGGCTGCAGCACGGCGACCGGCTCTATTATCTCGAGATCTTCGACGACTCCCTGTTCAACGACGGGCAGGCGCTGACCTTCTCCGAGATCATCATGCGCAACACCGGGCTGACCGACCTGCCCGAGCACATCTTCCAGCCGAACCCGCCGCCTACCGGCGATGATGATGAGGAGGAGGACGACAGCCCCCTTCCTCCCGGCGATGACGACGACGATACGGGCCAGCCTGGCGGCGACGATGATGATGATGATGATGATGACGATGATGACGGCGTCGACACCGGCCTTCCTCCTGTCGTCGTTCCCGTCACGCCGCCCGTGGACCAGGTTCTGAGCGGCGGTTCCGCCGACGACGCCCTGGTCGGGGGCGACGGCGACGATACGTTGAACGGCGGGTCGGGCGACGACACCCTGACCGGCGGCGACGGCGACGACTTCCTCTATGGCGGCTCCGGCGACGATGTCATGAAGGGCGGCGCGGGCGACGACCATCTGAGCGGCGGTTCCGGCGATGATCGCCTGGACGGCGGGGCCGGCGACGATGTCCTGACCGGCGGTTCTGGCGACGACGTCTTCGCCTTCGGCGACGGCGACCGGATCACCGACTTCAAGGTCGGGACGGACAAGATCGATCTCAGCGGCCTCGGCGTGACCGCGGCAAGCTTCGCCTCAATGGTCGCCATCGGCGCGGCAGGATCGGGCGCCAGCGTGACGATCGGCGGACGCACCCTGCTGCTGGACGGGGTCGCAAGCGGCAGCCTCACGCCGAGCGCCTTCATCCTCGACGGTTCGCCCGGCCTCGCTCCGGCGACGCAACACGAAGCCTCTCTGCCCACCGGAGAAATGGGGATGCAGGTCCCCCTGTCGAGCATGATCGATCCGGATATGGACGACTTCGTCATCCCGCACGGACGGCCGTTCGGGTCCAGGATTTCCGAAGCCTGGCCTGACTGGTCGCCAGGGGGCCTGAAGTTCAGAAGCCTGAACGAAGAACCCGGCCATCACATCTTCAAACTCTTCGACGCCGTCATGTTCGAGAGCGACCGGAACGATGACGACGGATACATTTTCGGGTGATCCCCGCCGGGCCGCGCTCCTCGGCGCGGCCGGCGCCTCCGGTAGGGAGACGTGACTGTGAAGATCGTACTGGGCGACATCCCCAAGCCGTTCGACAATGCGCTGACGGCGTGCCGAAGCTATTTCTGGCTGGCCGCCTTCTTCAGCGCCCTGGTCAACATCCTCTATCTGGCCCCGACCATCTACATGATGCAGGTCTATGATCGAGTGGTGCCTACCAGCGGAGTCCTGACCCTGCTCTGGTTGACGGTTCTGGTTTGCATAGCCCTGGCAACCCTGGCGGCGCTGGACGCCATGCGCAGCCGGATCATGACCCGGGCAGCGCTGCGGCTGGACAATCTGCTCGCCGGAGAAATCCTCGACCGCCTGATGATCCGCAAGCGGCTGACGCCGGGCGAGCCCTCGACCGCCCAGGCCATGCGGGACTTCGACGCCCTGCGCACCGCCCTGGCCGGGCCGGCGGCCATCGCCCTGATGGATGTGCCCTGGACGCCGATCTACCTGATAGTGGCCTTCATGATCCACCCGCTGCTGGGCGGACTGATCATCGTCGGCGGCTGCGTTCTGACGGGGCTGGCCCTGGCCAACGCCAGCAGCACCCGAAAAGGCGCCCGGGAAAGCCACCGCGCCGCCGCCAACGCCCACGCCGCCCATGACGCCGCCGTAGGCATGTCCGAAGTCGTCCGCGCCCTGGGCATGCGCCGGGCCATGGTCGCGCGTCAGCTGGAGACCCGGACCCAGGCGCTGGAGGGCGGGGTCGAGGCGCAACTGACCGGCAGCCGCTACACCGCCTTGGTGAAGTTCTCGCGCATGGCGCTGCAATCCCTGGCCCTGGGCGCGGCGGCCTGGCTCGCCGTCAGCGGTCAGATTTCAGTGGGCGCCATCATCGCCGGTTCGGTGCTGCTGAGCCGCGCCCTTCAGCCGATCGAACAGACAGTCGGCGTCTGGCCGACCATCGTCCAGGCCCGTCAGGCCCTGGGCGTGCTCAAGACCCTACTGACCAATACCGAGCCCCTGGTCCGCGACACCCTGATCCTGCCGCCGCCGGAAGGCTATGTCGAACTGGCAAACGTCAGCGTGCGCAACCCCGAGGGCACGGCATTTCTGCTGCATTCGGTGTCGCTCTGGCTGGTTCCCGGCGACATCCTCGGCGTGATCGGCCCGTCCGGCGCCGGCAAGTCCACCCTGTCGCGCGTGGTCGCGGGCGCCCTTGCGCCGGACGGCGGCCATATCCGCATCGACGAAGCCAGCTACGCCGACTGGGACCCCGAGGCCCTGGCCCGCCATATCGGCTATCTCCCTCAGGACAGCAGCCTGATGGCCGGAACCATCAGTGAGAACATCTCCCGGTTCGCCGGCGATCTCGACGGCGACCAGGAAGCGATCGACCGGAAGGTCGTGGCCGCGGCGGAGATGGCCGGCGCCCACCAGATGATCCTGCATCTGCCGGGCGGCTACAACGCCATGCTCGACGCCGGGGGCAAGGGGCTGTCGGGCGGCCAGGCCCAGCGTATCGCCCTGGCCCGCGCCCTGTACGGCGATCCCCGCATCCTCATTCTCGACGAACCCAGCGCCGCCCTCGACGCGGAGGGGGAGTTGGCGCTGCGCAACGCCATGGACGCCGCCAAGGCGCGCGGCGCGGCCATCCTCATCGTGGCGCATCGGTCGTCGGTGCTGCGTAACGTCGACCGGCTGGCCGTTCTCAACAGCGGTACGATCGAGCGTCAGGGACCCCAGGCCGACATCCGCGCCGCGCTGGCCGCGGTGGGCGCCGGCGACAATGTCGTCAACATGAAGCCGAGATAGAGCCATGCAGGACCTGCCCCGCCCAAAGTCTTCATCGACCGACATGAGCCGCGCCAGTCTGGCGGCCCCTCACCGCGAGGCCCGGCTCGGCTTCATCCTTTCCGGCGCCTTCTTTGTAGGCCTGCTGGGATGGGCGGCCTTCGTGCCGCTGGACGCCGGCGCCATGGCGGACGGAATTGTCGCCGTCTCGGGCAACCGACAGGTCGTCCAGCACAGGGACGGCGGCGTCATCACCGACCTCTATGTCACCGAAGGTCAGACCGTCCGGGCGGGCCAGCCCCTGCTGCGCGTGGCGACGCCGGAACTGGTGGCGTCAGAGCGCGCCATGACCAGCGAGTTGGTCTCGCTGCTGGCGAGGCGCGCCCGCCTGGCCGCCGAGCGCGACGGGCGGGGCGAACTGACCGAACCTGCCGAGTTCGCCAACCTGCCCGCCGCGGACGTCGCCCTGGCTCAAGAGGCCCTGGCCGGACAGCGGCAGTTGCTGAAGGCGCGGCGCGCCTCGATCCAGACCGAGCGGGCGGTGCTGTCGCAACGCGTGCGCCAGCAGAGCGAACAGATCGGCGGCCTGTCCCACCAGATGGGCTCCAACCGCGAGCAGTCCAGACTGCTGGGCGAGGAACTGGAGGGAATGAAGCGCCTACTTCCAGACGGCTTCGTCGCCGTGAACCGCATCCGGGCCATGGAGCGCAATGTCTCTGAGTTGGACGGCCAGTACGGCGCGCTTCGCGCCGACACCGCTCGCACCTCTGAAGCCATCGGCGAGACCCGCCTGCAGATGGTGTCGCTGGACCGGATACGGCTTGAGGAGATCACCACCGAACTGGGCGAACTTCAGCAACGTCTGGACGAGATCCAGCCCAAGCTGGACGCCATGCGCGAGCAGGTGGCGGGGTCCATCATCCGCGCCCCGACCGGGGGCAAGGTGGTGGGCCTGACGACCTTCACCATCGGCGGCGTGGTGGCGGCCGGGGCCACCATCATGGAGATCGTGCCCCAGGATCGGGCTTTGGTGGTCGAAGCCAAGGCCGCGCCGACCGACGCCGACGACCTTCGCGTCGGAATGAAGACCAAGGTCCGCTTCAGCGCGCTTCAGGAACGCAACCTGCCCATTCTGGAGGGAGCCGTCACCCGCGTCTCCGCCGACAGCTTCGAAGACGAACGCACAGGCGCGCGATATTTCGAGATCGAGATCGTGGTCCCGCCCGCCGAACTGGACAAGATCCGCCAGATTCGAGGCGACACGGGCCTGCGCGCCGGTCTGCCCGCCGAGGTCCTGGTGCCTCTGCGCTCGCGCAGCGCCCTGAGTTATCTTCTGGAACCCCTGACCCAGACCCTATGGCGGGCGGGGCGCGAGCATTGAGGCGACGACAGAGGTCAGTGCCTCTTAGCAACAACTAAATACAGCGAAAGTAGGCTCAGGACTCATAGCCAAAAGAGCACTGTAGCGGCGAGGGCTATGGCGGAG
>NZ_QLLC01000052.1 GCF_003350205.1 Brevundimonas bullata | reverse complement strand
CAGAAGGCTAACCTAATTCGCTCGAGCTGGAGGCGTTTTCACACAGCCTCGATCCATTGCAGACCTCAACCCTTGGGAGGCCTAGGGCCGATATTGATTGTCACCCTGCCCTCTGTACGTCAGGCTGGCTGTATGCTTCGCGCTTTATTATTTTCCGCCTGCGTCGGCACCGGGTCTTGCAGCCAGGAACCACAATGGGATCGTGCGGCCCTAGAGGCGGCCATGCACTTGGAAGCTGATCGCCACTCATATGCTGTCATCAGCATCCAGTTCGACGATTGCCGGGATTTCCAAGACAGACTCGCAGTTGAGTACGGTGTGGCTGCTGTCGTTTCTACCAACGTCGACGCCGTTCGGATTGTTCAGCTTCCGACGCCGCTGGGGAACATGAGGGTGACGTGCTCAGCACCGGACGGCCAGATGGTTGCTACCCGCGGCCCGGACATCAACTTAACTGGCTGAACGCATCCGCCGCCACCACACCAACGCAACGTTAGGCTAGCTGAAGTCCGCTCCCCCCCTGCCAGACCTTCAGCCCAACCGCTCACGGCGAAAGCGGCGCTAGGCCTCCGCCGCCGGAAGCTCCAGCAGCACCTTCAGCCCGCCCATCTCGCTGTCGGCCAGGGTGACGCGCCCGCCATAGGCCCGCGTCAGGTCCTCGACGATGGACAGGCCCAGGCCCGTCCCCGGCGTGTCCTCGTCCATGCGAGCGCCGCGTTTCAGGGCGGCGTCGCGCTGGTCGGCGGGCAGGCCCGGCCCGTCATCCTCGACCACCACGATCATCTGGCCGGGCACCGAGGCCCCGGCTGAAATCCGCACCCGGCGTTTGCACCACTTGGCGGCGTTCTCGATCAGGTTGCCGAAGATCTCCTGCAAATCCTGACGCTCGCCCAGGAAGGCCAGCTCGTCCGGCGCGCGCCAGTCGATCTCGACCCCCTTGGTCTCGAACACCCGCTCCAGCATGACCGCCAGTTCGTCCAGAACCTCGCCCACCGGAGTCCGCTCGCCCAGGCCGTGGGCGGCGCGGGCGGCGGCGCGGGCGCGGCGCAGGTGGTGATCGACCTGGTCCTGCATGACGCGCGTCTGCTTGCGCACCATGTCGGGCAGGACGCCCTCGCTCGTCCCCGCCTCGGCCAGCATGACCGCCAGCGGCGTCTTCAGCGCATGGGCCAGGTTGCCGACGTGGGTGCGCTGGCGCTCCACCGTCTCCTGATTATGGGTCAGCAGCCGGTTGACCTGTTCGGCCAGGGGCTGGATCTCCAGCGGATAGACGCCCCCGACCCGGTGCGAGCGGCCCTTGCGCACATCCGAAATCTCGTCGCGCAGGTCGAACAGGGGGCGCAGCCCCACCCGCACCTGAATGAAGACCGCCGAGACCAGACCCGCTCCCAGCAGCAGCATGGCCACCCAGGTCACGGTGGCGAACTGGCGCGTATCGGCGTCGATGTCGGAGCGGTCGATCCCGGCGAAGAAAACCACCGGCGCGGTGCGCCCCGGCAGCTGCTTCATGCTGGCGGCGATGCGCAGCGGCTCGCCCTTGGGGCCGTCGTCGGCGTTGTAGCTGATGGTCTGGCCGAACGCCGCCTTCAGCCGCCCCCCCAGATCGGGCGCGTATTCCAGGTCGGTCTGTCCCAGAGAGGCCGAGCGCGCCACCACCTGCAACTGCCCGTCCGGGCCCTGCTCGGCCACCATCCAGTATTTGCCGGACAGCAGGCGCTGGGTGCGCGCGTCCTGAATCTCACCGACGAAGACCTCGCCCTCGGGCGTGATCGTGGCGGCGACCACCGCCTCGTCGATGGTGTCGCTCAGGGTGTTGCCCAGCCGCCGCAGCGCCGATTCCTGAAACACCGAGGTCAGCACCACCCCCGTGACCAGCAGGGCCACCAGAATCCAGGCCGAGGCCAGCCAGATCAGCCGCCGTGTCAGCGACTTTCCCGGCCGGCCGAACCAGCGGCCCCATTCATTTTTCTCAGGCTTGGCGGGCGCTTCAGCCGCCCCGGCGTCGATCATCCGAAATCAGGCCGCGTCGCTTTCGCCGGCCAGCGGCGACAGGCGATAGCCCAGGCCCCGCACCGTCTCGATCCGGTCCGACCCGATCTTCTTCCGCAACCGCCCGACGAAGACCTCGATGGTATTGGAGTCGCGGTCGAAATCCTGATCATACAGGTGCTCGACCAGCTCGGTCCGGCTGATGACCCGGCCCTGATGCATCATCATGTAGTGCAGCAGGCGGTACTCCAGCGAGGTCAGCCGCAGCGGCTCGCCGTTCACCGTCGCCCGCGCCGCGCGCGGGTCCAGCCTCAGACCGCCGCAGGTCAGGGTCGCCGCCGCATGGCCGGCCGAACGCCGCAGCAGGGCGCGCAGGCGGGCCAGCAGCTCCTCGGTATGGAACGGCTTGGTCAGATAGTCGTCGGCCCCGGCGTCAAAGCCCGCCACCTTGTCCGACCAAGCGCCGCGCGCCGTCAGGATCAGCACCGGCGTCGTCTTGCCCTCGCGGCGCCAGCGCTCCAGCACCGACACCCCGTCGATCTTGGGCAAGCCCAGGTCCAGCACCACCACGTCATAGGGCTCGGTGTCGCCCAGGAACCAAGCCTCCTCGCCGTCGGGGGCGTGGTCGACAGCGTATCCGGCGTCGCCCAGGGCGGTCTTCAGCTGGCGCGACAGATCGACGTCGTCCTCGACAAGCAGCACCCGCATTCAGTCGTCTCCGCGAACCCGGCCGGACTGGCCGTCAACCTGTATGTCCGACACGCGACCGCCCGGATATTCCCAACGCACCACATAGTCGCCGCCGCGCTCCTGCACGCCCAGCATCCGGCCGGGGCGACCCGACTGGACCCGGCGCGCAATGTCGCCGGGGTCGGCGCGCGGCGAGGATCGAGGCGCCGAGCGGGGCGCATCGCGCAGCCCCTGACCCGGATAGTTCCGGGGCTGCTCGCGACGGTCCCCGGACTGGGCTTCGTCACGATCCCGGTCTCGACCGCGCGACTGGGCCGCCGCGTCCGCAACGGGGACGAGGGCGATCAGGCCGGCCAGCAGGAGGGCTCGAATACGCATCATGGTTCGATTTCTAGAAGACGGCCTCTGAACAGGGGCTGAACGCGCAGTCTATCGCTGTTCATCCGGACAAGGAACGCGGGGACGCGGATTCTCCGTCGCTGTCGCCCATAAGACCCACGGGAACGAACATGACCAAGTTCTCATGCTGATGAACGCTGCCTGAAACGCGCTGTTCAGATGCGGCTCAGCCGTCGGGTGGTCTCTTTGGGTCAACGCAGCCCATCCGGTTGCGACGATCCAAAGGAGCAAGACCATGAAGAAACTGCTGATCCCCGCCCTGGCCGTCGCTGTCGCCTCGGCCGCCCTGCCCGCCGCCGCCCAATCTTATGACCGCCACAGCCCCTCGCGCGGCCCTTCCTATGAGCAGAACTACAACGGCTGGAACGCCATCGCCCAGCGCAAGTACAACCTCGACCGCCGCATCGATCAGGGCGTCCGTACCCGCCAGCTCAGCTCCCGCGAGGCCTCGCGCCTGAAGGACGAACTGAACAGCCTGGTCCGTCTGGAGCGCCAGTATCAGCGCGGCGGCCTGACCCGCTGGGAACGCCAGGACCTGGACCGTCGCTATGACCGCCTGTCGGCCAAGGTCCGCTACGAGCGCAACGACCACAACGGCCGCCGCCACTAACGGCTGAGCCAACCGGGGCCTCACCCCTCCCTGTCAGAGGCCCTGCCGAGGGGCGCGATCCGCAAGGGTCGCGCCCTTTTCGTATCCTCAGCCGTCATCCCGGAAGCCCGCAGGGCTATCCGGGACCGCAGGAAGCGCAGCGTCTTGGGCGGTCCCGGCTCTCCGCTACGCTTCGGCCGGGATGACGACCGAGATCAGCCCGGCTCCACCACCCTAACCTCCGGCCAGCGCCCGCGTGCATTGGCGATGACCCTGTCCCAGCCCTTGGCCAGTCCCCGCTCGGGATTGGGCCGGATGATCAGGTCGAACACGTCCTCCAGCCCGAACGGCGCGACCACGCTGATCGTATCGTCCTTCTCCAGCCGCACCCCCACGGCGAAGGCCGGCGCCACGAACCGCGCCGGGGCGTCATCGGTGCAGGTCAGCGCCTCATAGGGTTCGCCGAACTTCCCTTCGAACCAGATATGGACCCGCGCCTGGTTCCTGACTTCGACCTGCTCGCGCACCGGCTCGTCAAAGGCCGCGGCGACGCGCTTGATCACCACATCCTCGGCGTCCCACGAGGTGTCGGGATCGAAATAGCCGATGTCGTAGTCCTTGATCCCATAGCCGGTCGCCCGCCCCGTCTGGGCGTTCCACACCGCCTGATAGACGGCCCCCGAAAACAGCCGCCAGTCCGGCAGGTCCAGGTCCCGCATCACGCTCAGCAAATGCATGAGGCCTGCGTCGGCGCGAACAATCTCGATCAGTCGGGTCTCTAGGGTCATGGCGCCGTCTGAAGGCGATTCCGAAAGCCCGCCAACCTCTTTCCTCCCCATGTCATGTGGAGGAAAAAGCTAGCGGCCCCGCAGCGGCCAGCCGTGATCCAGCGGCCCATGCCCCTGCCCCAGACCCGGCGCCCGGCGGATAGCCTCGGCGACATAGGCCCAGGCCTCGGCCACCGCGACCTGCAGCGGCAGGCCCTTGGCGATCCCCGCGGCGCACGCGCTCGCCAGGGTGCAGCCGGTCCCATGCGTATGGCGCGTGTCGATGCGCTCGCTCTCCAGCACCGTCTCGCCGTCGCGGGTCAGCAGCAGGTCGATCACCGTCTCGCCCGGCACGTGGCCGCCCTTCATCAGCACCGCCCGCGCGCCCATCTCCAGCAGGGCCTCGCCCGCCCGACGCTGGCCGTCCAGATCGGCCACGGCGATCCCGGTCAGGGCCTCGGCCTCCGGCGCATTGGGGGTCAAAAGGGCCGCGCGCGGCACCATCAGCCGCCGCACCGCCTCGACCGCGCGATCCTCCAGCAGGGGCGAACCGCCCTTGGCGATCATCACCGGGTCCACCACCGTCGGCACATTGTCGGCATAGTCGATCAGCCCCGCCACCGCCTCGACCACCTCGACCGAGCCCAGCATCCCCGTCTTCAGGGCGTCGGCCCCGATGTCGTCCAGCACGGCCTTTGCCTGGGCCTCGATCACGTCGATCGGCAGGGGATAGACCCCGTGCACCCCCAGGGTGTTCTGAATGGTGACAGCCGTGATCGCCGTGGCGGCGAACCCGCCCAGCATGGTCACCGCCTTGATGTCGGCCTGAACGCCCGCCCCGCCGCCGGAGTCCGACCCGGCGAGAATGAGCACTCTTCCTCTTTTGTGGTCCCTATCGTCTCCGACGCGGTCGGAGACTGCTTGAGGGAGATCATGCTCGCCCATCAGTGCGCTCCCGAAAACAGCTTCAGCCCGACAATGCCGGCCACGATCAGCAGGATACAGACCGCCCGCACCGCCGTCGCCGGCTCGCCATAGACGGCGACGCCCACCACGGCCGCGCCCACGGCGCCGATCCCGGTCCACACCGCATAGGCCGTGCCGACCGGCAGCTTCTGCGTGGCGATCCACAGCCCCACCATGCTGGCGATCAAGGCCAGGACCACGCCCAGCGACAGCAGCGGCCGCTGCACGCCCACATACTTGATGCCCGAGGCCCACATGACCTCGAACAGGCCCGCCACCACGAGCACCAACCACGGATTTACAGACATCAGCCAGGACATGTCGGCTGCATGACCCAAGCCCGCCACATAGGCAACGCCCTTTACATTGACAGATAGCTATATAGCCGATAGACGATACTCATGAACCTCGCCCTGCAAGCCCTGTCCGAACCGCACCGCATGGCCATCGTCGCCATGCTGGCCGACGGCGAACGCCCCGCCGGGGACTTCGTCGACGCCCTGCCCATCAGCCAGCCGACCGTATCCAAACACCTGTCGGTGCTGCGCGAGGCGGGCCTGGTCACGGTGCGCAAGGACGCCCAGCGGCGCCTCTACCGCCTCAACCCCGCCCCCCTGGCCGAACTGGACGCCTGGCTGCAGCCCTACCGCCGCTTCTGGGTCGACCGCCTCGACGCCCTTGAAAGCCACCTCGACAAGGAGTTTCCGCAATGACCGACACGCTGACCCCGACACCGGACTTGGCCGAGGATCAGGGCCGATGGCATGAGATCGACGGCGGCTACGAAATCCGTTTCGAGCGCCGGTTGCGCCATTCGCCGCAGCGCGTCTGGGCCGCCCTGACGACGCCGCAGGGCCTCGCCTGCTGGCTGGCCGAGGCCGTGATCGACCCTCGCCCCGGCGGTCACATGGACCTGAACTTCCGCCAGCCCGCGACCGAGAAATTCCCCGACACCCCCGAAGTCCGCCGACAGGCCAATGAGGTCCTGGTCTTCCAGCCCTTCACCCGCTTCGAGCACACCTTCGGCGGCGCCGACTCGGTCGTCTCCTGGCGGCTGACGCCCGACGGCGACGGCACCTGCCTGACCCTGATCCACCGCATGCCGCGCGACTGGGAATCCAACATCGCCAACACCCTGGCCGGCTGGCATCATCACATGGAGGGGCTGGATGACGCCGCCCGCAGCGCGGCCCATCCGTGGCGCTGGCCCCGCTGGACCGCCCTGCGCGACGCCTATGCGGCGGCGGTCGCCGGAAAACCGGAGACCTGACATGACCACCACGCCCTTCCTGATGTTCCAGAACGGCCAGTGCGCCCCAGCCCTGGACTTCTACGTCGCCACCCTGCCCGAGACCCGCATCCTGTCGAGCCAGCCCTATCCCCCCGGAACGCCCGGCGGCGACGGCCTGATCATGATGGCCCGCCTCTCGATCGAGGGATTGGAGGTCCTGGCCAACGACAGCACTATCCGCCACGCCTTCGACTTCACCCCGTCGATGTCGCTGTTCCGCCTCTGCCGCGACGAGGCCGAGGTCGACCGCCTCGCCGCCGCTCTGTCACAAGACGGCGCCGTCCTGATGCCCCCCGGCCACTACGGCTTCAGCCGCCGTTTCGCCTGGGTCAATGACCGCTTCGGCGTCTCTTGGCAGTTGAACCTGGAGTAGGTCAGCAGGCGGCGTTCGCCACCGCCGCCTGCAGCTTCAGCGCCTGCACCGTCTCGCGCACGTCGTGCACGCGGACCATCCGCGCCCCGCGCCGCGCCCCCTCCAGCGCCAGAGCCAGCGACCCGCCCAGCCGGTCGCCGGCTTCCACCGCCGTCGCGTCCACGCCCTGAACCATGCGCTTGCGGCTGGCGGCGTAGAGCACCGGAAAGCCCAGCTCGGCCAGGGCCTCCAACCGCGCCGTCAGCGTCAGGTTGTGGTCCGTCGTCTTGGCGAAGCCGATGCCGGGGTCCAGCCAGATCTTCTCGCGCGCCACTCCCGCCGCCATCGCCGCCTCGGCCCGCGCCGCCAGATGGGCGACCACCTCGGCTGTCACATCGTCATAGCGCGGGTCGTCCTGCATGGTCTTGGGCGGCCCCTTCATGTGCATCAGCACCACGGCGCAGCCCAGCTCGGCGGCGGTCGCCAGACTGTCGGGATCGTGCATCAGCGCCGTCACGTCGTTCCACATCGTCGCGCCCGCCGCCACGGCGGCCCGCGCCACCCCCGGCTTCATGGTGTCGATGCTGATCATCCCGTCCCAGCGCGCCCGCAGCGCCGAGATCAGCGGCAGGGTGCGCATGATCTCCTGATCCTCGCTGACCGGCTCGAACCCCGGCCGCGTGCTCTCGCCGCCGATGTCCAGCACATCCGCGCCCTGCGCGATCAGCCCCAGGGCATGAGCCAGCGCCGCCTCCTGCGTCGCCAGCCGCCCGCCGTCGGAGAAACTGTCGGGCGTCACGTTGACGATGCCCATCACGAGAGGGGGGACCAGAGGCGGCTTCACAAGGGATTGAAGGCTCATGCGACAAGAACTCCCGGGGCGCCGGTTTGACTTTCCGCGCGCTGAGGCCCAGCCTCTACCCACTATGGAACGTTTCGTCAGCCAGGCTCGACGCCTCACCCACGCGGGTCGCCGCGTCGAAGGCCTTTAACCCGTAGCGGCCAGCTTGCTGTCGTCCGCTACGGGGCGCGTTGCTTCGCTTTTTCCCTAGTCTTCACCAATCAGGATCGCGTTCGCCCCAGCGGCGCCCGCGAACACGCATGTCATGACCCATCGTCAAGACGATCCCCAGGACGTCGCTGCGCCCACGCGCGGCGCCGACATCATTCCCTTCAGGCGCCCCGCGACGCCGCCGCCCACGCCCTCGCCCGAGCCCGCGCCCCCCTATGACGACATAGGCGACGAGAGCGACGACGACGACGGCCCCTCGGCCGCCTGACCCCTTCTTCCCTTTCTTCACATCGAGAATCGACATGACCACCGCCAAGACCCGCGGCCGCCCTCCGGCCCTGCCCGCCATCATCCTCAGCCAGGAGGATTTCGACGCCCTGGACCGCCTGGTCGGCGACCTGCCGGGCACGGGCCCCGCCGGCCTGCTGCAACAGGAGCTGGACCGCGCCAAGGTCTGCAAGGCCGTCGACCTGCCCAAGGGCGCTGTCGGCCTGAACCGCTGGCTGCACTACGCCGATGAACGCCACCCCGAGGTCCGCCGCGTCCAGCTGGTCCTGCCGCACGAAGCCGACATCGACGCCGGGCGCGTCTCGATCCTGTCGCACGTCGGCGCGGGCCTGATCGGCCTGACCGAAGGCCAGTCGATCAACTGGCCCGACCCGACCGGCGCCGTGCGCAAACTGACCCCGGTCCTGGTGGAAGACGCTGACCCGATCGAGTCCGCCCCCCACTGAAAGACCCTGCGCTGGTAAAACCCTTCTCCCCTTGTGGGAGAAGGTGGCTCGCGAAGCGAGACGGATGAGGGGTGTCGGCGCGCCCCTCTCCGGTGGCCCTCAGCCCTTCCGCCCGATCAACCCGCCCAGGGCCTCCAGATAGGCCGCAAACGCCGTCCGCCCCTCCGGCGTGATGGCGATGCGGGTCAGGGGCTTGTTGTTCACGAAGCTCTTGCTGATGGCGACATAGCCCGCCTCCTCCAGCTTCTTCAGGTGGACCGACAGATTGCCCTGGGTCGCCTCCAGCACCGTCTTCAGCTCGGTGAAGTCCGCCGCCTCGACATCGGCCAGATAGACCATGATCCCCAGCCGCATGCGGCCGTGGATGACCTCGTCGATCCGTCCAAAGTCATCCGCCAGTCCCATGGCGTCAGGCGGCCCTGATGCTCGCGCGCGCGTCGCGGAACATGACCCAGCCCGGCAGGGCGAACAGCAGGAACAGGGCCAGGGTGCACACCCCCAGATAGGCCATCGGCTGGCGCACCAGCACGCCCAGGGCCACCGCCGTCACCCATCCGCCCAGCGACACCGCCAGCATCCAGCCCTTCTTCTTCAGCACCCAGGCCACATACCAGGCCGCCGCCTGAAGGGCGAAGACGATGGCGGCGTAATAGAGCCAGACGGCGAAATCCTGATCCCGCACCGCCCCCACGGCGAAGACGATGACCACCGCCGCATTGGCCATGCCCGTGGCGTTGAAGGCGGCGTTCATGACCCGCGTCGCCAGCGGCCCCCGGTTGGACGGCCCGGCTTTACGGTCCTTCAGGATGGCCCAGGTCAGCACCGCCAGAAAGGCCGTGGTGATGCCGACCACGAAGATCAGATTGGCCAGGTCGGGCCAGCGGATCAGCCCGACCACCTGGCCGATGTGGAACAGGCACTGCAGGCCGTACAGCAGCCCCCCCGCCAGATAACAGATGGCCAGGGTCATGGGCGGCCGCCCGCTCCCCTCCACGATGGAGCGCATGAAGGCGAGGTCGGCTTCGGGCGTGCGGGACTTGTCGGTCATCGGGTGATTCCTGGCGCGACGCGGCTGCCCCCTTCGGATGGACGCAGCCGCCAAGGTTGGCAAGCTATTCGGCGGCGACCAGCACGCTGACGCGCGCCCGACGCCAGGGCGTGCGCCGCCCGTTCAGCCAGCGCCCCATGACGCCGTGACGCACCATCAGCTCATAGCTGGCCAGCGACACGGCCATGACGCCGACCACGACGACGGCCAGCTTGATCGGCCAGACCATGGTCCAGTCCTGCACCACCACCTGCGCCGCCATCACCAGCGGCAGATGGACGATGTAGATCCAGTAGGAGGCGTCGGCCAGATAACGCCGCAGCCCGCTGTGTCCCGACCAGAACTTCAGCGCCAGTCCGACCACGGCGAACATCGAGGCGTAGGTCGCCACGCCAAAGGCCGCCGCCGTCATGGCCTTGGCCGCCGGATCGGTCATCGGCGTCAACACCGGCGTCGGCCCGCCCGACAGCATCAGCGCCGTCGTCCCCGCCCCCAGGGCCAGCCCCAGATAGGCCGGCGTCCAGGCCGCAATCTTCGCCAGCAGGTCGCGCCGCCGGTCCAGCAGGACGCCAAAGCCAAAGGCCAGGCCAAAGCCGACCAGGGCCGAGGTTTCGGGCACCAGCCCCGCATCCGGCGTCGGAATGCCGAAGAAGGCGATCCAGTTCGGCTCCAGCCACAGGGCCACGGCCAGGGGCGCGCCCAGCACGAGGGGTCCCCACGGGCCGATCAGCCCGCCCGCCATCCGGTCCAGACCACGCCCCACAGCACCGGCCCTATCCAACCGGATCACAAGGGCGCGCCCGATCACCAAGGCCGCGTAGAACCACAGCAGCACCCACAGGAACCACAGATGGGTCAGCGGGATATTGGTCCAGTCATAGGTCGGCGGCGGCGGCGCATCCGCCGCCGTCAGACCGTGCAGCGAGGCGTTCCACACCAGCACCGCCACGACCCCCGCCATCACCGGCCCCCAGAAGACCGCCAGCGGTCCGGCGATGCGGATCAGCCGGTTCTTGATGAAGCCCGCCGTCCCGCGCCGCTTCAGCATCATGTGGCCGAACAGGCCCGCGATCAGGAAGAAGCTCGCCATGCGGAACAGATGGATGACGAAGAAGAGGCCGCTGGCCCAGACCGAGGTCTGGTCGTCGCCCACGATCCATATCTGGCTCGGAAAGAAGGACAGGGTCCCATGCAGCACCACCCCCAGCAGCAGGGCCGCGCCCCGCAGCCCGTCCAGTCCGTGAAGCCGCTCGCCTTGGTCGAATGCGGATGCCGTCATGGCGCCCTCCTGTTTCGGATAACGCCATATCTCACAGACTAGTCTGAATTACAAACTAGTCTGTGAAAGTTGCAAAACCCTCCCCTTCAAGGGGGGAGGGTTGGGTGGGGGTGGAGGCAGCCCCTGTCCCATAGGCCGCGGGGGACGGGGCCCTCGCCTCATGCGCTCCATCGGCCATGTTGCGCTCCATCCCCGCCCCGTTCCCCTCAGCCAACGGGAAGGAAGAGCAACAGGCGCGCGCCAGCACTTAGCGCACGAAAAAGGGGCGAGCCCTGCGGCCCGCCCCTTCGTCATGTCAGCCAATCCGAAAGGATCAGGCGGTCGGCACGCTCGTCGTCGGCGCCGCCGCCGGCTCGGTCTTCGGCGTCTCGATTTCCACCCCGTCCGACACCGGCGTCACCGGCACCGAAACCGACGGGCCCGGCACAGGCGAGTTGGCCTCGTCGCGGTTCGGGGTGATCCCCTTCTCCAGAAGGTCGGTGATCTCCTGACCCGACAGGGTTTCGTATTCCAGCAGGGCCTGAGCCAGCTTCTCCAGGTCCGCCGCCTTGTCGGTCAGGATCTGGCGCGCTTCGTCCCAGCCCGACGTGACCAGCTTCTTGACCTCGCTGTCGATCAGACGCGCCGTCTCTTCCGAGATGTTCTGGCTGCGCGCGACCGAGTGGCCCAGGAAGACCTCCTGCTCGTTCTCGCCGTAGGCCACCGTGCCCAGCACGTCCGAGAAGCCCCACTGCGTCACCATGCGCCGCGCCAGCTTGGTCGCCTGCTGGATGTCGGAGGAGGCGCCCGAGGTGATGTTCTCCTTGCCGAAGATGATCTCCTCGGCCACGCGGCCGCCGGCCATGATGGCGATGCGGTCGACCATCTGCTGGTACTTCATCGAATAGCGGTCGCCTTCAGGCAGCTGCATCACCATGCCCAGGGCCTGGCCGCGCGGGACGATGGTCGCCTTGTGCACCGGATCAGCCATCTTGACGTTGATCGCGACGATGGCGTGGCCGCCCTCGTGATAGGCGGTCAGGCGCTTCTCTTCCTCGTTCATGGCCATGGACTTGCGCTCGGCGCCCATCATGACCTTGTCCTTGGCGTCCTCGAAGTCGCGGTGCGTGACCATGCGCCGGTCCTTGCGGGCGGCCATCAGGGCGGCTTCGTTGACCAGGTTGGCCAGGTCGGCGCCCGAGAAGCCCGGCGTGCCGCGCGCGATGGTCTTGGTGTTGACGTCGGCCGCCAGGGGCACGTCCTTCATGTGGACGCGCAGGATGCGCTCGCGGCCCGAGACATCCGGGTTCGGCACCACGACCTGACGGTCGAAGCGACCCGGACGCAGCAGGGCCGGGTCCAGAACGTCGGGACGGTTGGTCGCGGCGATCAGGATGATGCCTTCGTTGGACTCAAAGCCGTCCATCTCGACCAGCAGTTGGTTCAGCGTCTGCTCGCGCTCGTCGTTGCCGCCGCCGAGACCCGCGCCGCGGTGACGACCGACGGCGTCGATTTCATCGATGAAGATGATGCAGGGCGCATTTTTCTTGGCCTGCTCGAACATGTCGCGCACGCGGCTGGCGCCGACGCCGACGAACATCTCGACAAAGTCCGAACCCGAGATCGAGAAGAAGGGCACGCCCGCCTCGCCCGCCACCGCACGCGCCAGCAGGGTCTTGCCGGTGCCGGGAGGGCCCACCAGCAGGGCGCCCTTGGGGATCTTGCCGCCCAGACGCTGGAACTTGCCCGGGTCCTTCAGGAAGTCGACGACCTCCTGCAGTTCTTCCTTGGCCTCGTCCACGCCGGCGACGTCGTCAAAGGTCTTGCGGCCCTTGTGCTCGGTCAGCAGCTTGGCCTTGGACTTGCCGAAGCCCATGGCGCCTTTGGCCCCGCCCTGCATCCGGTTCATGATGAAGAACCAGAAGGCGATGATCAGCGCCACCGGCAGCAACAGGCCCAGCAGGCCCGACCACCAGGGCTGGCGTGTGCTCTTGACGTCCACCACGGCGCCCGCGGCCTGCATCTTGTCGACCAGGTCGATGTTGGGCAGGGGCGTGACCGTCGTGAACTTGCTGTCGTTCTTGTAGACGCCGGTCACGGTGTCGCCGCGCACCGTCGCCGTCTTGATCTCCTGACCGTTGATGGCCGTGATCAGCTGCGAATAGGTGATGGGATCGGGACGGCTGGCCGCCGCGCCCTTGGCGCCCGGCATGGCCGCGCCGCCGTTCTGGCCGATGGCGGCGTAGACCGCGACCAGACCCAGCAGGATCACGCCCCAGATGGCGAAGTTACGCAGATTCATTCGGTCCTCGGTTTCTCGGCGCGCGCCCTCAGGCCCCGCCGATCAGCAGTCTTTCTAGGAAAATAGGTCAGTCGGCGGCGTTTCGCCATGCATGGCTTGAAAGAGGTCGCTCTCCTGCGTCGTTTCGCCCAAGGCCAGGCTCAGACGCCGCGCCCCCAACGCCCGCACATCCGCCCCCCGCCAGGCCAGAACCGGCGCATCCACGCCGTCCCGGATCAGCACAGGCA
>NZ_QLLC01000051.1 GCF_003350205.1 Brevundimonas bullata | reverse complement strand
GCGCCATCCTGTCCTCGGATGACGGGCCGGAATGGAAGATGATCCACGCCTATTGGGGGCGGGCGGTGGTCGAGAGCTGGATGGGGCCGTGGTGGCGGCGAAGGCTGGTCGCGGCGTTTCGCTGGCCGGTGAAGACGGAGGGCTGAGGGTTTGGCGCAGGTCATTCTGAGCAATGTGGGCCAGCAGATCGGCGGGCCGATCGGCCAGTTCATCGGCTCGACCATCGGCAAGGCCATCGACAACCGGGTGATCGCCAGCCTGTCGCCGGCGCGGCAGAAGGGGCCGCGGCTGGAAGGCCTGAGCCTGCAGTCGTCGGCGGACGGGGCGCCGATGGGCTGCGTCTTTGGCCGGGCGCGGGTGGTGGGGCAGGTGATCTGGGCCGCGCGGTTCCTGGAGACCAAGCACAAGCGGTCTGGCGGCAAGGGCGGGCAGAAGACGGTCGAGTACGACTATTCGCTGAGCTTCGCCGTCGGGCTGGGCGAGGGGCCGATCGACGGGGTGGGGCGGATCTGGGCCGACGGTCAGCCGCTGGACCTGACCGGGGTGACGATGCGGGTGCATCGCGGGACCGAGACGCAGACGCCGGACCCGTTGATCGAGGCGGTGGAAGGGGCGGCCTCGGCGTTTCGCGGCACGGCCTATGTGGTGTTCGAGGACCTGCCGCTGGGGCCGTTCGGTAATCGGGCGCCGCAGCTGGCGTTCGAGGTGTTTCGTCGGCCGATGGGCGTTGAGCGGCGGCTGGAGGACCGGCTGGAGGGGGTGTGTCTGATCCCTGGAGCGGGGGAGTTCTGTCTGGCGACCGAAGCCGTGATGCGGCGCGAGGGGCTGACGAAGAGCAGGCCTGAGAACGTCAACAACGCCGAGGGGCGGGCGGATATCGAAGTGTCGCTGGATCAGTTGATGGTGCAGGCGCCGAACCTGAAGCGGGTCAGCCTGATCGTCGGCTGGTTCGGCGACGACGTGCGGGCGGGGCATTGTCAGGTTCGACCCGGTGTGGATCGGCGCGACAAGATGACCAAGCCGATGCGCTGGAGCGTGGCCGGGCTGGAGCGGCATGAGGCGCATCTGGTGTCGCAGGTCGACGGGGGGCCGGCCTATGGCGGGACGCCGTCGGACGAGAGCGTGCGCCAGGCGATCCGCAGCCTGAAGGCGCGGGGGGTGGAGGTGACGCTGTATCCCTTCGTCTTCATGGACTGTCCCGGCTATCCGTGGCGCGGGCGCGTGGCCGGGACGGACGGCGCAGGGGCGGCGGCGGAGGTCGCAGCGATGTTCGGGACGGCGGATGGCTGGGGCCTGAGGCGGCTGGCGCTGCACTATGCGCGGATGGCGGCGGAAGAGGGGGCGGACGGCCTGCTGATCGGCTCGGAGATGCGAGGGCTGACCGGGACCCGCGATGCGGGCGGCGGCTTTCCGGCGACGGCGCAGTTCCGGGCGCTGGCGGCGGAGTGCCGGGCGATTGTCGGGGCGGGAGTGAAGCTGAGCTACGCCGCCGATTGGTCGGAGTATTTCGGCTGGCAGAAGGACGGCGAGGCGCGGTTCCATCTGGACCCGCTGTGGGCCGATCCGAATATCGATTACGTCGGCATCGACTGGTATCCGCCGCTGGGCGACTGGCGCGGGGGCGACGGCGGGCTGGATGCGGCGGCCTATGAGGGGGCGGCGGACCCGGCCTATCTGGCGATGCAGGTCGCGGGCGGCGAGAACTTCGACTGGTTCTACGCCAGCGCCGAGGATCGGGCGGGGCAGGTGCGGACGCCGATCAGCGACGGGGCGCATGACGAGGACTGGCTGTATCGACCCAAGGACCTGAAGGGGTGGTGGTCGAACGCTCACCATGAGCGGGTCGCGGGCGTGCGGTCGGCGACGCCGACGGCCTGGGTTCCGGGGATGAAGCCGATCCGGCTGACCGAGTTCGGCTGTGCGGCGGTGGACCGGGGCGGCAATGCGCCGAACCTGTTCCAGGACCCCAAGAGTTCCGAGAACGCCCTGCCGCCGCATTCGACGGGGGCGCGCGACGACCGGATGCAGCGGCGGGCGCTGGAGGCGGTGCTGACGCACTTTGAGGATGTGGCGAACAATCCGGTGTCGAGCGTCTATGGCGGGCGGATGGTCGAAGGGGCGGACGCCTGGTGCTGGGATGCGCGGCCGTTTCCGGCCTTTCCGGCGCGGGGCGGCGTGTGGGCTGACGCGGGGGCGTGGCGGGCCGGGCACTGGCTGAACGGGCGCATGGGCGGCGAGGCGGCGGATCTGGTCGCGGCGGTGCTGAAGCGCGGCGGGCTGGCGGAGGAGGCGTTCGAGATCGGGGCGCTGGACGGCGAGATCGCGGGCTATGTGATTGATCGACCGATGCGGACGCGGGATGCGCTGGAGCCGCTGCTGGCGGGTCTGGGGGCGACGGCGGCCGAGCGGGGCGGACGGATCGCGGTGCTGGGCGAGACGGCCGTGGGGCTGACGCTGACGGCGGAGGCCTTGGCCCTGCCGGACGAGGGCGCGAGCGTCGTGGCGGATCGGTCGCTTGAGCCGCGTCCGGGCGCGGCGCGGGTGCGCTTCATCGACGAGGCGGCGGATTATCAGACCGGGTCGGTGGTGGTGCGCGGCGCGGGCCATGGCGGCGGGGTTGATCTGGAACTGCCGGCGGTGTGCGGGGCGGGCGTGGCCGGTGCGCCGGCGCGGCGGACCCTGGCGACGACCGGGGGCGAGACGGATCGACTGACGGTGAAGCTGGGGCCGCTGGAGGCCTTGCGGCTGGAGCCGGGCGAGGTGGTGCAGGTCGAGGGGCGGACGGGCGACTGGCGCGTGACGCGGCTGGATGTGGACGAGCAGCCGTCGGCGGTGCTGGAGCCGGTGGTGGTCGTGCGGGTCGATGAGGCGCCGACCGACTGGCGGCCCGGCGACGGGCCGGCGGTAGTGGGCGCGCCGTTTTTGCGGCTGCTGGACCTGCCGCGCTTGCCGGGCGCGGAGGAGGACGGGCGGCCGGTGGTTGTGGTGGCGGCGGAGCCCTGGACGCCGATGGCGGTGCATGGGGGCGCGAGCGTGGAGGCGCTGACGCCGCGCGTGACGGTGGTGCGGCCGGCGACGGTCGGGGTGCTGACCGAGGCGGTCGGGCGCGGCGTGGTCGGGCGTTGGGACGAGGCCAACGCCATCATGGTGCGCGTCGAAGGGCGGGCGCCGGAGAGCCTGACGGCGGGCGGGGTGCTGGGGGGCGGCAATGCTTTGGCGCTGGAGACGGCGGCGGGCTGGGAAGTGGTGCAGTATCGGCGGGCGGAACTGGTCGGCGGCGAGGTCTGGCGGCTGAGCGGCCTGCTGCGCGGACAACAGGGGAGCGAGGAGGCGACGGCTGCGGGGGCCTTGGCCGGGGCGGTCGTGGTGTTTCTGGAACGCGACATGGCGCGGGCGGAAGTGGCGCCAGGCGAGCGGGGGCTGCCGCGCGTCTGGCGGGCCGGGCCTGCGGGTGCGGCGCCGGGCGGGAGTGGGTTTAGCGAGGTCGATTTCAGCTGGACCGGGCGGGCGGCGCGGCCTTGGCGACCGGCGCATCTGCGGGTGGCGGTCGAGGACGGCGGGCGGCGCCTGTCGTGGAGGCCGCGCGTGCGGGTCAACGGCGAGGGCTGGGAGGCGGAGCCGGTCGAGGTCGATCCGCGTCGATTCCGGGTGCGAGTGCTGGACGGCGCGGCGGAGAAGCGGGTCTGGGAGGTCGAGGGGCTGGAGGCGGTCTATGCGGCGGCGCAGATGGCGGCGGACTGGCCGGGCGGGGTCGGCGAAGGCGCGCGGATCGGCGTGGCGCAGTGGGGCGCCGGCTATGGCTGGGGGGCGGAGGCGGTGGTGGGGCTGTGACCTTTCCTGCCTTTCGCGCAGCGGTGGAGAGAGGGCGCGGCGGCGAAGTCGACGTGACGGAGGGGGCGATTCCACGGCGGGCGTTTGCGCCGCGCCCTCCACCGCTACGCGGTCCCCCTCCCCACAAGTGGGGAGGAAAGGGGGGATCGCCCCTTCCAGCGGGGGGGCGCATGGCTTAACTGACGCTCTGGTCTTTTTCTGATGTCGGAGTGAAGCGAACGTGGCTGGCGATCCCTACAAGGAACTGGGCGTTGCCAGAGGCGCGAGCGCGGACGAGATCAAGAAGGCGTTCCGCAAGCTGGCCAAGGAGCTGCACCCGGACAAGAACCCCGGCGACAAGGTGTCGGAGGAGCGGTTCAAGCGCATCACGGCGGCCTTCGACCTGCTGGGCGACGCCGAGAAGCGGGCCAAGTATGATCGCGGCGAGATCGACGCGGACGGCCGCGAGCAATTCCGCGCGCCTCCGGGCGGCGGCGGGCGTTCGGGCGGCTTTGGCGGATTCGGCGGGTCGGGCGGACGCGGCGGGTTCGAGGACATCGACCTGGAAGAGCTGTTCGGCGCCTTCGGCGGCGGCGGGCGCACGGCGGGGCGCGGCGGCTTTGGCGGCAAGGGCCAGGACGTGCGGGCGACGCTGGACATCAGTCTGGAGGACTCCATCGCCGGCACGACGCGCCGCATCCAGTTCTCGGACGGTCGGATGCTGGACGTGGTCATTCCCAAGGGGGCGTCCGAGGGCCAGGTGATCCGGCTGAAGGGGCAGGGCGCGCCGGGACGCGGCGGCCAGGCGGGCGACGCCCTGATCGAACTGAAGATCGCGCCGCACCCGGTGTTCAAGCGTGATGGGGCGGACCTGACCATGGACCTGCCGGTGTCGGTTCCTGACGCGGTGCTGGGCGGCAAGATCCAGGTGCCGACGCCCGAGGGCGCGGTGATGATGACCATCCCCAAGGGCTCGAACAGCGGCAAGATCCTGCGGCTCAAGGCGCGCGGCGCCTATGCGGCGGGCAAGCGCGGCGACCTGCTGGCCAAGCTGGTGGTGACGCTGCCGGAAACCCCGGACGACGACCTGATCCGGTTCGCGACCGAGTGGCGCGACAAGCGCCCCTATAAGCCCGGACGCTGAGCCGCCCCTCAATCTCCTCCCCAAGCTGGATACGACGATGATCGCCCAAGCCGTTGCCAAGCCTGACGCCAAGCCTGCTCGCCCGTGGTTCTCCGCCGGTCCGACGGCCAAGCGTCCGGGGTGGTCGCTTGCGGGGCTGCCGACCAACCTGCTGGGGAGGGGCATTCGCGCGCCGGAGGTGGTGGAGCGGTTCGCCTACGGCTTGCGGCTGACGCGCGAAGTGCTGAGCCCGCCCGAGGACTATGTACTGCTCTATACGCCGGGCTCGGACACGGGCGCGGTCGAGGCGGCGCTGTGGGGGATGCTGGGAGAGCGGCCGGTTCAGGTCGTGGCCTATGAGAACTTCGGCCAGGTCTGGGCGACCGACGTGCGCGATCACCTGAAGCTGGAGCCCGAGGTGCTGACGGCGCCCTGGGGCGAGTTGCCGGACATGAGCCGGGTCGATCCCAGCAAGGACGTGGTGTTTCCGTGGAACGGCACGACGTCGGGCGTGCGCATGGATAACGCCGACTGGATCGCCGACGACCGCGAGGGGCTGACCATCTGCGACGCGACCTCGGCGGCGTTCGCCATGGACCTGCCGTGGGACAAGCTGGATGTGACCACTTTCAGCTTCCAGAAGGCGCTGGGCGGCGAGGCGGGCATAGGCGTCATGGTGCTGTCGCCGCGCGCCGTGGCGCGGCTGGATACCTATCGCCCCGAGCGGTCGATCCCCAAGGTGCTGCGCCTGACCGACAAGAGCGGCTTTGACCGGACGCTGGCGGACGGGGTGGTGATCAACACCTATTCCATCCTGACCATCGAGGACTGGATCGACGCCCTGGAGTGGGCCAAGGGCGCGGGCGGGTTGAAAGAACTGATCCGACGCACCGACGCCAACTATGCGGCGCTGGCGGAATGGGTGGAGCGGACCGACTGGGTCGCCATGCTGCCGGATCGACCGGAAATCCGCTCGACCACCTCGGTCTGCCTGAAGTTCACCGATGCGCGCGTGGCGGCCCTCGACGAGGCCGGGCAGAAGGCCTTTGTGAAGCGGTTCAAGGCCTTGCTGGAAGGCGAAGGCGCGGTGTTCGACATGGAGCCGCACCGTTACGCGCCGCCGGGGCTGCGGTTGTGGTGCGGCTGCACGGTCGAGACGGCGGATGTCGTGGACGCGACGCCGTGGCTGGAATGGGCGTTTGCGACGGCGGTCAGTGAACTGAGCGCATAATTCTGCGCTGTCGGGGCGACTCCGGACGATTCAGGGGTTATAGGCTCCCACCGCATTCTGGATTGCGGAGAAACGATCTTGGCGAACGTCGCGGTAGTCGGCGCCCAATGGGGCGACGAGGGCAAGGGCAAGATTGTGGACTGGCTGTCCAATCGCGCCGACATGGTGGTGCGCTTCCAGGGCGGCCATAACGCGGGCCATACGCTGGTCGTCGACGGCAAGGTTTACAAGCTGGCGCTGCTGCCTTCGGGCGTGGTGCAGGGCAAGCCCTCGATCATCGGCAACGGCGTGGTCGTCGATCCTTGGCATCTGGTGGGCGAGATCGAGAAGATCGTCGCCCAGGGCGTGGCCATCAGCCCCGACATCCTGACCATCGCCGACAATGCCTGTCTGATCCTCCCGATCCACCCGGCTCTGGACGTGGCGCGCGAAGCCGCCGCCAGCGCGCCGGGCGCCAAGATCGGCACGACCGGGCGCGGCATCGGTCCGGCCTATGAGGACAAGGTGGGGCGTCGCGCCATCCGCGTCTGTGACCTGGCCAATGAAGACGATCTGAAGATCAAGATCGAGCGTCTGCGTTCGCACCACGATCCGCTGCGTGCGGGTCTGGGGCTGGAGCCGATCGACCCCGAGGCGCTGCTGGCGCAACTGCTGGAGATCGCGCCGAAGATCCTGCCCTATGTGAAGCCGGCCTGGCGCGTGCTGGATCAGGCCCAGAAGGAGGGCAAGCGCGTGCTGTTCGAGGGGGCGCAGGGCGCCTTCCTGGACGTGGATCACGGCACCTATCCCTATGTGACGTCGTCCAACACGGTGGCGGGGCAGGCGGCGGCGGGGTCGGGCATCGGGCCGCGCGGCGTCGGCTATGTGCTGGGCATTGTGAAGGCCTATACGACCCGCGTCGGCGAGGGCCCATTCGCCTGTGAGCTGAACGACGAGGTCGGCGAGCATCTGGCGGTCGTGGGCCGCGAGGTCGGGGTGAACACGGGTCGGGCGCGGCGTTGCGGCTGGTTCGACGCGGTTCTGGTGCGTCAGTCGGTGGCGATCAACGGCATCGACGGCATCGCCCTGACCAAGCTGGACGTGCTGGACGGTCTGAAGACGCTGAAGATCTGCGTCGGCTATCGCATCAACGGCGAGGTGCTGGACTATCTGCCCTCCAGCCTGAAGGCTCAGGCCTCGGCCGAGCCGGTGTTCGAGGAACTGGAAGGCTGGAGCGAGAGCACCGCCGGGGTGCGGACGTTCAAGGACCTGAACGCCCATGCGCTGAAGTATGTGCGTCGGATCGAGGAACTGATCGGCGCGCCGGTGGCCCTGCTGTCGACCAGTCCTGAGCGGGACGACACCATCCTGATGCGCGATCCGTTCCAGGGTTGAGGCTGAGGGCAGGGGGCGTGTCCCGATAAGGGAAACGGCCCCTTAACCCCCTGAGTTTACCTTCTTGGCTCCAGATGGAGCCGAGCCGTGTTCGCTTTAGACGCCAAGACGATGCAGAAGATCGCGCCGGTCGTGCGCCGGGTGCTGATCGTCGACCCCAACCCTGCCGCCGCGCGCCTGTTGTCCGACCTGCTGAAGGGCTTTGGATCGCGGGATGTCGCGGTCGAGGGCGATGAGGCGAAGGTGATCGATCTGGCCCGCGAGATGGAGCCGGGCCTGATCCTGACCGAGCGGTCGGGGCCGCGTCTGGACGGCGAGGCTCTGGCGCGGCGCATCCGACGCTCAAGCCTGGCCTGTCGCCGCGTGCCGATCATCATGGTCACGGCCGAGGCCACCGCCAGCACCATCAAGGGCGCGCGGGATTCCGGCGTGCACGAGTTTCTGAGGAAGCCCTTCACCAGCGGCGACCTGTTCCGCCGGGTTGAGAACCTGGCCACCAAGCCGCGCGACTGGGTTGAGGCGGTGGGCTACATCGGGCCGGATCGCCGCCGCTTCAACTCCGACGACTATGCGGGGCCGGGCAAGCGCAAGGCTGACAAGCCGGCGTCGGCGGCCGAGGCGGTCGTGGCGGTCAAGGATCAGGCGATGCGGATTCTGGCTTCGGCCATGGCCCAGTTCGACAGTGATCCGATGCAGGCGGTGCGCGCCATCAAGCAGCAGGCCGAGACGCTGAAGGCCCTGGCCATCAAGACCGGCGACGCGTCGCTGGCGATCGTTGCGGCGGGTCTGGAGACGAACCTGGCGGCGGGCGCCCCGACCAAGGCGACGCTGGCCGGGCCGGTGGGCGCGGTGTTGGCGCTGGCCTCGCCCGAGAGCCTGTCTCGGGCGGGGTAAGGCGTTTCTTTCCTCCCCATTCTATGGGGAGGGGGACTACGAAGTGGTGGAGGGGACGTCGCCGCCACCCACCATCTGGCGCGAACCCGGACAGGTGGCGCCGCCCCCTCCGTCACGGCGCTTTGCGCCGCGCCACCTCCCCATGGAATGGGGAGGAAAGGCTCATGAGCCCGTCAGGCGTCGACCAGGTTTCGCTCTTCGGCGGCGGCGCGCATGGCTTTTTGCAGTTTCTCGAAGGCGCGGACCTCGATCTGACGCACGCGTTCGCGCGACACGCCGTACTGGCCTGCGAGCTCTTCCAGAGTGACGGGATCGTCCTTGAGGCGGCGTTCCGTGAGGATGTGCTTCTCGCGGTCGGTCAGTTCCTGCATGGCTTCTTCGAGCAGGCTCATGCGGATGGATTTTTCCTCGGAGTCGGCCAGGGCCGTTTCCTGGGACACCGCATTGTCGTCGGCCAGCCAGTCCTGCCACTCGCTTTCGCCGTCGGCGCGCAGGGGCGCGTTCAGCGAGGCGTCGCCACTGAGGCGGCGGTTCATGTTGGTGACTTCCTCTTCCGACACGCCCAGCTTGGTGGCGATGGCGGCGAGGTGTTCGGGGCGCAGGTCACCCTCTTCAAACGCGGAAATCTGGCTCTTGGCCTTGCGCAGGTTGAAGAAGAGCTTCTTCTGCGCCGCGGTGGTGCCCATCTTCACGAGGGACCAGGAGCGCAGGATGTATTCCTGAATCGAGGCGCGAATCCACCACATGGCGTAGGTCGCCAGGCGGAAGCCTTTGTCGGGATCGAATTTCTTGACGGCCTGCATCAGGCCGACATTGCCCTCTGAGATCACTTCGCCGATCGGCAGGCCGTAGCCGCGATACCCCATGGCGATCTTGGCCACGAGACGAAGGTGGGAGGTGACGAGGCGGTGGGCCGCTTCGGGGTCCTGGTGCTCGCTCCAACGCTTGGCGAGCATGAACTCCTCGTCCTTGGTGAGCATCGGAAACTTGCGGATTTCCGTGAGATAGCGCGACAGTCCCTGTTCAGGCGACATCACCGCGAGTGTCGAGTTAGCCATTAGACGTGGTCCCTCCGACCGATAAGTAAAGAGCAGGCGCCACGGCCATGACCACATGCGTGCGCCATCGCCTCACCCCTCAACCGATCCAAGTGGCGATGGGTTGCCCCGATTTGTAGGGGCGGATCGTCACACGAAAGCGTGACTGTGACCCCGGCGCCACGTGCACCGTTACAAGCCTATTAGCACAGTGTGAGTTGCTGATCAAATCGGGCGAGGATGCGGGCTCAAAGTTCTGCGAGCAGGGCTTCCAGGCGCTGCATGTCCTCGGGCGGGGCGGTCTCGAAACGCAGGGCCTGACCCGTCACCGGGTGGACGAAGCCGAGGACGGCGGCGTGGAGGGCCTGACGGGTCAGGCCGACCTCGGCGACGGCGGCGCGGACCGGGATGGCGGGGCTGCCCGAGCCATAGACGGGGTCGCCCAGCAGGGGCGAACCCTTGGAGGCCAGGTGGACGCGGATCTGGTGGGTGCGGCCGGTGTGCAGGGTGCAGGCGACGCGGGCGGCGAGCGGGGCGGCGGAGGCCTTGGCGGGCTGGCCGAAGGTTTTCTGCACCACATAGTCGGTGATGGCTTCACGACCGCCAGCCTTGAGCACGGCCATCTTCTTGCGGTCGCTGCTGGAGCGGCCGATCTGGGTCTGGATGCGGCCCTTCTCGGGGGAGGGCGCGCCGCGCGTCAGGGCGATGTAGATGCGCTCGATGTCGTGGGTCGCGAACAGGGCGGACAGGCCCGCGTGGGCGCGGTCGGACTTGGCGGCGACCATGACGCCCGAGGTGTCCTTGTCCAGGCGGTGGACGATGCCGGGGCGGGCCACGCCGCCTATGCCCGACAGCCCAGCGCCGCAGTGGGCCAGAAGGGCGTTGACCAGGGTGCCGGTTTCGCAGCCAGGGGCCGGGTGGGCGGCCATGCCGGGGGCCTTGTCGATGACGATCAGGTCGGCGTCCTCGAACAGCACCGTCAGCGGGATGGCCTCCGGCTGGGGCGTGGCGGGGACGACCGGGGGCATGATGACGGCGTAGAGACCGGTCTGGGCCTTGGCCGAGCCGCTGGTGATCGGCTGGCCGTCGCGGCGGACGGCGCCCTCGGCCAGCAAGGCCTGAAGCCGGGCGCGCGACAGGGTCGGGAAGGCGGCGGCCAGGGCCTTGTCGAGGCGGACGCCGGGCGCGTCGATCTGCGCCTCGAGAATTTCCGCGTCGTCGTCTTCCGTCAGCAAAGGTTCATCGGCCATAGGGCGAAATAGCATGGCTTGCGGGGCGAGGCTTCATCGGTCCTTGGCCGCCGCGTGAAATGCCTTGGGAGAGGCCGGAATGAAGCTTTTGATCGCCGCTGCAGTCGCCGCCACGGGCGTGGTTCTGCTGTCCGGCTGCGCCACCATGAGCCAGGATCAGTGCCTGGTCGGCGACTGGGGCGGGCAGGGCTGGCGCGACGGCGCGGCGGGACATCAGACCAGCCGGCTGGACGATCACGCCAAGGCCTGCGCCAAGTTTGGCGTGGTCCCGAACATGAGCGCCTATCTGTCGGCCCGCGAGGACGGCTTGCGAACCTATTGCACCTGGGAGAACGGCTTCCGGCAGGGGCGTCAGGGCGCCAGCTATGGCGGTGTCTGCTCGCCGGCGGAGGAGCGCGACTTCCTGCCCGCCTATCAGGACGGGCGTCGGATCTATGCGGCGGAGCAGGCCGTGTCGTCGGCGGAAAGCGCGCTCAACTCGGCCATCAGCCGTATCGAGAGCCGTGAGGACAAGTTGGAGGCCAAGCAGCGCGAACTGCGGCAGGAGGGGCTGACGGACGAGCAGCGCGAGCGCGTTCGCGAGCGTATCCGCGAGGTGCGCGGCGAGCTTCAGGACGCGCGTCGCGATGCGCGCCGTGCGGAAGATGAGTTGCGCTATGCCGAGATCGAGGCGCGGGCGGTGATCGGCGCCATCGGCGGTCGCTACGGGGTGTGGTGATTTCAGCAGCCTAAGGCCGTCATCCCGGCCGGAGCCTCGCGAAGCGAGGCGCAGAGCCGGGACCGCTGAGGACGCCGCGCTTCCTGCGGTCCCGGATAGCGGCTACGCCGCTTCCGGGATGACGCGAGAAGGTGATCAGGCGGCCTTGGTGGCCGAGGCGCCGAAGTGCGGGTCCAGTTCGCCGGCGGCGTAGCGCTTGGCCATCTGGGCGGTGGACAGGGGGCGGATTTTCGACGCCTGACCTTCGCAGCCGAACTGCTGATAGCGCTCGATGCACAGCTTGCGCATGGCTTCCTTGGCGGGCTTGAGCCAGGCGCGCGGGTCAAACTCGCCCGGCTTTTCCATTAGCAGTTTGCGCACGGCGCCGGTCATGGCCATGCGGTTGTCGGTGTCGATGTTGATCTTGCGCACGCCGTGCTTGATGCCGCGCTGGATTTCCTCGACCGGCACGCCCCATGTCTGGGGCATCTGGCCGCCGTAGGCGTTGATGATGTCCTGCAGGTCCTGCGGCACCGAGGACGAGCCGTGCATGACCAGGTGGGTGTCGGGCAGGCGGCGGTGGATTTCCTCGATCACGTTCATGGCCAGGACTTCGCCGTCCGGCTTGCGGCTGAACTTGTAGGCGCCGTGGCTGGTGCCCATGGCGATGGCCAGGGCGTCGACCTTGGTGGCGCGGACGAAGTCGACGGCCTGATCCGGGTCGGTCAGCAGGGCCGAATGGTCCAGCTTGCCTTCGAAGCCGTGGCCGTCTTCGGCCTCGCCCATGCCGGTTTCCAGCGAGCCGAGCACGCCCAGTTCGCCCTCGACCGAGACGCCGCACGAGTGGGCCATTTCGGTGACGCGACGGGTGACGTCGACGTTGTATTCGTAGGAGGCGGGGGTCTTGGCGTCTTCTTCCAGCGAGCCGTCCATCATCACCGAGGTGAAGCCGTACTGGATGGCGGTGGCGCAGGTCGCCGGGCCGTTGCCGTGATCCTGGTGCATGCAGACCGGGATGTGGGGATACAGTTCAGCCAGGGCGTCGATCAGCTTGGCCAGGACGATGTCGTTGGCGTAGCTGCGGGCGCCGCGCGAGGCCTGGATGATGACCGGAGCGTTGACGGCTTCCGCCGCCTCCATGATGGCCAGGCCCTGTTCCATGTTGTTGATATTATAGGCGGGCAGGCCGTAGTCGTTCTCCGCCGCGTGATCGAGCAACTGTCGCAGCGTGATGCGCGCCATGGGTAGTCTCCTGAGCCGGTATTATTTTGCTCAGGCTTTAGCCCGAAGGGGCGAGGAAGTCACGCCGACGGAACGGGGGAGTGTCTTGGCCCGGAAGGTTCATCTGCGCGGGCAAGAGGGATCGTCAAATGTGAAGCCCATGGACCCGGAAGAGGTGAGGGATCTGCCCAGGTGCTGTCAGTCTAACGCTAAAGGTGCTCCACCTAAAAGGTGGCAAGCCACTGGTGGAGTAGGCATTTCTATGAAGCCCTTATCGTTTAAGCGACATCGTTTTCCAGCTGAGGTGATCCGTCATGCCGTGTGGCTGTACTTTCGTTTCAACCTGAGCTTCCGTGATGTCGAGGAGTTGATGGCGCAACGCGGAATCGACGTGAGCTACGAAACGATCCGGTGCTGGACGATCAAGTTCGGGCCTTTGATTGCACGGCGGCTGAAGAAGCGACGTGGGTCACCCACAGGCCGCTGGCATCTCGATGAGATGGTTTGCAAGATCGGTGGCAGACGTATGTATCTGTGGCGCGCTGTTGATGATGAAGGCGAGGTTCTAGACGTCATCGTCCAGCGTCGGCGGGACACAGAAGCGGCTTTGAAGCTGATTAGACGTCTTATACGTAACCAACCTGTCGAGCCGGAAACCATCACAACGGATGGGCTGGCATCCTACGGTGCGGCCCTCGATCAGTTGGAACTACGGCATCTTCATCGTCCCGGTCGACTGCGTGATAATAACCGCGTTGAGAATTCTCACCTGCCGATCCGGCGACGAGAGCGGCAGCAGCAGAGGTTCAAATCCCAAGCCTCAGCCCAGAGATTTCTCACCACCCACGCGGCGATTTACAACACCTTCAATATCCAGCGCCATCTCATCAGCAGATCCACACTTCGTCGTTTTCGCGCCGATGCGGATGCCGCTTGGATGGCGGCGGTAGCCTGATATTTTGCAGGGTTGGGGGCTTTTTGAATGTGCTCAGTTAACCTGACGGTTCCTTCGCCGAATACCTCCCCTATGCCGTGACCCGCACCTGGCACACGCAACTGGCTGTGTTGTGGATCGCCGTCGCCTGGCTCGCCGCCGGCCTCTATGTCGCGCCGCTGTTGTCGGGCAAGGATCCGAAGTTCCAGGTCTGGGGTGTCAACTTCCTGTTCGTCAGCCTGCTCGTCATTGTCGTCGGCTCATTCGCCGGACAATGGGCAGCTGTCAACGGCTTCTTCCGCAACCTGACCGCCAATTTCTGGTTCGGGCATCAGGGTTACGAATACACCGACCTTGGCCGCTTCTGGCAGATCTACCTCTTCATCGGCTTGATGCTGTGGGTGCTTCTAGTCCTTCGCGGTTTGTGGCCTCTGCTGCGGCGCAAGGGCGGCGTGTCTCTGATCCTGCTGGTGGCCATCTCAACCGTGGCAATCGGTCTGCTGTTTGGCGCCAGCCTGATGTGGGGCGAGAAGACCCACATCTCGATCATGGAATACTGGCGCTGGTGGGTGGTCCACCTGTGGGTCGAGGGCGTGTTCGAGGTTTTCGCGACCGCCATCGTCTCGGCGTTGCTGGTGCGTATGGGGCTGGTTCGCCCCTCCGTGGCCGCTACGGCGGTTCTGGTCGCCACCATCGTCTTCCTCAGCGGAGGCGTGCTCGGCACCTTCCACCACCTGTATTTCAGCGGTACGCCGATCGGCGTCATCGCGCTAGGTTCGGTGCTGTCGGCGCTGGAAGTGGTCCCGCTCGCGGTCGTCGGCTTCGAGGCTTACAACCGCTCCAAGCTGGAGGGCCAGAACGAGTGGGAAGAGGTCTATCACTGGCCCTTCCGCTTCTTCGCCGCCGTCCTGTTCTGGAACCTGGTCGGGGCGGGCCTCTTGGGCTTCCTGATCAACACACCGATCGCCCTCTATTACATGCAAGGGCTGAACACGACGGCCAGCCACGGCCATGCCGCCCTGTTCGGCGTCTATGGCATGCTGGGCCTGGGTCTGGTGCTCTATTGCATGCGCGGTCTGACCAATCCCCGCATCTGGAACCAGCGCCTGCTGTCTATCGCCTTCTGGTGCCTGAACATCGGCCTGGCGATGATGACTTTCCTGTCGCTGCTGCCCCAGGGCCTCTGGCAGACCTATGTGTCGTTCAACGAAAACTACGCCGCCGCACGCTCGGCCGAACTGATGCACCATCCGATCATGGAGGGGCTGGTCTGGGCACGGGTACCGGGCGACGTGGTGTTCGCCGTCGGCGTGGGTGCTTTCGTCCTTTTCGCGGTGAAAGCCTTCTGGGGGAGCCGTCGTCGCGCGTGACGGTGGTGGCACCCTTGAGCTGAGCAGGTCTTAAGTGGTTTCCGACCTGTTTGAGCGGTGCTGTCAGTCTAACGCTAAAGGTGCTCCACCTAGAAGGCTACAAGCCATTGGTGGAGAAGGCGTTTTATGAAGCCGCTATCGTTTAAACGTCACCGATTTCCAGCTGAGGTGATCCGTCATGCCGTGTGGTTGTACTTTCGCTTCAATCTTAGCTTCCGCGACGTCGAGGAACTGATGGCGCAACGCGGAATTGACGTCAGCTACGAAACGATCCGGTGCTGGACGATCAAGTTCGGGCCTCTGATTGCACGGCGGCTGAAGAAGCGGAGAGTGCCTCCGACAGGCCGTTGGCATCTCGATGAAATGGTCTGCAAGATCGGAGGACGGCGCATGTATCTGTGGCGCGCAGTCGACGACGAAGGCGAGGTTTTAGACGTCGTTGTCCAGCGCCAGCGGGACACAGAGGCGGCTTTGAAGCTGATCAGACGTCTTTTGCGCAATCAACCGGTCGAGCCAGAAACCATCACGACGGACGGGTTGGCCTCGTACGGTGCGGCACTCGATCAGTTGGAACTGCGCCATCTGCATCGCCCTGGCAGGCTTCGTGACAACAACCGCGTTGAGAACTCACATCTGCCGATCCGACGACGGGAGCGGCAGCATCAGAGGTTCAAATCCCAAGCCTCAGCCCAGAGATTTCTCACCACCCACGCCGCGATCTACAACACCTTCAACTTCCAGCGCCATTTGATCAGCAGACCTACACTTCGTCGCTTTCGCGTCGATGCGGATGCCGCATGGACGGCGGCTGTCGCCTGATATTGAGCAGGGTAGGGGAGTTTTTGACTGAGCTCAGTTAGCCTGACAGCCCCTCCTCAATCGTCAGACAGAACTCGAGCTTCGGAAAGAAGGAAGGGTTATCATCC
>NZ_QLLC01000050.1 GCF_003350205.1 Brevundimonas bullata | reverse complement strand
GGCATGGCGATGCTCATGAGCCCTCCCCCTCGAGGGGGGAGGGTTGGGTGGGGGTGTTGGCAGGAGGCTTGTTGGTGGATCGCGCGAGACGGGGCGGCGCCTCTTGCGTCATTTCCTGATGCGTTGCGGCTTCCCCCCATCCCCCAGCCACTTCCCCCTCGGGGGGAAGGGGGGCTTTGAGGCGGATGGCTTGGGTGATCTCCGCGACGACGGCGTCGAGGTCGCCGGGGATGCGGCGGCTGTCTATCCTGAGGACGCGATAGCCCTCGCTCGCCAACCATTCGTCGCGTTTCAGGTCGCGTAGTGCGACGTCGGTGCGGCTATGGACGCCGCCATCGACTTCGATCACCAGTCGGGCGCGCAGGCAGGTGAAGTCCACGACATAGGGACCGATCGGGGCCTGACGCCGGATGCGGATCGGTAGATGGCGCAGGCGGTCCCAGAGCTTGGCTTCGGTCCAGGTGGGCGCGGAGCGAAGGCGGCGAGCGCGCGTGCGTTCACGCGGGGCGACGCGAGATGGGGTGGTGAGGGGCTCGGACCGGGTCATGCTGAGTGACCTTGTCCAGAGGTCGGGTGGAGCCTCTTGCGTATGGGCGGGAAACCGCGCGGGCGCACCCCCTCCCAACCCTCCCCCCTCGAGGGGGAGGGCTTTTGTGTGTGGGGTAAGGCGGGGTGAGAGGAAATCAGCGCAGCCCCTTGATCTCGCTTTCGATGTTCTTGACGGCGCCAGCCTCGAAGCTGGCGACCGGGTAGGCGCAGTAGTCGGCGGCGTAGTAGGCGCTGGGGCGGTGGTTACCGGAGGCGCCGAGGCCGCCGAAGGGCATGTCGCCCGCAGCGCCCGTGGTCGGGCGGTTGAAGTTCACCACGCCCGCGCGGATGCGGTTGATGAAGCGGTCCCAGTTCAGGGCGTCATCGCTGACCAGACCGGCGGACAGGCCGTATTTGGTGGCGTTGGCGGCTTGAATGGCGGCGTCGAAGGTTGGAACGCGGATGACCTGGAGGAAGGGGGCGAACATTTCCTCGTCTTCGACCGCGACGCCGGTGACGTCGATGATCGCGGGTTTGACGAAGGCGCCGGGCAGGTTGTCGACGGGGCCGGAGGCGCGGATGACCTTGGCGCCCGCGTCGATGCGCTGTTGCAGGGCGGCGAGCGCGTTGCTGGCCGCCTTCTCCGAGATCAGAGGCCCGGCGTAGGGCTCGGGATCGCTGTCCCAGGGAGCGAAGTTCAGGCGGTCGGACATGGCCGCCACGGCCTCGACGATGGCGTCGCCCGCCGCGCCTTCGGGCAGGATCAGGCGCCGCGCGCAGGAGCAGCGTTGGCCGGTGGTGACGAAGGCGGACTGGACCACGATGCCGGCGACGGCTTCGGCGTCGGCGGCGTCCCAGACGACAAGCGGATTGTTGCCGCCTAGCTCCAGCGCCAGGATGACGTGGGGATCGTCGGCGAACTTGCGCCGGAAGTGGGCGCCCGCCGCGCCCGAGCCGGTGAACATCAGGGCGTCGATCGGCTGGTCCAGCAGGGCTGCGCCGGTGTCGCGTCCGCCTTGCACCATGTTGAACACGCCCTGGGGCAGGTCGGCGGCGTCCAGGCATTCGGCCATCAGCTGGCCGGTCAGGGGTGTTTCCTCGGACGGCTTGAACACGACCGTGTCGCCCGCCAGAAGGGCCGGGACGATGTGGCCGTTGGGCAGGTGGCCGGGGAAGTTGAACGGGCCGAGCACCGCCGAGACGCCGTGCGGACGGTGGCGCAGAGTGGCGCGACCGAAGGCGGTTTCGGTGGAGCGCTCGCCTGTGCGCTCGTCATAGGCGCGAATCGAGATGTCGACCTTGCCCGCCATCGAGGCCAGTTCGGTCTTGGTCTCCCATAGGGCCTTGCCGGTCTCGCGGCTGATGGCCTCGGCCATTTCGGGCGCGCGCTCTTTCAGGACGGCCTGATAGCGTTTCACCGCGTCGATGCGGTCCTGACGCGGGCGGTCGGCCCAGTCGGGGAAGGCGGCGCGGGCGGCCTCGACGGCGCCGCCGACCTGTTCCGGGGTGGCGGCTTCGCCTTCCCAGACGGTTTCGCCGGTGGCGGGGTTGGTGGAAACGAAGTGGGTCATGCGTTTTCTCCCCTTCTCCCCTTGCGGGAGAAGGTGGGCGGCGAAGCCGCTCGGATGAGGGGGCGGGTGGAAATGGGGGCGCGATGGGCTGACGTCGAGAGTGGAGAAGGAAGAAGGCGGCGGGGCTCACGACTTCACCCGAACCGTATCGCCGTCCTTGATCTTCAGGGCGGCGGCGACGTCGGGGGTCATGCGGGCCAGGTCGCCGTCGACCAAAACGCGGGCGCGGACGGCGCGGAAGGCCGAGACGCTGTCGGTCGAGACCAGGCTGGGCAGTTCGACCTCGACATCCTTCTCGATCCGGGCGGTCAGGACGCGGGCGTCGCGGACGGTGCGGATGTTGTCGCGGCCGCAGGCCACGGTCGGACCGGCGTCGAAGATGTCGACCAGACCGTTGGGGCGGAAGCCCTCGGATTCCAGCAGGGCCATGGCGGGCACGCCCTGGGGGTGGACCTTGCCGATCACGGCGCGGGCGGGTTCGGGCAGAAGTTCGACATAGATGGGGTGGCGCGGGGCCAGGTCGAGAATGAACTGCTTGTCGGTCGAGCCGGTCATGCGGTCGGCGTCGTCGAAGTCCATGGGGAAGAACTTGTGCGCCACATGGTCCCAGAAGGGGCAGTAACCGTCGGGCGTGAAGACGCCGCGCAACTCGGCCAGGACGTTGTCGGCGAACAGTTCGGGCTGGGCGCCGATCAGCATGTAGCGCGACTGGCTGAGCAGGCGCCCGGCGCCGCCCTTGCGGCGGTCGGCCTTGAGGAACAGCGAGCCGACCTCGGTCCAGCCGGTGCATTCATTCACCAGCACCAGGGTCTGGTGGTTCAGCTTCACGCCCAGCGACGGCGACTGGACGGTGTTGTTGACCACGCGGAAACTGAAGAAGGGCCGCTTCAGCCCCACCGTCGCCTTGACCGAGCCGATGCCGTCGATGTCGCCCGTGTCGCCGTCCTCCAGCATCAGGGTGTACCAGGCTTCTTCCGGCGCGATCTTGCCTTCGAAGCTGGCCTGGCTGAGTTCCAGGCGCTCGCTCAGGACGTCGGCGTCTTCGGGCAGGCTGGTGAAGCCGGGGCCGGACAGGATGGCCAGTTCAAGCAGGTGATGAAGGTCGGCGGGACCGGCGGGGCGAACAACGAGCATGCGGTTACATGGTCTCCAGTCGGAGCTGTTTCAGTTTCAACGCGTCAATCTCGCCCGAGGCGATCTTGCACAGGATCAGGGCGGACAGTTGCGCGCGTTCGATGAAGCTGGCGGGCCAGGCGAACTCCTGATCCGAATGGATCTCGCCGCCGACGACGCCCAGGGTGTCGACGTTGGGCAGGCCGGCGGCGTGAAGGTTGTTGCCCTCGCAGACGCCGCCTGACGGCTTCCAGGCGATGGTCTGGCCCAGCAGTTCGCCCGCGTCGCGGACGGCGTGGAAGAGGGCGGTCTGGCTGGCGTCCATCGGCTTGGGCGCGCGGGTCATGCCGCCGTGCAGGTCCAGGGTCAGGCCGGGGAAGGGGGGCTCGGCGGCGATGGCGCGCACCGCAGCCTTGATCCAGTCTGAGGCCGCCTGATCCGGCACGCGGACGTTGAAGCGGACCACGGCGTTGTCGGCCACGACGTTCAGCGCGCCGCCGCCCGCGATCTTGGCCACATTGACGGTGACGCCCTCGCGCTGGCCGTTTAGGCCGTGCAGGCGGGCGGCGATGATGGCGGCGCCGGCGACCGCATTGGCGCCCTCATGGAAGGCGCGGCCCGCGTGGGCGGCCTTGCCGGTGACGATCAGGTGGAAGTTGCCGCTGCCCTTGCGCTCGCCGGCGAGCGTGCCGTCCGACAGGGCTGGCTCATAGGTCAGGCCGACGTGGCCGCGCGCGCCCAGTTGGGCCAGCAGGGGGGCCGAGGCGGGCGAACCGATCTCTTCGTCGGGACTGAGCAGCACGGTCCATCCGACGCGGGCCTTGTCAGGGTGGGTTTCAAACGCTTCCAGCGCGGCCAGCATGACGCTGATTCCGCCCTTCATGTCGGCGACGCCGGGTCCGTTCAGGGCGCCGTCGGGGCGCGTGACGACGGTCTGGAAGGCGCTGTCGGCGGGGAAGACGGTGTCGTAGTGGCCGGTCAGGACGACCTGAATCGGCGCCTCGGGCCGGGCGGTGAGGGTCAGGCAGTCGGCGTAGCTTTCGGGGATCACGGCGCCGTTGTCGGCCACGGTGGTCGATCCTTGCGTCGGCACGCGCACGACGGCGGCGGGCAGGCGGCGCGTCTCGGCCTCCAGCACGTCCAGCATCCGCGCCAGACCGGCGGCGTTGCGGCTGCCGGAGTTGATATGGGCCCAGTCGATGGTCCGCGCGACGATCAGGTCGCCGTGGGCCGCGACGTGGTCGAGAACGGCCTGGTCGTGAGGTTCGATCCGCATAACGGCGACACTAGACGGGGGCCGGGCAAAGGTGAAGGCGGGGCGGTTTCTCGCTCGCGGCCTTGGGAAAGCGGGCGCGCGCGGGATAGGTTTGCCGCCGCAGTCGAGGAGTCGCGCATGAACCGTCGTTTCAGCTTTCCCAATCCGTTCGGTCCCGTCGATTCGGAAGCGACAGCGGCGGCGATGGCGCGCCTCAGCGCCGTGGGCTTCTGGGTGTGGGCTGGGGCGGGTCTGATGCAGGCGGGCCTGGTCTGGTACGCCTCGGACGCCGCCTATGCCGAGTTCCGGGGGGCGACGACGGGGTTCGCCGTCTTCTTCGCCCTGATCGCGGCAGGTCTGGGCTGGGCCCAGTGGCGACGGCCCAACCGCATCCTGCCGGTCTTCGGCCTGGCCTGGGCGCTGTATGAGTTGAGTTCCACGGGCGTCAGCCTGCTGGTGGGCGCGCCCCTGGGCGTGGCGGGGGTGCCGGCCTGGGGCGGGAGGATTGCGGCGACGGCCATGCTGGCGTGCGCCGTCCTGCATGTCGGCGGGCTGCGCGGTGCGGCGGCGATGGCGCGGTGCGGCCTCAAGGTCTAGGTGAGGGCTCTAGACAGGAGTTTCGCCATGACCGTCACCCTCTTCCACAACCCGAAATGCTCGACCTCGCGCAAGGCGTTGGAGTTGCTGCAGGAGAAGGGCGTTCAGCCGACCGTGGTTGAATACCTGAAAACCGGCTGGGACGCGGCGACGCTGGACCGGCTGGCCGAGCAGACGGGCGTCGGTCTGGCGGGGATGCTGCGCAAGCGCGAGGCCAAGACGGGCGAACTGCTGGAGAGCGGCGCGTCCGATGACGTGATCCGCGCGGCCATGATCGCCGAGCCGGTGCTGGTCGAGCGGCCTATCGTCCAGAAGCCCAAGGGCGCGCGGATCGGGCGGCCGGTCGAGAGCATTCTGGAAATCCTCTAACACTCATTTCCGTCATCCCGGCCGCAGGCTCGCGTTAGCGAGACGGAGAGCCGGGAGCGCTCAGGATGCTGGCGGATGCATATCTTGCGGTCCCGGATAGCGGCTACGCCGCTTCCGGGATGACGCTAGAGGCTAGCGACTGCGGTTGCGACGCCGGTCGGCCGCCGCGCCGCCGCCGGGGCGGTCGCTTTCGCGGCGCCAGCGGACCGAGATGCTGGCGTCGCCTTCGCCGCCGAACTTGGAGCTGACGGCCAGGTTGCGGCGCACTTGCCATTCGACGTTGACCGCCGCTCCGCCTTCGCCGCCCCCGATGATCTCCAGATAGACGTCGTCGGTGATGTAACGGCCGCCGGCGACCGTCAGGCTGGACGCCTCGCCGCCAAAGGACAGGCGGTCCAGGCCGGCCAGTTCGCGCAGGTTGCCGATGACGTCGAAGCCGCCGCCGCCGGCCAGGGAGGCCACGGCCGAGGCCAGCTGGGCCGCCTCGAAGCCTGACAGTTGCGAGGCCGAACGTCCGAACAGGACCTGCGACAGGATTTCGTCCTGGGGCAGGGAGGGGGTCGAGGTCAGCTCAATCTTGGGCTGGGCCGCCGTGCCGGTGACCTTGATGGTCGCGGTCAGGGCCGGGTCCTCGCGCACCGCCGCCAGGTTCAGGCGGATGCGCGCCGGATCGGTCGACAGGATGACCGAGCCGCTGTCGTCGAAGACGAAGCGCTTGCCCGCGAACTCATAGTCGCCGCGCACGACATTGGCCGTGCCGGTCAGGACCGGGCGGGTGATGGTGCCGCGCACGCGAGCATTGGCGGTCAGTTCAACGTTCAGGCCGCGCCCGCGCACATGGATTTCGCGCCCGGTCAGATTGAGATTGAGGCCGATCTGCGGGCCGCGTCCCTGGGTCTCGACCTCGACCGGATCGCCGCCAGGGCGATTGATCTCGACCACGTCCATCTTCACCACGCCGTTGGAGCCCGGCAGGTTGGGCGAGATGTTGGCCTCGTCGATGTTGAGGTCGCCGCTCAGCTGGATGTTGCCGTCCGCGCCGCGCACGGCCGTCAGTACGCCGTTGGCGCGCGCCTCGGCGATGTCGTTGTCGATGACGCGGAAGCGGGTCAGCTCCAGCCGCAGGGTCGAACCCGAGCCCTGACGCAGGCCCAGCTGGCCGTTGCCGGTCACGGTGCCCTTAACGCCGTCGGCGGCTTCGAACCGTTCGATCACGGCCTGGCTGTCGTCGAAACGGCTGGCCAGGCTGACGCCTTCGAGGCGCAGGCCGGTGATGCTGTCGCGGAAGGCGCCTTGCGTCAGGTCCAGCCGCCCGTTCAGCCGGGGATCGTTCAGCGAACCCGCCAGGGTGGCGCGACCGGCGACTTGGCCGGACAGGGACTGCGCCCCGCCCAGGAACAGGTCCCAGATCGGCTGAATCTGGCCGTTCAGCGCGATCTGCCCGGACATGGGACGGGTGCGCTCGATCGCCAGGCGAAGCGGCGCCGCCGAGGCCTCAACCGGCAGGCTGACATCAGCCGAGGCCTGGACCGCCGTGCCGTCGTTGGCCTGAGCCTTGAGGCGCAGGACGTTGTCGGTCAGTTCGGCGTTCAGCGTGCCGTCCACGGCCAGGCCGCGCGGGGCGTCGATGCTGCGCAACTGCTTCAGGTCGACGTTGGCCGAGCCGTTCAAGGTGTCGCCCGAGCCTTGCAGGGAGATGCGGCCCGTGATCTGGCCGCGCAGATCGGGGACGAGCGAGCCCATTTCGACATTGGCCAGATCGGCCTGGATGACGCTGCCAGACTTGTCCTGACGCAGTTCGCCGGTCATGACGCCGCCGCCGACGCCCAGGTCGACACGCACGACCCGACCGTCGCCGTTCAGGGCGATGATGGCGGGGGCGCGAGTGGTGAAGGCGACCTCGCGCACGCGGCCGCCGCCGCGCAGGGTGACGGTCTGGGCCGGACCTTCGCGCGAATACTCGCCCGTGCCGTTGAACTGGACCGGCGTGGCGCCGCCGACATCGGCGGATAGGGTGAAGGGCAGGCGCTCCAACGTGCCTTGCCCCTTGAGCGACAGGCTGCGGACCACCCAGGTCGAGCCGGCGAGACGGACGTTGCGGCCGGTGACGTCGAGGACGGCGTTCTGATCGCCGCCGCCGTCGGTCAGGCGCACCCGGCCATTGGCCTCGCCCGAAGCCAGGAAGGCGCCCTGACGCGCGGTGAAGGTCATGTCCGCGCTGGAGGGATAGTTGTTGGACAGGGCGATGGCGCCCTGGGCGGTCACGCCGCCGGCGTTGACGTCCACCTCGGTCAGGCGAAGCTGCTTGCCGCCGAGGAAGAAGTTGCCCGAGGCGCGGGCCGGCCCGTAGTTGGAACCGGAGTTGAGCACGATGCGCCCGTCCGAGGCGTCGGCGCCCTTGCGGAAGCTGAGGATCAGGTCGGCGTTGGTCAGGATCAGACCACTGGCCGAGACCTTGTCAAAGGCGGCGCGCAGGTCGGCGCGCGGCTGGGCCAGGGTGCCGGTGAGGGCGCCGTCGCCGCTCATGGCGCCGTCGATGGCGACGGGGCCGACGCCGAACGGGCCGCGGGCGTCCCAGTCCAGGGCCAGGCGCATCTTGCCGCCTTCGATCAGACCCTTGGCGCCCATGCGGCCGGCGGCGCCGGTCAGTTCGCCCCGGTTGATGGCCAGGATGCCCTTGTTGTAGGAGCCGGCCATGGCCAGACGCGGAGTCTGGCCCAGCAGCCGATCCAGTTCGTCCATGCCGAGGCTCAGACGCGAACCGCGTCCGTCGAAGCTGATGGTCCAGGGTCCGCTGCGCGTCTTGCCGGCCTGGATCGGGCCCTTGAACGAACCCTTGGCGCCGGGGCGGATGCGCGAGACGTCGGTGATGTCCGCATTGCCCCGGAAATTCAGGCCGCCAGTGATGCTGCGGCCGCCCGAGCCGGTCAGGATCAAGCCCTGGCCTCGGGCGTCGATCTTCTTCAGCAGATAGGCGCCGTCGACGGCGCGCGTGCCCTCCAGCTGGATGCGAGGCGTCGCACCCAGAAGGGCGCCGATGATGCCAGCATTGGAGCCGCCAGCAGCGCGAATGTCGGCGACGACGTCGAACCGGCCCTTGTTGGCGGCCACGCTCACAGGGCCCGAGATCCGGGTGGCGCGATAGCTGGCGATATCGGCCGCGAGCAGGCTGGCGGAGCCCTGAAGCGTCCAGGTTTGGGCGTCGCCCTTGAACACGCCGGTATAGGCCGAGGCGCCCGCCAGAGGGCTGCCGATCAGGCGGCTGAGCGAGGGGGTGGTGACCTCCAGGCTGACGCCGTCAGGGGCCGTGCGGTCGCTGAGCCGGATGAGGCCCTGGGCGCTGGACTGGATGTTGTCAGCGGTCAGGGTCCAGGCCACGCCCTGGAAGCCGTCGCGGGTCTTGTCCGGCGTGGTGGCGAAGCCGAAGCGGGCGGTGCGGCCGATCCGCTCGACGAAGGGCGCCAGCAGGTCCGAGCCTGAGAAGTCCGCATTGCCGCCGATGCGCGCCCCGTCCTTGCCGTAGCGGCCCTTGACCGACAGGGGCGTGAAGTCCCCGGTCTTGACCTCGATGTCGACCAGTTCGCCATTCACCAGGGCGACGGCGGAGAAAGGCTTGTCCAGGGAATAGCCCAGCGCCCCGGCGATGGGGCCGCCCTGGGCCTCGCCGGCGCGCAGGTTGACGCGCAGGTCCTCGGGGTTCTTGCCGATGACGGCCTTGAGCAGCAGGTGGTCGCCCTTGCGGTTCAGGCTGAAGGCGTTGACGTTGACCTTCTTGTCGCCCTTGCGCGGGATTTCGGCGTCGCCGATCAGCGACCAGCGGCCATACTCCTTGGAGAAGTCTTCCATCAGTTCGACGTTGGCGCTGAACTTGTCTATGTCGACGGAGATGGCCTGCGGGCCGCCCGGCTCGGTGCGGGGCTCCAGCAGAGGGCGGCGGATGACGCGGATCTGGTCGGCGCTGATCTCGGTCGCATGGAAGCGGCGCATCAGCAGGGGCCAATAGGACCAATCTACGTGGACGTTGGTCGCCTCAAGCCAGACGCCGTTTGCATCCGTGACCGTGACCCGGCCCAGGGTGAAGTCGTCGAAAAGGTCGCCCTTCAGGCCCTCGACATTGATGCGGCCATAGCGGCTGATCTTCTTGCCCGTGACAAAGCTAGTCACCAGTTCGCGGCCGGAATCCGAGACGAGGTACATGCGCCCGCCGATGGCGGCGACGATGGCCAGGGCGACCAGGGCGGCGACCACGACGCCGGAGACGAAGGCGATCAGCTGCAGGCGCGTGCGCTTGCGCTTCGCCGCTTGCGCGGGCGTGTCGGCGGGGCTTTCCGCTTCGGGTTCGTGAGGCGGAGGAGTGTCGGTCAAAACGCCTGGCCGATGCTGATGTAGAGTTGGAAGTCGGCGTCGCCCTCACGCTTGTCCAGCGGAATGGCGATGTCGGCGCGGATCGGGCCGAACGGCAGCTTGTAGCGCACGCCCACGCCCGCGCCGTAGCGCAGGTTGTTGAAGTTCGGCGTCTCCTGGAAGCCGATGGCGCCCGCGTCGATGAAGCCGACGGCCTGGAATTTCGCGCCGATGTCGCGGCGGATCTCGATCGAGGTCTCGAACAGCGACAGGCCGCCGCGCGGGGTATTGTCGGGCAGGCGCGGGTTGATGCTCTGATAGGAATAGCCGCGCACCGAGCCGCCCCCGCCGGAATAGAAGAGGCGATCCGATGGCACGGTCAGTTCCTGACCGCCGATAATCGAACCGATGCGGGCGCGTCCGGCCAGCACCGTCTTGGCGCCGTCCTGCAAGGGCAGGTAGCCGGTCGCCTGAGCCTCGGTGCGCAGGAACAGCACTGTATCCTCGCCGGTCACGGCGGTCGGCTGGGCGGAGACATAGAGGCGGTAGCCGGTGGTCGGGTCCAGCGGATCGTTGGAGCGATCCATGAAGGCGATGGCGCGCCCCGTCAGGATGGCCAGGTCCCGATCAAAAGTGATGGGCGCCTGGGTCACGGGATCGAAGCGGTTTTCCGTATAGCGGCCCGCGTCGATCCCCAGGCCGTAGGTGAAGAAGGAGGTCTTGCCGATACGCTGCGACAGGTCGGCGTTCACGGTCAGGGCGCTGCGGTCGTAGGCGTCGGTCTGTTCGTTGACCAAGTAGGAGGACAGCTTCAGCGTCCGACCGGCCTTGCGAAAGTGCGGGAAGCTGGCTTCGCCGCCCAGGCGGCTGTCGATGCTGGCGAAACGAAGTCCGTACTTCAGCGTCGCGGCGCGACCGAAGCGGTTGTAGCGGGTACGGAAGACGTCGACGCCCACCCCTTCGGCGGTCGAATAGGTGGCGCCCGCTTCCAGCAGGCTGCGCGGACGGTCCGACAGGCCGACGATGACCGGACGCAGGCCCTCGGGCGTGATCTGATCCTGCGGGGCCAGGGACACGTTGACGCCGTCATAGACGCCGGTGTCCAGCAGCCGGCGTTCCAGTTCGGCCACGTCCTCGGGATCATAGCGGTCGCCGGCCCTCCACGGAGCCAGGTCGGCGACCCAGTCCGGGTTGGTCGGTCCTCGGGTGCGCACCAGGACGCCGTCCAGTCGGACCACCTCGCCCGAGGCGATGTTGAAGTTCGGCTGCACGGTGAAGGCGGCGTGGTCGACGACGACGCGGCGCGGTTCGGCCTTGGCGTCCGCATAGCCTTCGCGCGTCAGGCCGGCCACGATGCGGCCCTCGGCGTCGAGGATGTCGGCGGCGCGGCCCGGCTCGCCCGGCTTCAGGGCGAGGTCCTTTGTCACCACCTGTTCAGTGACGGCGTCGGGGGCGGGGGCGCTCCAGTTGATCTGGGTTTCGGCCAGCACGAAGCGACGGCCGGGCGTGACCGTGACGATGGCGACGGGTTTTTCCTCGCCTTCGACATCGTCCTCAAGCGAGGGTTGATAATAGCCCTCGGAACGCAGCAGGGCCTGGGCGGATTCCATGGCGGAACGCGCCCGGCGGCGGGCTTCGAACCGATTGGCCGGAGGCGTGTCGACCTGACCGACGGCCCGCTCCAGTTGGCGGCGCAGTTCGCTGTCGATCTCGCCGCGGATCTCCGCCTTGGGCTCGGCGGCCAGGGCCGCGTGGCCGCAACCGGCCCAGAGCGCCACGGTGGCGAGAAGCAGATGATACCTCGACGTCAAACTGGAGCCTTGGGTTCAGAAGCGCGATGAGCTGGAGCGAACGTCGTTCAGGGTGGAATCAGTAGAAGAGCGTATCGCTTTCCGGCTGCACCGTCTGTTCCGAGGTGCGCTGTTCGGGCGGCAGGGTGTCGACCGGAGGCGGGGCGTCGGTCGGGATCGTCGTTTCCGCCACGGCGGGGGCGGCGGAGTCCTCAGCGGCGGGCGCGGCGGGCTCTTCCGTCTGGATTTCCACGGCCTCGTAGTCGTTGTCCGAGCTCGGATCGCTACAGGCCGCCAGGGCGGCGGTGGCGGCCAGGCCGGCGGCCAACAGCAAACGTTTTACAATCAAGCGGTTCATCTGGTTTTCTTGCCCCTTTGGGGTGGCAAACGTCGTCTGCGCGGCTGGGTTCCCTCGCCTTGTTTACCGAAGGAGAATGAACCGCAACTGAACCTTTTACGTCACGAGGCGCGAGGCCGGTTCGGACCAGTCGGCGAGGGCCTGATCCAGAGATCTGGCGGGGCGGTCGGCGCTGACCGGCGCGGCCTCAGCGGCGAAGCGCGGCGCGGGTGCGGGTTGGACGACGCCGGCGTTCACAAAGGCGCCGCGCGCCTGATTATGAGGGTGATCCGTCGCCTCGCTCAGGCTCAGGACGGGTGTGACGCAGGCCTCGGTTCCAGCGAAATGCGCGGCCCAGTCGTCACGGTCTCGGGTGGCGAACAGGGCGGCGAATCGGGCCTGAAGCCTGGGCCAGTTCTCTCGGTCGAACTGTGGCGCCTCGTCCAGCGTCAGGCGCAGACCAGCGATCAAGGCGGCGTAGAAGCGCGGCTCCAGGGCGCCGACGGCGACGAAGCCCCCGTCGCGACAGGCGTAGCAGCGATAGAAGGGCGTGCCGCCGTCCAGCAGATTGGCCTCACGCGCGTCGCTCCACAGACCGCGTGCGCGCAGGGCGTGGAACAGGCTGGTCAGCAGGGCCGAGCCGTCGGTCATAGCGGCGTCGACGACGCGGCCGCGTCCGGTGGTCTTGGCCTCCAGCATCGCCGCCAGCACGCCGCTGACCAGCATCATGGCCCCGCCGCCATAGTCGCCGACCAGGTTCAGAGGCGGGCAGGGGGGCTGATCGCCCGCGCCCATGGGATAAAGGGCGCCGGACAGGGCGATGTAGTTGATGTCGTGTCCGACCTGATCCGCCATCGGCCCCGTCTGGCCCCAGCCGGTGACGCGGCCATAGACCAGGCGCGGGTTGACGGCGGCGCAGGCGTCCGGTCCCAAACCCAGCCGCTCCATTACGCCGGGTCGGAAGCCTTCGATCAGGGCGTCGGCGCTTGCGATCAGGGCCAGGACCCTGTCGCGATCCTCAGGCGACTTCAGATCGACCGGCACGGCGATGCGTCCGCGATGCAGCACCTCGCCGCCGACATCGTCGAACACGGCGGCGGGGGCGTTTCCGCCGCGCGTCAGCCGCAGGACCTCGGCCCCCATGTCGGCCAGCACCATGCCGGCGAAGGTGACGGGCCCCAGGCCGTCGATTTCGATGATGCGTAGTCCGGTGAGCGGTCCCATGGCGCAAAGCTAGACTGGAACGACGCGCGCTGAACAGGTCTGGCGAACCAGGCGTCCGTCAGAAAACGGTCGGATCGACAGCTGAGCCGCGAAGATTGCTTGCCCTGAGGGCGGCGACCCTGCACGGGGTGTGCAGGATTAACGGACGACCGGAACCATCGTGACCGAAGCTGAACGTATCGCCGCCCTGCTCGACATTGTCGACGTGGACAGAACGCAGGACCTGGGCAACAGCGCCCAGCTTGTGGTGTTTGGGCTGGCGGAGCGGTTCGGCAAGGCGGGCAAGCTGCGCCCGACCAATGCGGGCTGGAACCTGATGGGTCAGCAGGGGCGCGTGTTCCGCACCGAATACGGATAACCTTGGCGTGCGATCCGGGTCGGGATGCTCGCAGGATTTCCTCACAAAATAAGCGTCTTCTGGCGTTGTAGCCCTTGACCTGCCGCTACGAATGAACCAGAAACCGCCTCCGCAAACAGGCGCTTCGCTTGTCGGCGGGAAAGCAGTCCAAGAGGTTGTTTTCCAAGAGTGTGCGCCCCTAGCTCAGTTGGTTAGAGCATCTGACTTTTAATCAGAGGGTCCTCGGTTCGAGCCCGAGGGGGCGTACCATTTTTCCCTTATGTTTCAATACCATGTTGAAGGTGTTCGTAGGCGAGCTTCGTGCGGTCTGCGTTTGGGACACATATGGGACACAACGAATCTTCGTTTGTCAGATCGTTTCAGGACGTTTCGGCGCCCAAATTCCCTCCGCTCGCCTCAAGTTTGTTTCGCTAGCGGTCAAACCGGTCTTCGCGAACGTTTGATATGCGACGCAGGCTGCGCTGTTTCGCTTCTGGACCTGTGGTGCTTCCGAACAACACGGGAGTGCTGAGGCGCCGAAAAGAAAAACCCCGCCGGATAGGGCGGGGGAAGTGGTCTACGAAGGAATTCTGCGGTGCTGATCAGGCGACCGCACGCGCAGCCGAAGCCGCCGCTTTTCAACATCCTTTGTGCAACAGGTTCCTGACTTCCAGCCAAGGCTTACAGCTACTCTTCGCCCCGGGCGAATTCGACGACGGCCTTAAGGCAATGATGCGCGAGTAGACTCAATACGAAGAGGACCCGCCACCCTATGGATGGCGGGCCTCAGTGCGGAGCCTTTGGGCTCGACGCCAGGATCAGATCGGACCCGGAAGTGGCGCGAATCTGATCGCCAAACTTGTAAACCGGTGGGTGATGAAAAAGTTGCGCCGGACGACCTCAGGCTCGCGCGTGTCGAATTGGCGTCTATCTGGTTTTGCAGGCGACACATGGACGGCGCGAGGAAACCTGACGGTCCGAGCAGCATTTCTACATTGGGTTGAGCAGGGCCACATGAGAGGTTGAGGTGTCTCTCCCGAGAGGCGTTTCCTCCCTTGAAACTGCGGGTCGCTGATGCGGCCCGCGTCTTTCGTGGCGGTTCGTGAACGACCTGAAGTAGGCTCTGGACATGCGCCTCAATCCTCTGTTCGCCAGCCTTCCGACCACCGTGTTCGAGCGCATGTCGGGGCTGGCGCGCCAGCACGACGCCGTCAACCTGGGGCAGGGGTTTCCAGACGGTCCCGAGCCGGCTGACCTGCTTGAGGCGGCGGCGCGGGCCCTGCGGGAGCGAAGCAACCAGTATCCGCCGTCGCGGGGACTGCCCGAGCTGCGAGCGGCGGCGGCGGACTTCTACAATCGCTTCGACGGTCTGGCCCTGACGCCCGAGAACGTGGTGGTCACATCCGGGGCCACCGAAGCAATCGCGGCGGCCTTGATGGCGGCTGTCACGCCGGGCGACGAAGTGGTCGTCATCGAGCCGGCCTATGACGCCTATCGTCCGTTGATCGGGCGGGCCGGCGGCGTGGTCCGGGCGGTGTCGCTGGCGCCGCCGGAATGGCGACTGACGGCAGAGGCGCTGGAGGCGGCCGTGACGCCGCGCACCCGCGTCCTGGTGTTCAACAATCCGCTCAATCCCGCCGGCCGGGCCTTTGACGCTGCAGAGGTCGAGGCGGTGGCTTCCGTCTGTCGCCGACATGATCTGATCGCGGTCAGCGACGAGGTGTGGGAGCGACTGGTCTATGACGATCGGCGCCACCTCTCCCTGTCCTCGGTCCCCGGCATGTTCGAACGCACGCTGAAGATTGGATCAGCCGGCAAGCTGTTCGGCCTGACCGGCTGGAAGGTCGGCTTCATCACGGGCGGCGGTGCCTTGTTGGAGGCGGCGGCCAAGGCGCACCAGTTCATCACCTTCTCGACCCCGCCCCATCTCCAGGCAGCGGTGGCCGAAGGCCTGATCTGGCCGACGGAGCGCTTTGTCGATCAAGCGGCGGCGCTGGCGCGATCGCGTGACGTTCTGGCGGAGGCCTTGAAGGCGGAAGGTTTCGTCGTCCTGCCGTCCGAGGCGACCTATTTCCTGTGCCTGGACCTGAAGTCCTCGGGCGTCGTGGCCAGCGCGGTCGCGTTCGCCGACCGGGCGGTGGCAGAGCATGGCGTCGCAGGAATCCCGGTCTCAGCCTTCATGTCGGGAGAGGCGGGCGGCGGTGTTCTGCGCCTGTGTTTCGCCAAGCCGGACGCAGTGCTGGAGGAGGCTGCGCGTCGGCTTGGAAAAGCGCGACATGGCGACTGACAGGCGGCCTGGCATCATCGGAACATAGAGCAGAGGCCTGCTGATAGGTTTTGCGGCCGGAACGGGCGGCCGCGCCGTCGATTGCATTTGATCAGCTCAATGGTCGTCTTGGGGAGCCTAGGTAGTGTGGACAAAGTGGATTCCCAAATCACCAGATGACTGATTCAAGGC
>NZ_QLLC01000005.1 GCF_003350205.1 Brevundimonas bullata | reverse complement strand
GGTCGGGGCCGGATCGGGGCCGGGGGCGGGCGACGGCCCGCCGCGCCTGATCCAGGGACCGACCAAGGATCAGCTGAGGCGGCTGCATCCGCGTGAGGCCTTCCGTCAGCGCCTGAACGGCAGCGCGCGGATCGCCTGCCGCATCCGGCTCGACACCCGATTGGAGGATTGCCGGGTTGTGGACGAGGCGCCGCCGGGGCGGGGATTCGGCGAGGCGGCCCTTGCGGCCTCCGGCTATTTCCGCTTTCGTCCTCCGACGCGCGACGGTCGCCCTGTTGAAGGACGCGAGATCACTGTGGGTGTGGAGTTCATGCCGTGATGCGTCGCTGGAACGGCGCGCCCGTTGACGCCATTCGAATCCCCTGTATAAGGGCGGCTTCCGCGAAGGGCGCACACGCTCCTGGTCTGTTGACCGGAGCGGTTTCCGCGTCTGTTTAAGCGTATCTGGAGATTCTCGTGGCCCGTATCGCTGGCGTCAACATTCCGACCAACAAGCGCGTCGAAATCGCGCTTCAGTACATCCATGGCATCGGCGCACACGCCGCCAAGGAAATCACCGCTAAGGTCGGCATTGAGCCGGCCCGCCGCGTGAACCAGCTGACCGACGCTGAAGTTCTGCAGATCCGTGAAACGATCGACAAGGACCACACCGTCGAAGGCGACCTGCGCCGTGAGACGTCGATGAACATCAAGCGTCTGATGGACCTGGCCTGCTACCGCGGCCTGCGTCACCGCAAGGGCCTGCCGGTCCGCGGTCAGCGCACGCACACCAACGCACGTACCCGCAAGGGTCCGGCCAAGCCGATCGCCGGCAAGAAGAAGTAAGAGAGGGCTGATCGATGGCCAAGGAACCGGGTCGCGTAAAGAAGCGCGAGCGCAAGAACATCACGTCGGGCGTCGCCCACGTGAACGCCTCCTTCAACAACACCATGATCACGATCACGGACGCCCAGGGGAACGCTATTTCCTGGTCTTCGGCCGGTCACATGGGCTTCAAGGGTTCGCGTAAGTCGACCCCTTACGCCGCCCAGATGGCTGCTGAAGACGCCGGCAAGAAGGCGCAAGAGCACGGCGTCAAGACGCTGGAAGTCAACGTCTCGGGTCCGGGTTCCGGCCGTGAGTCGGCGCTTCGCGCTCTGCAGGCCGTCGGTCTGACGATCACGACCATCCGCGACGTCACGCCGATGCCGCACAATGGTTGCCGTCCGCCCAAGCGCCGCCGCGTCTAAGCGACCGACTACCCCTTTTCCCGCCGGTTCCTTCTGCTCTGAACGTGAGAGCGTGGAACCGGCGAAACCCGTTCGAGGGACTCTATGATCGAAAGAAACTGGCAAGAGCTGATCCGTCCCGAGAAGCCGCAAGTCGAGGGCGGTTCCGACCCGCTGCGCAAGGCGCGTCTGGTCGCTGAGCCTCTCGAGCGTGGTTTCGGTGTGACGCTCGGCAACGCGCTTCGTCGCGTTCTGCTGTCCTCGCTGCAAGGCGCGGCTGTCACGGCCATCCAGATCGACGGCGTTGTTCACGAGTTCTCGTCGCTGGAAGGCGTTCGGGAAGACGTGGTCGACATCGTCCTGAACATCAAGCAACTGGCGCTGCGCATGCACGCCGAAGGCCCCAAGCGCATGACACTGCGCGCCACGGGTCCCGGCGTCGTCACGGCGGCTCAGATCGAAGCGCCGGCGGACATCGAGGTTCTGAACCCCGACCACGTCATCTGCACGCTCGACGACGGCGCTTCGGTCCGCATGGAACTGACGGTCCAGAACGGCAAGGGCTACGTCGCCGCCGAACTGAACCGTCCGGAAGATGCGCCGATCGGCCTGATCGCCGTCGACGCCCTGTACTCGCCGGTCAAGCGCGTCGCCTATCGCGTCGAGCCGACCCGCCAGGGCCAGTCGATGGATTACGACAAGCTGATCCTGGAAGTTGAAACCAACGGCGCCGTCTCGCCGGTTGACGCGGTGGCCTATGCCGCCCGCATCCTGCAAGACCAGCTGCAGATCTTCATCACCTTCGACGAGCCGACCAAGGCTGTTGAGGCGACGGACGGCAAGCCCGACCTGCCCTTCAACCCGGCCCTGCTCAAGAAGGTCGACGAACTGGAGCTGTCGGTCCGCTCGGCCAACTGCCTGAAGAACGACAACATCGTCTACATCGGCGACCTGATCCAGAAGACCGAGGGCGAAATGCTTCGCACCCCGAACTTCGGCCGCAAGTCGCTGAACGAGATCAAGGAAGTTCTCGCGACGATGGGCCTGTCGCTCGGCATGGACGTGCCGAACTGGCCGCCCGAAAACATCGAAGATCTGGCCAAAAAGTTCGACGACCAGATCTGATCATCAACCCTCCGCCCAGCGCCCTTCGGGGCGCGGATGGGGCGGTTAGAATGAACAAGGCCCCAGGTCCCGCCCCTTTGTTAAGGCCGGAAACCAGGGTTGAGTAGGAGAGACCCCGATGCGCCACGGCGCCGCTTACCGCAAGCTCGGCCGTACGGTCAGCCACCGCCAAGCCATGTTCGCCAACATGGCCGCCTCGCTGATCAAGCACGAGCAGATCACGACCACCCTGCCGAAGGCGAAGGAACTGCGTCCCTTCGTTGAGAAGCTGGTCACGCTGGCTAAAAAGGGCGACCTGCACGCTCGTCGTCAGGCCATCAGCGCCGTCCGCGACGTGCCGCAAGTCGGCAAGCTGTTCGAGACGATCGGCCCGCGCTACGCCGAACGTTCGGGCGGTTACATTCGCATCATGAAGGCCGGCTTCCGTCACGGCGACAACGCCGCGATGGCTGTGATCGAGTTCGTCGATCGCGACGCCGCCGCCAAGGGCCTGGACTCGGGTCCGGTCTATGCGATCGAGGGCGACGACGAAGCTTAATCGCTTCATCGGCTTGAGACATTGAAGGGGCGGCTGGAGCGATCCGGCCGCCCTTTTCGTTTGTCTTCACGCTTGTCGCCTATCGGCGAGCGGGCGATAGAGCGGCATGAGTACGGTTGAAGATCGCATCGTCGCCTATACCCCCGTCCATGCGGACGCCTGGAAACGGCTGAACACCGACTGGCTTGTGGAAGGCGGCTTCGTCCTGGAGGCCAAGGATCATCTGACCCTGGACGACCCCGAGGGGCAGATCCTCTCCAGAGGCGGCCATATCTTCTTCGCCGAGCGGGACGGCGTTAGCGTCGGCTGCTGCGGCCTGATCGCCATGGCGGACGGCGGGCTCGAAGTCACGAAGATGACGGTGCGGCCGGAGGCGCGGGGCGGGGGCCTGTCCCTGCGCCTGCTGGAGGCCTGCGAGGCGACGGCGCGGGATGCGTGCGCGCACCGCCTCTATCTGGAGACGAGTTCGACGCTGGGGCCGGCGCTGGCTCTCTATGCCCGGTTCGGCTTCGTGCACCTGCCGCCGCAGCCGACGCCCTATGCGCGGGCAGACGTCTGGATGGAGAAGCGGCTGTAGCGGCGCGACGCCTCGGCTACTCCTTCGACAGGTCCTGACGGCTGAACCACCACAGGGCCAGGCTGAACGGGACGAGGGACCACAGGGCCAGGCTGGCGACGGCGCGCAGCACGACGCCGTCTTGCAGCACAGCCGTCGGGACGCCGCCCAGGATGACCGTCTTCAATGCCTCATAGGCGGCGCCAGGAAACAGCAGCAGGGTCTGCCAGTCGGCGGCGCTCCATCCCAGGATGGGGGCGAGGGTGACGAGGAAGGCCTGAGCGACGCCGACAACCAGAGGCACGAACAGGGCCGCCAGCTGAGAGCGCGTCAGGACGGCCGTCAGCAGGCTGAGCATTAGAAACTGGACGACCCGCACAAAGGCCAGAAGGAAGAGCAGGCCGAAGGTCAGGGCTTCCTCGCCGCCGAAGCGGAACACCAGATCCCTGTCGAGGACGACGCCCTTGATGGCGGCGCCGAGCAGGGCGGCCGCCAGGAACAGGGCCAGGCCCGCCAGGGTCATCAGCTTGACGGCGCCGACCTTGCCCATGATCAGGTTGGGGCGACTATTGCGCGCGGTGATCAGGCGCCAGGTCTCCCAGCGGTAGTCGCTGGAAAAGACGGTCGCCGCGCCGATCAGCAGGAAGGCCAATAGGGCAGGGTTGGCCAATTGGCCGGCGGCGGACAGCAGGGTTTGGTCCAGATCAAGGGCGGCGCGGGCCGAGGTCAGCTGCGGCGGCAGTTGGTCGGCCATGCGGTCGACCTTGGCGTCGATCACGGCGCCGCCGATCAGGACGGCCAGCCACACCAGCGGCACGAAGATCAGGCTCCACGACAGGACCGTGCGGTTCTTGAGCAGGCGCCAGGATTCGGAGCGGATGGCGTCAGCCAGCATGGAGGGCCTCCCGGACCTGAGCATCGGTGCGTGCGGGGCCGGTCTCGGCCATGAAGACGCTTTCCAGATCGGCGCCGACCCAGCGGGCCTCGTCGATGTCCACGCCCTGTTCGATCAGGGCGCGCAGCAGGGCGGGACCCTCGGCGCGGGGAATGGCGGCCAGGACCGCGTCGCCGTCCAGCGTCGCCTTGTCGCCCAGCACGTTCATGATCTTGGCCAGAGGCGTGGCCGACAGACGCAGGCGTTCGCCGGCGGCGGTCAGTTCGCTGACCTTGCCCTCGGCGGCCAGGGTGCCGCGATTGAAGATGGCCACGCGGTCGCAGACGCGCTGGACCTCAAGCAGTTGGTGGCTGGCCAGGATGATGGTCACGCCGTCGTCGTCGGCCAGGCTGCGGATCAGGGCGCGCATTTCTTGGATGCCGGGCGGGTCCATGCCGCTTGTCGGCTCATCCAGGATGACGAGGTCCGGCTTGGTCATCAGGGCGGCGGCGACGCCGAGGCGCTGCAACATGCCGACCGAGAAGCCGCGCACGCGGCGGTTGGCGGCCTCGGTCAGGCCGACGCGGTCCAGCCACGCGTCGATGGCGGCGTCCTTGGCGCCGTGCGCCAGCGCCAGCCATTCCAGCACCTGACGCGCGGTCATGTAGGGCGGGAAGCGGGGCGTCTCGATCATGGAGCCGATGCGGCGCATGACGGCGGGGTCGCCCGCGTGCTGGCCCAGAACCCGGACCTCGCCCGCCGTGGGCCGGATCAGGCCCAGCAGGATGCGGAACAGGGTGGACTTGCCGGCGCCGTTGGGGCCCAGCACGCCGTAGACCCCGCCGCGCGGGATGCTCAGGCTCAGCCCGTCCAGGGCGCGCACGGCGCCATAGGTCTTGGTCAGGCCGGTCGTTTCGATCACAGCGGTCATGCGCTCGAGCTTGGCCTGATGGGGATAAGCCGACAAGGCGTCTTCTTGCTGTCGCAGATTAAGCTTAGGCAATCTCCCCGAAGTCGCTTCGGAGTTTTCATGTTTTCTCGCGTCGCGGGCCTGTGTCTGGCCCTGTTGCTGACCGCCTGCGCCAGCACCCCTGTTCAACAGGCCGAGCCGCAAGCCGCGCTGGCCGCCGAACGGCCTCTGGTCATGCTGGTCTCCATCGACGGCTTCCGCGCCGACTATCTGGACCGGGGGATCACGCCGAACCTGTCGCGACTGGCGGGCGAGGGGGCGACGGGGCCGATGCGGCCATCCTTCCCCAGCGTGACCTTCCCCAACCATTATACGCTGGTGACGGGGCTGCACCCCGACCACCATGGCATCGTCGGCAACAACATGATCGACGCCGAGCTGGGCCGGTTCTCGCTGGGTAACAAGCAGGCCGTGACGGATCGCCGCTGGTGGGACCAGGGCGAACCGATCTGGGTCTCGGCGGAAAAGGCGGGGATCAAGACCGGCACCATGTTCTGGCCGGGCTCCGAGGCTGAAATCCATGGCGTGCGCCCGTCCTACTGGACCGAGTTCGATCAGGGGATGCCGGGCGATGCGCGCGTGGATCGCGTGCTGGAGTGGATGGACCTGCCGTCGGATCAGCGGCCGCAGCTGACCACCCTCTATTTCGACATCGTCGACACCCAGGGCCACCACCATGGCCCCGACGGGGCGGAGACGGTCGAGGCGATCCGCTCGGTGGACGCCTCCATCGGTCGACTGGTCGAGGGGCTGAAGGCGCGGGGGTTGTATGAGCGCACGGTGCTGGTGATCGTGTCGGATCACGGCATGGCCGCGACCTCGCCCGAGCGGGTGACGTGGATCGACGACCTGATTGATCCGGCGGCGATCCAGATCGTCTATTCCGGGGCGGTGACCTTCCTGAACCCGGTCGTGGGTCGCGAGGCCGAGGTCGAGGCGGCGCTGCTGGGCTCGCGTCCGCATCTGGACTGCTGGAGGAAGAGCGAGATCCCGGCGCGGTTCGTCTTGGGTTCCAACCCGCGCGTCTCGGCCATCGTCTGCGCCTCCGAGCCCGGCTGGACCTTCACGACCAAGGCGCGGCCCGTGACCAAGCCGGGCGGGGCGCACGGCTATGACAACTTCTCAGCTGACATGGCGGCGATCTTCATCGCCCATGGACCGGGCGTGGTTCAGGGGCGGCGGTTGAACGATCTGGACAGCGTGGATGTTCAGCCCTTCCTGGCGCGTCTGCTAGGTGTCGATGCGCCGCGCGGGGACGGGCGGGCGGAAGATACGCTGGCGGTGACGACGCGCTGACGGGTCAGATCTGGTTTGGCTTTGGGCCCTTTTCCGCTCATCCCCGCGGAGGCGGGGACCCAGTAAGAGCCTCTCGCGCTGACTTCTGACGGAGAAGCGATACTTGCGGCTGGCGCTTGCGGCCAAAGCACTGGGTCCCCGCCTCCGCGGGGATGAGCGGATGGTGGGGCAGCGCCGGAATAACATCGCGTGAGCCTCTGCCGCCGTTTAGAAGGACGGTTCCAACTTCGCGAGCCCTCATGTCCCTGCACCATCCTAAGGTCCGCCGCGCGGCGATGGCCTTCATCTTTGTCACGGCGGTGCTCGACATCGTGGCCATGGGGATCGTCATCCCCGTACTGCCGCATCTGATCGAGGAGTTCGTCGGTTCGAACGCGCGGGCGGGTCTGCTGAACGGCGTCTTTGTGGCGCTGTGGGCGGGGATGCAGTTCCTGGCCTCGCCGGTGATCGGTTCGTTGTCGGACCAGTATGGGCGCCGACCTGTCATCCTGATCAGCTGCGCCGGTCTGGCGGCGGACTATGCGCTGATGGCGCTGGCGCCGAACCTGTGGTGGCTGGCGGTCGGGCGGCTGATCGCGGGGATCACCTCGTCCAGTTTCACGACCATCTATGCCTATATGGCCGATATCACCGAGCCGGAAAAACGCGCGCGGGCCTATGGCCTGATTGGTGCGGCCTTCTCGGGCGGCTTTGTTTTGGGGCCGGTGCTGGGCGGTTTTCTGGGCGAGTTCGGCCCGCGGGTGCCCTTCTGGGTGGCGGGCGGTCTGTCGGGCGTGGCCTTCCTCTATGGCCTGTTCATCCTGCCCGAGAGCCTGGCCCCCGAGAATCGGATGCCCTTCAGCTGGCGGCGCGCCAATCCCGTCGGGGCCATGATGCTGCTGCGGCGTCATGCCGAGCTGGCGGGCCTCGCGATCGTCAACTTCCTGCTCTACTTCGCCCACCACGTCTTTTCGGCGCTCTTCGTTCTGTATGCGGGGCTGAGGTACGGCTGGGGGCCATGGCAGGTGGGGATGCTGTTGGCCATGGTCGGGGTGCTGGACATGATTGTTCAGGGGGTTCTGGTGGGGCCGGTTGCGAAGAAGCTGGGCGACCGGATGACGATGATCCTGGGCCTGTGCGGCGGCACCATCGGCATCGCCCTGATGGGCTGGGCGCCGACGGGCGTCGCCTTCATTCTCGCCATGCTGCCCAACGCCCTGTGGGGCTTGGCCATGCCGACGCTGCAATCCCTGATGACCCGCCGGGTCAGCGAGAGCGAGCAGGGGCAGCTTCAGGGCGCGAACATGAGCGTCGCCTCCATTGCCGGGGTGGCCTCGCCGTTGTTCTTCGGCTGGGTCTATTCGGAATCGGTGGAGCAGGGGATGTGGGCGCCCAATCCAGGGCTGGCCTTCTATCTGGCGGCGGGGGTCCTGGCGCTGGCGGCGCTGATCGGCTGGATCACGGCGCGCCGGGCGGAACGGGACGAGGTCACGGTCGTTTGATCGCGGCGGACGCCAGGCTTGGCCATTGGCCTTGATCCCGTCCCAAAACCATTGCGCAATGCGGCAAAGCCTTCCGAACGAGACCCTGACGACATGAAGACTTCCAGACTGGCCCTCGCCGCCGCCCTGATGCTGTCCGCCTGCGGCCAGCCGCAACCGTCCAAGGCGCAGGAAGGCGTGTTCGCCGAGCAGCCGCGCGTGGCCCCGCGCGACGCCGGGGCGATGAAGTCCAGCTTTGCGCCCGTGGTGCGCGAGGCGGCGCCCGCCGTGGTCAATATCTCGGCGCGCGGCGTGCAGCAGGTGCGTGATCCCTTCTTCGAGATGTTCGGCGGGGGGCCGCAGTCGCGCGTGACCGGCTCGATCGGCTCGGGCGTCATCGTGCGCGCGGACGGGGTGGTGGTGACGAACAACCACGTCATCGAGAACATGCAGCAGATCCGCGTCACCTTGAACGACCGGCGCGAATACGCCGCCAGGGTTCTGCTGGCCGACTCACGCTCCGACATCGCCGTGCTGCAACTGGAGGGCGTGGAGGGCAGTCTGCCGGTGTTGCGCATCGACGATCAGGAAGAGCAGCAGATCGGCGATCTGGTCCTGGCCATCGGCAACCCGTTCGGCGTCGGTCAGACAGTGACGACGGGGATCATCTCGGCGCTGAACCGGACCGAGACGGGGATTTCGGACTCGGGCTCCTTCATCCAGACCGATGCGGCCATCAACCCCGGCAACTCGGGCGGGGCCTTGGTCGACATGGACGGCGACCTGATCGGCATCAACACCGCCATCTTCTCGCGCACGGGGTCGTCGACCGGGGTGGGCTTTGCGGTGCCGGCGACCATGGTCAAGCGGGTGGTGGATTCGGCCATCGGCGGGGCCAAGGCCGTGGTGCGACCGTGGCTGGGCGTGAAGGGCGACACCGTCAGCGCCGACATCGCCCGTAGCCTGGGCCTGTCGCGGCCGCAGGGCCTGATCATCACCGAGGTCTATCCGCAGGGGCCAGGCGCGCGCGCCGGTCTGGAGGAAGGCGATGTCATCACCGCCATCGACGGGGCCGAGATCAACGACCAGGGGGGGCTGAACTTCCGCGTCGGCACGCGCGCGCCCAACGACACGGTGGCCGTGACCATCCTGCGCGACGGCAAGACCCAGACGGTGAACGCGCGGGTTTCGGCCCTGCCGGGCGTGGCCGATCCCGGTCAGGGCACGACCGTGGGGCAGGGCGCGCTGGCCGGTCTTCAGGGCGTGGCGCTGAGCCCGGCGCTGGCTGACCGTCTGGGCGGCGATCCCTTTACGAGCGGCGTGGTGGTCACGGGGCTGCAACGCAACAGCATTCCGGCCCGTATCGGCCTGAGGCCCAATGATCTGATCGTTCAGGTGGACGGCCGCCCGGCGACCTCGGTCGCGGCCCTTGGCCGGGCGCAGCGCGGGTCCGAACTGGTGATCGTGCGCGGCGGTCGCAAGCTGACGGGGCGGTTGCCGTAGAGGGAGCCGGCTGACCTCTTTTGCCCGCCCGTGGGGAGGAGAGGTCTGTCAGGCTTTTTTCGGGCCGCCGATGGACCAGGTGTGGCCGAAGGGGTCGCGGACTTGGCCGTAGCGGTCGCCCCAGAACTGGTCCTCCAGCGGCATGACGGGGACGGCGCCGGCCACGAGGGCGCGGGTCCACCATTCGTCGGGATCGTCGACCTGGAGATGCAGGGTCACGCCCCTGGGCTGGATGTCGGCCTCGCCCGTCCATTCGGGAAATTCGTCGGCCAGCATGAGGCTGGCGCCGTTGATCCTGAGGTGGGCGTGCATCAGCCGCTCGCCGTCCTCGGCGGGCATCCGCATGATCTCTTCGGCGCCGAAGGCCCGGCCGTAGAATTCGATGGCCGCCAAGCCGCCCTTTGAGGGAATGGTCAGATGGGGCGTGAGGCCGCCGGTCGGGCCCTGGTTCGGCTGGGGGTCGGACATGGTTCCTCCGTTCGGGCCGATAGTAGTGCGTGTAATCGGCTGAACGAACGCCTATCTCTGCCGTTCCCCAAATCTTGACTGTCCCATGAGTGATCTGTTCGAAGCCTCCGGCATCCATCCCCCTGACGCGCCGCTTGCCGACCGTCTGCGCCCTCAGACGCTGGAAGAGGTCGTGGGTCAGGATCACCTGCTGGGCGAGGGCGGGCCGATCCGCCGCATGATCGAGGCCGGCCGTCTGGGCTCCATGATCCTGTGGGGACCGCCCGGCACCGGCAAGACAACCATCGCCCGGTTGCTGGCCAAGGCGGCGGGCTATGAATATCAATCGATTAGCGCGGTCTTTTCCGGCGTCGCCGACCTGAAGAAGGCGTTTGAGGCGGCGAGGATGCGCCGAGCGGCGGGGCAGCAGACCCTGTTGTTCGTGGACGAGATCCACCGCTTCAACCGCGCCCAGCAGGACGGCTTCCTGCCCTTCGTCGAGGAGGGGGTCGTTACCCTGGTCGGGGCCACGACCGAGAACCCCAGCTTCGAGCTGAACGGGGCGCTGCTGTCGCGGAGCCAGGTCTATGTGCTGAAGCGTCTGGACGATGCGGCGCTGGATCAACTGCTGGACCGAGCAGCGGCCCTGATGGAGAGGCCCCTGCCGCTGACGCCCGAGGCGCGCCACGCCATGCTGGCCTTGGCCGACGGCGACGGGCGCTATCTGCTGACCATGTCGGAGGTGCTGTTCGATCTTCCTGAAGGCGACCTGCTGGACGTTCAGGCGCTGGCGGGGGTGCTTCAGAAGCGGGCGCCCGCTTACGACAAGTCGAGAGAAGAGCACTATAACCTCATATCCGCCCTGCATAAATCGGTGCGCGGGTCGGACCCGGACGCGGCGCTCTACTGGCTGGCGCGGATGCTGAACGGGGGCGAAGACCCGCTGTATCTGGCGCGACGGATCGTGCGCATGGCGGTCGAGGACATCGGTCAGGCCGACCCCCTGTCCATCATGGTCGCCAACGCCGCCAAGGACACCTACGACTTCCTGGGATCGCCCGAGGGGGAACTGGCCCTGGCCCAGGCCGTCGTCCACTTGGCCACCGCGCCCAAGTCGGTGGGGGTCTATGAGGCCTTCAAGGCGGCGAAGAAGGCGGCGCACGAGACGGGCTCGCTGATGCCGCCCGCCCATATCCGCAATGCGCCTACGAAGCTGATGAAGTCGCTCGGCTACGGCAAGGGCTATCAGTACGATCCCGACACGCCCGAGGGCTTCTCGGGCGCCAACTTCTTCCCTGACGAGATGGAGCGTCGCACCTTCTACAAGCCCAAGGGCGAGGGGCATGAGGAGAAGGTCAAGGCGCGGCTGGAACGCTGGGCGGCGATGCGGGCGCGGGCGCAGAAGGAAGAGGGCTGAGCTCTTTCCTCCCCATGAAATGGGGAGGTGGCGCGTCGCCGAAGGCGAGGTGACGGAGGGGGTGACTCGACATCGGACGTCTGCGCCGCCCCCTCCACCGCTTCGCGGTCCCCCTCCCCATGAAATGGGGAGGAGAAAAGCCACCTGATCACCGTTCATTGTTAAGCATGGCCGTTCGGGCTTAGCCTCTCGCTGATCGCAACCTGGGGAGGGAATGATGATCGATATAGCGAGGCGTCAAGCGACGCCCTGGCATCTGTGGCTGGTGGGCGTGCTGTCGCTGCTGTGGAACGGTTATGGCGGATACGACTTCATCCAGACCACCACGCGCGGTGAAGCCTACATGCGTGAATCCGGCTTCGGCGACGAGATGATCGCCTACTACGCCGCCATGCCGACCTGGATGTACGTGCCGTGGACCCTGGGCGTCTGGGGCGCGGTGATCGCGTCGCTGCTGCTGTTGTCGCGCAGCCGCTGGGCGGTGCACGCCTTCGCTCTGTCGTTGTTGGGGGCGGTGGTAAGCTTGGTCTATTCGAAGTTCATCAACCCGCCGCCGGCCCTGCCGCCGCAGTTGGCCATGATGGAGTGGATGCCCTACGTCATCGTCGGGATCGCCGCCCTCTTGCTCTGGTACGCCTCGGCCATGGCGAAGAAGGCGGTCCTCCGCTAAAGGCTCGGCGGGTGAAAACCCGCCAGCCCGCTTCCCTGACCGAAGAAGACATCGCCGCCGTCCGTTCGTGGGTCATCCACGAGGACGCGCACATCATCGCCTTCAACAAGCCGTCTGGCCTGTCGAGCCAGGGCGGACGCATCCAGGCCCATACCCTGGACGACCTGCTGTGGGCCTTTGCGCGCTCGAACGGCAAGCGGCCGGAATTGGTGCACCGGCTGGACCGCGACACCTCGGGCGTCATCCTGGCGGCCAAGACCAAGCCGGCGGCGGGTTTCCTGGGCAAGGCCATGCAGATGCGCCGGTTCCAGAAGACCTATCTGGCCCTGGTGTCAGCCGCCCCTGAGCCCAAGTCGGGCCGTATCACCGCCGCCCTGCGCCGCGAGGAGATCGGGCGCGAGAGCTATATGCGGGTGGTCGAGTTCGATGCGCCGGGCGCGCAAGGCGCCGTCAGCGGCTATCGCACCCTGGCGGCCAGCGAGGACGGGGCTCTGGTCGAGCTGTCGCCCGAGACGGGGCGGATGCACCAGCTGCGGGTCCATATGGCGTCGATCGGACGGCCTCTGGTCGGCGACGTGCGCTACGGGGGGGCGCTGACCTTCGCCGGTCGCGGGGCGTCGCGGTTGATGCTGCACGCGGCCAGGCTGTCCTTCCCGCACCCCGAGGGCGGTGAGCGGGTGACGCTGGAGGCAGCCCCGCCTGAGGATTTTGCGGCTTTGCAGGCGGCGGCGGGGCTGTAGGCGGTTCAGCTTCTGTTCAGCTTCGCGGCGGAACATCGGGCCTTGCTCGGCGCTAATCGGGCAGGAGATTTCGCATGAAACGCCTGACATTCAGCCTGATCGCGGTTTCGGCCCTGGCCTTGAGCGCCTGCGCCAGCTTGGCCCCCTATCGTCCGCAGCAGTCGGCGGGCGGGCAGGGTTTCAATGAGCAGCGCATCGAGTCCGACCGTTTCCGCGTGACCTACAACGGTGTCGGCGCCGTCGGGCCGGTGGCGGATCGCGCCCTGTTCCGCGCGGCGCAACTGACCGTAGATCAGGGCTATGACTGGTTCGAGGTCACGCAGCGCTGGATCGACGGTCGTCCCGACAGCGCCGGGGGCGTTCGCCCCAGCGTCTCGATCGGCGCGGGCTCCAGCCGTTACGGCGGCTATCGCGCCTCGGGCGTCGGGGTGGGTCTGGGCCTTGATCTTAGCGGGCCGCAGCCGACCTCGACCACGCTGGAGATCGTCATGGGACGCGGCGCCAAGCCGGACCGCCCCGACGCCTATGACGCGCGCCGGGTGCAGGACGCGATCCGCAACCGGCTGTAGCCCGCCGACCGCTGTCATTCCCGTCGTGTCGGTGTAGAAGCCCGGCATGATGCAATTTCTTCTTGTCGCGGTGGGCGGCGCCCTGGGGGCCATGGCCCGCTATGGGCTGGGGTTGACGGTGGGGCGGCTGGCGCCGGGCGCTGGCTGGCCCCAATCTTGGCCATGGGGTACGTTCACCGCCAACGTCACGGGCGGTCTGCTGATGGGGCTGCTGGCCGGATGGCTGGCGCTTAAGTCGGGCGCGGGGCAGGAGAGCATCCGGCTGTTCGCCGCCGTCGGCCTGCTGGGCGGCTTCACCACCTTTTCGGCTTTTTCACTGGAAGCCGCTTTGATGATCGAACGCCGTGAACTGGCCACGGCTTTCGTCTATGCGGTGGGTTCGGTGGTCCTTTCCATCGCCGCCCTGTTCGTCGGCCTGATGATCGCGCGCAAACTGTTTACCGGAGTGGGCGCATGAGCCGCGAAGTCCAGACCCTTTATGTCGCTGAAGACGAGCATGACATCCGTCTGGATCGGTGGTTCAAGCGCCGCTGGCCGCACCTGACCCATATCCAGGTCGAGAAGATGGCCCGCAAGGGCGAGATCCGTGTCGATGGTTCGCGGGTCAAACCGCAGGACCGCCTGACCGCCGGGGCCGCCGTGCGCGTGCCGCCGCTGCCTGAAGCCAACCCGCGCAAGCCCGGCGACCTGCATGAACTGACCGAGCGCGACGTGGCCTACGCCAAGTCGCTGGTCCTGTATGAAGATCACATGGTCATCGCCCTGAACAAGCCGCATGGCCTGGCCGTGCAGGGCGGGACCAAGACGACCAAGCACGTCGACCGCCTGCTGTCGGCCTGGGGCGAGGGGATGGATCGTCCGCGTCTGGTCCACCGTCTGGACCGCGACACCTCGGGCGTGCTGCTGCTCGGCAAGGGGCCGGAGGCGGCCAAGCGTCTGGCCGGGGCCTTTGCCCGTCGTCAGGCCAAGAAGACCTATTGGGCCATCGTCATCGGCAACCCCAAGCCCACCCATGGTCAGATCGACCTGGCCCTGAAGAAGACGGGCATCAACGATTATGAGATGATGCGTCCGGCCGAGCCCAAGGACCCCAAGGGGGAGCCAGCCGAGACCGCCTTCGCCACCATCAGCCGCGCCGCGCACCGGGCCTCGTGGATGGCGCTGCGGCCGTTTACCGGACGGACGCACCAGCTGCGCGCCCACATGGCGGCCATCGGCCACCCCATTCTGGGCGACCATAAGTACGGCGACGACAAGTCGCGGGAGCTGAGCGGCGTGCTGAAACTGCAACTGCACGCCCGCCGCATCGAGCTGGACCACCCGGGCGGCGGCACCCTGGTCGTCGAGGCTCCGCTGAGCCCCGAGATCAAGGCCGGCTTCGCCCACTTCGGCTTCTCCGAGGATGAAAGCGACGTCGATCCGTTCGAAGGGGTCAAGCGCCAGCGATGAGCCACGACGGTCGCCCCAGTCCCGAGCGCGCCGCCGTTGACCGGCTGATTGCCGCCGGTCGCGTGGACGAGGCGCTGGCGGTGTTGCAAGGGGCGGCCAATGCGGCTGCGACCTGGCCCTTGCAGGCTGATCTGCTCAAGCGGCTGGGGCGGCTGGACGACGCTCTGGCTCTGCGCGAGGCCCAGGTGGAGGCCAGGCCGACGAGCAGCGTGTCGGAGCATAATCTGGCGGGGCTTCTGGGCGATATGCGGCGATACGCCGAGGCCGAGGCGGCGGTTCGTCGCGCCTTCGCCAAGGGCGGCGATGCGCCGGAAACCTGGCTGGTGCTGGCTCGGGCTCTGTCGGGGCAGGAGAAGCACGACGAAGCCGAGAAGGCCTATCGTCAGGCGGCGGCGCGGCGACCGGCCTATGTCGAGGCTCTGCGCGAACTGGCGCAGCTGATCTGGATGCGGACGGCCGATGCGGGGCGCGCGCTGGCGCCGGTTCGCGAGGCGCTGGATCACACGCCCGGCGACAGCGGGCTGCACGGCCTGTTGGGGCTGCTGATGGACTACACGGGTTCGACGCCGCGCGAGGTGTGGAGCGCATTGGCCGTAGGCGGGGCGCGTCGGGACCCGGCGATTGATCTCGCAGCCGCCAACGCCGCCCTGGCGTTTGACCGGGATCTGGCGCTGGATCATGCGCTGGCGGCTGTGGCCGGCGCGCCGGGGCATCCGCTTTTGGCCTTGAAGCTGGCTGAGGTTCGGCTGGCGCGGGGGGAGCTGGATCGGGCCTCGGCCTTGCTGGCTGAGACGAATATTCCCGAGGACCAGAACTGGCTGTCGCTGAAGGCGACGCTCGAACGGCTGTCGGGCGCGCCGGACGGCCCGGCGCTGAATGACTATGAGGCTGTCGTGCAGGGCGGGGCGATTGATACGCCAGAGGCTTGGTCGGACCTGAACGCCTATCTGAGCGATCTCGCGGCGGCGCTGCGTCGACTGCACACCTTCCGGGCGCATCCGGTGGGGCAGAGCCTGCGGCACGGCACCCAGACCCACGTCGATCTGCGCGCCAGTGACGATCCCGTCATTCGAGCCTTCTTTGTCGCCATTGATGGACCGATCAAACGGTATCTGGAGCGACTAGGCGCCGGGGATGATCCGCTGCGCCGTCGCAATACAGGCGCCTATCGCATCGCCGGATGCTGGTCGGTGCAACTGTCCCCCAACGGCTATCACGCCCCGCATGTCCATCCCGAGGGCTGGCTGTCCTCAGCCTGCTATATTGACCTGCCGGCGGTGGTTGATGCGGACGGGCGAGAGGGCTGGATCGGCTTCGGCGCGCCGCCGTTCGCCTGTGCTGTACCTACGCCGCCGGAACATTTCGAGAAGCCGGAGCCGGGCAAGCTGGTGCTGTTTCCATCCTATATGTGGCACGGGACCGTGCCGTTCACCGGCGACGAGACGCGCCTGACCATCGCCTTTGACGTGGTGCCGGCGTGATGCGTCCCCTGGCTGTTTTCGACATCGACGGCACCCTGGTGGACAGCCGGGCGTCGATCCATCGTGCGTGCTGTGAGGCGGCGCAGGCTCTGGGGCTGGCCGAGCCGAGCTATGATCGGGTGCGCCAGATCGTCGGTCTGACGCTGGACAAGGCGCTGCATGTGCTGGAGCCTAGTCTTACGGATGCCGAACTGGCCGATTTTGTCGCCGCGTTTCAGGCCAGCTTCCGCGCCATGTACGACGCGGGGCATCAGGAAGAACTCTATCCTGGCGTCATGGAGACGCTGCGCCGGTTGAAGCGCGACGGCTGGCGGCTGTCGCTGGCGACGGGGCAGAACCGGCGCGGCGTGGCCCGCAACCTGGCGCGGCCGGAATGGAGCGATCTCTTCCTGTCCAGCCATTGCGCGGCGGATGGTCCGGGCAAACCTGACCCCGCCATGCTGTTCGCCGCCATGACCGCCTGCGGGGCCGACGCGGCCTCGACCACGATGATCGGCGACACGTCGCATGACATCAGAATGGCGCTGAACGCGGGCGTGCATCCGCTGGGCGTCGGCTGGGGTTTTCATACCCATGAGGAACAGGTCGCGGCGGGCGCGCGCCACGTCGCCGTCGACTGTCCTGATCTGGAGGCGGCGCTGGAGCGCTTCGCCTCGACCGCCCTTGCTGCATAATCTGGCTGCCTGAGACGATCCATGTCCCACATCCCTCCGCTTGATCCCAACGTCGCCGCCCGCAAGGGGTTTCGTGAGTCCGAGGAGCGCATCAAACGCTTCTGGAAGGCGGTTGACGTCTCGGCGGACGAAGGCGGCTGGACCGTGCGTCTGGATGGGCGGACACCCAAGACCCCGGCTGGAAACACCCTGACCCTGCCGACCGAGGCCGCCGCGGGGCTGGTCGCCGACGAATGGGCGGCGCAGGGCGAGTTTCTGGTTCCGGGGACCATGCCCGCGACCCGTCTGGCCTCGACCGCCATCGACCGGGTCAGTCAGACCCGCGAGCCGGTGGCCGCCGAGATCGCCGCCTACGCCGGGTCGGACGTCATCTGCTATCTGGCCGAGCACCCTGCGTCGCTGATCGAGCGCCAGCAGATCGAGTGGGGGCCTTGGCGCGACTGGGCGGCGCGGGAGCTGGACGTGGTGCTGCATCCCGCCGAGGGCATCGTTCACCGGGCGCAGCCGTCCGAGGCGCTGGAACGGGTCATGGCCCTGGCGCTGGCGATGGACGACCATGCCCTGACCGGGCTTGCGACGGCCGTGCCGCTGCTGGGGTCGGCGGTGCTGGGGCTGGCCGTCCAGCGCGGCGCCTTGTCGGGCGAGGCGGCGCTGGATCTGTCGCGGTTGGACGAAGCCTTTACCGAGGAACGTTGGGGCGTGGACGAGGAAGCCGCCGCTCGTGTCGCCGCGCACCGCGCCGAGGCGGCCCTGTTGCAGCGGTGGTTCGAGGCGTTGCGGAGCTGAGGCCATCTCAATCCCGCTCATCCTCGCGGAGGCGGGGACCCAGTAAGGGCCTCACACGCCAACGCTTCCTTTAGCGTGTCCCGATAAACGGCGACGCCGGTAGCCAAAGCCCTGGGTCCCCGCCTCCGCGGGGAGGAGCGGAAGATGGAAGGGTCAGCCCATCTGGCCGCGGATCAGGGCTTCGCGTTCATCGGGCGTGATCATCCGCCACCTGCCCTCGGGCAGGTTGTTCAGATGGATGGGGCCGACGCGGATACGCAGCAGGTCCGTGACTTCCAGGTCCACCATCTCGCACATGCGGCGGATCTGGCGGTTGCGGCCCTCGGTCAGGATGAAGCGCAGGCGGTTCTGCTCCATGCGCGAGACCCTGGCGTATTTCAGGATGCGTCCGTCCAGCATCAGGCCGCGGCGCAGCAGGGCCAGCTTCTTCTCGGTGACGTCGCCTTCGATGCGGACCAGGTATTCCTTGTCCAGTTTTGACTGCGGGCCGATCACGGCCTTGGCCACCACGCCGTCGGACGACAGCATCAGGAGGCCGCGCGAATCCTCGTCCAGACGGCCGATGGGGGGCAGGGAGGCGTCCTCGGCGGGAGGCGTGCCTTCGCCGACGAGGTTCTCGGCGGTCAGCAGGCGCACGGCGGGGATCTTGTCCGGCTCAGGCTGGCCCGAGACATAGCCCAGCGGCTTGTGGATCAGGATGGTGACGCCCGAGGCCAGGGCGGCTTCGCCCCGGTCGTTCAGGGTCAGGGTCTGGCCCGGCTCGATCTTGCGGCCCGCGTCGGTGACGCTCTCGCCGTCGATGGTGACCATGCCGGCGGCGATCAGGGCTTCGGCCTCGCGGCGCGAGCAGACCCCGGTCTGGCCCAGCCATTTATTGATGCGGACAGGCTCTGAGCCGTCATAGGTGCGAGTGAAAGCCATGGCGTCCGTCCTTGAGGATGCGGCTCTGTAGAAGGCCGGGGGGCGGGCAGGCAAGCCGTAGCGCGAACAGCGTGCAGAAAGATTTCACGCAGCGCTGCTGAATATCGCTGAGATCAGATGGGCGTGACCTGTCATTGACCCCGAGCGCAGCGGCTCTATATGTTCAGTCACCCCAACGAACTGATCCAGATCGCGTCCGGCCGCGCCGTGACGCGGCGATTCTCGTTTTCAGTTTCCTGTTCGGGGTTTTTCGTCTGATCCATTCTGAACAGGCGACTGAATATTGAACGATAACCTTTGAAGGAGACGTCTTGTCCGCTCAACGCAACAATTCGACCGCCCCCCGTACTCGTCCCGGCTTCAATCGCCCCGCTCCCATGCGTCTGCGCATGGGCCTGATCATGCGCAAGGGCATGGATTTCGGTCCTCTGGGCGACATGGAGACCGCGCTGCGCATTGACGGCGTGTCCCTGGCGCCGATCTCGACCGGCGACTCCAGTCTGGTCAGCGGCGGCGTGACCGTGCTGGCGACGGCCACGGCGGACGACATCACCAGCGGACGGGTCAAGGGCGTGGTCGTGCCAGGCGGCGAGGCGGACGAGGCGGGCCTGGCTCAGGTCAAGGCGCTGCTGATGCTGGCCAAGACGCAGGGTCTGCCGGTGCTGGCCTTTGCTGACGGCGTGGCCCTGGCGGCCGAAGTCTTCGGCGTGGCGGCGGAAGCGCCGGGCGCGGTCTTCCGGGGCGACAAGGTCGCGCTGATCAATGAACGCGCCGAACTGTCGGCGGTGGTCGCAACCATCGCCTGAGCTTGAGAGCGCCTTCGCGAAAGGCGCGGATCAGGTTCGTCTGAATAGAAGGCTGATGTTGTTGGCGGGCATTTCCGTTCGCAGCGTCAGCGTCAGACCGTGTGATCGGGCCAGGGCGACGACCTGGTCCCGATCGCGCAGGCCCCAGGCCGGGTCGCGGGCCTTCAGACTGGCGTCGAAGGCTTCGTTTGAAGAGGCCAGCGCAACCTCGGCCTCGCGATAGGGGCCGTAGAGATAGAGCAGTCCGCCGGGTCGGCGCAGGACGCGTTCCGCCAGCGTCATCAGCCCTTCCGTCGCCGACCAAGGGCTGATGTGGATCATGTTGATGCAGACGAGGGCGTCGAACGGCGCGTCCGGCCAGGTTGTCTCATCCAGACAGTTCAGCGCCAGCGGGGGTTGAAGATTGCTCAGGTGGGCCTCGGCCGTCCAGGCGGCGATGCTGGCGCGGGCCTCGGGGCTGGGGTCGCTGGGCGTCCAGCTCAGACCGGGCAGGGCGCTGGAAAAGGCGACGGCGTGCTGGCCTGAACCTGCCGCGATCTCGAGCACCCGTACGTTTTTGGGCAGATGGGCGCGCAGCAGCTTCAGGATGGGCTCGGCGTTGCGATCCGAGGCCGGCGAGGCCAGGGCGCCGTCGGGTAGGGCGGAGAGGGTGTCCATGGTTCGCATCTGGTCTTGTTATCCCTGGCAAGGGTCGGTCGCGACCGGAAAACTTGCTGCGGCGCAGCAAATTCATTCCGGTGGGAGTGAATTGCGGCAACGGTTGACCTTGCGTCGCCTCAGATGGCATTGCGCCTGAAACAGGACGTGATCAGCGTCCGACTCGTCACGACGGCGTCAGATCGTCGGGCGGCCCGGTTCAGGAGACCATGTTGTGACTGCAGACGTATCGATTCCCGGACTCTATCCCGCGCCGACCGACCACAAGGGTCTGGTCGCCTGGGTCGCGCAGATCGCGGCCTTGACCAAGCCGGACCGGGTGCATTGGTGCGACGGCTCTGAGGCCGAAAAGTCGGCCATCGTCGCCGACCTGATCGCCAAGGGCACGCTGAAGGAACTGGACCAGTCCAAACGCCCCGGCTGCTACTACGCCGCCTCGGACCCCAAGGACGTGGCCCGCGTCGAGAGCCGCACCTTCATCTGCTCGGAAGACGAGGCCGACGCCGGCCCGACCAACAACTGGGCCGATCCGATCGAGATGCGGGATCGCCTGGACGGTCTGTTCGACGGCTGCATGAAGGGCCGGACGATGTACGTCGTCCCGTTCTGCATGGGCCCGCTGGGCTCCAAGATTTCTGCTCTGGGCGTCGAGATCACCGACAGCGGCTATGTCGCCGTGTCGATGGGCGTCATGACCCGCATGGGCAAGCCGGCGCTGGACATGCTGGGCGCCGACGGCGTCTTCGTGCCCGCTGTTCACACCCTGGGCGCGCCCCTGGCTGAAGGTCAGGCCGACGTGCCGTGGCCCTGCAATGACGACAAGTGGATCGTCCACTTCCCGGAAACGCGCGAAATCTGGTCCTATGGCTCGGGCTACGGCGGCAACGCCCTGCTGGGCAAGAAGTGCTACGCCCTGCGCATCGCCTCGATCATGGCCCGCGACGAGGGATGGCTGGCCGAGCACATGCTGATCCTCAAGCTGACCAGCCCCGAGGGCGTGTCCAAGTATGTGGCCGCCGCCTTCCCGAGCGCCTGCGGCAAGACCAACCTGGCCATGCTGCAACCGGCGCTGGACGGCTGGAAGGCCGAGACGGTCGGCGACGACATCGCCTGGATGCGCTTCGGCGAGGACGGTCGTCTGTACGCCGTAAACCCGGAGGCGGGCTTCTTCGGCGTGGCACCCGGCACCAGCCGCAACACTAATCTGAACGCGCTCGAGACCCTGGCGAAGAACACCATCTTCACCAACGTCGCCCTGACCGCTGACGGCGACGTCTGGTGGGAAGGCCTGACCAAGGAAGCGCCTGCGGGCCTGACGAACTGGAAGGGCCAGCCGCATGATCCGGCCTCGGGCGAGCCTGCTGCTCACCCCAACGCCCGCTTCGCTGCGCCCGCCGGCCAGTGCCCGGCCATCGCGCCCGAGTGGGAAGACCCGGCGGGCGTGCCGATCGACGCCATCCTGTTCGGCGGTCGCCGCGCCTCGGCCGTGCCGCTGGTGACGGAAGCCTTCGATTGGGAGCACGGCGTCTTCATGGGCTCGACCGTGGCCTCGGAAGGCACCGCCGCCGCCGAGAACAAGGTCGGCGAGTTGCGTCGCGACCCCTTCGCCATGCTGCCCTTCTGCGGCTACAACATGGGTGACTATTTCGCGCATTGGCTGAAGCTGGGCGAGAAGGCGGATGCGTCGAAGCTGCCGCGTCTGTTCTTCGTCAACTGGTTCCGCAAGAACGATGAAGGCAAGTTCGTCTGGCCGGGCTTTGGCGACAACGCCCGCGTGTTGAAGTGGATCGTCGAGCGTCTGGACGGCAAGGCCGAGGCCGTGGACACCCCGGTCGGTCGCGTGCCGACCAAGGATGCGCTCGATCTGTCGGGCCTGAGCCTGTCGGACGCCGATCTGAAGATCCTGCTGGACGTCGACGCCGACGTCTGGACCGAGGAAGCGGCCCTGATCCCCGCCTTCTACGAGAAGTTCGGCGACCGTCTGCCCAAGGCCCTGTGGGGCCAACACGCGGCCCTGACCAAGCGTCTGGAAGAGGCCCGCGCGGCCAAGCTCGCCGCCGAGTAAGACGAAAGCCGGGTTGAAATCGGGGCGCGGTCGGTCGAAGGACTGACCGTGCCCCTTTTCAATTCTCAAGACATCCTGGTCATCGGTGCGGGCGTTCTGGGCCTGTGCACGGCGGCGGAACTGGTCCAGCGCGGCCATGGCGTGACCGTGGTCGATCCCGGCGGACTGAACGCCTCAGGTGTCGCGGCGGGCATGATCGCCCCGGCGATGGAAAGCGCGGTCGACGACCTGAGCCTGGACCATGCTGAGTTGCTGCGACGCGCCCGCGATGCGTGGTCGGATTTCGCGGCGGCGACTGGCGTTCGGCTGGACCGCGACCTGGCCGAATGGCGAGGCGGGAACGTTGAGGTTCTGGCGGCGCGACTGGCGGCGCTGGGGTTCGAGCATGAGTTCGACCGGGAGGCGGGGCGACTGACCACGCACGAAGACTGGAAGGTTGAGCCGGAACAGGCGCTTGCGGCGCTGAGCCGCGACGTGCGCGTGCTGGAAGCCCGCGCAACGGCTCTGTCGTCCTCCGGCGGAGGCTGGCGCGTTGAAACCACGGCGGGTCCGGTCGAGGCGGATCAGGTCGTGCTGGCGACGGGGGCGGGGGCGGCGCTGGAGGGCTTGCCTGAAGCGGCCGTCCGCCTGATCGCCCTGATCACGCCGATCCGGGGCCAGATCGGCGTGGTGAACGAGCGGCTGACCGATCATGTCGTGCGCGGTCCCGGCGCCTATGTCGCGCCGATGGGCGAGGGCTGCGTGATCGGGGCGACGATGGAGGCGGGACAGCGATCGCTGACGCCCGACCCTGAACGCTGCGCCCAGATGCTGGACGCCGCCTGGGCCGTTCTGGGTCAGGCGCGGCGTCCGCTGGAGATCACGTGGCGCGCGGGCGTGCGCGGGGCGACGCCGGACGGTCTGCCGATGGCGGGGACGGTCGGGCAGGGGCTGCACCTGGCCCTGGGGCCACGTCGCAACGGCTGGCTGTTGGGGCCGCTGGTCGCAGGCGTGGTGGCGGACGAAGTCGAGGGCCGGTCCTCGAAAGTACCGACCCTCGCCCCCCGTCGCTTCATCTAGCCCTGAGGATCAATCCTGAGGCAGGGTGAAGCGAATGGCCATGCTGACGCGGGCGCCGTCGACGGCCTGGCCGTCCACCGTGCGCGGGCTGAGGCGGAAGTAGCGGGTCAGGCCCATGGCGGCCCGACCAAAGCCCTGATTGCCCGGCGTCTCGGACGACACCGAACAGCCGGTCAGGGTCCCGTCCACCTTCACCAGGCAGGACAGATTGGCCACGCCGCTGATCCCGCGCGATTCGGCCGCCGCCGGGTAGGCGCGCATCATCTGCTCGCCCGAAGGCTTGCGCACCCAGTCAGGGTTGGTGATGACCGGCGGCGTGCGGACGGGCTCAGCCGAGACGGTTGTGCCGGTCGAGGGCTCGCTGGCCGGGGCGGTCAGGTTTATGGCCGGGCCGGCGTCCGTCGTGGTGACGGGCGCGACCGGAACCTCAAGCGGCGCGACGGGCGAGGCGATGACCGTCTCTGGGCGATGCAGAGGCGGCGTCGGCGCGGGCGGGGCCTTGGGCGCGACGGCCGGCTCGGGCGGCTTGGGCATGGGCAGGATGTCGATGCGCGTCACCGGCCCGTCCTCGACGGCGGGAATATCCGCCAGTTCGAACCGCTGATTGTAGAGCCAGACACCGGCCCCGACGTGGACCAGGGCCGACACCCCGATCGCCGCCCACATCCAGCGGGGAATCGGCTTCTTGCGCTCGGAAAAGTCTATCGGGCTCACCAGTCCGGGGCCGCCCGCGGTTCTGATCATCATGGCCTTCAACGCCTCCTGTCGTTGGCCCTCCCCAGAGCCCACGTAACGAAGTTCGCGCCAAGCTTGCGGCGATATTGCGGCGCTTGACCGTTAGGGGTTCGTTAACCTTGGTTAGCGACCGTCAACCATATGAGCGTAGGAGCGATTCCATCATCTGGCGGGGTTGAAGCGGCCATCCGGCGTGCGTCCAGCACGACCGGCGTGGACTTCGATTTCCTGATGAAGACGGCGCGTCGCGAGAGCGCGATGAACCCGTCCGCGCGGGCCGGCACCTCTTCGGCCTCAGGCCTGTTCCAGTTTATCGAGCAGACCTGGCTGGCCACAGTGAAGCAGCACGGCGCCAAGCATGGCTATGGCCAGTACGCCGACCTGATCCATCGCGGCGACGACGGGCGCTGGCGCGTGCAGGGCTCGGCTCGCAACGTGGTGCTGGACCTGCGCTTCGACGCCCAGGCGGCCTCGACCATGGCGGCGGAACTGACGGCGTCGAACGCCGCCTATCTGCGCGGCCGCACCGGGCGGGAGCCGGGCGCGGGCGATCTCTATGCCGCTCACTTCCTCGGCCCGGCGGGCGCCGCCAAGCTGATGGAGGCCATGCAGTCGCGGCCGGGCGCCAGCGCGGCCTCGCTGTTCCCCGACGCGGCCTCGGCCAACCGCTCGATCTTCTACCGCAACGGCCGCCACGCCACGGTGGCCGAGGTGCACGCCAACCTGCAACGGACGGCGGGCGACGGCGCTCCGGCGGCGGGCGTGGGCTCTGCGGTCAAGGCCGCGCCGGATCTGAGCGACAAGGACCGGATGCTGGCGGCGCGTCTGGATCGCTTGAAGCAGGACCAGAGCCTGCTGGCTCTGCTGCTGGGGCAGGACGGTCAGGGCGGCAAGAGCAGCGGCTTTGGCGGAGCCTTTGCGCCGCCCTCTGAGACGGCGGCCTGAAGAACATGGTTTCGTCTCACTCCTAACGAGACGTTAACTATGTAAAGCTAAGCGTGACGATTGATTCTTCGCCCCGCCTAGCTCGCGAGCTCCCGCATGACCGCCTACCGCGCACGACTGACGGAAAGCGACATCAGGCGTCTGATCAAGTCGGATGCGGAAGACGAGCGCGCGGCGGCGGCGCACAAGCTGTGTCGCAGCATTGACCGGATGGCGTTGGACGACGCCGACCGCGCGGCGGCGCAAAAGATTCTCAGTGTTCTGGCCAATGACGCCGCTGAACTGGTGCGTCGGGCCCTGGCGGTGACGCTCAAGGCCTCGGACCTGATGCCGCGCGAGGTCGCGCGTCGTCTGGTCGCCGACGTGGACAGCGTGGCCCTGCCGATCATCACCTGTTCACCGGCCTTTACCGACGACGACCTGATCGAGATCGTTCGCGCCGGATCGGCGGTGCGTCAGAACGCGGTGGCCTCGCGCGACCGCGTGCCGCGCGACGTGGCCACGGTGCTGGCGGCGGAGGGCTGCCGCTCGGCGGTGCGCGCCCTGGCCGCCAACGACAACGCCGATCTGTCCGAAGACGCGCTCGGCTTGGTCATCGACCGCTTTGGCCAGGCCTCCGAAATCATCTCGGCCATCGCCTATCGTCAGGTTCTGCCGCTTTCTGTGACCGAGCGCCTGGTGGCCCTGGCCAGCGACGCGGTGCGCGAGCACCTGGTGACGCGTCACGCTGTGGCCCCTGAGACCGCCATCCAGTTCGCCCAGTTCACGCGCGAACGGGTGACGATCGATCTGGTCGATCAGGCGCGGGTCAGCAACGACCTGCCGGCCTTCGTCGCCGGGTTGAACGCACGCAAGGTGCTGAACGCCTCCCTGCTGCTGCGGGCGCTGGCGCGGGGGCAGATGGCCCTGTTCGAGCACGCCCTGGCCGAGTTGACGGGCACGCCGCATCATCGCGCCTGGTTGATGGTGCATGACGCCGGGCCGCTGGGGCTGAAGGCCATCTATGACCGGGCCGGCCTGCCGCCGCGCCTGTTCCAGGCCTTCCGCGCCGGCGTCGACACCTGGCGGGCGCTTCAGGCCGAGGGCGGGGATGTCGCCAGCGAGGCGTTCAGACAAAGGATGCTGGAGCGTTTCCTCAGCCAGCGGCCCAATGCCTCGCGCGATGACCTGTCCTATCTGATGGAGCGGCTGGACCGGCCCATGGCCTCTGTCCAGGACGAGGAAACGGCGGTCAGCGCCGCCTGATTCTCAGCTTTCACCCCATAAGAAAAGGCGCCCCCGGCAACGGCGGCGCCTTTTCTTATGGGGCGGCCTTCAGGCCAGATGTTCGGCGACCCGAGCTTCCAGGGTTTCGGCCAGATCGCGGCCCACCGGGTGCTCGTCGGTCTGAATCTCGTCGCGGACCACGGCGCGGATGGCGTCGACGTGGGCGTCCAGAATGGCGAGCGGCGCCTGCATCCGCTTGTCGGTATCGTCCATCAGGCGGCACAGGGATCCGGCGATCCGCGTTACCAGCGGGTACTGATAGGTGGCGCCCAGCCCCTTGAGGTCATGGGCGCGGAAATACAGCGCCTCGGCGGTTTCGGGGGTATAGCCCTTGGCGCGGATGTCGGCCTGGGCCTGATCCAGCTTGACGATCTCGTCGTTCAGCCACTGGCCGAACTGGGCCGACATGGCCTTGAGCGCGGCCTCGGCCTTGGCGATGGCGTTGGCGTCGATGCCGCCGAAACCGCCGACCTTGGCGCGCAGCGCATTGGGGGGACGAATGATCTGGGGAGGGTTGCTCACGTGACGGGCTCCTGAACTCGTATCCGCAGTCTGCGCCGCCGAGCCTTAAAAAGCCGTGACGGTCAGCTGGTGAATTGTTCGGCCATGACGCGTTCTTCGAAAGAGCGCCCGGCGTCGAACAACATGGTCAGGCTGATGTCGCGGCGTTCGCGCACCTCGACGCGGGTGACGCGGCGGACTTCGAAATTGTCCGCCGTGGCGCTGACGGGGCGCTTGTCAGGCTCCAGAACCTCGAACCGGACGCGCGCCGTGTGCGACAGCAGGGCGCCGCGCCAGCGCCGGGGACGGAAGGCGCTGATGGGCGTCAGGGCCAGGCTGGGCGCGTCCAGAGGAATGATGGGGCCGTGCGCCGACAGGTTGTAGGCGGTCGAGCCGGCGGGCGTGGCCACCATGCAGCCGTCGCAGCTGAGTTCCTCCAGCCGCACCTTGTCGTTGATGCTGACGCGCAGCTTGGCGGTCTGGCGCGTCTGACGCAGCAGGGAGACTTCGTTGATGGCCAGGCCGCTGTGGACCTCGCCGCTCTCGACCCAGGCGTCCATCTGCAGGGGATGGATGACGGTGCGGTCGGCCTCGGCCAGGCGCTCCAGCAGGTCGTCTTCCTCATAGTCGTTCATCAGGAAGCCGACCGAGCCCCGGTTCATGCCGTAAACTGGCGTGCGGAGTTGCAGGTTGTTGTGCAGGGTCTCCAGCATGAAGCCGTCGCCGCCCAGGGCCACGATGACATCAGCCTCGGCCACCGGAACCGAGCCGTAGCGTTCGGTCAGGCGCACGCGCGCCGCCTCGGCTTCGAGACGGTCGCTGGCGACAAAGGTCAGGGCAAGGGGGGCGGGCGTGTTCACGGCGCTAGGCAAGCGGAGCCGAGGGGCTGTGTCAAACGGAAGCGGCGTCGATATCCGCCATCAGCAGCCGAAACTCATAGGCGGCCTGATCCGCTGAGCGCTCGGCCAGACGCCAGGCGGAGCTGTCAGGGTCGCGCGGGAAGCCTTTGTTCAGCTTGCGGATTTCCGTCAGCAGGGCCGGGAAGGCCGCGCGGTCCAGCCCGACGGCGATGCAGGCCAGGAAGAGAGGGCGGGCCGTATCGCCGCCCAGGGCGCGATAGATCTGCGAGACCTCGAACCGGCCCAGAACCGCCAGGCCGTGAGCGAAGACGCCCAGCTTTTCCTCACGCAGGGCGCGGATCAGGTAGGCAGGGCGCAACTGACCGGCCGCGTGCAGCTTGGCCACCAGTCGCGCGTCGATGTCGTCGGCGGTCGGGGGCGGGGCGGCGCCCCATTCGGCGGCGGTGCGGCTGGTGGTCTGGGCCGCGCTCTGGACGGCTTGCGCCAGACGGGCGGGGTCGATGGTGAAACGGTCGCTGATGGCCTGGCGCAGGGCCTCGCCGACCCACTGATACAGGCGCAGCGCCAGATCTTCGTCCAGCGACGGGTGACGGGTCAGCGGCGCGCGCAGGGCGGCCAGTTGACGCGACCGCTCGACCAGGTCCGCGAAGGCGGCGGGTTCGATCCGTGCGCTGCGGTTGGTGGCCAGGGCGGTCATCACCGCCGGATCGCCGCCGGCAATGATGGCCTGGGCCACGACGGCGCCGAGGTCGGGACGCAGGGCGACCTGTATCTGATGCTCGATCGAACAGTCGGTCAGCATTTGCAGCAGGTCGTCGTCCAGCAACAGAGGGCTTGCCGCGATCACGGGGCGGGCGATCTGGATCTCGTCGGCGGCCAGCATCCGCACCAGGGCGACGGGCGCCCATTCCACCTTGGCCAGCCGCTGGGCCAGGACCTGGCGGATTTCGCGTTCGGCGCTGCGGGTCAGGGCGACGAAGATATCGGCCAGGGCTTCGGGGGCGCCGCCATGGTCGGCGGCGGATTCGTAGAGCCCGGCCACTCCCATCAGCAGGCGATGCTGATCGTCAGGGGAGCGTGTCTTGGCCAGATCCAGCAACTGATTCAGGCCCGCCAGGGGCACGGCCTGAGAGGGCTTTTCGGGGTCTAGCGGAACGACTGTGGACACTGGCGGCTCCGCTTATCGAAAGACGGCCGCCTTGGCCGCGCGGCATACTCATCCTGATGACGTGAAAACAGGGTTAACGAAAACCTTCCGCGACGAACGCGGGTCGCTTGACGCCGCGACGGCGCGGGGCGAGGCTCAACCGAACAAGGATAAGGGAGGTCGTCATGGCGGACGGATCGGCGGCGTCGCTGAAGTCGCGGGTGTCAGAGGCTGAGTGGCAGGCGCGGGTCGAACTGGCCGCCCTGTATCGGCTGGTGGCGCTGCACGGCTGGGACGACATGATCTTCACCCATGTCTCGGCCCGCGTGCCGGGGCCGGAGCATCATTTTCTGATCAATCCCTACGGCTGGTATTTCGATGAAATTACAGCCTCTTCTCTGGTGAAGGTCGATCTGGACGGGAACATTGTTCAGGACACGACCAGTTTCATCAATCCGGCGGGCTTCACCATCCATTCGGCGGTCCACGCCGCGCGCGAGGACGCCAAGTTTGTCATTCACCTGCACACGGTGAACGGGGTGGGGGTGGCGGCGCAGAAGGACGGCCTGCTTCCCATCAGCCAGAACGCCTGTCTGTTGCAACATCAGGTCGCCTATCACGGCTATGAAGGGCTGGCGCTGAACCACGACGAGCGCGAGCGGCTGGTGGCCGACTTGGGCGACAAGCCGCTGATGCTGCTGCGCAACCACGGCACGATGGCGGTCGGCGAGACGGCCGCCCAGGCCTGGGTGGGGATCTTCTTCCTGGAGCGGGCCTGCGCCCAGCAGGTCGCGGCCCTGTCGGGCGGACGCGATCAGGTGCTGATCGCGCCGGACGCCGCCCAGGCCGAGACGAAGGATCAGGGACGCGGGATCGGCTTTATCTCGGCCCTGGCCTGGCCGGGCGCCCTGCGTCAGCTGGAGCGAAAATCTCCGGGCTACGACGTGTGAGAGCAGTCGGGGGGCTGCTGATCGGTTTGGCGGGGCTTGCGGTCGCATCTGAGGCCGGGGCCGGCGCGTGGAACCTGCCCAAGGGGCACGGGCAGGCGATTGTGAAATACGAGGACATGCGGGCCGACCAGCAGTTCGGCCCCGGTGGTCGGACGGACCTGCCGGCGGAACGCGTGGACCGTGCGGCGTCGCTGTTTGTCGAGTACGGCGTGAGCGACCGGCTGACCCTGCAGTTCAAGGGAGATTGGCAGTCGGGGCGCGACGACTATGCCGACTACGAGGGGCGCGGGCCGCTCGAGATCGGCGCGCGGTGGCAGGCGTATCGGGACGAAGCGAATGTCGTGGCCGTCTATGCGGGCTATGCCCAGGGCGGGGCGGGGCGCAACGCGGGCTACGCCCAGCCGGGGGCCGGCGACAGCGACTGGGAGGCGCGGCTGCTGGCCGGACGTGCGATCGACGGCTCGGGCGCAAAGTGGATGCCGCAACGCAGTTTCGTAGAGGCGCAGGTCGCGCGGCGCTGGCGTCAGGGCCTGCCGGACGAGGTGCGGCTGGACGTCACAGCGGGGGCGCACGTCAGCGAGAACTGGATGGTGATGGCGCAAGGGTTCGGCGGAGCGGTGGACGGGGACGGCGCGCGCTGGCTGTCAGTCGAGTTGTCTGTCGTCCGGGATTTCGGTCCCTGGAGCCTTCAGGCCGGATGGCGTCAGGCGGTCGCTGGCCGAGAAACGCCCGTGGCCGGCGGGCCCGTCGTCGGGGTCTGGCGCCGTTTTTGACGCGGATTTCCGCGACGGAAACCGAACGCGCCAACGTTACAGGAACTTTATTTGCGTAACGACCGCGACCCGTTAAGCGGGACCGCTTGTCGTCGGGGAGACTGCGTCGCGTGTTCAAACGCCATTTTTTCATCATCGCTGCGGCCTGTCTGGTTGGACTCATGGTCCTGGCGGCGGTTCTGAAGATCACGCTCGCTGACGACAGCAAGGGCGGCGCAGGCGGTCCCGGTCGGGGCGGCCCCGGCGGCGGTCCGGGCGGCGGACGTGGTCAGGTGGTGGCTGAGGCGGTCGTGATCCCGCGCGAGTTCGCCGATCAGATCCGGGTCCTGGGCGTGGCGCGCAGCCGCAAGTCGGTCAACATCACCTCCAACACGACCCAACTGATCACGCGGGTCATGTTCACGGACGGTCAGCGGGTTGCGGCGGGGACGCCCCTGGTCGAGCTTCAGGCGCGTGAAGAGGACGCTGACCTGATCCAGGCGCGGGCCCAGCTGACGCAGGCGCAGCGCGAATATGATCGCTACAAGATCCTGGCCGAACGCGGCGTCGCGCCGCGCGTGACCGCCGAGACCGCCGAGACGGCCTTGCAGTCGGCCCGCGCCGCCGTGGCTGCTGCGGAAGCCCGTCGCGGCGACCGGGTCATCCGGGCTCCCTTCACAGGGGTTCTGGGTCTGACCACGGTGACGCCTGGGACGCTGATCTCGCCGGGGTCCGTCATCACCACCCTGGACGACACCAGCGCCATTCGCGTCGATTTCCCCATGCCGGAACGTTACCTGGGCGTGCTGCAGGTCGGCACGCCTTTGGTCGCCTCGGCTGACGCCTATGCGGGCGAGAGCTTCTCGGGCCGCATCGCCTTGCTGGACACACGGATCAACGAGCAGACCCGCGCCGTAATCGCGCGCGCCGAGTTCGCCAATCCGGGCGGTCGCATTCGTCCCGGCATGATGATGCGCGTCGCCGTGCAGCAGGGCCGGCGCCAGAGCCTGGCGGTGCCCGAGGCCGCGGTTCAGTATGAAGGCCAGGGCGCCTTCGTCTATCGCATCGCACGCGGCGAAAACGGCACGACGGCTCAACGCGTCGAAATCCAGGCCGGCGCCGTCGAGGGCGGCTATGTTGAAATCCTGTCGGGGCTGGACAGCAATGATCGCGTTGTGGCCTCGGGCCTGAACCGCATTCAACCGGGCGCGCCCGTCCGCGTCGGCGCCGCCAGCGACAAGAACGGTCAGAAGGCCGGAACGCCGACCGCCGAGGCGGCCCGCAAATGATGCTGTCTGATCTTTCGGTTCGGCGCCCCGTCTTTGCGGCGGTGGCGGCCATCGTCCTGTGCGTCATCGGGCTGGCGGCCTTCTTCTTCCTGCCGGTTCGGGAACTGCCGGACGTCGATCCGCCGGTGGTGTCGGTCAGCACCAGCTACGCCGGGGCCTCCGCCGAGGTCATCGAGAGCCGGATCACTGAGCCGATCGAGCAGCAGATCGCCGGCATCCAGGGCGTCGAGCGCATCAATTCGTCCAGCCGCGACGGCCGTTCCAATGTGAACATCGAGTTCTCGCTGGACCGCAACATCGACGACGCCGCCAACGACGTGCGCGACCGCATCTCGCGCGTGGTCGGGCGTCTGCCGGATCAGGCGGACCCGCCGGAAGTGGCCAAGGCCGATTCCGACAGCCAACCGATCATGGTCATGTTCCTGCGCTCCACGACGATGAACCGTCTGGAGCTGACCGACTACGCCGACCGCTATCTGGTGGACCGCTTCGCCACCGTGCCGGGGGTGGCCCAGGTGCAGATCTATGGCGAGCAGCGCTACGCCATGCGCATCTGGCTGGACGCCGCCGCCATGGCCGCGCGCGGTCTGACGGTCAGCGACGTCGAAACCGCCCTGACCAACCAGAACGTCGAGCTGCCGGCCGGTTCGCTGGAATCGACGCAGAAGGACTACACCGTCCGCGTCGCCCGCACCTATGCGCGGCCCGCCGACTTCGCCCAGCTTCCCATCGGGACGCGGGGTTCGGCCTCGACCGCCACGGGGGCCCAGGCCTCCGGCACGCTGGCGGGGGCGACGACCGCCATGACCAACGGCGTCACCGGCGCCCTGTTGGGCAACGCCGCCTATGTCACGCGTCTGGGCGACATCGCCCGTGTCGAGGAAGCGCCGTCCGAGGCGCGTCGAATGTTCCGCGGCAATGGTCTGGATCAGATCGGCCTGGCCGTCACGCGTCAGGCCCAGTCGAACGACCTGGCCATTTCCGATGGCGTGCGCGCCCTGATGGCGCAGGTGCAGCCGACCCTGCCGCCCGACACGACGCTGGAGATCGGTTCGGACAACTCGGTCTTCACCTCTCACGCCATTGACGAGGTCTGGATCACCATCGGTATTTCGATGGCGTTGGTGGCCCTGGTCAACTTCATCTTCCTGGGCAGTCTGCGGGCGGCGATCATCCCGTCGGTGGTGGCGCCCATCTGCCTGCTGGCGACCTTCATCGTTCTGGCGCCGCTCGGTTTTTCTCTGAACCTCCTGACCCTGCTGGCCTTGGTGCTGGCCATCGGCCTGGTGGTCGATGACGCCATTGTCGTGGTCGAGAATATTCAGCGCCGCCTGGACCTGGGCGAACCGCCGTTGGTCGCGGCCGAGCGCGGGGCGCGTCAGGTCTTCTTCGCCGTCGTGGCGACGACCGTGGTGCTGCTGTCGGTGTTTGCGCCGCTGCTGTTCCTACCAGGCTATGTGGGGCGTCTGTTCGTCGAACTGGCGGCGGCCATCGCCGCAGCCGTGGCCTTCTCGGCCTTCCTGGCGCTGAGCCTGTCGCCCATGCTGGCGTCCAAGATCCTGAAGCCTGCTCACACCGGCGGCTGGGTCGCGCGTCGGGTCGACCGGGCCATGGACGCGCTGAAGACCTCTTACGCCAACTCGTTGAACGCTCTGCTGGGGCGTCGTGCTGCCGTGGGCGGCGTGGTCGGGCTGATCGTTCTGGTGGCGGCCGGGGCCGGGGGCATCTTCCTGACCCTGCCCAATGAACTGGTGCCGCCCGAGGACCGGGGCCGCGTCGGCATTCGCGTGCAGGGGCCGGAAGGCGCCGGCTATGACTACACCCGCAAGATCATGCTGGGGCTGGAGCCGATCCTGGCCGAGTACAAGGAAAACGGCGAGGTCGATTCCTATCTGGTTTCGGCGCCTGGATTCGGCGGCGGCAGCTACAACTCCGGCAACGCCAGCCTGACGTTGAAGGACTGGTCCGAGCGCAAACGCTCGGCCGATGAAATCGCCCAGGAACTGAACGGCAAGCTGCGCGGTCAGACCGACGCCCAGGTCAACGCCTCGACCCCCGGCGCCTTCCAGCGCGGCGGCGGCAACTCGAACTCGATCGAGATGATCGTCACGGGCTCCGAATATGGCCCGATCTATGATTGGCTCCAGCCCATCCTGGCGGCGGCGCAGGAGAACCCCGGCTTCTCGCGTCCGCGCCTGAACTATGAGCCGAACGCGCCGCGTCTGCTGGTCGATGTCGATCCGCAGAAGGCGGCGGCTCTGGGCGTGTCATCGCAGCAGATCGGCCGGACCCTGGAGACCATGTTCGGGTCGCGTCGCGCCACCACCTACATCAAGGGCGGTCAGGAATACGACGTCATCCTGCAGACCGAGCGCGACAACCGCCGCGAAGTGGCCGACCTTGAGGCCCTCTATGTCTCGACCGGGGCCGGGCAGCTGGTGCCGCTGTCGGCGGTGGTCACGACCCAGACCTCGGGCGATACGCCTGATCGCCGTCGTCTGGATCGCCAGCGGGCCATCTCGCTGCAGGCCGACCTCAACCCCGGCATGACCATCGACGACGCCATCACCTTCCTGAACGCAGAGGTCGCCAAGCAGCCGCAGGGTCTGGCGACGATCCGTTGGGGCGGCGCGGCGCGCGATCAACAGGAGGCGGGCAGCGCCGTGGGCTGGGCCTTCGCCCTGGCTCTGCTGCTGGTCTTCCTGGTGCTGGCGGCCCAGTTCGAAAGCTGGATCACCCCGGCGGTCATCATGCTGACGGTGCCCCTGGCGGCGGCGGGCGGGTTGTTCGGTCTGTTGATGGCGGGCTCCAGCCTGAACATCTACAGCCAGATCGGCCTGATCATCCTGATCGGGGTCGCAGCCAAGAACGGCATCCTGATCGTCGAGTTCGCCAACCAGTTGCGCGATCAGGGCCGGTCCATTCGCGAAGCCATCATCGAGTCGTCGGCGCTGCGTCTGCGTCCGATCATTATGACCTCGATTGCGACGGCCTTCGGCGCCCTGCCGCTGGTGCTGTGGCAAGGCGCGGGCGCGGGCAGCCGTCAGACCATCGGCGTGGTCATCTTCTCGGGGGCCATGTTCGCCACCGTCCTGACCCTGTTCGTGGTGCCGGTCATCTATGGCGTGCTGGCGCGCTTCACCCGGTCGCCGGAATATACCGCGCGCAAGATCGAGGAATGGGAGGCCCAGGAGATCGCCGAGGGCAAGACCCCGGACATGAGTCCGGGGTAGGGCGCTTAAGGCTAAAGATCAGGAAGCGGGGGCCGTCGCGACAGCGGCGGCCTTCGCCGTTTCGGGGGCATAGCCGGTTTCCACCTTCAGGAAGGCGATGACGTCGCGGCGGTCCGTGGCGTCGCGCAGGCCGGCGAAGGTCATCTTGTTGCCGGGCAGGAAGGTCTTGGGGTTTTCCAGCCAGTGATCCAGCTTTTCGGCGTCCCAGGTGAAGCCCGCCGTGCGCAGGGCGTGCGAGTAGCTGTACTTGTCCAGCGCCCCGGCTTGCCGTCCGAAGACACCGTAGAGGTTCGGGCCCGCCATGTTCGGGCCGCCCGGTGTAATCGTGTGGCAGGAGCGGCAGCGGGCGAAGGCGCGACGGCCGTTCTCCAGGTCGCCGGCGTTATAGGGGGCGGGCAGGGCGGCCAGAACGGCGACCTTTTCAGCCTCAGTCAGAGCGGGCGGCGGCGGGGCCTTGGGCGTCGCATCGGCAGCGGGCGCTGAGGTTTCGCCGCAGGCGGCCAGGGCCAGCGAGGCGGTCAGGACGGAGGAAAGGATAAGGGTGGTGCGCATGCCGGACTCCATAGGCCAGACGTCCTTGATAGCCGATGGGCGTTTAGTCGCAACGGCGCCGGTTATCGTTACTGGACGCGAACCGTTCGCAGCTGATAATCACTGTCAACTTAAGTGAGCGGCGCCGGGCGCCGTCGTAATGAGCGCCATGACCGACACCATCAAACTCAGCCAGGCCCGTCGCGGCGACCGCGGCGTCATCGTTCAGGTCGGCACGCACTGCCACCATCAGGATCACGAGATCGAGCTGGAGCGTCGCCTGCTGGAGCTGGGTTTTGTCGAGGGCGCGCACGTCGAGTTGCTGCACGAAGGCCTGTTCGGTCGCGACCCCATCGCCATCAAGGTGGACGATATGCGGGTAGCCCTGCGTCGGCATGAGGCGGCCAGTCTGACCATTCGTCTTGATGAGGGAGGCCTCTGATGGACATGGCCGTTCGCACCGCCCGTATCGCATTGGTCGGCAATCCCAACAGCGGCAAGACCGCTCTGTTCAACGCCCTGACCGGCGCCCACCAGAAGGTCGCCAACTACGCCGGCGTGACCGTCGAGCGTAAGGAAGGCCGCATCCACGCCGCCGACGGCCGCAGCCTGTCGGTGCTGGACCTGCCGGGCACCTATTCCCTGCGCGCGCGCAGCCTGGACGAGGAAGTCACACGCGACGCCGTTCTGGGCGCTCTGCCGGGCGAGACGCCGCCGGACGTGGTGGTCTGCGTCGCCGACGCCACCAACCTGCGGCTGGTCCTGCGTCTGGCGCTGGAGCTGAAGCAGGTCGGGCGGCCGATGGTGCTGGCGCTGAACATGTACGATATCGCCCAGCGTCAGGGTCTGCGTATCGACCTCGAGAAGCTGTCGGCCGAGATCGGCGCGCCGGTGGTCACGACCGTGGCGACGCGCAAGCGCGGCATCGCCGAACTGGTCGCCGCCGCGCAAGGACAGGCCGATCTGGCCGTGGGCGAGACCCACAGCGAATGGCATGCGCCGTCCGCCACAGAAATCCGCGCCGCCCACCGCGAGGCCGAGCGCATCATGAAGGCCTGCGTCCGCGCGCCAGAGCGGCCGGACACCCTGACCGGCAAGATCGACAGCGTCCTGCTGCATCCGGTCGCGGGGCTGGTGATCCTGCTGGGCGTCCTGTTCGTCATGTTCCAGGCGGTCTTCACCTGGGCCACGCCCGCGATGGACGGCATCGAGGCCCTGTTCGCCCTGGTCGGCGGCTGGGTCGCGGCGGTCGTGCCCGACGGCCTGCTGCAAAGCCTGATCGTCGACGGCCTGATCGGCGGGGTGGGCAGCGTCCTGGTCTTCCTGCCGCAGATTATGATCATCTTCCTGTTCATCATCGTGCTGGAAGACTTCGGCTACATGGCGCGTGCGGCCTTCCTGATGGACAAGATCATGGGCGGGGCAGGGCTGCATGGCCGCGCCTTCATTCCCCTGCTGTCCAGCTTCGCCTGCGCTATTCCCGGCATCATGGCGACGCGGGTGATCGAGGCGAAACGCGACCGGCTGACCACCATCCTGATCGCGCCGCTGATGACCTGTTCGGCGCGGATTCCCGTCTATGTCCTGATCATCGCCGCCTTCATTCCGAACGAGACGGTCTGGGGCTTCGTCAGCCTGCAAGGTCTGGTCATGTTCGGCCTCTACGCCGCCGGCATTATCAGCGCGCTTCTGGTCTCGGTGGTCATCCGCAAGGTCTTCTGGCGTGGCGCGGTCGAGCCCTTCATGATGGAGCTGCCGGCCTACAAGATCCCCGACATCAAGAGCGTGCTGTTCAATCTGTGGCTGCGCGCCAAGATCTTCATGCGTCGCGCGGGCAAGATCATCCTGCCCTTGATGATCATCGTCTGGGCGCTGTCGACCTTCCCCTATCCGCCGGAAGGCGCGACGGGACCGGCCATCGACTATTCCTTCGCCGGCATGATCGGCAAGACGCTGGAGCCCATCTTCGCCCCCATCGGCTTCAGTTGGCAGATGGTCGTGGCCCTGGTGCCCGGCATGGCGGCGCGCGAAGTCGCCGTGGCGGTCCTGGGGACGGTCTATGCTGTCGCTGGCGCTGAAGAGAACGTCGGCGCCCTGGCCTCGGTCCTGTCGGCGGACTGGTCGCTGGCCACGGGTCTGGCCTTCCTGGCCTGGTACGTCTTCGCGCCGCAGTGCCTGCCGACCATCGGCGTCGTGCGCCGCGAGACCGGCTCGATGAAGTGGACTCTGATCATGGTGGGCTACATGTTCGGCCTGGCCTACCTGGGCGCCTTCATCGTCTATCATACGGCGGTGGCGCTGGGCGGGGGTTAGGCATCTTGGCGGCCTAACGCGCTTCGCGCTGCTTGAGGCGATAAGGCCGCGTCGGGTCGAGACCCGAAGGGCGGCGCGCAGCAGTCAAGGCGGAGCCTTCTGACCGCGGCCCACCAGGAATGAAGCTGACGCCTTTTGGGGGCGTCAGCGTCCCGTCGTCAGCTTGACCACGATATGGGCCGTCGTGTCGACGATGGCCTCGGCGGTGTCGGCGCGGCGCATCAGGGCGAAGCCGGCGGCGACGGATTCCACCAGATTGGCGGTCTCGTAGGAGGTCAGGCGGGGACTCAGGCCCTGGGGGTGCATGCCGTTGGCCTTGGCCTGGGCGATGCGGCGTTCCAGCGCCAGGTGCAGTCGGCGCATCCGCCTGATGCGGCTTTCGGCGAATTCGGGCTCGCCCTTGTCCGCCAGCATATGCTCGACCCGCAGCACCGGCCCGTGGTCGCCCCACAGAGCCAGCACTTCCAGCACATAGGCGCGCACCGCCTCGAAGGCGCGGTCGCCGGTCCAGTCGGCGTGAATATGCTTGGCCAGACGCTGGAAGTCCTCGCCGGCCTCTTCGCAGAGGATCAGCAGCCCTTCTTCGACGGACTTGAAGTAGGTGTAGAAGGTCGGGGCGGAAACGCTCGCCGCCAGGGCCACGTCAGCGGCGCGGATTTCGCCCAGATGCCGATGGTTCAGAAGGCCGCGCAACGCGTCAAGGATGGCCCTACGGGTTCGCGCCCCGCGCGCCCCGATCTTGTGGCCCAGCTTGTTGGTCGTCTCGGTCATGGAGGGAGGCGGCCGAAGAGGATGGTGCCGGCTGCAGGAATCGAACCCGCGACATCCAGTTTACAAAACTGGCGCTCTACCAACTGAGCTAAGCCGGCCGTTGGCGCCTTATGCTGGTGGAATCGTCAGGACGCAAGCACAGTCCGCGCATGCCGATGACGCCCTACCTCACGCCGATCCTTTTGCTGGCCCTGTCCAACGTCTTCATGACCTTCGCCTGGTACGGGCATTTGAAATTCGGGGCCAAGCCGCTGTGGATCGTGGTGATCCTGAGCTGGGGTATCGCCTTCTTTGAATACTGCCTGGCCGTGCCCGCCAACCGCATCGGCCATCAGGTCTATTCGGCGGCCGAGTTGAAGACCATGCAGGAGGTGATCACCCTGCTGGTCTTCGCCGTTTTCTCGGTGCTCTACCTCGGCGAAAAGCTGACCCTGAACCATCTGGTCGGCTTTTCGCTGATCGCGGGCGGGGCCTTCTTCATCTTCAAAGGCCCGCTGTAGTCAGTCCAGTTCGGCGGCGATCCGGGCGGCCAGGGCCTGGAGCTGTTCGGCCTCGGCCATGGGGGCGTGGCCGTGACCCTTCATGGCGCGGTCGCCCCAGCGCGGGATGATGTGGAAATGCAGGTGGAAGACGGTCTGGCCGCCCGCTTCGCCGTTGAACTGCATCAGGCTGAGACCGTCCGGCTTCAGCGCCTTTTCCACCGCACGGGCGGTGCGCTGAACGGCGACGGTCAGCTTGGTCAGGACCTCGGGCTCGATCTCGAGCAGATTGCGCGCCTGCGAGGTCTTGGACACCACCAGGACATGACCTTCGGACTGGGGGAAGACATCCATGAAGGCCAGGACGTCGTCGTCTTCCCATACCTTCACGCTGGGGATCTCGCCGCGCAGGATCTTGGCGAATATGTTGTCGGGGTCGTAGGCGCCGTGAAGGCTCATGGGGAGGCTCCGTCAGAGGTGTCGCGTCGAGGCTAGCAGGGCAGGGCGAATTTCGCACGGGAGCGAAACGCCATCTGAGGCACTATATGGTCAAGGTTCACGGAGATCGCCTTCCATGCTGCGTTTCATCATTCAAGCCGTCGTCACCGCCCTGGGGCTGTGGCTGGCGGCCCAGATCGTGCCGGGGGTGGACTTCACCTCGACCGGGAGCCTGGTCGCGGCGGCGGTTCTGCTGGGTCTGGTCAACGCCATCGTGCGGCCGATCATGGTCATCCTGACCCTGCCGCTGACCATTGTGACGCTGGGCCTGTTCCTGCTGGTGGTGAACGCGGCGATGATCGGGCTGACGGCTTGGTTCCTGGGCGGGTTCGTTGTCGATGGCTTGTGGGCCGGGATCGGCGCGGCCATCATCACCGGACTGGTCAGCTGGGTCGCCGGCGCGTTCAGCAGCGGCGAACGCTCGCGGTAAATAAATCCGGGTAATATTGACGCGCATTTTTTGCCCGGATAAATCGTCGCAGCCCTTCGAGGAACTGACGATGACCACCGCTGCCTGCACCGCTTTCGCCGGAGATCGCATGATCGCTTCGGGCGCGCCGTCCCAGGTCGCCGCTGCCGTCAAGGCCGCGCACGACGCGGGTGAGGTGGTGCTGGTGTTCGACGACGCCCACGCCCGTCCGGTCGAGTTTGATCTGCGCGGCGATCTGGACGCGGTTCTGGCGCGTTTGGCGCCGTCAGAGCCGGTCGAGAAGCGAGGGCCGGGGCGGCCCAGGCTGGGCGTCACGGCGCGCGAAGTGACCCTGCTGCCGCGTCACTGGGACTGGTTGGCGGCCCAGCCGGGCGGAGCGTCTGTGGCGCTGCGGAAGCTGGTGGAAAACGCCCTGCGCGAGGCTGAAGGGCCGGATCGCGTGCGCGCCAGCCGCGAGGCCGCCTATCGCTTCATGACGGCCATGGCGGGCGACCAGCCCGGCTATGAGGAGGCGACGCGGATGCTGTTCGCGGGCGACTGGGCGGCGTTTGACGCCGCCATCGAGGCCTGGCCGTCGGACGTGGCCGACTACGCCCGGCGTCTGGCCGAGGGCGGTTGGCGCAACGGTCAGGGCAGGGGCATCTAGCTGGGGCGAATGACCATGCAGGTGACGCGGCGTTCGCCCAGGGTCTCGCAGGCGGCTTCGGCGGCGGCCTGGGTCATGCCGGTGAAGCGCGAGCGGTACCAGCCGTCGGCGTTCTGAACGTCGCGTTGCGCCTCTGTGAACTGGGTGCGGAAGCGGCGGCTGACATCGTTCAGCCAGGTGCGCGCTACGGCCTCGTCACGGAAGGCGCCGACCTGAACCGTCCAGCGACCGGCCGGGGTGCGGGCGGCTTCGCGAGACGGGGTGCGTGCGGGCGTGGCGGCGGAAGAGACGCGGCGTGTGGACGATGAAGAACCGCCGTTGAGCGAGGCGGTCAGGTTTTCGGGCGTGCGCGGGGCTTCCGCGCGCTGGGCCGGCGCCGTGGCGCGAGGGGCTGCGGCGGCTCTGGCCGAGGGCGGCGGCGTCACCTGGGTCGGCAGGTTGGCGGGGGGCGGGCCGGCGACATAGGCCACAGCGGTCGCGCCCACGCCTTCGCCGTCTTCGCTTGAGGCCGAGGCGTATTCAACCGGCGGGTTGGGATCGGCGCTGATGCCGTATCCGCGCTGCTCGAAGAAGGCCTGGGCCACCTGGATGCGCTCGCCCTGGCCGCGGCGGCGCTGGACTTCGAAGCCGGTGTCCATCAGCTCGGCGACGTGGGCGTTGCGGCTGGCGGTCGAGCGGCCGCCCATGACGATGGTGATGATCCGCTTGCCGTCCCGCACCGAGGAGGCGGCGAGGTTATAGCCCGAGGCGTTGGTGAAGCCGGTCTTGATGCCGTCGTAGCCGCGGTTCGTGGCCAGCAGGCCGTTGGTGTTCCGATAGTCGCGACCGTTGTAGTACCAGTCGTGCAGGCCGAGGTAGCGATAGTACTGCGGGTAGTCGCGCATCACCGCGCGGCTAAGGATCGACAGGTCGCGCGCCGTGGTCGCCTGACGCGTGTCGGGCAGGCCGTTGGCGGTGGTGAAGCGCGTGTGGTCCATACCCAGTTCGCGGGCCTTGGCCGTCATGCGGGCGGTGAACTGGGCCTCGGAGCCGCCGATGTGCTCGGCCAGGACCACGGCCATGTCGTTGGCGCTGCGGACCGCCGTGGCCTTCATGGCGTCGTCCAGGCTGATCGACTGACCAGCGGCCAGGCCCAGCTTCGACGGCGGTTGCGAGGCGGCGCGAGGCGAGACCGTCAGATTGTCGGTCAGTTTGACCTTGCCGGATTCAAGCGCCTCGAAAACCAGGTACAGGGTCATGACCTTGGTGATGGAGGCAGGGTAGCGCCGGGCATCGGCGAAGCGCGAGAACAGCACCTCGCCCGAGGCGGCGTCGACCACGATGGAAGCGTAGCGTGAGTTGTCCGAGGACTGGGCGACCGGCGGCGGCGCGCCGAGAGCTGGCGTGAGAACCACGCCGCCCAGAACAAGGGCGGCCAGGAAGCGACGGCGGAATACGGCGTTCATGGTCAATCTACTAGCCTCGTCACTGTGGCGCGATGACGACCCTGATCACCGCGCGTTACAAAGGCTAACATCGGCTCTGCGGGTTTCGAGAGGGTAAACAAGCCGTCAACGGAGTTGTGATCGGCTTGGCCGTCAAGGGTGATCGGCGTTCATATGTTGCGTCGCACAATTTTCACTTGAAGTCACTTCGCACATGCACCATATGACCCCTGTCGCGATGAACGCCGTTCTTCGCGAGACCCTTTATCGCTTCAGGAGAGTCCCAATGGCTGACGCCGCCGAGACTGTTAAGAAGACCGTCGAACAGAACACCGCCAAGGCCAAGGCCCAGGCAGAGAACATCCAGGCTGCGGGCGCCAAGGCTTTCCGCGAAGGCGTGGACAAGTCCGTCGCCTCGCTGACCGAGCTGAATGCGCACGGCAAGAAGAACCTCGAAGCCGTCGTCGAGTCGGCCGCCGCCGCCCAGAAGGGCGCCGAGGCCCTGTCGCAAGAGACGCTCGCCTTCTCCAAGAAGAGCTGGGAAGACGGCGTCGCCGCCGCCCAGTCCCTGAGCCAGGCCCGTTCGGTGCAGGAACTGGTCGAACTGCAGACCTCGTGGGCCAAGTCGGCCGCCGAGGCCTATCTGGCCCAGTTCGGCAAGGCGACCGAGATCTTCACCGCCTCGATGAAGGACAGCTTCAAGCCGATCAACGAGCGCGTCACCGCGACCGTCGAGAGCTTCCAGGCCGCCCGCTAAGCCTGACGATTTTCAGTAAGCGTACAATCTGGCCCCGGCGGAAACGTCGGGGCCTTTTTGCATCCTCAGGGCGCAGCGTCGGATGCTGGCGCGTGGTCGATGCTGAAGGCGCGGGCCAGACGCCAGTGGCCGTCCTCCAGCCGCCACAGCATCGAGAAGCGGGCGCGACCGACCAGGGTTTCCGGCCCGTCGCCCTGACGCTCATAGAAGAGATGACTGGCCTCCTCGACGGCGCCGACGCCGGGGATGGCGAAGACGCGCATCGAGCCGGGCACGAGTTCGCGGCGCGAGCGCCAGGCGTCGAGGGCTTTTCGCGCTTCGCAACCCTTGGCGTAGTCGGCGACGAAGACGGCCCGTGTCGCCGTCAGCCCGCCTCGGTCGTGGTAGAATTCCAGATCGTCTGTCACCAGATCGGCCAGGGCCGCCGGATCGCAGCGGTCGAACATGGTGCTGAACAGAGCTGTGTCGCGCTCGGCGATGATCGGCATCAGCTTCGCCTCGTCCGGGATGACGGGCGCAGCGGCAGGGGTCTGCGCCAGAGCCAGTGCGGCGATAAGTCCAGCGATCAGGGTCATGAGGGCGTCCATCGAGGCGAATTCGAGGCCCATTGGTGCGATCCCGGCTCGTCGATGTCCCGTGAATCTTTGGTTAGCTGGGCTGCTCACGCACCCTGTGACTGGACGCCCCTACAAATCAGGCCATCATTGCCTATCTGAACCATCGACTCTCCCCGAAGTACGGACAACGAATGCCTACGAGACGGCCAGGTGAACAAGGCGGAGGCGCAGGCGCCGCCGTCGTCACCGAAACAAAGCCGAAGCTTCAGCGGCCCTCGCTCTATCGGGTGCTGATTCTGAATGACGACTACACCCCCATGGAGTTCGTCATCTATGTGCTGGAGCGGTTCTTCCAGAAGAGCCGCGAAGACGCGACCCGCATCATGCTGCATGTGCATCAGCATGGCGTCGGGGTTTGCGGCGTCTTCACCTACGAAGTGGCCGAGACCAAGGTCGCCCAGGTGGTCGAGACGGCGCGCCGTCACCAGCATCCTCTGCAATGCACGATGGAAAAAGACTGAGAGGATCCTTCCCATGCCCTCCTTTTCTCGTCCTCTCGAAGAGACCCTGCACCGCGCGGTCAGCTATGCGAACGAGCGTCGGCACGAGTACGCCACGCTGGAACACCTGCTGCTGGCCCTGATCGACGACACGGATGCGTCGGCGGTCATGACGGCCTGCAATGTGGATCTCGTGGCGCTGAAAACCGCGCTGACCCTCTACGTCGACAACGACCTGGCCGCCCTGGCCACGGCCGATGGCGACGACGCCAAGCCGACAGCGGGCTTCCAGCGCGTGATCCAGCGCGCGGTCATCCACGTCCAGTCGTCGGGCCGCGAAGAAGTGACGGGGGCCAATGTCCTGGTCGCCATCTTCTCGGAGCGCGAAAGCCACGCCGCCTACTTCCTGCAAGAGCAGGACATGACGCGCTATGACGCGGTCAACTTCATCGCCCACGGCATCGCCAAGAAGCCGGGCGCGACCGAGACCCGACCCGCCAAGGGCTCCCCCGAGGAGGCCGAGGACGCCGCCGCTGTGAAGTCGGGCGGAGAGGCGCTGGAGGCCTATTGCGTCGACCTCAACGAGAAGGCGCGCAAGGGCAAGATCGATCCCCTGATCGGCCGTCATGCCGAGGTCGAACGCTCGATCCAGATCCTGTGCCGCCGTACCAAGAACAACCCTCTGCTGGTCGGCGACCCCGGCGTCGGCAAGACGGCTATCGCCGAGGGCCTGGCCCGCAAGATCGTCAATGGCGAGGTGCCCGACGTTCTGAAGGACGCCACCATCTACTCGCTCGACATGGGGGCGCTGCTGGCTGGCACCCGCTATCGCGGCGACTTCGAGGAGCGGCTGAAACAGGTCGTCAAGGAACTGGAGACGCATGAGAACGCAGTCCTGTTCATCGACGAAATCCATACGGTGATCGGCGCCGGCGCGACCTCGGGCGGGGCGATGGACGCCTCCAACCTGCTGAAGCCGGCTCTGGCCTCGGGCAGCCTGCGCTGCATGGGTTCGACCACCTACAAGGAGTACCGCCAGCACTTCGAGAAGGACCGCGCCCTTGTGCGTCGCTTCCAGAAGATCGACGTCAACGAGCCGACGATCGAGGACACGGTGAAGATCCTCAAGGGGCTGAAGACGACCTACGAGACCCACCACAAGCTGCGCTACACCGACGCCGCCATCCGCACGGCGGTCGATCTGTCGGCTCGCTACATCACCGACCGCAAACTGCCGGACAAGGCCATCGACGTGATCGACGAGGCGGGGGCGTCGCAGATGCTGCTGCCCGAGTCCAAGCGCAAGAAGGTCATCGGCCAGAAGGAGGTCGAGGCCGTCATCGCCAAGATGGCCCGCATCCCGCCGAAGTCAGTCTCGAAGTCGGACACGGAATCTCTGCGCGAGCTGGAAACTGATCTGAAGCGGGCGGTCTTTGGTCAGGAACAGGCCATCGATCAGGTGTCGGCGGCGATGAAGCTGGCGCGGGCGGGTCTGCGTGATCCGAACAAGCCCATCGGCGCCTTCCTGTTCAGCGGTCCCACTGGCGTCGGCAAGACCGAGGTGGCCAAGCAGCTTGCCGCCACGCTTGGCATCGAGATGCAGCGCTTCGACATGTCGGAATACATGGAGCGCCATACGGTCAGCCGCCTGATCGGCGCGCCTCCGGGCTATGTCGGCCACGACCAGGGCGGCCTGCTGACCGACGCTGTCGATCAGCACCCGCACTCGGTGGTGTTGCTGGACGAGATCGAGAAGGCCCACCCCGACGTCTACAACATCCTGTTGCAGGTGATGGACAACGGCGTCCTCACCGACGCCATCGGCAAGAAGGTCGATTTCAGGAACGTCATCCTGATCATGACCACCAACGCCGGGGCCGCCGACAATGCCCGCGCCTCCATCGGCTTTGGCCGGGGCAAGGTCGAGGGCGAGGACGACAAGGCTATCCAGCGTCTGTTCGCGCCGGAGTTCCGCAACCGTCTGGACGCTATCGTGGCCTTCAAGCCGCTGGGCGCCGAGACGATCCGTTCGGTGGTCGGCAAGTTCATGATGCAGCTGGACGGCCAACTGGCGGACCGCAACATCACCATCGAACTGACCGACGAAGCGACCGACTGGCTGGCCAAGAACGGCTTCGACGAACTGTATGGCGCACGGCCCCTGGCCCGCGTCATTCAGGAACACATCAAGAAGCCGCTGGCCGACGACATCCTGTTCGGTCGCCTGACGCGCGGCGGACACGTCAAGGTCGAGCTGAAGGACGGCAAGATCGCCTTCGACATCACCCCGACCAAGGGCGCGGCGGTGAAGGAAGAGGAAGAAGAAACGGCCTGACTTCTATCAGGCCCAAAGAGAAAGGCCCGGGCATAACGCCCGGGCCTTTTTTGTTCGCTTTGTCTGCGTCTTTTAGCGGCGACGGCCCAGAGCGCCCAACAGCACGGCGGCGCCGGCGAGGATGCCGGTCGTCAGCAGGGGTTTGCGGCGGGCGAAGTCCAGGCCCTTGCGGGCCGGATCGCGCAGGTCGACGGGGGCCTTGTCGACCATGCCGTCCAGGCCGTCGATGACGCGGCCATAGGCGTCGAGCGCCTTGCCCTTGACCTCGTTCAGCTTGCCTTCAACCTGCAGCTTGCTGTCGCCGGTCAGGCGGCCGAGGCCGTTCTGGGCCTTGCCTTGAAGTTCAGTCGCGACGGCTTCGATACGTTGATCGGTCATGGTGATTCCTGATGTGAGGAGGAGACTCACAGGGGAAGCGTATTGCGACGCAGCAAGTTCCGTAGAACTTCGCGATGCGACGACCTGTCAGCGAGCGCGATAGGGCGACAGGTCCGTCGTCATCGCCGCCATCTCAGCCGCGACCGCCGGGCGCTCGTTGTCGAGGTAGCGGGCGACGGGATCGCGCAGGGCAGGGTCGGCGATCCAGTGGGCGGAATAGACGGGGGAGGGCAGGTAACCGCGCGCGATCTTGTGCTCGCCCTGGGCGCCCGCCTCGACCCGCGACAGGCCGCGCGCGATGGCGAAGTCGATGGCCTGATAATAGCAGAGCTCGAAATGAAGAAAGGGGACCTCCTCCAGCGCGCCCCACTGACGGCCATAGAGGGCGTCGCGGCCGATGAAGTTCAGGGCGCCGGCGATGGGCGTCTCGTCTCTGAAGGCCATGACCAGGGCGATACGATCGGCCATGGTCGCGCCGACGCGGGCGAAGAAGTCGCGCGTCAGGTAGGGGCGGCCCCATTTGCGGTCGCCGGTGTCCATGTAGAATTCGAAGAAGGCGTCCCAGTGGGCCTCGGTGATCGCGGCCCCGGTCAGGACGCGGATGTCGAGCTCGGCCTGCGCCTCTCGCCGTTCGCGCCGGATGGTCTTGCGCCGATTGGACGACAGGGCGGCGAGGAAGTCGTCGAAGGTCTGATAGCCGTCGTTGCGCCAGATGAACTGGATGTCGCAGCGCGGCAGCAGGCCCGCCCCGGTCATGGCGCGCCATTCCGGCTCCGTCGGGAAGTTGACGTGCAAAGACGAGACGCCGAGGCGCTCGACCAGGGTCAGGGCGCCTTGCAGCAGGGCCTCCCTGATCGCGTCATCCCGGCCGGAGCGAAGCGCAGAGCCGGGACCGCCAAGGGCGCCGCCGTTTGCGTCTTGGGCGGCCCCGGATAAGCCTTGCAGGCTTTCCGGGGTGACGGGTTTCACCAGAAAGCGCGGCCCCGTCGCGGGCGTGAAAGGCACGGCGGCCAGAAGCTTGGGATAGTAGCGGCCGCCGGCGCGTTGGTAGGCGTCGGCCCAGCTGTGGTCGAAGACGTATTCGCCCTGGCTGTGGCCCTTCAGATAGAGGGGCATGACGCCGATCACGGCGCCACCTTCGTCGTGCAGGGACAGATGGCGCGCCGCCCAGCCCTGTGACGGGGCGGCGCTGCCGGACGCCTCGCAGGCGTGCAGGAAGTCGTAGGAGACGAAGGGATCGCCGGTCGGGGCCGCGCAGGCGTCCCACGCGTCCCGGCCTATGTCGGCGATCCCGTCGTGAACCTGAAGCGTGAAGCTCACTTCACCTCGATGATGGCGTCGATTTCCACGGCGAAGCCGAGCGGCAGCTTGTAGACGCCGACGGCCGAGCGGGCGTGCTTGCCCGCGTCGCCGAAGACTTCGACCATCAGGTCCGAGCAACCGTTGATGACGGCGGGGATGGCGATGAAGTCCGGTCCGGCCTGGACGAAGCCGCCCAGCTTGACGATGCGGACGACGCGATCCAGGTCGCCGTCGACGGCGGCGTTGATCTGGGCCAGTAGGTTGATGCCGCACAGGCGGGCGGCCTCGGCGGCCTGCTCCGGGGTCACGTCGACGCCGACAGTGCCCTTGATGCCGCCATTGGCGTCGTTAGACAGCTGGCCCGAGATCAGGACCTGATTGCCCGACTGGACGTAGGAGACGTAGCTGGCGACCGGCTTGGCGGGCTCGGGCAGGGTGATGCCGAGTTCGGCGATGCGGGCGTGGATGCTCATGTCGGAGACTCCGTTGAGGGGTTCGGGCGGGGTGTAGCGCGCCGAGCGGTCCGCGTCATCCGGGCTTCTTCAGCGCACGGCCCGCGACCACGGCGGCGGCCCCGAATTTGGCGCGCAGGGCGTCGATGGCGGTTTCGGTCTTCAGGGCGCGGGTCTCAGGCGTCGCGAACAGTCCGGCGGGCGCGGCGCCCGCCTCTGCGATCTCGGCCAGACCGATGCCGATCAGACGATAGGGCTCGCCCAGTTCGGGTTTCAGCAGGTCGCGCCCGGCGGAAAACAGCACCCGCGCCGTCTGCACGGGCTCGGCCAGGGTGATGCGGCGGGTGACGATTTTGAAGTCGGCCTTGCGCAGCTTCAGCACCACCACTCGGCTGGCCACGCCGTCTCGCCGCGCCTTGGACGCCAGCTTCTCGCACAGGGGCCACAGTTCGGCCTCCAGATCCTCGGCGGAGGTCAGGTCGTCGTTGAAGGTGGTCTCGGCGCTCATGCCGCGCCGGTCGTGGTCGGGCCGCACGGGGCGGGCGTCGCGGGCGTGGCTTAGGTCGTAGAGGCGCAGGCCCGTCTCCCCATAGCGCCGGATCAGATCCTTGACGTCGGCGGCGGCCAGATCACCCACGACAGCGAAGCCGTCCGAGCGCAGGGTGCGGCTGAAGACCGGGCCGACGCCGGGGAGGATGTTGACCGGACGCGAGGCCAGCAGGGACTTGGCCTCGGCCGCGCCGATGACCGAGAAGCCGCGCGGCTTGTCCAGTTCCGACGCGATCTTGGCCAGGAAGCGGTTGGGTGCCAGGCCGATGGAGACGGTCAGGCCGGTCTCCTCCTCGATCCATTTCTGCAGCCGGATCAGTTGGAAGGCGGGCGCGCCCCCGTTGAGACGTTCTGTACCCGACAGGTCGATCCAGGCCTCGTCCAACGACAGGGTCTGGACCAGGGGCGTCAGCCGCCCCACCGCGCCGAAGATGCGCTCGCTCTCGACCACGTATTTGCGGAAGTCGGGCTTGATGACCACCGCGTCGGGACAGGCCTTCAGCGCCTTGAACATGGGCATGGCCGAGCCGACGCCGTGCAGGCGGGCGACGTAGCAGGCGGTCGAGACCACGCCGCGCTTGCCGCCGCCGATGATGACGGGCTTGTCGCGCAGTTCCGGGCGGTCGCGTTTTTCGACCGAGGCGTAGAAGGCGTCGCAGTCGAGATGGGCGATGGTCAGATCGCCGAGTTCATCGTGGGCGATCACCCGACGCGAGGCGCACGAAGGACATCGCTCGACCTTGCGGTCGCCGGTCCACAGGCAGTCGCGGCAGGCGGCCTTCAGGCTCAAAATGAACTCCGGTTCCTCAGCTTCATCTCAACTTAAGACTGCGCGCGTCACAGTGCATCCGAAGAAGGCGAAAAGCCCTGCGCACGTGCGCAAATTGTTGGCGAAACAGCCGGGTGGCGGATGTCCAAGAAAGTCCTCATCGTCGAGGATAACGAGCTGAACATGAAGCTTTTTCATGATCTGCTCGATTCCCAAGGCTACGAGACCTTGCAGACCCGCGAAGGGCTGCAGGCGCTAGCGATCGCGCGCCAGCACCGTCCCGATCTGATCCTGATGGACATTCAGCTGCCGGAGATTTCCGGCCTGGAAGTGACCAAGTGGCTCAAGGACGATGAGGAGCTGAGCCATATCCCGGTCATCGCTGTCACCGCCTTCGCCATGAAGGGCGATGAGGAGCGGATCAGGCAGGGCGGCTGCGAGGCCTATATCTCCAAACCGATCTCGGTGGTGTCCTTCCTCGAGACGATCCGCAAGCATCTGGGGTAGCGGCATGAGTGCGCGCATCCTGGTCGTGGACGACGTCGAGACCAATGTCCGACTGCTCGAAGCCAAGCTGACGATTGAATATTACGATGTCCTGACCTGCGGCGACGGGCTGACGGCCATCAGTCTGGCCATGGCGGAACAGCCGGATCTGATACTGCTGGACGTCATGATGCCCGGCATGGACGGGTTCGAGACCTGTCGCCGCCTCAAGGATGAGCCTAAGACGCGGCATATTCCCGTGGTGCTGGTGACGGCGCTGGACGGGCGGCATGACCGTATCCGGGGGCTTGAGGCGGGCGCCGACGACTTCCTGACCAAGCCCCTGGATGACGTGATCCTGATGGCGCGGGTCAAGAGCCTGACCCGGCTGAAGATGGTCATGGACGAGCTGCGCGAGCGCGAGGAAAGCGGGCGACGCGTCGGCGTCGACACCGCCGGCGTAGCGCGGCTGAAGGGATCGGGCGGGCGCGTTCTGGTGGTGGACGACAACGCCCTGCAAGCGGCCAAGGTGGCGCAGGAACTGGCGGTCGAGCACCGTCCCCTGGTCGAGGCCGATCCCGTCGTGGCGCTGGAGGTGGCGCGCGGGGCGGTCGATCTGATGATCGTCAATGTCACGTCCGAAGGCTTCGACGGCTTGAGGCTGATCGCCCAGGCGCGCTCGAAGGAGCCGACGCGGCGGTTGCCGATTCTGGCCCTTGTGGATTCGCAGGACCGGCCCCGGCTGCTGAAGGCTCTGGACCTGGGCGCCAGCGACATCCTGACGCGACCAGTGGACCCCGAGGAGCTGTCGGCGCGGGTGCGGACCCAGGTGCGGCGCAAGCGCTATGGCGACTTCCTGCGCGAAAAGCTGGACCACAGTCTGGAGATGGCCGTCACGGACGCCCTGACCGGCCTGCACAATCGCCGCTACATGACCAACCAGCTGCAAGCCCTGGTGGCGCGCACCAATCGCGGCGGCGAGCCGGTGGCGGTGCTGGTGCTGGACATCGACCACTTCAAGGCGGTCAACGACGGCTTCGGCCATGACGCCGGGGACGAGGTGTTGCGCGAATTCTCGGTGCGTCTGGCGACCAATGTGCGAGCCGTGGATCTGCCGTGCCGATTCGGCGGCGAAGAGTTCGTCGTGGTCATGCCCGGCACGACGCTGGAAGACGCCCAGCGGATCGCTGAACGGATCAGGCGCGACGTCGGCGCAGCGCCCTTCCGAGTCATGGACGGAAAGGCTCACCTGAACATCACCGTTTCGGTTGGCGTAGCGGCGACAAGCGGCGTCGAGGATACGCCCGAAGCCCTGCTGAAGCGGGCGGACGAGGGAGTCTATGAGGCCAAGGCTTCAGGCCGGAACAAGGTGGTCGCCCGCGCGGCCTGAACCGCTTAACCGCTGATCGGACAACGAAAAACGCCCGGCTGAAAAGCCGGGCGTTTTGAATTATGCAATCAAGGGAGCCGCAGCTCCGGGCGGTTAGGCCATTACTTGATCTTGCCTTCTTTGAACTCGACGTGCTTGCGGACGACGGGGTCGTACTTCTTGACGACCATCTTTTCGGTCATCGTACGGGCGTTCTTCTTGGTGACGTAGAAGAAGCCGGTGTCAGCGGTGGAGTTCAGGCGGATCTTGATGGAAGCCGGTTTGGCCATCGGAATTACCTTTGCGACGGCGAAAGCCGCATGAAACGAGAGGCGCGGAACATACTCAGGCGGAGATCAAAGTCAACGCCCGCGATGTCACGTTGAGGATTGGCTTCTAGCGGCTAGGCTGCCGGAATGAAAGCCATGACCTCGATCGCCCTTGCGGCCGCCGCCCTGACCCTGTCCGCCTTGCCCGCCGCCGCGCACGCGGAGACGGCTCAGGACGCCTTCTTCAAGAACCTGAGCGCCCTGTGCGGCCAACGGTTTGAGGGCAGGGTGGTGACTACCAACGCCGCCGATTCGGACTTCGCCAGCCAGAGACTCTTGATGCACGTGCGCGACTGCTCGGCCGAAGAGATTCGCATTCCCTTCTGGGTCGGCGCCGACCGCTCGCGCACCTGGGTTGTGACGCGCACGGCGACGGGCCTGAGGCTGAAGCACGATCACCGCCACGACGACGGCACGACCGATGTCCTGCACTGGTACGGTGGCGACACGGCGGGGACGGGCACGGCCGAGCGGCAAGAGTTCCCGGTCGATCAGGAATCCATCGACCTGTTCAACGCCAACAATGCGTCAGTCTCGACCACCAACACCTGGGCGATGGAAGTCCATCCGACGCAGATGTTCGCCTATGAGCTGCGTCGTCCCAACCGCCACTTCCGGGTCGAGTTCGACCTGAAGAAGCCCGTCGCCCAGTAAGAACGAGAGAGCCTTCTCCCCTCCGTGGGGAGAAGGGAAACAGGCGTCAGTCCCTGTGTTCAACCACATGCTGGCCGCGCACCATGCGGACGAAGGGCAGGGGACGGTCGGGGTGAGTCAGCCGCTCGGCCATCTCACCCAGGACGAAACGGGTGATGGCGGGCAGGTCCAGGGCGCGGGCCTCGTCCAGCGGCAGCCAGGCGATCTCGTCCAGTTCGCCTGAGCCCTCGATTCGGTCGGGATCGCGCAGGCCCTCGACCTGAGCCATGAAGAAGCGGGCGTCGAAGCGCCGCGTGCGGCCCGGCGGGGTGATGGCGCGGGCGATGTAGGACAGGACTGACAGGTCGGGCAGGGCGCCCGCCTGACGGTATTCGCGCCACGGCCCGGCGACGGAGGCGGGCGGGGCCGGGCGACCCAGGATCAGCCCGGTCTCCTCAAACGTCTCGCGCACGGCGGTCAGGGCCAGGGCGCGGGCGCGGCGGGCAGGCATTTCCGCCTCCAACCGCCGGGCGACGTCTGACGACAGTTCGCCCGTCGCGGCGGCGGTGAAGTCGGATCGGTCAATGCGCCCGCCGGGGAAAACCCATTTCGAGGCCATGAAGACATGGCCGGGCGCGCGTCGGCCCATCAGCACCTCGGGCCGATCGCCGCCGCGCGTCAGGATCAGGGTGGCGGCGTCCTTGGGCTTCTGGCCGCCTCCGGTGCGCGGGGCGTCAGCGAGGTCCTGAGCGGCGTCGAAGGGCTGGGGTTTCATGGGTGAATTCTCGTCCTTCTCCCCTCCGGGGGAGAAGGTGTCGTGCGGAGCATGACGGATGAGGGGGAGGCCAGCTGTACGCTCGACGTCAACCGTTTTGCGCGCTGAAATGGTCCCCTCATCCGAGGCGCTCCGCGCCCCACCTTCTCCCCCAAGGGGAGAAGGGAGCAGGATTGTTTGGTTTTCACTTCCGCTTGCCCTTGCGAACCCCCTTCAGCCCGCCGGAGGGCTTGACGCCGTTGCGGGGCTTGGGACCGCCGGGGCGACCCTTGCCACGCTTGGGCGGGCCGTCGCCCCCACCGCGGTCATTTCGGCCACGGATGCCGTAGCGCGGGGCCGGGGCGTTGGGGTCGCGGGGGTCAGGCTCGGACACCATTTCCAGCACCAGACCGCCGGTGACGGGCGTGGCCTCCATCAGCTTCACCTCGACGCGACGGCCCAGGGTGAACCGCTTGCCGGTGCGCTCGCCGACCAGGGCGTGGGCGCGGTCGTCGTGGGTGAAATACTCGCTGCCCAGGGTCGAAACCGGCACCAGACCGTCGGCGCCCGTCTCGTCCAGCCGCACGAACAGGCCGAAGCGGGTGACGCCGGTGATGCGTCCGCCGAAAGTAGCGCCGACGTGGTCTTCCAGGAAGGCGGCGATGTAGCGGTCCATGGCGTCGCGCTCTGCGGCCATGGAGCGACGCTCGGTGCTCGTCACTTGCTCGGCGATGGCGGTCAGTTCGGCGATCTCGCGATCCGTCAGGCCGTCCGAGCCCAGGTTCAGGCCGCGGATCAGGCCGCGGTGAACGATCAGGTCGGAATAGCGCCGGATCGGCGAGGTGAAGTGGGCGTAGCGGTCCAGGTGCAGACCGAAGTGGCCGACATTGTTCGGGGAATAGACGGCCTGCATCTGGGTGCGCAGGACCACCTCGTTGACCACCTCGGCGTGGGGGCCGTCGCGAGTCTCGTCCAGCAGCTTGTTGAACCGCTTGGTGTTGGCCGGTTCGCCCTTGTTCCAGGGCTTGCCGATGGTGTGCAGGAAGTCGGCCAGGTTGAAGATCTTCTCCTGGCTGGGCGCTTCGTGGACGCGGTAGATCAGCGGCGTGCGCGTCTTTTCCAGCGTCTCGGCGGCGCAGACGTTGGCCTGGATCATCATCTCTTCGATCAGGCGGTGGGCCTCCAGCGACTTGCGCGGCTCGATGGCGGCGATGCCGCCGCCGGGAGCCATGATGACGCGGCGCTCGGGGCTTTCGATGGCCAGGGGGCTGCGGCGCTGGCGGCCCTTCAGCATGGTCGAATAGGCGTTCCACAGCGGATAGAGGATGGCGTCCATGATCGGACCCGTCACATCATCCTGCTGGCCGTCGATGGCCGACTGGGCCTGTTCGTAGCTGAGCTTGGCGTGGGACCGCATCAGGCCGCGCATGAACTTGTGCCCGGTCTTCTTGCCGTCCTTGTCGAAGATCATGCGCACGGCCATGCAGGCGCGGTTCTCGCCCTGCTTCAGGCTGCACAGGCCGTTGGACAGGACCTCCGGCAGCATGGGCTCGACGCGGTCGGGGAAGTAGGTCGAGTTGCCCTTGTCGCGCGCCTCGCGGTCCAGCGCTGAGTTGGGTCGGACGTAGGCGGCGACGTCGGCGATGGCGACCCAGACGATCCAGCCGTCGGGGTTCTTGGGGTCCGTGTCGCGCTCGGCATAGACGGCGTCGTCGTGGTCGCGGGCGTCAGCGGGGTCGATGGTGATGAAGGGGACTTCACGCAAGTCCTCGCGGCCCTTCAGCGTCGGTAGGGCCTGATCCTCGGCCTCGCGCTCGACCTGTTCCGAGAAGCCGGTCGGCAGGCCGTGGGCGTGGATGGCGATGATGGAGGCGGCGCGGGGATCATCCTCGCGGCCGATGGTCTCGAGAATCTTGCCGCGTTTCGGTCCGTGGCGATGGTCGCTCTTTTCGATCGAGGCCAACACCAGGTCGCCGTCGCGCAGGTCGCCCGCCAGGGCGCTGGGGATCAGCAGTACGTCCTTGGAGCGCTTGTCGACCGGCTCGACGCGGGTCTCGCGCGCCGATTTGCGGATCACGCCCAGGACGCGGTTGGTTCCGGCGTCCAGCCGCTTGACCAGTCGGGCCTCCCAGCCCTCGGTCCCGCGCGAGAACTTGACCAGCAGGCGGTCGCCCATGCCCGGCGCGGGCGTCTTGCCCTCGCGGTCCGGCAGCAGCAGGGCGCGCGGCGCGTCCTCGCCGCCCTTGACCAGTTCGACGTAGAGCTCGCCGTCGGCGTCGCGGTCGACCACGTCGGCCACGCCGACGGCGGGCAGGGCGCCGGCTTCGGAAAAGCCCTTGCGGCCGCGCTTGCCCAGCACGCCTTCGGCCTCCAGCGTCTTCAGCATTTCGCGCAGTTGACGGCGTTCGATCCCCTTCAATCCGAAGACGCGGGAGATGTCGGCCTTCTCGGCCTCGCCGGCTTCGCGCAGGAAGGCGATCAGGGTGTCTTTGTCGGGCAGGCCCGCGGCGGGGCGTTTCGGCGTCTTGGTCATTGCGTCCTTTGTACTGCGCTTCGGGGCAAATAGGTGAAAACTTGCGTGAGTTGACCGCGAGGGCGACGACGCCCAGCTTCCGCCGCTAAACACGCTGTTTTCGGAGCCTTCCGCATGTCGATGTCCGACGCCCCCGTCCTGATCCGCCCCGTGGGCTCTCTGCTGGACCTGATCGGCAAGACGCCGATGGTCGAGGTGACGCGGATCGACACCGGCCCCTGCCGGCTGTTCCTGAAGCTGGAGAGCCAGAATCCCGGCGGCTCCATCAAGGACCGCATCGCCCTGTCGATGATCGAGGCGGCGGAAAACGCGGGCTGGCTGAAGCCGGGCGGCACCATCGTGGAAGCCACGGCGGGCAATACCGGCCTGGCCCTGACCCTGGTCGGCAAGCAGAAGGGCTATAACGTCCTGCTGGTCATCCCCGACAAGATGTCGAAGGAGAAGATCCAGCATCTGCGGGCCATGGGCGCCGATGTCCGCCTGACCCGTTCGGACGTGCCGCACGGCCACCCTGAATACTACACCGACATGGCCGAGCGCCTGGCTCAGCAGATTCCGGGCGGCTATTTCGTCAACCAGTTCGCCAACGACGCCAACTCCGAGGCCCACTTCAAGACGACCGGCCCCGAGATCTTCGAGCAGATGGAGGGCAAGGTCGACGCCTTCGTCGCCGGCATTGGTTCGGGCGGCACCATCACCGGCATCGCCCGCTATCTGAAGGCGCAAGGCTCGGACGCCCAGATCATCCTGGCCGACCCGGTCGGTTCGGCCTTGGCGGGCCTGATCAACGAGGGCGTGGCCGGGCCGGACGGCAGCTATTCGGTCGAAGGCATCGGCCAGAACTTTATGCCCGAGACGGCTGATCCCGACCTGATCGACAAGGCCTATTCCATCCCGGACTCGGAGGCCATCGCCACGGTGCGAGACCTGCTGCTGAAGGAAGGCATTCTGGCGGGCTCGTCGTCCGGCACCCTGATCGCCACGGCCCTGCGCTGGTGCAGGGAGCAGACCGAGCCGAAGCGGGTCGTGACCTTCGTGTGCGATACCGGGGCCAAGTATCTGTCCAAGGTCTATAACGACGCCTGGCTGGCCGATCAGGGCCTGACCCAGCGCGAACTGCACGGCGACCTGTCGGACCTGATCACGCGCAAATACGCCAATGGCGACGTGGTGGTGATCGGCCCCGACGACACCCTGGACACCGCCTTCAAGCGGATGAAGGGCGACGGCGTTTCGCAACTGCCGGTCATTCAGGACGGCCGCCTGGTCGGCATCCTGGACGAGAGCGACATCGTCCACATCATGAATACCGACGAGATCACCCGTAAGGAACGCTTCGCCAAGCCGGTGTCCTCGGCCATGACCCGCGACCTGGACACTCTGCAGGTGTCGGAATCGCTGGACGCCCTGATTCCGATCTTCGACCGCGACCGCGTGGCCATCGTGCTGGACGGCGAGACCTTCGTCGGCCTGATCGCCCGCACCGACCTGATCAACCACCTCAGCCTGAACCGGTAAGCCCATGTCGGACCTGAAGAACAGCCAGGGTTTCTCGACCCGCGCCATCCATGCAGGCCAGAAGCCCGACCCGACGACGGGGGCGGTGATGACGCCGATCTACGCCACCTCGACCTACGCCCAGGAAAGCCCGGGCGTGAACAAGGGGTATGAGTATGCGCGGGGCAAGAACCCGACGCGCGAGGCCTTTGAGGCCTGCATCGCCGATCTGGAGGGCGGGGTTCAGGCCTTCGGCTTCGGTTCGGGCATGGCGGCGACCTCGACGGCGCTGGAGCTGCTGGACGCCGGTTCGCACATCGTCACCGGCGACGACCTCTATGGCGGCTCGTGGCGGCTGTTCGAGCGGGTGCGGCGCCGGTCCATGGGGCTGGACTTCAGCTACATCGACCTGACTGACCTGGCGGCGGTCGAGGCGGCCATCACGGACAAGACGCGGATGCTGTGGGTCGAGACGCCCACCAACCCGCTGATGAAGCTGGCCGACATCGCGGCCCTGTCGAAGATCGCCAAGGCGCACAAGCTGATCCTGGTGGTGGACAACACCTTCGCCACGCCGTGGAGCCAGCAGCCGCTGGCGCTCGGCGCCGACGTGGTCATGCATTCGGCGACCAAGTATCTGAACGGACACTCCGACATCGTCGCCGGGGTTCTGGTGGCCAAGGACGCCGAGGTGGCGGCGCAGATCAAGTTCTTGCAGAACTCCATCGGCGGCGTCATGGGGCCGTTCGACGCCTTCCTGGCCAACCGGGGGCTGAAGACCCTGGGTCTGCGCATGAAGGCGCACAACGAGAACGCCATGGCCGTGGCGCGCTGGCTGGAAGAGCGTGCTGGCGTCGCGAAGGTCATCTATCCGGGGCTGATCAGCCACCCGCAGCACGAACTGGCGGCGCGCCAGATGAACGGGCGCTTCGGCGGCATGGTCACGGTGCTGATCGACGGCGATCTGGAACGGACCAAGCGGGTGCTGGAGCGGGTGCGGGTCTTCACCCTGGCGGAGTCGCTGGGCGGGGTCGAAAGCCTGGTGAACCACCCGGCGATCATGACCCACGCCAGCGTGCCGAAGGAGGTGCGCGAGGCCGGCGGCGTCACCGACAACCTGATCCGTCTATCGGTCGGGGTCGAGGACGTGGAAGACCTGATCGCCGACCTGGATCAGGCCCTGAGCTGAAGGACTCAGGTCTGAACTGAAGTCAGGCCGTCTTGTCGGGCAGGGCGGTCTGATGGCCAGTGACGGGGGCCAGCTTCTTCTTGGGCGCGGCGCGTTTGCGCACGACAAGGGGTTTGGGCGCGGAGGCGATTTCGGCCAGGCGGGCGTCGATCAGCGGCAGGATGTCAGCGGCGGTCGTCACCTGGACGGCAGAGCCGTGCTCGACCAGGCGGGCGGCGTTGGCGCGCAGGGCCTTGAGGTCGGATTCGTTCAGGGTCGGGATTTTATCGGCCAGGGAAGTCATGGGCGTCTCCAGATGGCGTCAGGGCCGGCGCACATGCGACCGGCCCCTCAGCGAATAGAAAGCGATCTCGGCGGCCATACGGTCGCCGATCAGGGCTGAGATTAGTCAGCAGCCTGAAGGCGACCGGCGGATTCTTTACCGCTGCGGCTGTCGCGTTCGATTTCGTAGGAGATCTTCTGACCTTCGTTCAGCATGCCGAGCGAAGAGGCTTCGACGGCCGTAGCGTGGACGAAAACGTCCTTGCCGCCGTCGTCAGGCTGGACGAAGCCGTAGCCCTTGGTGGAGTTGTACCATTTGACAGTGCCGGTAGCCATTTTCAGGACTCCCCGTTTGAGTAGCCACAGGAAGGATATCCTGGAGGCCTGTCGGGTCTGAATGGGATCGGCTTTGGACCTCGGTGCGCGATGCAAAGGGGCAGCAGCGTTTCGCAGAGAGATCGACAAGAAGAAGGTGGGCGCTTTGGAGCCCATTAGCAAGGGCGGGGCGTCATTTGAGTGAAACAGGTCGCCACAAACGAAAACGGCGGCGACAGCCGAAGCCATCGCCGCCGTTCGAAATCCGCGCCGAATGAACGGCGCGAGAAATCAGCCTTCGGTCTTCAGTTGACCGGCCGATTCCTTGCCCGAGCGACGGTCGCGCTCGATTTCGTACGAAACCTTTTGGTTTTCGTCGAGGCCACGCAGGCCGGCAGCTTCGACAGCCGAGATGTGCACGAACACGTCTTTGCCGCCGTCATCGGGTTGGATGAAGCCGTAGCCTTTGGTGGAGTTAAACCATTTAACAGTGCCGGTAGCCATTTTCAGGACCTCCGCTAGTCGTTGGCCAAAAGGAACATCCCTTCGGCCTGTCGGGTCTGAATGGATCGGCTTAGTCCTCGGTGCGCAGAGCAAAGGGCAGCAGCGTTACGCAGAGAGATCGACAGGGAGAATATGGACGGACTTGGCGCCCAAATCAAGACCCTTGATGTCAGGCGTCCTCTTCTTCTTCCTGATCGGCGGCGGCGGTTTCAGCGGGGCCGCCGACGTAGTGCGCCTGGCACAGCTTGCGCAGGGCGGCGGTGATGGTGCCGCCGTACAGGCTGTCCTGAATGCGATCATAGCCCTCGATCTGGAGGGCCTGTTTGACATCGCTGACGGTGCGGCAGGCGCCGCTCCCAGCCAGTTGATAAGCACGTTCTAAGGTCGTCGGACGGAAAGTCATGCCTGTAACGTAGGCCCTTTCCGCCGATTAGCCACCGATGATCGCCAGAAAGTCAGAAGGCGAAGTTGATCCCGGCCACCAGGGCGCCCTTGTATTGCTCGCCCGGAACGTCGGCGTCGGTGTCGTGCCAGCGCAGGTCCAGCTCGACCTTGGGCGTCAGGGCGTAGGCGCCGCCGACGTTCCAGCCGGTGTAGTCCAGGCTGTTGTCCTGTTCGCGACGGCCGACCTCGGCCGAGACGTTGAGCTTGTCGGTGAAATCCCAGCCGCCGCGCAGCGCGACCCAAGTCCAGGCCTTGGTCGAGCCGGTGCCGTCGGGCGAGTGCTGCAACCGCAGGCGGGCGCTGGCCGGGCCGATCGAGCGCTTCATGTCGGCGGTGAATTCCCAGGCGTCGTTGTCATAGCCAGGGTCGGCGTCGAAGCGATTCTTGTGGGCGACGTTCAGGTCGAAGTCGAAGCCGGCGAACTCGGGACGGACGCCGGCGACCAGCTCGGACTCCAGCTTGGAGCCGCCGCCGTCGATGGTTTCCAGACCGCCCGAGCCATAGAAGAGCCCGCTGGCGCTCTCCCATTCCGCCGCGCCATAGGCGAAGGGGTTTCCGTCGGACTTGGACGCGGCCTTGGAGCGGTTGTCGGTCGCGGCGCCGGCCGAGAAGGACCATTTGCCCGCATCCTGGGCGTGAGCCCCGGAGGCCAGCAGGACCAGGGGGGCGGCGGCGAGCCGGGCGGCGTTCGTCAGGGTGCGGAGCATGGGGGCCTCGTGAAAGCGACGATGCCGCTCCTAGAGGCGCTTCTTGTCGAATTTGTCACAGGCTTGCGAAAATTCATCCGTCAACCGCGCGACAAGCTGGGCCGTAGTGGGAATGTCGTGCACCGCGCCCGACCCCTGACCCGCTGACCAGACGGTCTTCCAGGCCTTGGCTTCCTCACCCATGTCCAGCTTGTGTTCGGGCAGGGATTTCGGGTCGATCTTGTTCTCGACCAGGGAGGGGGTCAGGAAGTTGGCCGGGATGCCCGAGACGGCGGGGGTATAGGTGATGTCGGCCGAGCCAGAGGCGACGATCAGGTCTTTGTAGTGCGGCTGCGCCTCGCTCTCGGTCGTGGCGATGAAGCGGGTGCCCATATAGGCGAAGTCGGCGCCCATCATCAGGGCCGCGGCCACGTCCTGACCCGTCGACAGGCAGCCCGCCAGGATGATGGCGCCGTCATAGAAGCTGCGGACCTCATTGATCAGGGCGAAGGGGTTGACCACGCCCGCATGGCCCCCCGCGCCGTTGGCGACCAGGATCAGGCCGTCGACGCCCGCCTCGGCGGCCTTTCTCGCATGGCGGACATTGGCGATGTCGTGGAAGACCACGCCGCCGTAGCCGTGGACCGCATCCACCACGTCGCGCACAGCGCCGAGCGAGGTGATGATCAGCGGCACTTTTTCCTCCACCGAAACCATCATGTCAGCCATCAGGCGCGGATTGGTCGGGTGGACGATGTGGTTGACGCCATAGGCGGCGGCGTCGGGTTTCAGCCGCGACTTGATCTCTTGCAGCCAGTCCCGATAGCCCTCGGTCGTGCGCTGGTTCAGCGAGGGGAAGGTGCCGATCACGCCCGCATTGCAGGCCTCGACCACCAGATCCGGGCCGGACACCAGGAACATGGGCGAGGCGATGACCGGCAGCTTGAGGCCGGACTGCAGGGAAGCGGGAATGGCCACGGATCGTTTCCTCGGGTGGTTTCTGCGGGTTGTTTTAAGGGACGCTAACCGGGTGTCGCGGGGGAAGGCAATCACGCTTTCCTTCCATGACTGCGGCTTTCCATTTCCGCTCATCCCCGCGGAGGCGGGGACCCAGTAAGAGCCTCACGCGCCGCGTTCGGAACGGAGCCCGATGTTTTCCGCGCGGCGTTGGCTGCCAAAACACTGGGTCCCCGCCTCCGCGGGGATGAGCGGATATTTTGGGGCAGCGCTTCGCCGGGAAGCCGCGCCAAAAAAACGGAGTCCAATTCGTCTGAATCGTCTGAAATCCCCCTCAGGCCCATCCGTTCGCGACCGGCATTCTACCACGGCTGAAAGGAGCGCCAGGTCGATTGTGGAAACGCCCGTGCGGCGGCAGGATTTTCTTTGGCGGTGCAAGCGCCTAAATGGCGGGCATGACGCACTATACCGACAGCCTGTCCCAGCTCGGCGCCCAGACCGCCGCCCCGACCAATCCCGAAGAGGCGGTGCTGGAGCGCGTGCCCAATCCGCACGCCGACACGCTCTATGTGGCGCGCTTCACCGCGCCCGAGTTCACCAGCCTTTGCCCGGTGACGGGCCAGCCCGACTTCGCCCACATCGTCATCGACTATGTGCCGGGCGACTGGCTGGTCGAGTCGAAGTCGCTGAAGATGTACCTGACCAGCTTCCGCAACCACGGCGCCTTCCACGAGGACTGCACCGTGGCCATCGGCAAGCGCCTGGCCGACCTGCTGCAACCGAAATGGCTGCGCATCGGCGGCTATTGGTATCCGCGCGGCGGCATCCCCATCGACGTCTTCTGGCAGACGGGCGCGGCGCTGGAGGGCGTGTGGCTGCCGGATCAGGGCGTGGCGACCTATCGCGGGCGGGGGTGAGGGCTGACACGCCTGTGTGTGCATTGATGCCGTCGGGGACAAAATAGGCCGCAACTATAAGTTTGTATCGAATTCTCTGCGGTGTAATCTGCTTACCATATTCAGTTCCAGTATGGCGTTCCGGTATGGGTAGGCAGAAATCAGCTAATCGCGGGAAGACGATGATCAGAATTGCGCTTTTTAATCACAAGGGAGGCGTCGGTAAAACGACGCTTACTGTAAATATTGCGGATGCTCTTTCGGACCTTGGCAAGAAGGTTTTGATCGTAGATGCTGATCCTCAGTGTAACGTAACTTCATTCTACCTAAATGAGCCCCAGCTAGAGAAGCTGCTTGGGGAATCTGGCGAAGACGGTGCCAGCTCAACGATCTGGTCAGCGTTGAAGCCAGTGGTTGAGGGGCGTGGGGATGTGGCCCCTATCGCCTACTGGAATGTTCCTAACGGTGTTTCTCTCCTTCCTGGAGATGTCCTGCTCTCCGATTATGAGGAAGAGCTCCCGACGGCATGGACGGAGTGCTTTGCGCGTAGGCAGCGAGGTTATTCCGTAACGACTGCGCTCTCGCGTCTTGTCACGACGACTGCCACGGAAGTCGGGGCCGATGTTGTTATGTATGATGTCGGACCAAATGTTGGGGCTCTCAACAGAGTCGTACTTTTGGACTGTGATCTTTTCATCACGCCAGTCGCGGCTGACCTGTTTTCTCTTCGTGCACTTTCCACAGTGGGAAGATCAGTGGCGAAATGGATTATTGACTGGCAAACCATCAGGTCGCTCGCTGCGCCCGATGATCGTGATGCGATTTTCCTCGGAAAACCCAAATATGGCGGGTATATTACTTCCGCCTTTAAGATTCATTCGGGTGCGAATGCTGCAAACCCTCATGCGCTTTGGGAAAAAAAGATCGCTCCTCGAGTTCGTGACCGCGTGGTCAATGTTCTCGGCGCTGTGGATTGGGATTTGGCGCCAAGTTACACTGGAGGAAATAAGTTAGGGCAAGTAAAGAACTTTCATAGTTTGGCGCCAAAGGCGCAGGAGAAGGGTGTTGGCATCGGCAAGCTGCGCGGCCATGTGAACCCTGGTCACTACGAGACTGTCGACGATGCAAAGGAGACGTTCCAGCACCTCGCCAAGGAGATCATCAAGCGCGCTGGAATCTAACGTATTCTGTTGGTTGTCGAAATTTAGGCGCCCATGACCCCATCCCCCCGTCTCCCGCTAGAAGCCTGGGGCCGCCGCCTGATGGTTCACGCGGAGGCGTGGGCGGATCAATCGCGGTGGCGGGGGTATGCCTATGAGTTCCTGTGGTTCGGGCTGAAGCAGGGGTGGGCCTGTCTGTTCGGCGGGGCCATGCTGGTGCTGCTGGTCGGGACGCATCTGCTGTGGCCGGTCTTCTGGCCTGAAGGCGGGGCGCCGGTCGCGCGCTATGACGTGCTGGTGATCGGGGCGCTGATCATTCAGGGGCTGATGCTGGCCTTCCGGCTGGAGAGCTGGGAGGAGGCGCGGGTCATCTTCCTGTTCCATGTGGCCGGGACGATCATGGAGCTGTTCAAGACCTATCACGGGTCGTGGCTGTACCCTGAGGACTCGCTGTTGCGGATCGGGGCGGTGCCGCTGTTCTCGGGCTTCATGTATGCGGCGGTGGGCAGCTATATCGCGCGGGTGCAGCGCATCTTCCATATCCGGGTGCGGGGGTATCCGCCGCTATGGACGACCTGGGTGCTGGCGGCGGCCATCTATGTCAACTTCTTCGCCCATCACTGGCTGTCGGACGTGCGGATCGCGCTGTTTGCGGCGACGGTGCTGCTGTTCGGGCGGGGCTGGTTCTACTTCACCGCAGACCGGCGGCGGCGGTCGATGCCGCTGCTGCTGGGCTATGGGCTGGTGGCGCTGTTCATCTGGTTCGCCGAGAACCTGGGGACGTTCGCGCGGGCCTGGGTCTATCCGGGGCAGGAGAGCGGGTGGGAGATGGTCAGCCTGAACAAGCTGGGGGCGTGGTTCCTGCTGATGATCATCTCGGTGGTGCTGGTGTCGCTGGTGCATCGGCCGGAGGAGGAGGGGCGCTAAGGCGTCATCCCGGAAGCGGCGAAGCTGCTATCCGGGACCGCCGGAAAAGCCGAGGGCGGCGTCTTGGGCGGTCCCGGCTCTGCGCTGCGCTTCGGCCGGGATGACGGGCTGGGCTACGCCCTGCGCTCGACCTTGTGCGCCATGTTGGGGCGGGGGCGTTCCAGCGGGGGCTCGGCGAGGGTTCCGATGTGGATGAAGCCCGCGATGGTCTCGCCGTCCTGGACGCCGAACAGGGCGACGGCGGCGGGGTCGTAGGCGTACCAGTCGGTGATCCAGCTGGCCGAATAGCCCAGGGCGTCGGCGGCGTGTTCCAGGTTCATGCAGACGGCGCCGGCGGACAGCTGCTGCTCCCAGACCGGGACCTTGTGGCCCTGGATCGGGGTCGAGACGACCATGATGGTCAGGGGCGGATTGGCCAGCTTGGCCAGGACGGCAAGGTCCTTGTCGATACGGCCTTGCGTTTCGGCCAGGACGGCGAGGGCCTCGGACAGGTCGGCGCGGCTCTGCGGGCCCAGCACCACGAACCGCCATGGGAAGAGCTTGCCGTGGTCGGGGGTGCGAGCGCCGAGGTGGAGGATCTGCTCGATCTCGGCCTCCGACGGGCCGGGGGCGGCCAGCAGCTGGGCCGAGGCCGAGCGGCGGTTCGCCAGGCGGGCCAGAACTTCGTCGGAGCGGACGGGCAGGGGCAGGGCGGCGTTGAGGTCGGTCATGCCGTCTAGCTAGGATTTCATCGCGCCGGGCGCCATAGCGGAGGGATGCACGATATTCCCGACATCAAGCCCCGCTGGGCCGAAGACCTGCCCGAACCGCCGAAATGGGTCAGCCACGGCGAGAGCGTCCTGATCGACACGCCGTGGATGACGGTGACGCGGCATCCGGCGACGGCGCCGACCGGAGCGTCCGCTGACTATGTGGCGATGCGGCCCAAGAACGTGGGGACCGGGGTCCTGCCCCTGCACGAGGACGGGACGGTGACGCTGGTCGGGCAGCATCGTTTCACCCTGATGCGTTATTCCTGGGAAATGCCCGAGGGCGGGGCGCCGATGGACGAGGACCCGTTCGACGCCGTGCGCCGCGAACTGGCCGAGGAGGCGGGGTTGGCGGCCGAGCATTGGCGAGCGGCGCTGGATATGGACCTGTCAAACTCGATCACCGACGAGCGGGCCATGACCTGGGTGGCCTGGGGGCTGAGCACGGTTCCGGTCGATCCCGATCCGACCGAGGTGATCGTGTCGGCGCGCGTGCCTTTCCGCGACCTGCTGGCCGAGATCGAGCGCGGGGCGGTGCGCGACAGCCTGACGGTGGCGACGGCCTACAAGGCCTACCATATGGCGCGGGAAGGCGCGCTGCCCGCCGCGCTGGCGCAGGCCATGCTGGGGGCGTAGGATGGCATGACGGAAACGGGAGGCCCGATGGCCAAGCTGGAAATCGTGCCGCAACAGCCGGACCTGTGGGCGCAACTGCGCATGGCGGCCGAGGAGGCCGCGCGCGAGGAGCCGCGTCTGGCCTCGCAGCTGAACGCCGTGGTGCTGGCGCATGACGATATGGCGGGGGCGCTGAGCTTCCAGATCGCGCGGAAGCTGGGCGACGCGGAGCTGGGGGCCATGTCGTTGCGCGAGGTGGCGCTGTCGGCCTTTGCGGCTGATCCCGGCATCCTGACGGCGGCGGAGGCGGACCTGAAGGCGGTGCAGGACCGCGATCCGGCCATCCGGTCGCTGTTGCAGCCCTTCATGTATTTCAAGGGATTTCAGGCGCTGCAGGCATGGCGCGTGGCGCATTGGCTGTGGGGGCAGGGGCGCGACACCCTGGCGTTTCACTTCCAGAGCCGGATTTCGGAGCTGTTCCAGCTGGACATCCACCCGGCGGCGCGGATCGGTTCGGGCGTCTTTATCGACCACGGCACCGGCATCGTTATCGGCGAGACGGCGGTGGTCGGCGACGAGGTGTCGATGCTGCACGCCGTGACCCTGGGCGGGACCGGGGCCGAGCGCGGCGACCGCCATCCGAAGATCGGGCGCGGCGTCCTGCTGGGGGCCGGGGCCAAGGTTCTGGGCAATATCGTGGTCGGGGACTACGCCAAGGTGGCGTCCGGGTCGGTGGTGCTGAAGCCCGTGCCGGCGGGCTGCACCGTGGCCGGGGTGCCGGCGAAGGTGGTGGCCTGTCCGACCGACGCGGCGCCCGCGCGGACGATGGACCATACGCTGGCCGACATCGCCTATGATTATGTGATCTGACCCTGCCGCCTGTGGACGCCCGATACGCGGGCTTCCCATGAGGAAGCGGCTTCTCTAGGTTCCGCCGTCAACGAGACACCAGCGAGGCTACCCCCGTGAAAGAATCTGATCTGAAGCGCGTCGAGACGCACCTGAAGCGCACCTTCAACCACGGCGGCATCAAGGTGAAGGCCCGTAAGGTCGCCGACTCCGCCGAGGTCTATGTCGATGACGAGTTCATCGGCGTGGTGTTCGAGGACGAGGACGAGGCTGGCTCGTTCATGTTCGAGATGGCGATTCTGGCCGAAGACCTGCCGCAGGACTAAGGCCGCGCCTCCAGGGCTTTCTCTGGAAGCACGCACGAAAAAGGCCGGAGGGGCGAACCCTCCGGCCTTTTGTCGTTTCAGGATCACCCCGCGCCGTCATCCCCGGGCTTGTCCCGGGGATCCAGAAACATGACGCCGAAAGTTCAGGCGTAAAGTTGAGGCGTCGCGTGTCTGGATTCTCGGGACAAGCCCGAGAATGACGGAGGGCGTGTTTCAGGTCACAGACCGAACAGGCGGGCGAAGAAGCCCTTCTTCTTTTCAGGCTGAGGCGCAGCGGCGACGGGCGCCGGTTGCGGGGTCGGGGCCGGAGTGGGGGCGGGCTTGGGCGCTTCGACCGGCTTGGGAGCCGGAGCGGGCTCGGCGGCGACCGGAGCAGGCGCAGGCGCAGGCGTCGGAGCCGGGGCAGTGGCGGGCTTGGCCGCGGCGGCCGGCTTCGGCGCAGCAGGCTTGGGAGCGGCGGCGGCCTTGGGCGCAGCGGCCTTCTTCGGAGCAGCGGGCTTGGCGGCGGCGGACTTGGTAGCGGTCTTGGCCGGAGCCGTCTCAGGCTTGGCGGCTTTGGGGGATGCAGCGGTGCTCTTGGCGGCGGCGGGTTTCGCGGCGGCCTTTGCAGCCGTCTTGGGCGCAGCGGGCTTGGCAGCGGCTTTGGGCGCAGCGGCCTTCACGGCAGGCTTGGCGACGGCGGCCTTGGGCGCGGCGGTTTTCGGCGCAGCCTTCGGTTTTGCAGCGGCCTTGGGCGCCGCAGCGCTCGACTTTGCCGCTGGTTTCGGCTTGGAAGCGGCAGGCGCCGCCTTCGGCGCAGCAGTTTTCGATTCAGACGGTGCTTTAGCCATGGATACCCGGACCCCTCAATGGATACGGGCGATCCGCACGCCCGCACTCGTGATTCGTTATCATAACGGTGTTTGAGAAATGTCCGAGTCCGCTCTTCAGGTAATCGCACGCGGCGAACGCGAGCCCGCCGAGGCCGCCGCCGCCATGATCGACGCCGACCCCATGCTGGAAAACGCGACCTATTCGATCCTGGAAGAGGACGAGGACAAGGGCGTCTGGCGCATCGACGCCTTTCCGACCACGGACGAGGAAGCCGAGGGCATAGCCGCCATCCTGCGTGCGCAGGGCGAACTGGAAGTGATCGTCGAGAAGCTGGCCGACGCCGACTGGCTGGCCATGAGCTTGTCCGGCCTGCCGCCGGTCGAGGCCGGGCGCTTCTTCGTCTATGGCGCCCATGATCAGGGCAAGATCCCCGAGGGTCGGGTCGACCTGAAGATCGACGCCGGCGCGGCGTTCGGCACCGGCCACCACGGCACGACGGTCGGTTGTCTGGAAGCCTTCGACAAGCTGTTGCAGACCGAGACGTTCGACAAGGTGCTGGACGTCGGCTGCGGCACGGGCGTGCTGGCCATCGCGGCGGCCAAGACCGGCTCGCCCATCGCCGTGGGCACCGACATCGACGAGCCCTCGGCTCGCATCGCCAACGAGAACGCCCAGATCAACGACGCCAAGTGCGAGTTCTATTTCGCCGACGGCCTGAGCGATGCGCGCATCGCCCAGCACGCGCCCTATGATCTGGTCTTCGCCAACATCCTGGCCGCGCCGCTGGTGTTCCTGGCCCCCGAGATCGGCGCGGCGCTGAAGTCGGGTGGCGTCGCCATCCTGTCGGGCCTGCTGCGCACGCAGGAAGAGCGGGTGCTGGAAGCCTATCTGCCGCTGGGCTTCGTGGTGGAGCAGACGATCCATCACGATGCGTGGAGCGCGCTGCAACTGCGGAAATCCTGATCCTTCTCCCCTTGTGGGAGAAGGTGGCATGCGGAGCCTGACGGATGAGGGGGAGGGTGGCTTCGCGCGCGACTTCCCCATCATGCCCGCTGAAACCGCCCCCTCATCCGAGCGCCTCCGGCGCCCACCTTCTCCCTCGAGGGGAGAAGGGATAAGGAACAATATGCGCCAGACATTCGACGAAACCACCGATCCGTCCTTCGGGGCCAAGCACCTGCCATTGCTGCGCGCCGAGATGGCCAAGCAGGGCGTGGACGGCCTGCTGATCCCGCACGAGGACGAGCATCAGAACGAATACCTGCCCGACGCCAGCGAGCGTCTGGCCTGGGTCAGCGGCTTCACCGGCTCGGCCGGGGCGGGCGTGGTGCTGATGGACAGGGCGGCGGTCTTCGTCGACGGCCGCTATACGGTTCAGGCCAAGGCCCAGACGGACGCGGCCCTGTTCGAGCGGGTCGAGCTGAACAAACTGGCCGCCTGGCTGGAGGGCGTGAGCGCCGGATCGGTCATCGGCTATGATCCGCGCCTGCACAGCCCCGATGCGCTGGCGACGTTGCGCGCGGCGGTCGAGAAGGCCGGGGCGACACTGAAGGCGGTCGAGCCCAATCCCATTGATCTGGCCTGGGGCGACGCCCGTCCGGCCCAGCCGCAGGCGCCGGTCGTGCCGCACGACGACCGCTATACCGGCGAGAATGCTGCGCTGAAGCGCGCCCGTATCGGTCAGGCCATCGCCGCAAAGGGCGCGGACGTGGCGGTCCTGACCTCACCTTCTTCGCTCGCCTGGCTGTTCAACATTCGCGGCGGCGACGTGATCCGCACGCCCCTGCCTCTGGGACAGGCGGTGGTGAAGGCGGACGGCACGGCCCAGGTCTTCCTCGACCCCGCCAAGATCACCAACGAACTGCCCGGCTGGCTGGGCGACGCCGTGACGCTGGAGGCGCCCGAGGCGCTGCCCGCCGCGCTGGACGCCCTGTCGGGGCAGAAGGTGCTGATCGACCCGGCGGTGTCCTCGGCCTGGTATTTCGACCGACTAGAAGCGGCGGGCGCCAGCATCGTTCGCGGCATGGACCCCTGCGCCCTGCCACGCGCGCAGAAGAACGAAGTCGAGATCGAGGGCAGTCGTCAGGCCCACATCCGCGACGGCGCGGCCCTGACCCGCTTCCTGCACTGGGTCGATACGGTGGCCCAGAAGGACCTGCCGGACGAGCGGGCGGTGGTCGAGGCGCTGGAGGGCTTCCGCGAGGCGACCGGGATGCTGAAGGACCTGTCCTTCGACACCATCGCCGGGGTCGGGCCGAACGGCGCCCTGCCGCACTACAAGCCGGTCGGGGCCAAGATCCGTCCGATGGAGGCGGGTTCGCTGCTGCTGGTGGACGGCGGCGGTCAGTATCTGGACGGGACCACGGACGTGACCCGCACCATGGCCATCGGCGAGGGCACGGCGGATCAGCGCCGCATGTTCACCCTGGTGCTGAAGGGTCATATCGCCATGGCGGTGATCCGCTTCCCCGCCGGGACGACGGGGCATCAACTGGACGCCGTGGCGCGTCAGCCGCTGTGGAACGCGGGCTTTGACTTTGACCACGGCACGGGTCACGGCGTCGGCTCCTATCTGGGCGTGCATGAGGGGCCGCAGCGCATCGCGCCCTACGTCAACACCCAGCCGCTGCTGACCGGCATGATTCTGTCGAACGAGCCGGGTTACTATCGCGAAGGCGAGTGGGGCATCCGCATCGAGACCTTGCAGGTCGTCACGGCGCCGGAGCCAATCCCGGGCGGCGAGCGGCCCATGCACGGCTTTGAGCAACTGACCCTGGCGCCGCTGGATCGGCGGCTGATCGACGTGGCGCTGCTGACGGCGGACGAGCGGGCCTACGTCGACGCCTATCACGCCGAGGTCCTGGCCAAGGTCGGGCCGCTGTTGGCCGAGGGCGTCCAGAAGGACGAGGCGGCGCTGGAATGGCTGAAGGCGCAGACGGCGCCGCTCTGATCCGATGATCGGCGCCATCGCCCTGTTGCTCGTCTGCCAACTGGCGGGCGAGGTCATCCACCGGCTGACGGGCCTGCCCCTGCCGGGGTCGGTGATCGGCATGGTGCTGCTGCTGGCCTGGCTGGCCCTGGTCCCGCGTGAGCGGCTGACGCTGACCCAGGTGACGGGCTGGCTGACGGCGCACCTGTCGATCATGTTCGTGCCCGCCGCCGTCGGGGTGATGGAGGAGGGGGCGATCCTGTCGCGGTATGGCCTCGGCATCGTCGTGGCGGTGGTGGTCTCGACCCTGTTGACGCTGGCGGTGACGGCCCTGGTGTTTCGCGCCGTGGCGGGACGGGATGAGCCGGATAGCGAAAAGGAGGAGGCGTCGTGAGCGATCTGATCGCGACGCCTCTGTTGTGGCTGGCGGTGACGCTGGTGGTGTTCGAGGCGGCGGATGTGCTGTCGCGGCGCAGCGGGCGCCATCCGCTGTGCCATCCGGTGCTGCTGGCCACGCCGGTGCTGATCGGCGTCCTGCTGGCGACCAAGACGCCCTATCCGACCTATGCCGAGGCGACGCAGGTTCTGGGCTTTTTGCTCGGACCGGCGGTGGTTGGGCTGGCCGTGCCGATATGGGCGCAGCGGGCGACGATCCGGCGGCTGGCCAAGCCCCTGGCCTGCGCCCTGATGGCGGGGGCCTTAACGGCCATCGTCAGCGCGGTGGGCATCGTCTGGCTGTTCGGTGCGCCGGCGGAGATCATGGCCTCCATCGCGCCGCGCGCCACGACCACGCCGGTCGGGATGGCGGTGGCGGCGCAACTGGGCGGGATACCCGCGCTGGCGGCGGTGATCGTGCTGATGTCGGGGGTGATCGGAGCGATGACGGCGACGCCGGTGCTGAACCTGCTCAAGATCAGGGACTACCGGGCGCGCGGCTTCGCGATCGGGGTGTCGGCGCATGGCTTTGGCGCGGCGCGAGCCTTTCAGGTGGATCAGACGGCGGGGGCCTTCGCCAGCCTGGGCATGGCGCTGAATGCGGTGGCGACGGCGACGATCCTGTCCGTCGTCGCCAGTCTGATCTGAGCCGCGCATCTTGAAATAAGGCGCCGCGGCGCCCATCTGCCCGTCGCTGGCGGATGCGCCGTCGGCCCCCTCACATCAGAAGGAATGCGCTCATGAAGATGCGCAAGCTGGGCCAAGGCGGCCCTGAAGTCTCGGCCGTGGGTCTGGGCTGTATGGGCATGAGCGCCTTCTACGGCGGCTCGGACGAGGCCCAGTCCATTGCGGTGATCCACCGCGCGCTCGACCTGGGCGTGACCCTGTTCGACACGGCCGAGATGTACGGCCCCCACACCAACGAAGTCCTGCTGGGCAAGGCGCTGAAAGGGCGGCGAGATCAGGCCTTCATCGCCACCAAGTTCGGCATCAACCGTCAGGCGGACGGGTCGGCCATCACCGACGGCTCGCCCGCCAATGTCCGCCGCGCGGTCGAGGGCAGCCTGAGCCGGCTCGGCCTCGATCACATCGACCTCTATTATCAGCACCGCGTCGACCCCAATACGCCGATCGAGGAGACGGTCGGCGCCATGGGCGAACTGGTGAAGGAGGGCAAGGTCCGCTTCTTGGGCCTGTCCGAGGCGGCGCCGGCCACCTTGCGACGCGGCCACGCCGAGCATCCGATCACGGCGCTTCAGACTGAATATTCGTTGTGGAGCCGCGAGCCGGAGGACGAACTGCTGGCCACGGTGCGCGAACTGGGCATCGGCTTTGTGCCCTACAGCCCGCTGGGCCGGGGCTTCCTGTCGGGGGACATCAAGTCGATCGACGACCTGGCGCCCGACGACTTCCGCCGCACCAACCCGCGCTTCAGCGGCGACAACTTCCAGAAGAACCTGGATCTGGTGGCGGCGGTCGGCGCCATTGCGGCGGACAAGGGCGTGACGGCGGCGCAGTTGGCCCTGGCCTGGGTGCTGGCCCAGGGCGAGGACCTGGTCCCCATCCCCGGCACGCGCCGGATCGCCACGCTGGAGCAGAACGTGGCGGCGGCGGACATCGTGCTGACGGCCGATGATCTGGCGCGGATCGAGGCGGTGTTTCCGCGTGATGCGGCGGCGGGCGAGCGGTATGCGCCGGGCGGCATGAGTTCGCTGAACCGTTGATGTGAAAACGCCTCCCTCGCGACTGCGGGGGAGGCGTCTTTCGTTTGTGCTGTGCGCCTCGCTACTGGATGCGGGTCCAGGTCTGGGTCTTGCACAGGGGGGCGACGATGCAGCCGCGCAGGCGCAGGCTGTTGTCGCCGGTCATGGTGATCGTGCCGCGATAGGTGCCGCCGTCCGCTGGATTATAGACCGAGCCGCCGCGCCATTCGGTCGGGCCGCCGGTGAAGCCGCTGAGCATGGGCAGGCCGCGCAGGGTGCGGCCGCGTTGCGACTCGTCCTTGTTGCGGGCGTCGCGTTGGTTCGGGTCGGCGCGGATGTGATCCGAGGTGATCAGGGTTCCGCACAGGGCCTGGCCGCAGCGGGCGATGCGCACCTGACCGCCATTGGTCGGGGTCTGCCACAGGCCGGTCGGATCAGCGGCGAGGGCGGGCGAGGCCAGGGCAGCGGCGACAACGGCAGCGGCCGCCAGGACAGAGAGCTTCATCGGCGTATTCCTTCAGACGGATCGTTGGCCGATCCTTGTGGGTGAAGGGTGTTCCGGGTTTGGGTCCGAAACAAGGCTCGATTTATGAGCATCGCTCAATGATTACATGACTTTAGGTCAAGTTTTGAGTGTGTTGAGCGACTAAGGTGATGGATTTCCTAGTCTTATTCCTCCCCATTTTATGGGGAGGTGACGCGGCGCCATAGGCGACGTGACGGAGGGGGCGACTCGACGATTGACGTTTGCGCTGCCCCCTCCACCACTTCGTGGTCCCCCTCCCCATGGAATGTGGAGGAAAGGGGTGTTGCTCAGGCGCGCGGTCGGCGCGGACGCGAGCCGGCGGAGGAGCAGGGGCTGTAGCCGCCCGTGTGTAGACGTCCGAGCGTGATGCCCGTCGCGTTTGCCAGCGAGGAGGCGCAGGCGGCTTTATGCAGCCGCAGGGTCTCCAGCGCCACCGAGGCGCAGGCGAAGGCGTCTTCGGCGGCGTCGTGGTGTTTGAACTGGATGCCCAGCTCGGCGCAGACATTGTTCAGCTTGTGCGAGGCGAAGTCCGGCCAGGTGATCTGGGCCAGCTTGACCGTGCAGAGGTAGTCGAACTCGGGGTAGGTCAGGCCGTAGTGGTCACAGGTCCCGCGGATGACGCTGACGTCGAAGGCGGTGTTGTGGGCCAGGACCGTGCGGCCTTGCAGGCGCGGGGCGATGGCGGTCAGGACGGCCGGGAATTCCTCGGCGTCCTCGACCTGCTCCGGGCCGATGCCGTGGAAGGCGATGTTGAAGCGGGCGAAGCGCATCCCCGGCGGGCGAATGTAGTGATGCTCGACGGATTCGATGACGCCGTCGTTTATCCAGGCGAGGCCGATGGAGCAGGGGCTGGCGCGCTGCTCGTTGGCGGTTTCGAAGTCGATGGCGACGGCTTGCATCAGGCGACTCGGCGTTGATGAAGTGAGAAAGCCCTCCCCCTCGATGGGGGAGGGTTGGGTGGGGGTGTAGGCAGGACGGTTCCTTAGCAAGAAACGGGGCGGCGTCAGCGTCTCATGCGCCCAACCAGGGAGGTCTGGCCCACACCCCCATCCCCGCCCTTCCCCCATCGAGGGGGAAGGGAGAAGAAGTGGCCGGTGCTCAAGCGATCAGCGCCAGCCACTCGTCCTCGGTCAGGACGGCGACGCCGTGTTTCTCGGCGTCCTTCAGCTTGGACCCGGCGCCGGGGCCGGCGACGACATAGTCGGTCTTTTTCGACACCGAACCCGAGACCTTGGCGCCCAGGCTTTCGGCGCGGGCCTTGGCTTCGTCGCGGGTGAAGCGTTCCAGCGAGCCGGTGAATACGACGATCTTGCCCGTTACCGGGGTATTGGAGTGCGGTTGTTCGACGTCAGAGACCGAGACTTCCAAGAGTAGGCGATCCACCAACCCTCGTGTCCGTTCTGATCGATAGAAGCTCGCGAGTGTCGTGAGAGAAGCCTGTCTTATGCGTTCTAGTGGCACAACGGAGCGGTAGGCCAGATCGAGGCTTTCAGTTAGGTCGGGAACCGTATTGATCAAGGTTAGCAGGGCTCTGTCGTCGACAGAGAGCGTGGCCTGTTTGCCAGCTAGGTAGCCGATCAAACCCAGCCAAATTGACCGATATCGCTCAATGTAACGTTCTAGCGCAGCCGATACGTCAGCATCTTCGGTCCAGCCAACCATTTGAACCGACTGTGGATTGATTGCTGATGGCAGTACCGACAGGGGCGAGGCTTTGCCGTTGAGCTTGGCGGCCCAGAAATCGATGACGGCTTTGCGCGCTACTTTTGCTCCCACTCGTGGGATGGCCTCCATATGTGATGAGGCCTTGCGCGTTTGTGCGACAGTCGATCCGATGCTTGCAGCTATTGCCCATATGTCATCGTGTTTTTCGGTATTGACACTAATTTTTTCGCCGATGAAGCCGACGATGTCGCGCCACCGAAGCTCTCCTACGAGGCTTAGTTCTTCGACACCCTGTTCGAAACGATTATAGCTGCCGAAATACAGCGCCAGGGCTCTAGATGTTTCTGCTCCGACATGGCGCAGACCAAGGCCTGTGATGAAGCGATCGAGAGGAATGTCCCTTCGAGCGTTTATACTGTTCACGAGATTGGAAACGCTTGTCGTTCCATAGCCGGGCTCAGCTTCTAGCTGCGCGCGAAGGTGGTTATTTGTTGCGAACCGGAAAATGTCGGCAGGCTCTGAAAGCCAGCCTTTTTCCATGAACAATTCAATCTGTTTTTCGCCAATCCCTTCGATATCGACAGCCTTACGGCTAACGAAGTTCTTGAGGTGCTCACGTTTTTGATAAGGGCAGACGAGTTCTCCAGTGCAGCGACGAACAATGGTGTCATCCCCAGCGCTTGTTGTTTCTCTGACGAGTTCCGTTTTTAGGGGGCATTTGCACCGGCTTGGAAAATCGAAAACCTCTCTAAGGTTATGATTAGCGTCCTTTACTACCTCGGTGATCTGCGGAATGACATCACCAGCACGTTGAAGCACAACGGTATCGCCTATCCGAACGTCTAGGCGTTCGATTTCGTCGGCGTTGTGCAGGGTGGCGTTGCGGACTACGACGCCGCCGACCGTGACGGGGTGTAGGCGGGCTACTGGCGTATGCGAGCCGGTGCGGCCGACCTGGATGTCGATGCCTTCCAGAACGGTCGTGGCCTGTTGCGCCGGGAACTTGTGAGCGATGGCCCAGCGCGGGCTTCTGGCGATGAAGCCGAGGCGCTGCTGCCAGTCCAGGCGATCGACCTTATAGACCACGCCGTCGATGTCGTAGCCGAGGCGGGCGCGGTCGGTTTCCAGGCCGCGATAGACCGCAATGAGGCCTTCCGCGCCCTCGACGCGGGTGGAGCGGTCGTTGACCTGGAAGCCCCAGGCGCGGAAGGCCTCCAGCGCACCGTGCTGGGTGTCGGCGAAGGGCGCCGAGGTCTCGCCCCAGGCGTAGGCGAAGAAGGTCAGGGGGCGCTTGGCTGTGATCCTGGGGTCCTTCTGACGCAGCGAACCGGCGGCGAAGTTGCGCGGGTTGGCGTAGGTGCGGCGGCCTTCGGCCTCGGCGGCAGCGTTGAAGGCGTCAAAGGCGTCGTTGGGGGCATAGACCTCGCCCCGGATCTCGATGACGTCGGGCCAGCCCGATCCGGTCAGGGTCTGAGGGATGCTGGCCAGCGTGCGCAGGTTGGCGGTCACGTCCTCGCCGGTCTTGCCGTCGCCGCGCGTAGCGCCCTGGACCAGAACGCCCTTTTCATAGCGCAGGCTGGCCGACAGACCGTCGATCTTGGGCTCGGCGACGAAGGCGATGGGTTCGTCGCCCGGCAGCTTGAGGAAGCGGGCGATGCGGACCACGAAGTCGCGCACCTCGCCCTCGTCGAAGGCGTTGTCCAGCGACAGCATGGGCACGCCGTGGCGGACCTCGGCGAATTGGGTCGAGACGGGAGCGCCGACGCGCTGGGACGGGGTGACGGGGCTGGTCAGGGCCGGGAAGGCGGCTTCGATCGCCAGGGCTCGGCGCTTCAGCTCGTCATAGTCGGCGTCGGAAATCTCGGGCGCGGCGTCGGCGTAGTAGAGGGCGTCGTGGCGGGCCAGTTCGGCGGACAGATGCGCCAACTCCTCGCGGGCCTGGTCTTCGGTCAGGGTTTCGACGGGAGTTTGGGACATGGGAATCGCGCGGTCAGCCTTCATCAGTCGCGCTGTTTAGCACCGGCGGCGGCGGGATCGCAGCGTCCATGACAGAAACGTAATCTGACGCAGGGCGCGACGCTCGTTAGCGTCCCGCTGACTGATTTGCCCGGAGCCCTCCATGCGTCCTGTTCTCGCCAGCCTGACCGCCATCGCCGCCGCCCTGACGCTGGCCGCCTGTGAGACCACGACGCCCGTCGCGACTGAGGCGCCCGTCGCGGCGAGCGCTGACTATGCGCAGTTGATGGACGACCTGCGCATCCTGTCGGCGGACGATATGCAGGGCCGCGACACCGGATCGGAGGGCGGGGCCAAGGCGCGCGAATACATCGTCGGTCGATTGGAGGCCCTGGGCGTCCAGCCGTCGCCGATGGGGCGGCTGCAGCCGTGGGAGATGCAGGGGCGGACGCGCGAGGGGACCAAGACCTTCAGCGGGACCAACATCATCGGCGTCATTCCTGGCACGCGCGTGTCCGACAAGTATATCGTGGTCACGGCCCACTACGACCACGTCGGGGTCAACGACGGTCAGGTGTTCAACGGCGCCGACGACAACGCCTCGGGCGTGGCGACCATGCTGGAGCTGGCCAAGCGGCTGAAGGCCAACCCGCCGGAGCACAGCGTGCTGATCGTGGCGCTGGACGGCGAGGAGCGCGGGCTGCTTGGGGCCAAGCATTTCGTGGAGGCACCGCCGGTGCCGCTGTCGTCGATTTCGATGAACCTGAATTTCGACATGACGGCGCGGGCCGATACCGACGGCAAGCTGTGGGTCACGGGGACTTATCAGCACCCCTATTTCCGCCCGGTGCTGGAGCGGATCGCGCCGCGCGGGACCGTGTCGCTGGCCTTCGGAAAGGACACGCCAGATGACAAGGGCGCCGACAACTGGGTCGAGGCGTCGGACCACGCCGCCTTCCACCGCGCGGGCCTGCCCTTCCTCTATTTCGGCGTGAACTATCACGAGGATTATCACCGTCCGACCGACGATTTCGAAAAGATCGTGCCCGCCACCTTCCAGTCCTCGACCGAGCTGGCGATTGAAGGGTTCCGCGCGCTGGATCAGTGGCTGGATCAATGAGGTTTGCGAGCGCGAGACGGTCGCAAACATAGGTCTTGAAAGCGCCCTCTGAGCGGCGTTCTGTCGCAGCCTCATCAGTCGAGGAAATGCGGATGTCTGCGGTTCAGGGGTTTGATCTTCAAAGAGTGCAGAGGCTGCGCAAGCTGGCGCTGCTGGTCGGTCTGGTCGGCGTCGTGGGGCTGGCCTTTGTCACCCGCTCCATGGGCGGCGAGACCGCGCTGCACGAAGGGCTGGAAGCTTTCGGACTGGCCCTGATCGCCGTCTGCATTGTCGGCCGCGCCTGGTGCTCCCTCTATATCGGCGGGCGCAAGAAGGCCGAGATCGTTGATCGCGGACCTTATTCGATCAGCCGTAATCCGCTCTATATCTTCAGCTTCATGGGCGCATTCGGGGTGGGCGCACAGACGGGCAGCTTGACGCTGGCGGCTCTGTTTCTGATCCTGACGGTCGCGGTCTTCTACGCCACGGTGCGTCGCGAGGAGGCCTGGTTGTCGGAGGCCTTTGGGCCAACCTACCTGGACTATTGCGCGCGGACGCCGCGTTTTGGGCCAGACTTTTCCAAGTGGCGGGACGCCGAGTCGCTGGACGTGCGGCCGCGCTTCTTTCTGACGACCTTGCGCGATGGCCTGGTCTTCCTGCTGGCCGTGCCCCTGTTCGAGTCGGTCGAAAGGCTGCAAGACATCGGCTGGCTGACCGCCCTGATCCGCCTGCCGTGAGATTGCCTGTGAAGATAAAGCGTTTTGTCGCCGTTGCGGCTCTGACCGGGCTGATGGCGCTGACGGCCTGCGAGGGTCCGGTGAAGGTGCCGGAAGCGCCGGCGGCGTCGAAGGCGGCGGCCTTCGCCCACGACCTGCCTGAGGACGTGTCCGGCTACTACATCCCGAGCGAGGAGGTGCGGGTCGATAATTGGCGGCTGCACCATGTCTTCATGGGTCAGGTCCCGGACTTCATCGCCTGGGAGGGCGGTCAGCGTCCGGCGGGCTTTGCGCCGGTGATGATCGAGTTCGAGGACATGGTCGGCCCGCCGCTGGAGAACGGCAACCGGCGTCGGTTGCGGCTGATCCCGGCGGCCTATGACGTGACCGAAGATCGCGTGCGGGTTCAGGCCCTGTCGGGGGGCTTGGGCGCGGTGTCGTTCGATGGAAAGCTCGACCAGGGCGCGCTGGCGACGGCGCGGCGCAATCTGGGAGACAAGGGCGTCGTCCTGAAGGGGACGCTCAAGGTCGGAAACCGGACCTTCAATAACGTATCTATGCGGTGGTGGGCGGGGGACTGATCCGCTGAAGCCTTTCCTCCCCATTTTATGGGGAGGGGGACCACGAAGTGGTGGAGGGGGTGGCGCAAACAGCTAGCGTCGAGCCGCCCCCTCCGTCACGGCGCTGATGCGCCGCGCCACCTCCCCATCGCTACGCGACAGGGAGGAAAAGCAAGTTAGGCGACGGTCGCCTTGACGATCTTGCCCGGAGCGCGGGGCGGCTCGCCCTTGGGCAGGGCGTCGACGTGTTCCATGCCTTCGATCACTTCGCCCCAGACGGTGTACTGGTTGTCGAGGAAGCGGGCGTCGTCGAAGCAGATGAAGAACTGCGAGTTGGCGCTGTTGGGGTCCGAGGTGCGGGCCATCGAGCAGACGCCGCGAACGTGCGGTTCCTTCGAGAACTCGGCCTTCAGGTTCGGCTTCTTGGAGCCCGAGGTGCCGGTGCCGGTGGGGTCGCCGCCCTGGGCCATGAAGCCCGGAATGACGCGGTGGAAGACGACGCCGTCGTAGAAGCCTTCCGAGGCCAGCTCGGTGATGCGGGCGACGTGGCCGGGGGCCAGGTCGTCACGCAGCTTGATCACGACGTTGCGTTCTTCGCCGTCGCCGGTGTCGAGGGTGAAGGTCAGGGTTTGGTCGGCCATCAGGCTCTCCTTGGGGGTGTGCGGGTCAGAATTGTGCGCGGGTCATAGCGGCTGAACGCTGTCACGGCTATGTGGGAAGCATGACTGACGACGAAAAGCCCACCGAGAAGCCGCCGGAACGCCGCCGGATGGTTCGCCCGCCCACGGGCGGCACCGCCGCCGGGCGCGGCCTGGGCCAGAAAATGAAGACGGCCGACACTAAGTCCATGTCGAGCCAACAGTGGATCAAGCGCCAGCTGGCCGACAAGTGGTCCGAGCGGGCGCGGGCCGAGGGCTGGCGCAGCCGCGCGGCCTTCAAGCTGCTGGAAATCGACGACCGATTCCGCCTGATCAAGAAGGGCTCGCGGGTCATCGACCTGGGCGCGGCGCCCGGTAGTTGGATTCAGGTGGCGCTGGATCGTGGAGCGTCGGCGGTGGCGGGCGTGGACCTGCTGATGATCGAACCGATTCCCGGCGCCACCCTGATTCAAGCCGACTTCACCCATCCGGGCGTGGACCAGCAGCTGATCGACGCCATCGGCGGGCGACCGGACCTGGTGCTGTCGGACATGGCGCACAACACGGTCGGCCACCGCAAGACGGACCACCTGAAGATCATCGCCCTGATCGAGATCGCCGCTGACTTCGCCATTCGCACGCTGAAGCCGGGCGGGAATTTCGTGTCCAAGAACTTCCAGGGAGGTGACGCCGGCGGGGTTCTGACGCGGCTGCGCGAGGAGTTCGAGACGGTGAAGTATGTAAAGCCGGAATCGAGCCGCAAGGGCAGCGCCGAGGTGTTTCTGGTGGCGCTGAACAAGCGGTAGATCATTTCGCGTCATCCCGGCCGGAGCCTCGCATCGCGAGGCGCAGAGCCGGGACCGCCCAAGGCTCCGACTTCTGCGTTTGCTGCGGTCCCGGATAGCGGCTTCGCCGCTTCCGGGATGACGGTCGGGGTCAGGCCGCTGCCGCTTCGGCGGCGCGACGGGCCTTTTTCGCCTCGATGCGCGTCCAGATGCGGTCGTGCAGGGTGAAGAAGACCGTCTGGACCAGGGGTTCGACCGTGCCGATGGCCAGGGCGATGCGCCAGTCGCGGGTCAGGGCGAAGGCCACGGCCACCGCGACGGTGAAGTGCATCAGGCCATAGGTCACGGTCTTCAGCGCCACCTGCTTCAGGCTGCGGGGCAGGGCGTGGCTGTGGCCGTGATGGCCGCCGTGGACGCGGTCCTGCTCCGCCATGGTCATCAGCTCCAGGCGGGCGGTGACGGCCTCGGCGGTTTCCTCGAAGCCCGAGCGCATTCGGCGCTGCTCGATCCGGTGCCAGATGCGGTCGTGGATGGAATAGGCGAAGGTCTGGAAGATGGGCTCGACCACGCCGACGGCCAGGGCGATGCGCCAGTCTCGCGTCAGGGCGAAGGCGACCAGGATGGCCACGATCAGGTGCATGAGGCCGTAGCTCGCGATCTTAAGCGCGAGGCGTCGGGCGGTGCTGATCAATATGCGAACCATTCGCAATACTTGGGTCTGGACGCCTCAGGGTGCAAGGCAATTCCTCTTATTCTTCCTATAGCCCGCGCTTGGGGTTGCGGTTCCCCGCCATGGGGCGTTATACGCGGCCCGCAAAACGGAGACTCCCTATGGAGATACGCGAAGGCCTAACCTTCGACGATGTTTTGCTCGAACCCGGCCCGTCCGAGATCATGCCAGCGATGGCGGATGTCTCGACCCAGCTGACGCGCAACATCAAACTGAACATCCCGCTGCTGTCGTCCGCCATGGACACAGTGACCGAAAGCCGCCTGGCCATCGCCATGGCGCAGGCCGGCGGCCTGGGCGTGCTTCACCGCAACATGACCATCGAGGAGCAGGCCGAGCAGGTCCGCACCGTCAAACGCTATGAAAGCGGCATGGTCATCAATCCGGTGACGGTGTCGCCCGACACGACCCTGGGCGAGGTCCGCCAGATCGTCGACCGCAAGAAGATCACCGGCTTCCCGGTGGTCGATCCGGCGACGGGCAAGCTGGTCGGCATGCTGACCCACCGCGACATGCGGTTCGAGAGCGATCCCTCGATCAAGGCCTCGGCCCTGATGACCACGGGCGACCTGATCACCGTGCGCGAAGGCGCCGGTCGTGACGAGGCGCGCAACCTGCTGCGCACCCGCAAGATCGAACGCGTCATCGTGGTGGACGAAGACTATCGCGCGGTCGGCCTGATCACGATGAAGGACATCGAGAAGGCCCAGGCCTTCCCGAACGCCGCCAAGGACGAGCAGGGGCGTCTGCTGGTCGGCGCCGCCTCGACCGTCGGCGACGCCGGGTACGAGCGCGCCATGGCCTTGGCCGAAGCGGGTGCTGACGTGGTGGTGATCGACACCGCCCACGGCCACTCGGCCTCGGTGGCCCAGGTGGTCGAGCGCATCAAGCGCGAGAACAACCGTCTGCAGATCATCGCCGGCAACGTCGCCACCTATGACGCCACCCGCGCCCTGATCGACGCCGGCGCCGACGCCGTGAAGGTCGGCATCGGTCCGGGCAGCATCTGCACCACCCGCATCGTCGCGGGCGTGGGCGTGCCGCAACTGACCGCCGTGATGGACGCCGCCCGTGCGGCCAAGGACAGCGGCTCGCCGGTCATCGCCGACGGCGGCATCAAGTATTCGGGCGATCTGGCCAAGGCCATCGCGGCGGGCGCTTCGGTCGCCATGATGGGCTCGATGTTCGCCGGCACGGATGAAAGCCCCGGCGAGGTCTTCCTGTACCAGGGTCGGTCCTACAAGTCGTATCGCGGCATGGGCTCGGTCGGGGCCATGGGCGCCGGCTCGGCGGATCGTTACTTCCAGAAGGAGGTCTCGACCGAGAAGCTGGTGCCTGAGGGCATCGAGGGGCAGACGGCCTACAAGGGGCCGATCTCGCCGGTGCTGCACCAGATGGTCGGGGGGCTTCGCGCCTCCATGGGCTATGTCGGCGCGGCGACCATCAAGGACTTCCAGGACCGCGCCCGCTTCGTGCGCATCACCAATGCGGGCCTGCGCGAAAGCCATGTCCACGACGTGATGATCACGCGCGAGGCGCCGAACTATCGTCAGGGCTAGTGTCATCGTCCGTCATCCTCGCCCTTGTGGCGAGGATCCAGACGCGCGGTGGCTGGCGGCCGTTTTTCGCGGCGGGCGCAGGTGTTTCTGGATCCTAGGCACAAGGCCTAGGATGACGGTTTGACAGGGAGGCGGACGTGACGACTGAACTGACCTATCTGGCTGCGACGCTGGTTCTGGCCCTGGTGCAGATCTTTCTGCCGGCTGGTGCGCGGACCCTGGAGTTCGGCTCCAAGTGGAACGCCGGCGCCCGCGATCAGACGCCTGAATCGCATAACCCTGTCGTCGGCCGCCTCGAAAGAGCCCAGTCGAACCTGTACGAGACCCTGCCGCTGTTCATCGGCGCCGTTCTGATCGCCCACGTCACGGGGGCGGAGAGCGCTCTGACCCTGTGGGGCGCCGCCCTCTATTTCTGGGCGCGCGTCGTCTATGTTCCGCTTTACGCCTTTGGCGTGCCCTATATCCGGTCGCTGGTCTGGCTGGTCTCGCTTGCGGGACTGATCATGATCCTCGCGGCTCTTTTTAACTGATCCGAGACCCGATTGACCCCTGCAGCCCGCCTCGCCGCCGCCGCCTCCGTCCTCGACAGCATCGCCCACAGCCGCCAGCCGGCCGAAGTGGTGCTGAAGGCCTGGGGCGCCGCCAACCGCTATGCGGGGTCCAAGGATCGTCGCGCCATCGCCGACCGCGTCTACAAGGTCATCCGCGCCCGCGGGCGTCTGGTCTGGGCCATGGGCGGTCGTGAAGACGGTCGCGCCCTGGTCATCGGCTCGCTGTCGCTGATCGACGGTCTGTCGCTGGACGAGATCGAGCTGCTGCACTCGGGCGAGGGTTACGGCCCGCGTCCCCTGTCCAAGCAGGAGCGCGCCCGCATCACCGCCGGGCCGGGCGAACTGCCCGGCTGGGTCGCCGCCGGCCTGCCCGAGTTCGTGGTCGAGGACTTCAAGATCACCTTCGGCGACCGCTGGACCGAAGAAGCCCACGAGCTGATGGCGCCGCGCGCGCCTATCGACCTGCGCGTCAACGTGGCCAAGACCACGGTTGCGGGCGTCGAGGCGGAGCTGACCGAGGCCGGCCTGTCGCCCGAGCGCACGCCCTGGTCCGCTGTCGGCCTGCGTCTGTCGGCCGAGCCGCCGCCCAACGTCCAGGCGCTGGAGGCCTTCAAGCAGGGCCATATCGAAATTCAGGACGAAGGCAGCCAGGTCGCCTGCTGGCTGACCGGCGTCGAGCCCGGCATGACCGTCGTCGACTATTGCGCCGGCGGCGGCGGCAAGACCCTGGGTCTGGCCATGATGGGCCAGCCGGTCGTGACCAAGGCGCCCAAGGCTGAAGCCGAGGCTGCGCCGGTCGCCACATGGTCGCCGGTCGGCGGGGAGGGCGCTGCGCCCCAGCCCAAGCCCAAGGCCAAGCCGGTCGAGATCACCAGCACCATCCGCCTGTTCGCCTATGACGTGGTGCAGAAGCGTCTGGACAACATCCGTCCGCGCCTGGCCCGCGCCGGCGTCACCGCCGACCTGCGCCTGCTGGGTCAGAACGGCGGCGGGGTCGAGGACCTGGTGCGTCAGGCCGAAGTGGTTCTGGTCGATGCGCCGTGCAGCGGTTCCGGCACCTGGCGCCGTCGTCCTGAGGACGCCTGGCGTCTGAAGCCGTCCGAAGTCGAGCGCCTGCACGCCTTGCAGGTCCAGATTCTGGACCGCGCCTCGGCCCTGGTGAAGCCCGGCGGGCGTCTGGTCTTCGTCACCTGCTCCATGCTGCGCGGCGAAAACGAGGCCACAGCCGACGCCTTCGAGGAAAACCACCCCGACTTCGCGCCGGTCCCGGTGGCTCAGGCTCTGAACGCCTCGACCCTGACCGACGCGGCGCGCGAGCGTCTGGGTGATCTGGCGGCGGGCGGTCATCGCCTGCGCCTGTCGCCGGCCTCGACCGGCACCGACGGCTTCTTCGCCGCCGTCTATGAGCGGACGGCGTGAGCGAGGGGCGTTCCGAAGACATCTATGGCCTGACGGTCCTGCCCGTCATGGCGGCGCCGGCTGAATACGGCGCCGCCCTTCAGGCGCGGATCACGCCGCTGATGACCGGCATCGGCCCGGTCGAGGCGGCCATCGCCCTGACCGCCGCCCTGACGCGGCTGGAAGCCGAGGACGTCCTGCCGGACCTGATCGTGTCGCTGGGTTCGTGCGGATCGCGCGACCTGGACCATGCGGCGGTCTATCAGGCGTCGTCGGTTTCCTATCGCGACATGGACGCCAGCCCTCTGGGCTTCGAGAAGGGCAAGACGCCGCTGCTGGACCTGCCCGCTGTTCTGCCCCTGCCTTGCCCCATACCCGGCGTGCCGACCGCGACCCTGTCGACCGGGGCCAATGTCGTTTCCGGCGCCGCCTATGACGCCATCGAGGCCGAGATGGTGGACATGGAGACCTTCGCCCTGTTGCGTGTGGCCCAGACGTTTGGCGTGCCCCTGGTCGCCCTGCGCGGCGTCAGCGACGGCAAGAGCGAGCTGACCGGGCTGGAGGACTGGACCTCCACCCTGCATCACGTCGACGCCAACCTGGCCGCCGCCTGGGACCGTCTGACCGAGGTGCTGACGACGCAAGGGTTGGCTGCATTGGCCGATGTCCCGGCTTCGCGACTTGATCCCGACGTCTTCACCCGTCAAGAACCCGCCCCATCAACGCCCGCTTCGGATTCTGAGCCCTCATGACCGCCCCTCATACGCATGAAGCCGTTCTCATCGTCGATTTCGGCAGTCAGGTGACGCAGCTGATCGCGCGGCGCCTGCGCGAAGCCGGCGTCTATTGCGAGATCCATCCGTTCAACAAGGCGGGCGAGGCGCTGAAGACGGTGGCGCCCAGGGCCATCATCCTGTCGGGCGGCCCCAACTCGACGACCGACGCCGACAGCCCCAAGGCTGACCACGCCCTGTTCGAGGCGGGCGTGCCGGTTCTGGGCATCTGCTACGGCGAACAGACCATCTGCGCCGAACTGGGCGGCAAGGTCGAGAGCGGCCACCATCGCGAGTTCGGCCGCGCCGAGATCGTCATCACCCGCGAGAGCCCGCTGTTCGCCGGCATCGGCGCCGTAGATCACCGCGAGACCGTGTGGATGAGCCACGGCGACCGCGTCACCGCCATCCCCGACGGCTTCCACGTCATCGCCACCTCGGAAGGCGCGCCCTACGCCGCCATCGCCAATGAGGAGCGCAAGATCTACGGCGTGCAGTTCCACCCGGAGGTGATGCACACCCCGCGCGGCGCTGTGATCCTGAAGAACTTCACCCACGGCATCGCCGGCCTGACCGGCGACTGGACCATGGCCGCCTATCGCGACGAGCAGATCGCCAAGATCCGCGAGCAGGTCGGCTCGGCCAAGGTGGTCTGCGGCCTGTCGGGCGGCGTGGACTCGTCCGTCGCCGCGGTCCTGATCCACGAAGCCATCGGCGATCAGCTGACCTGCGTTTTCGTGGACACCGGCCTGCTGCGCAAGGATGAGGCCAAGCAGGTCACGGAACTGTTCCGTGAGCACTATAACATCCCGTTGGTGCACGTTGATGCATCGAAGGAATTCCTCGGCGAGCTGGCCGGGATTTCGGACCCGGAGACCAAGCGCAAGACCATTGGCCGCGTGTTCATCGAGATCTTCGACCGCGAGGCCGCCAAGATCGAAGGCGCCGAGTTCCTGGCCCAGGGCACCCTCTATCCCGACGTGATCGAGAGCGTCTCGGCCTCGGGCGGACCGTCGGCGGTGATCAAGAGCCACCACAATGTCGGCGGCCTGCCGGACTTCATGAAGCTGAAGCTGGTCGAGCCCTTGCGCGAACTGTTCAAGGACGAGGTCCGTGCCCTGGGCCGCGAACTGGGCCTGACCGACGCCTTCGTCGGACGCCACCCCTTCCCGGGGCCGGGCCTTGCTATCCGTATTCCGGGCGAGATCACCCCGGAAGCGGTCGCCACCCTGCAAGACGCCGACGCCATCTATCTGGACGAAATCCGCAAGGCCGGTCTCTACGACGACATCTGGCAGGCCTTCGCCGTCCTGCTGCCGGTCAAGACGGTCGGCGTCATGGGCGACGCCCGGACCTATGAGAAGGTCCTGGCCCTGCGCGCCGTCACCTCGACCGACGGCATGACCGCCGACTTCTACCAGTTCCCCTGGGACATCCTGGCCAAGACCGCCACGCGGATCATCAACGAAGTCCGAGGCGTCAACCGCGTCGTCTACGACGTGACGTCGAAGCCCCCCGGCACCATCGAGTGGGAATAGTCCGGACCCTTCGGTAGCATTCGGTATCGCTTCCGAAGCCGCCTCTAAAGGGCTGACAACATTGTGAATTCTGTCGAGACCCTTCGGAGCCATTCGGAGGGTCTTTTTTCGTTTTGTCGGACTGCCCGACGGTACGCCGCTGCATTGATCTGGCGGACTCGGGCTCATACCGTCCTGACATCGGGCCAAGCCCTGACGGTATTCATTTCCAGCAAGTCTCTGAAATGGATGAGAAAAAGCTGTCTTGGCGCGCCCGAATTCGAGGACCGACAGCCAGAGGCGATTATACCGTGCTAACCGACACCGCACTGAAGAATTTGCGTCCGAAAGCAAGGGCTTACAAGAGTACCGACAGGGACGGTATGTACGTCTATGTCTCGACGGGCGGCGCGATCTCATTCCGCTACGACTATCGGTTCAACGGCCGTCGAGAGACCATGACGCTCGGGCGTTACGGTCGGGCCGGGCTGACGCTGGCCCAAGCCCGCGAGCGGCTGATCGAGGTGAAGAAGGCGATCGCAGACGGGGTATCGCCCGCCGTTGAAAAGCAGCGCGCCAAACGTCGCTTGAAGGAAGCTCACGATTTCGCACAGGTCGCCCAGGGCTGGATGGACCGCGCGCCGATGGCGGACAGCACCCGCGACATGCGCCGGGCGATCTTCAATCGGGACATCCTGCCGAAGTGGAAGAACCGTCTGCTAAGCGAGATTACACCTGACGACCTGCGGGCCCACTGCAAGGCGATTGTAGATCGCGGCGCGCCCGCCACGGCGATCCATGTCCGGGATATCGTCAAACAGATCTACGGCTGGGCCATCCTCCACGGCGAGAAGATCGACAACCCTGCGGATGACGTGGGTCCGGCTTCGATCGCCACGTTCCGACCGCGCGATCGGTCACTCACCCCAGCCGAAATCCGCATCATGCTGATGCTCCTCGGCGAGGTGGCGACTCTGCCGACTATCAGGCTCGGCCTGAAGTTCATCCTGCTCAGCATGGTTCGGAAGAGCGAACTTCAGGACGGGGTATGGACCGAGGTGGATTTCGGGAATGCGGTCTGGTCGATTCCGGCCGCCCGCATGAAGCGCTCACGTCCTCACAACGTCTACCTCTCCACCCAGATGCTCGACATCCTGGTCGCTCTAAAGACTTGCGCCGGCAACTCGAAATACATCCTGCCGTCGCGATACGACGCCGATGCGCCGATGTCGCGGGCGACCTTCAACCGCGTCACCAGTGCGATCGCTGAGAGGGCCGGAAAGGGTGGCCTTCCGCTTGAGCCTTTCACCGTCCACGACCTGCGTCGGACGGCCTCGACCCTGCTGCACGAGATGGGCTTCAACTCGGACTGGATCGAGAAAGGGCTCGCTCACGAAGAACGATCTTCGCGAGGCGTCTACAACAAGGCGGAGTTCGAGGCCCAGCGCCGCCACATGGCGCAGGAATGGTCGAACGCCGTGGACGCCTGGGAAGCTGGCCAAGCCTACACTCCGGTCCTGACTGTGTCAGAGACCAGCGCACCGCGTTTCGATCCGAAATTTTGAAATGCATCGGGGGATGCCGACAGAAAATGCAGGGACAAGGACATGATCGGCGCACGGGATAAGGTTGCCGCCACCAGGCGCGCGGCCGTTCGGCCGGGACTGCGCAAGCGGTCGCCGGACCTGTCCCGGTTGTAGATCATGGCCGGGCCGTATTTTCCGCCGCTGAAGGTCGCGGGGCAGACGCTCGCGTTCGACCATCTCGAGCCCTTCGTGCTGGAGATGGCCACCCAGTCGCGTCCGAACGGCGTGAAGATCGATGTCCGGTTCAGCAATCACTGCTTCAGTGAAACCTTCGACGCCGACCAGCACGACCAAACTGCAGTGACGGTCTGGGACGGCCCGAGGCGGCGCGTCTTCTGTCCGATCCGCTACGGGCTGTCGCAGGCGCTCCCGCACATCCTCAAGGGCCTGCCGACGGCGCACGTCTATCAGACGCCGGAGGCGAACTTTCTGCGGATCGGCGTGCGCAACGACGGCGGCGCCGGGGACTACAGGGTCTTCTTCCGTGTCAAGCGCGGCGCCGAAGCTGGCGTCGATCTCAAGCTCTTCGTGGAAAGCGCCTATAGTCCGGAGCCGGCGCAGGCGCTCGCCATCGCACACATGAGCAAGGTTCGCTTCGCCGTCCTGATCGACAAGACGTTGAAGGGCGAGAAGCTGAAGTTTCACCGGAAAAGATAAGGGCGCCCGGAGGCGCCCTTATCAGAAGTCACTCGGTAGCCGCTTCCGGGATCGAAATCCCTATCTCGCTCACGCGTGGACCTCCGAAGAGGCGGGTGAGGCTGTTTCAACCGATCTGGCCTCGGGACGACATATAGCTCGCGGGGGTGAAGAAATCAATTATCGGCCCTGGAAGCCCGTGTCCCGTCCCCCTTGCCTCCGCCATCCCCGGCTGAAGCAGTCGATAATCCGCTCGCCGTTTTCTAAAGCGAGGCGCGGCTTACAGGTGCGGTCGGGAGGCGCCCGGCCCGTCGTGGACGGGGCGTGATCGGCGCAGGCGCACATCCGGAGCCTTGGCCGGCGTGACGGGGGTGCGGCGGCGTTTCTCCAGCCAGGTCTGCACCTCCGACAGATCCCAGACCACGCATCGCGGCGTCAGCCGGAAGCGTCTGGGGAACTCCCCCCGCTGCTCCATCTCCCAGATGGTGCTGTCTGCGAGCGGCACCATCTGGCGCAGTTCCGGTTTCTTGATCGTCCGTGGCAGGGGCGAATGGGTCTGTCCCATGATGCATCTCCTCGTTCGGGTCGATTCGAACCGAAAGATGCCGCAGGGAAAACACGCAGGCCCGCGGTGTTGGTCTTACGGTTCTCAGCACCGTCTGCGCAGACGTCGTCTGATGACGCCCGGTCGCTTAGTCGACGGGTCACCGATCCCAGTCACTCCGCCGCGGTCATCCCGCACCGCAGGATGGGCGCCGCCTTCTTCAGGCTCCTTCCTCGCTGCAACTGGGTATCGTGGCCAGTGACCGATAAGCTCCGGTTCTTAGCGGTCGACTTTGACGACGGAATGCACGGTTCGTCGGGCTTGCAGAGCTAAGGGCTCCGCCCTCGCGCGCGCCAGGGTGAAGCGGCTGCGCCGCCGGACCGGCCGGTCTCCCCGACCTTCCACGCCGACGATCGTCATCATAGCCGCAATCAGGGTCAGGCTTGTGCAGGTCGGGTGATCCCCCTCCGGCCGGTCCGCCCTGGCCCTTGCTACCCCGGTCTCGCCGACGGGCAGGGTTTCAGGCGCGCAGTTCGCGTGCCTGCAACCCAAGCCCAAAGGAGGCAGACATGACTGCTCAATCCACCGAAACCGTCGCGACTGAAGCGACCGCGCCACAACACGGCGCGGAACTCATCGTGCCGCTTAATCGGCTCAAGGCCTCGCCGAAGAACGCGAGGAAGACGCCGCATGCGCCCGCGACCATCGAGGCCCTCGCGGCCTCCATCAAGGCCAAGGGGGTGTTGCAGCCGCCCGTGATCGAGATCGAGCGGACCGAGGAGGGCGAACCTACGGGAAATTACCTAGTGACGATTGGCGAGGGGCGCCGTCAGGGGCTTCGGCTGCTGGCCAAGCGCAAGGCGATCAAGCGGACCCAGCCGGTGCGCGTGATCGTGGACGCCGAGAACGACGCCCACGAGATCAGCCTCGACGAGAACATGACGCGCGAGGCCATGCATCCCGCCGATCAGTTCGAGGCCTTCCAGCGGCTGGCCGTCGAGAAGGGCTACGGCCCCGAGGAGATCGGGGCCCGGTTTGGGGTGTCCGTCCATGTCGTGCGTCAGCGTCTCCGGCTCGGGTCAGCGGCCCCGGAGTTGATGTCGGCCTACCGGGCCGGGACGCTGGCGCTGGACCAACTGACCGCCTTCTGCGTCAGCGAGGATCAGGACCGGCAGCGGCAGGTGCTGGAGCAGGTCGGCCCCCACACCCCGGCCTACGCCATCCGGCGCGCCATGACCGAGGCCAAGGTGAGCGTCGGCGATCGGCGCGTCCGCTTCGTCGGCGTCGAAACCTACGAGGCCGAAGGCGGCGGCATCGTCCGGGATTTGTTCACCGAGGACGGCGGCGGCTGGCTGGAAGACGTGGTCCTGCTGGATCGACTGGTCGGGGAAAAGTTGGCCGGGCTGGCCGATGAGGCGCGCGAGCGGGAGGGCTGGAAATGGGCGGAGCCCGCCCTGGACTATCCGGACGTCTCGGCCTTCGGACGGGTCTATCCGGTGGCTGTCGAACGGTCGGAGGCGGACGCCGCCGAAATCACGGCCCTGTCGGAGGAGTATGACCGGATCGTCTCCGAAGCGGGCGCGGAGGGGCTGTCGCCCGAAGCGGACGCGCGGCTGGAGGAGATCGACAAGGCCTTGCAGGCCTTCGGCCCTGACTTCGACTACGCCGCCGAAGCCAAGACGCGAGCTGGCGTCATGGTGATGCTCGGCCACGACGGATTGGCCCGCTTCGAGCGCGGACTCGTCCGCGCCGAGGACGCGGTGGCGCCGACCCCGGAGGAGGCGGACATCGAGGGCAACGGTGGCGACGCAGACGCCGAGCAGGGCGGGAGCGCACCGGAGCCGGAAGAGGTCGGGAGCGCCCTGTCCGACCGGTTGGTCATCGACCTTACGGCCCACAAGACCATGGGCCTGCGCGACGCGGTGCAGGCCGATGTGGGCGTAGCGTTGGCGACCGTGGTTCATGCCTTGGCGCTGCAGGTCTTCTATCCGGGATATGGCCTCTGGACGCCGCTTCAGCTTCGACTGTCCGTCAGCGGTCTGGAGCGGCTGGCGCCGGGCGTGGACGACGGTCCTGCCGGTCGGCGGGTTCGCGACCGGTGCGAGGCGTGGGGCGCGCGACTGCCCGAGCGCGCCGAGGACCTGTGGGGCGTGGTGTTCGGGTTGGCTCCATCGGACCAGTTGGACCTGATGGCCTGCTGCGCTGGGGTCGGCCTCTACGCCGTGCGGGACCCATACGACCGGCGACCCGGCGCCTTGGCGCAGGCCGAGGCGCTGGCGACGGTGGTCGGCCTCGACATGACCGGGACGTGGTCGGCGACGGCGGCCAGCTACTTCACGCGGGTGCCGAAGACGCGGGTGCTGGAGGCGGTGACGGAGGCCGTCAACGTGGAGGAGGCGGGCCGCATCGCCGGGTTCAAGAAGGTTGACATGGCCGAGGCGGCGGAACGGCTGGTGGAGGGCAAGGGGTGGTTGCCCCCGGTCCTGCGGACGGTGTCCGATGCGGCGGAGCCGGAGGACGAAAGCGCGGACGAACCGCGCGATGACGACGCCTATGCGTTCGCGGCGGAATAGCCGTTGTTCAGAGACTGAAAACTTGCCGCGCGCCCTTTGGGGGCGCGCGGCTTTTTCATGGGCGCCGCCGTGCGGCGGTGAAGACCACCGTTGGCACGGGACAACGCTCGCTCGGGAGGCGGACAGGTTGAAGACGGCGTATTCAGCCTTGCCGTGTGCGCCCGTATCGCGGAGACTCCCGCCATGAAGAAAAGCCTCGATCATCTGCCGCTGCGCAAGCAGGCCGAACTCCGTCAGGTGGTCGAGACCGTGCGCGCAGCGTTCGAGGAGGCCATCTCGACCCGCCGCGCCGCGCGGCTCAAGGACGGCAAGATTCTCAAGGTCATCCTCTACGGCAGCTATGCGCGCGGCGACTGGGTTCATGACCCTGTCGGACGCTACTTCTCGGATTTCGACCTGCTGATCGTGGTCGATCATGAAGACCTGACCGACGGCGAATTCTGGCACGAGGCCGAAAACCGGACCATGCCTATCGGGCCTGACATCCGCACTCCAGTCAGCCTAATCGTCCATTCGCTCGACGACGTAAACGAGCAACTGGATCGCGGGCGCTACTTCTTCGCCGACATCATACGCGAGGGCGTGCTGCTCTACGACACGCCGGGCGCCAAGCTGCACAAGCCGGCGGACCTCAAGGCGCGGGTCGCGCTGGAGGAGGCTGAGCGGCACTATGCGAAGTGGATGTCTAGTTCAGCTGAGTTTCAGGCAGGAGCCGGTTTCTACATAGAGCGAGGCAGTTCGAACTTGGCAGCGTTCTCGCTGCATCAAGCGTCAGAACATCTCTATCACTGCATATTGCTGGTCGTGACGCTCTACAGCGGCAAGGCCCACAACCTCGCCTTCCTGCGCAAGAAGGCCGAGGCCATCGACCCCCGCCTCGCCGAGGCTTGGCCCCGCGAGACCAAGTTCGAACGACGCTGTTTCGAACTCCTGCGCGAGGCCTATGTGAAGGCGCGCTACTCCGAGCACTACAAGATCAGCGCCGAGGAACTGGCCTGGCTGACCGAACGGGTTGATGTGCTGCGGGAGCTGACCGTGAGGGTCTGTCAGGAACGCCTTGGCCAGTTGCGCGACGAGGCTGACGGCGCCGATGAGCAGCCATAGCGCGTAGCCGGAATGTCAGGTCAGACTGAGCTGCCCCGCTACAGCGGCGCAGCCACGATCATTCGCTACGCCGTTTACGTGCATCGCGGGATCATCCCCGCCGAGGATTTGCACGAAACCTTCGACGGCGGGTCGGTCCTCGTCACCTCGTCTCCGGAGCGCGCGATCGCGGAGGGGCTGCCGCCTGCGGCGCATCGGCCGCCCATCGGCTCGATTCTCGGCGGTCCGCCGCCGCCGGCCTGGAGCGCCGACGGCGCGGTTGAACGACTGAGGGCGCGGCTTCGCTCGGGCGCCGCCGTCTGTATCCGTCTGCAGCGTGCGTGCAGTCATGCCGAAATGACGCTGGGCTGGCGCGACGCGGTCGGCCTGGGTTTTCCGATCGGCGCGACCGAGGCCGAAGTGGCCGATCTGGTTTCCGATGAGACCCGGGTGCTCACCGCACTCTCCCTGAGCATCCCCGCCAACCATTCCCCCGAGTTCAGCCTGTTCGATCGCACCACGCTTGTGCGCATTCCGACGGACGACCGGCCTGTGAGCGTCGTGACACTCACGGCGCCTACAGCCAGCGCCTGGGTCGCGGGGCGCGAAGACACGGTCGATCGCGATCGTTTCCGAACCGTGATCACGGCTGAAGCGCTGTCCGACCTGGGTCTCGTTCATTCCGCTTTCGATCACATGGTGAGTCCGCTGCCTGGCTTCCTGGCCGCGTGGGCGGCCATCGAACGGATCATCAACGGCGCCTTTCAGGCCAGCCTTGCACGGATCGAAGCCGGAGCGCTGGGCATGATCCATCCTCTGATCGCCAAGGTGCTCGAGCGGCGCACGGCGGAAGACTACCGACCCAGCATCACCGACAACTTCCTGCTGACCTGTTTCGGCTGGGGATCAGACGATCTGGAGAGCGATGCGCGGGCCTTCAAACAGGTCAATCGCCTCAGACAGGGCATCTACCATCGCGGCGATCTGGCGGACCTCCACCGCGCGCGTGATGAGGCATCGACCCTGCTGCGACGTCTTCTGACTCTTCAGATGACCACCTCGACCTCGTCTGAGGACTCCTGAAAGGCGTTCGACTGTCCCGCCGACGGCTCGTTCGGGCGACCTGATCGAGGATGGCGCCTGCGCCATGCCGACCACCAAGCGGGAGCGAATATCGCCCCCCCGCCACGGCCGTCGGATCGTGCTTCTGCGGCCCGAGGCGGGTGCGGCCTGGCTCGACCTTCAGCGTCCCGGGTCTGATGCAGGGCCGGCTCTGCCCGCAGGGCGCCTCGACGTCGAGACGGTCTTCTCGAGCACGGCCTGAGCCTGAACGACGGGGGGGCTGAGCGGCCGGTCGTGTGTCGCCAGCGGTTTCGGAGGTGAGGCGGCGGCCAACGTCTCGCATCCTTTTCGCGCCAGCCGGCGCGGCCTCTCGATGAGGCGGATCTGACCGAAGCCCGGTCGGCTGGCGCAACCGCTTTCGCGACTTTCATCCCCGGCCTGACGGCCTTCCTCGCGCAACAAGAAAGTCTCTCATCGCGGTCCTTCGCTTCGCTGCGGGGGCTCGCTTCGCTCTCCCTGCGCGCCGCCCGAACTTCGGTCTGCCGATCGCCATCGAGGCCGCGGCAGGCGTGGCCCGAAGCAAAGGAGAGACTGACATGGCCACCATCGGCACCTTCACCGCCCAAGGCGACGGCTACACCGGTTCGATCAAGACCCTAACCCTCAACGTCAAGGCGGCGGTCCTGCGGCCCAACGAGAAGAGCGACGACAAGGCCCCCGACTTCCGGATCTTCGCCGGCCAGACCGAGTTCGGCGCCGCCTGGAAGAAGACGAGCCAGCAGAACCGCGACTACCTCTCGGTCAAGCTCGACGACCCCAGCTTCCCGGCGCCGATCTACGCCTCCCTGGTGGAGGTCGAGGGCGGACACAGCCTGATCTGGTCCCGCTGACCCAAGAGCCGCGGCGGCGCGGAGATCGCGCCGCCGCTCCTTCTTCCCACAATCCGTTTCGAGGAGGCCATGATGCGCCCCGCCGCTCCCGCACGCCCGGACATCCACGCCCGGATCACCCAACAGATCGTTAGTCAGCTTGAAGCCGGGGTTCGGCCCTGGACCCGACCCTGGAGCCATTCAGCCTCCGTCAGCCGTCCGCTGCGCCATGACGGCACGCCCTACAATGGCATCAACGTCGTCCTGCTCTGGGGCGAGGCCGCCGACCGCGGATACACACGGTCGACCTGGATGACCTTCCGCCAGGCGCTGGCCCTCGGCGCCCACGTCCGCAAGGGCGAGCGCGGGGCAACGGTCGTCTACGCCAACCAGATCGTCCGCGATGAGACCGACGATACGGGAGCGGATGTCCAGCAGCGCATCCCCTTCCTGAAGGCGTACACGGTCTTCAACGTCGACCAGATCGAAGGCCTGCCGGATCATTACGACCAGCCCGAGACGATCGAGATCAATCCGGACGAGCGGATCGCCCGCCTCGACGCCTTCTTCGAGCACTGCGGCGCCGAGGTTCGCCACGGCGGAGGCAGCGCCTATTACGCGCCGGGTCCGGACCATGTGCAGATGCCGCCGTTCGAATGCTTCGAGACGGCGGACGCCTACTACAGCACTCTCGGTCACGAGATGACCCACTGGACCCGGCACCCCACCCGCCTCGACCGGGACTTCGGCCGCCAACGCTTCGGTGACGCTGGCTATGCGCGCGAAGAGCTCGTCGCCGAACTGGGCGCGGCCTTCCTCTGCGCGGATCTCGGCTTGGCGCTCGAACCTCGCGATGACCACGCCGCCTACATCGCCAGTTGGCTGCAGGTGCTGAAAGACGACGTGCGGTTTGTGGTCTCGGCCGCTTCCCACGCGCAGAAGGCTGTCGATCACCTCAAGGCGCTGCAGCCTCCGCCCTGAACTCGAGTGCTAAACGTTCGCCGGTCGCGCGGCATCCCCGGCGACCGGCCCAACGCCCACGATGCGCCGGATGAGGGCGCGCATCAGATCGGCGAGCGCGACAAGGGTCTCGTCGTCTTCTTGGCTCGAATACGGAGACACGAGGTTTCCGTGCATGACCGCATGACGGACTTTCTGCCAAGCCTTGACCTGATCTCGCGTGATCGCGGCGTCGGCGACCAGCGCGCGCATCGCGACGGCCGTCGTGACTTCGGCCGTTCTCTGCACGGCGCGGATGGCCGCCTCCTTCAGAGCGTGGTCCCCGGACCAGGCGCGGATGTGGCAGATCAGTTGTGTATTGGCGTCAAGATCGGCGTCCTCCCGCCGGGTTCCGCGAGAGTACAGCATCGAGACCAGGCCCTCGATGCTGCTGGCGAGGGTCATGGCCCAGACCCAACGTGACCCGCGCGACGCCTGGATCACCTCCTCATGGAAGTGGGTGACCGGATTTGCCTCGAAGTTTCGTCCATCTCCCGTCCGCGCCGAGGCGACATGCGTCAGGAGCGCGGCGTACAGGGTCCAGAACCCGGCCTTGTCCCATCCGGCGGTCTCGTCGATCCACAAGGCCGTCCAGTCGGAGTCCCGTGTCCAGGGAGGGGAGGGCCTTACAGCGAGCATCGCGTGACCGTCCGATTGAACACGGGCGACCATGCGTGGAAACACCAACTGGCCGAACAGGATACGCAGAGGTTCGCCCAGCCAGTTCTCTGTGTAGGTCAGCGGGAGCGACTCCGAGGCTGGTGTTGAAATCGTCAGCATGGAAAGGGCGCGATCGAACCTGAAGGTGACGGTCTGGCCCATCACCTCGAGGTCGAATCTCGGTTCTGGCGGCAGGCGGTCACGAGGGGTCGTGACGAAGTGCGCCAGCATTTGCGCGGCGTGATGCCTGGTCGGGATGAGGAAGCGAACTTCTGTCGATCCTGTCGGCGTCAGTTCAGAGCGGCCGCCCCCCATGAAGGACTCTGTTTCGCCCTCGAAGGTCCAGGCGCCGTCGCCGGTGCGGAAGCTTGGGACGGTCCATCCGCCCGCGTACTCGGTTCCCTCGTCGTCCTCGAGCACCAATCGGAACCGCGATAGTCCGTCATAGCGGTCACCCTGCTGGCGCCGCATCTGTTCAAACACATAGGCGGGGTTCTCGGGCTCCCCGATCAGGGTGAACTCGAAGCGGTTGGCGGAGACGACCCGAAGCTCGCCCGAACCGGCGACCAGATCCGGCTCATGGTCACGCGCCATCAACCGCATCTTCGGAAAGGCGTGGACGCTTGAGATCGCGGAGAACCGGGAGAAGTCGTCGAGCGGCGACACGGGTGCGGTGATCCTGGGACAGGTTCGAGGGAGTGATGGAGGTGGCGGTGGAATGCGCGGTTGTCCAGCACCCGCCCGGCTGGGGCGCCGTTCAGGGCGGAGGGCGAGCGGCCGGCTTCGGACGCCGAGGGGAGGGCGGACAGCACCGGAGGCCTACGGGGCGAGGATGGTGACGGTCTAGGGCAGGATAGGCTTAGCGCCGGCATTGTCAGACACATCACCTCGCACATGGACCGCCTCACTGTACGCCTACCAACTGATCTGATCCGACGGTTCGACGCCGCGGCGGCCGGGCGGGGTGGTCGGTCGCGTCTCCTGCGCAGTCTCATCGAGGGCGCTGCACAGGCCGCCCTTCCACAGCTCGCCGTGCCGTCCGTGGATCGGCTCGACGCCAAACTGTCTCTTCGTCTGACCTCTGACGACATGGCCCTGCTGGAGCTCGAGGCGGCTCGCACAGGCCTTTCCCGCACCCAATGGACGGTCGCCTTGATCCGACGGCGCCTCCATGAGCGGCCTCAGCTTTCACCGTCCGAAGCCATCGCCCTCATAGGCATCCAGCGCGAGTTGCGGCGCATCGGCGTGAACGTGAACCAGATCGCCAGGGCGATGAACACCGCCGTCCTCGACGGCAAGGTGCTCGATCTGGAGGTCGCTCAACTCGCCGATTTTGCAGTCGAGATCCGCGCCCATCTCGGCGGGGTCCACGACGCCTTCAAGGGCAACCTCCACTATTGGTCGGACCGCTGATGGCGGACTTCGTCCAGGTTCGTGGGTTCGAGGAAACGGTGCGCCCACCGGTCCGGCAAAAGCGCGCGCGCCTGACCGATCCGCCAGGGCAGATCGCACGGTCCCGCCCCGACATGGCCCCCCGCGCGCGGCTTGATCGGATCGCCCGACGCGTGCCGGAGGTGATGGTCAAGATCACGGGGCGGACCCGCGACGGCGGTCACCTCCAAAACCATCTCGCCTATATCGGACGGAACGGAAAACTTCCGCTTGAGGGGCCGGACGGCGAGCGGATTCAGTCCCGGGCCGAGGTCGGGAGGCTCGTCGGCGATTGGATGGCGGAGGTCGAGGCGGATCCACGTCGTCGTAAGGATAGCGCGGTCAGCCTGTCCATTGTGCTCAGCATGCCGCCAGGGACGGACCCGTTCCGCATGCACGATGCGTCGCGGGCCTTTGCCGGCCAGACGTTCGGCGACAGCCATCCCTATGTCTTCGCCTTCCACACCGATGAACGGCATCCCCATGTCCATCTGACGGTTCGGACCCTTGGCCACGACGGACACAAGCTCAACCCGCGCAAGGCGGATCTCGAGCAGTGGCGGCAGGCCTTTGCGGCCGCTTTGCGGGATCGCGGGGTTGAGGCTGAGGCGACGCCGAGGCGGACACGAGGCGTCGTGCGCAAGGCGGAGCCGGGGGTTCTCCGGAGAATTCGATCTCGCTACAGCCAGGGTCATGGCCAACCGGCAACTGTCGATGTCGCGGCCGTGCGGGAGGCGCTGGACAAGGCGAGGAAGACGCCGTGGGTCGAGGCGGGTCGCGCGCGACAGGCGACTGTCCGCCGCTATTTCGCTGCCCAGGCTTTGGCCTTGTCTCGTTCGGACCGAGGTGAGGATCGTGAATTGGGTGCGGTGCTCGCCGCGTTCGTGAAAGACATGCCGTCTGTCCGGACGCGAGGCGAGGAGATTTCCGCGAAGATCGACCTCCGTCGGCAGCTTGAGGAGGACAGCGAGCGGCTCGCTGAACGATCGAGACAGCGCTGACGGAGCATCCGGCGTTCCCGGGCAGCAAATGCAAGGTGGATCTTGGCCGCATCTCCTCCGAACAAAGGAGCATCAGCAAGCGCTTGATGATTTCCGCACTGGCGCGACCATCGCTGAACCACTGCGGTAGTTGAGGAGGTCTGCTCTAATATGTCGGAGTTGACTAAGATTGGTGGGCCAGCTGTACCGGAACTGACGCATAGGAACCTTGGCTCGTCCGTTCGCAACGGTCAGGCTCCTGCGGCCGCAGCATCGGATTATACCGCAATCTCAGGCACGCCGGCGGCCGTGAGGAGCTGATAGAGTTCAGCTACATTGTTTCGGTTTCCGCGTTGTTGGCAGAAGGCGAAGATGGCGCGCTGCTTCGCCCTTGAGAGGGCGACGAAGAACGCAGCGACTCCTTCGGGGTCGCCGGGGGTGTGAGACCACCAAGCCCGGTCATCGAGGCCGACGAAGATGATGGTGTCATATTCCAGCCCCTTGCTCTTATGGACGGTCATCATCGGGATCTTATTGAGCCCCTCGAAAGCGTCGAGGCATGACGTCCAGTCCGGCACGCCGTCGGTGCTACGGAAGAAGTGGATGCAGAACGCTTCGAGGATGATCTGGAGCTGGTCGCCGACGCCATATTCGGCAAAGGTTCGGGCGATCGCATCCAGGTCCAGATAGTCAAAAACCCTCGCGGCGAAGTCGGCCGCGCTTTGCTCCGACGGAGGCGTGGCGGCCATATCGGCGCGCAGCGCGGCGAGGAAGGCGGTCAGGTCAGTCTCGACCTTTGCCGCGCGCACGTCATCGTCTTTCCCGACGGCGCGGAGCACCAGGAGGGACGACGAGACCAGCTGCCAGGCGGCCGGCGCGCGGCGGGACGCGCCAAGCCGGAAGATCGCGATCGCAAGCCGGCTCAACTCGTCCGAGAGCAGATCCTGGAGCGAGGTTTTCCCGAGAGTATGGCTCTCGTTACGAATCCGGAGACCCTGAGCGGAGAAGGCTCCGGCGAAGTCCTGCTCATAGTCATCGGACCTCTGCTTCACGAGGAGGGCGTAGTCGCGCGGCGCCCGGCTGCGCGCGGCCATGTCGTTGGCGATCCATTGCGCCAGATAGGCGGCTTCCCCGGCCATGGTCTGGCTGGACCACACCTGAGCGACGTCCCCGTTCACCTGCCGCACGGTCTGGGCGACCGTCTGGACGGTGTTCGGATCGAGGGCGCGTGCGACGACATGCTGAATCGCGACCAGGTCGGGCGAGGAACGGAAGTTGAAGAGCAGGGGAAAGCAGGCGCCTTGAAAGTCGGTCTGCAGCCGCTGAAACGCGTCCTTGCGCGCGCCGGCGAAGACCATGATCCGCTGCTTGTCGTCGCCGACGCCGGTGATGACGGTCTGCCCGCCCGAGAACGCTGAATGCAGAAAGTCGTATTGCGCGTAGGTCGTGTCCTGGAATTCATCGATGAAGACGAAGGGGTAGGTGGCGACGAGCGCTCGGCGGATGTGGGGATTGGCCCTGAGCAGCAGCTCCGCGAGCCGATTGATGCCGATGAAGGTGAGTAAAGAAGGCTGCCCTGGCCGCAGTTGTGTCGCCCACCAGCGGGCGATGGTGAACTCGGCGGCGTTCTGAGGGACGATGGGCCCTACCGGCAAGCGATAGCTGCCCACGATTTTGGCTTCAAAGTCGTCCGCGCTGTAGCCGGCGATTTCGGCCTGCCATTGCGGCGGCGCATTGAGGCGGGCGAGCGTCAGGAATCCTTCCACCGCCTTCCGTTTTGGAAAGGCGATCTCGTAAGGTCGGGTCGGACGCCAATCCGCGGGGATGGCGTTAAGAAAGCGATCGACGAGGCTCTTGGTGAAGGCGTCGAAGGTGACCGATACAAACCGGCGGGTGAACTCGGGCGGGCACCGCTGGCGGACTCGCGAAGCGAGATTGTTGGCCGCGTCGGTCTTGAACGAAATCGCCAGCACGCGGTGCGGCGCTCGGCAGAGACCGGTCTCGAGAAGATAGTCGGCGCGCTGGGCCAAGAATTCGGTCTTGCCGGCGCCGGGGCCCGCGACCACGCACGCCGAGCCGGCGTGACGCAGGGCGTTCCACGCCGCCGGTTCAAGATCGTCGATGCCGCTGGGGCGCCAGTCCTCTGGCCGAACGAGGCGCATGGTCACGGGCCGACGGGCGGCAACGGCGGCGGCGTCAGACGCGCGACAATCGAAGTGAGGAGCACACGCAACTCTTCGGGCGCGCCCGCTGCGAGGGCGGCCGAGTCGTGGGCGCTGAGGACCCTGACGTGGGTGCTGGGCTTGCCGCGCCCCAAGAAGAGATAGCGATACCACCGCATCAGGGCGTCGTGGCTCGCATCGTAAAGATGAGGCTGGCCGTCGTCGCCCAGGACGGATGTGCGAGGCTCGCCGGCGGGCGATGGCCCCTGGCGGCCTGGTTCGATAACCTGATAGGCGAGAGGAAAGGCCGAAAGCATGGAATAGTCGAGATCGAGAGGTGTGCAGAAGAAAACGTTGAACTGACGCAGCCAGTTCATCCAGTGGATAAGACTCGCCGTGTCTCCCACGTGCAAACCGTCGAAAGCCACGAGGTTCGCCGCCGGGCCAAGCGGGTCGAGGTGCTGTCCGAATATTGCCTGAGGCGCGACGTTGTTGGCGAGCAGCTGAGTGCAGGCGGTCTTAATACGCCCCCATCCGCCACCGGCTCGGCCCCAGTCGAGATCCAGTAAGGTGGCATGAGGAATGTCTAGATCGGTCAGCAGCCGCCAGAGGTGGTTCACATGGCGACCGCCGAGGGGAACGACCGCGACGAACGATCGGTCGATGTCGAGACCCATGGCCTCGGCGAGACGCGGAAGCACGACCTCTTCGGAGGCGCCTTCTCCCAGCACGACGAAGCGCGCGAAGTAGAGTTCGGGGTAGGTGCGTACGGCCTCGCGGATGAATTTGGACGCCTCTTCCTCGCCGACGGGAAGGTTGATCGGGCGGATTCGGGCCGTTCGCTCATGCGGATCGAGCCGGAAGTGCCGGACCTGGGTCGGATCCACCCGCGCGAGGATGCTCGGGGAATGGCTGGAAACCACGGCCTGCGCTTGCGGCGACTTCGTCAGATCCTGAATCTGCCGAACGATGCGCGAAAGATAGAATGGGGCGAGGTTGTTCTCGGGCTCTTCGATCGCGATGAGCGTGAGCGCCGGTAGGGGTACGCCGCCGGCCTGGAAACCGGCCCCGGCGGGATCCGCTTCGATCCCCGCTTCAACATCCAGCGTCGCCGCAGTCATCGCCAAGTGGAAGAGTGACCTCTGGCCGTCGCTCAGGTCATCGAGGGCCCGTTCCCGTCCCGCTTCGTCGGGACGGAAGACCACCTCAACCTTGCGGATGAAATGCTCGAAGCGCAGATCGAGCGGGCGGAAGACCGGCGTCGTGTCCGTTCCGGCGGTGTAGACTTCCTGCCACCGCCGCTTCACCGCTGCGGCAATTACGTCGACGGCCGGCTCCCCGGCGAAAGCGCCGTTCAAGGCAGCGCCGGCGTTCGTGAACGTGCTGCGGACACCCTGCGACCAGTTGATGGCGCGCCACAGCCGGCCGCGCAGAAAAGCTGTCACCTGGGAGGCGCCGTCCCGCGTCGCCGGCACGTAGATCATCTGGATCCGCGCCCGGTCGGTGGCTTTCAATTCGGTGCAATCGGCGTCGGTGAATTCCCCAAACGTCCTGACGGCCCAGTATTTCTGTTCAATCGCTCCGTCGAGCGAGCCGTCATCGGTCCAGGTCGCTTCGAGCCGTAGGCGGCATTTCAGCTTCCCGCCCTCTTCAGCGGCCATCTGGTGGAAGAATTCCGGGATCGCCGCGCCGCCGGAGCCGTCGGCGTCCAGTTCCGGGAAAGCGATGATCGCCTCGAGAACGAAGCTTCGCTGAAGCGGGGCGACAAGCTCGGCGGCGGGGACATGGAAATCTTGACGCCGAAGGCGACGCTGATCGCCGGTCACCGCGAAGAGCCGCTGCAGGCTCTGCATCAGAGCCGTCTTTCCCGCGCCATTCACGCCGACAAAGGTGGTGAGGCCGGAGGTGAGGCCGATGCTTGTCGCTTCAGGTCCGAAGCAACGGAAATTTGTTAGACTGAGCCGTTCAATAAACATCGTACTCGACCGCCCCATTGGTTGTGGGGCCAGCGTCAAGTTTCCCCTGATCGGCAGCTTGGCCCTTTCATTTCTTGTCGCTGGTACCTCATGCCAGTAGGCGCGCTCAAACGTCAAAAAACCAGAGGTTCCTAGCGCGCGTCCTTCAAGCGTGCGGCGCGACCGTTGGCAGCTTTGAAAGCAGGGCGTGACGAAGTTCGATCTGCGATCCGGTCGGCCGGGTGTGCCTTGTGCGGAAGCGGTCAATCGTTTCGATGGCTTCAAGGGGCGTAGGCCCCTCAGCGAGCGCTACGGGGCCGTGCGCGCCGATGGCGGCGGAGATCCGCGCCCTGGCAAAGGAAACGTCGCCGTCGAGCACGTATCCCAACATGCATCCCACGGGCAGCTGTTCGGCATATTGCTCGGTGAGAAACCGCATCATGCCTTGCGTGACATACACGGTCGCTAGAGAGCTTCGGCTTCCGCCGTTGATTACATTGAGGCGTTTACACTCATAGGCCAGGTATCGGTCCCGTTCCCAGTCGAAGAGCACGGCGAGGTCGATGATGCCCTTGCTGTATTTCGACCCGTCTGGATTCAGGCCGAAAGGCTCGAACTGATACTCGACCCAATGACACAAGCGACGCACCACGGCGTCTTTGGCGAGGCGATCGACGAGGTTGATGGTCATGTCATCTTCCCCGGCTTGTTCGGGCAGCACCGCCATGCACGATGGCCACGCCGCCGCGATCCTCTCCAGGAAGCGATCATCAAACGATACGAAGTTGTCGACCCATCCCTGCACATCACCGATCAGCATCAATCTGGGCCCCGCTGTTGGGGCAGGGCGGCGGCTTGCTGGAGGTCGAGCGCTATACCATCGGCATCGGCGAGCGCGGTGGAGCGCAGCCAGAAGCGCATCTGCATAGGCTTGATGAGATAAAGACAGTCGCCGACGAATACGCGCAGGTCCGGCATGAGCTGGAAATTGCCGTCGAGAGGTCTGTGGATGTGGGCTGCCAGTTGCTCGAGCACCTCGCTGAGCTCGCCAGCTGCATCTTCGGCGTAGTCTTCATGGCCGCCCAGGTGAAGGCGGAGGATCGCTAGGTCAGCGCCGCGGGCGACGAGGCGCGCATCGATCTTCTTGCCTTTGAACCAGTCCGCGAGGCTGGCCGCCAATGTGTGGGCGTATTGCGCTCGCTGCCGTCCGTTCGGCGCGCCCCACAGTTTCGGGAAGTGGCCTTCATGGGGCTGAAGCGCAGGCAAGATCGCCTCGACGGTATCGTCGATCAAGGCGATCTCATCGGGCGACAGGCAGAAATATTGGTACGCAAGCCGGTCGATCATCCGGAGGACGTCCCCCTCGTCGATCTGCATCGAGAAGGGCTCCCTGGAGCGTTCGTGCGCGTCGTCGACGATCGCAATCAGCTCAAGGGCGGCCTGAGCAGCTGCGGCCTTATCGGGGACATCGTCCGGTGATGGGAAAGGCAATCGCAACAGGTCGGCTTGCTTGACTTCAGGGCGATCCGAACCGAACGACGCGGTGCCATGAAAGGCGTACCAGACCGCGATGCGACTGTTGAGGATCGCCGTCAGAACCTTCGCGCGGTCACTTTGGCCGTCCGGCACCACGATCGCTTGCAAGATGTCTTGGAAGGTCAGCGGCTGATCGCAGTAGGCGGCCCGAAGGCGGTTTTGCGCCGTCTCCACACCACGCGGGATCAGGATGCGTGAGCCATCGAACCCGGGTTCGAACCCTCGACGGCGAACCGTCGATGACGGAGCCGGCAGCAAGCCGTCCGCAGCCTGAGCCAGGCGCGTATAGGCTGCGATCGGCAGATCAGGCAGTCGACCGACGTACTCGCTGGTCAGCGGAGGCGCATCGCTATCGCTGTCTTTGTTGAAGGGCTGATAGCCTTGCCCGATGACCCACCGATCGCCCGGCTTTTCGCGGCGACGGCTCAGGCTGCCGTAATCGCTTATGAAGGCCCCGAGTTTGGGAAGCCTCGCAAGGTAGGCGAAGAGTTTGGCGTCCGGCTCCCGCATCCAGAGGCGCTGCTTGAAGATGAGCGGGTTATCCAAAACCGCGCTAACCCCTAGGACGGCTTTGTCGGAGCTGCTCAGCGTGATGACGCGCTTGATGCGGAGATTGAGGTCGGCCTTTGGCGCCCAGTAATCGAAACGATACGGGAAATTATCCGGATTGGCGCCGCCGTAGATGATCAGAGCGGTAGGGCGATGGGCTTTCTCAAAAAGCTGGAACCGAAGGTCGGCGAAGTTGATGACGCGACGGACCTGGGATTTCCGGAAGAACGCATCACGCGCTTCGACCGTGTTTTGAGCGTGGTTGTGCAGGAACCCCATCGCCGGCAGCAGGAAGGCGATCAATCCGCCGTCAGCGAGGTGCGACAGGGCCTTCCAGCTGAATGCCCAGGCGTCCTCGCCACCGGGCATGGGATAACCAACCTTCTTGCTCCATTGCACGGACGAACGCGCCGGGCCGCGGCGGCTGGTCCATGGCGGGTTGCCGATGATGACTTCATATCGGGCGCCTTCAGGCGACACGTCGAAAAAGTCGCGGCAGACGAGGGTCTTGCCCCAAAGTTCCGGGAGAAGTTTTCCTCGGGTGATCAGCTTGCGGATGTCGCGTGGCGACACCTCCTCGAGGAGAGCGACGTAAAGCGAAAACACGGCGACCCGAACGGCACCGCCATTCAAATCCCAGCCGTGGATCTGACTTAGGAGAGACAGCAGCGTCTTCCAGGAAATCGTCTGCGTCTTGTGCTTGGCGCGCCAGTGTTCGCAGAGCCTCTGAAACGAGCGGACGAGGAAAACACCTGAGCCGCAGGCGGGATCGAGGAAGTTTCCGGTCGTCCGTGTCGCATCCGGCAACATCTCCCACGCCTGGGAAACGACCGTGTCGGCGAGGAACATCGGCGTGTAGTAGGCGCCGTTGGCGCGGCGTTCGGCCTCGCGTTCGCCTAGGAAGCGATCGTAGACGGCGCTGACGAGCTCGATCGGGATATAGCGGAAGTCATAGCCCCAGAATCGTTGCTGTCCGGAATGGGCCATTTCTTCACGGCCCGATCGGAACCGCGCCAAGATCGTCAGATGGGCGGGCGTGACTTCTGGCGCGTCGCCCGTAGCCTCGAAAGAGCATGGCGCGACGAAAAGATCGCCGTTGAAATCCGCGTGCAGCGTTCGAAATAAGGAGCGGAAGAGGTCGACGTCGCCCTTTTCGAGCAGCGCGGAAAAGCTGTCGGCGCTCTTATCGGAGACGGCGGCGAAGTAGGCGGATGTTACGATTTCCCGGTCTTCAAGGTAGGCGATAAACATCGCCTGTATGAGCAGGGCCTGGGCCGCATCAGGAGCGAGCCCCGCCTTTTGCAGGAGGTCGTGAGACGCATTCAGATTGTCTAGGAGAACCTGATCGATGCGTTCTTTCGGGGGGAAATACGCGCCGTAGTCCTTCCAGAGCCGGCCGGACTCCGCGCCGTAGATTAGATTCTGGAATCGGAGCGCTTCAGTGGTCAGGGTGAGGCTGTCGATGAGGCAGCGAGCCTCGAAGGCGTCGCCGGGATCGCTCAGCGGAGTGCGGGCCAGCGAAAACACTCTGAGCGTATCGTCGGCGATCACCAGCAACAGGCTGGCCAGGCCCTGATTCCAGAGCGCGCCGTGAAGATCGATGATCGCGGCGCGGTCGTAGGTATCGGCTTCCAGGATCGCGACGGTTGGGACGCCCTGAACGCAGAAAATCGCCGACACGCCCATTTCGGTTAGGGCGGCTCGGATAGCAGGCGCGTGCGGCACGTCGCTGACGGCCTCAGCTGACTCGTAGAGTTCGGGCGAGCGCCGATGTGTGAGCCCTAGGCGGTCTTTCCACTCCGGCGCCAATGCGGATGTCAAGGTCGTCGTCATGCGCGTTTGCTGCGCCGTTCAGACTGCATGCCCACGGAGGTTGGGGGGAACTGCAGATGTCCCTGCACTTGATCCACTTCGGTCGCCGTGAGTGCCGCGCGCAGGCGCGCTATGATGGGCGCGCACGGTACGCAGAGGGTGGAAGCGTCCGGCGAGCGGCGATGGGCAAGGCTTGCATCGACCAGGCGGAAGTTGTCGGCTTCGATCAAGGCGACGCAGTTTTCTAGTGAGAGCCAGGATTTCCCCCCGCACTCCTTGAAGAGCTGATCGAAACGATCGCCGACCGTCCCGACGCGCACGCCGAAGTCCCGGACAAGTTCGGCGACGATTGCCATGGCTACGACGTCCCCAGGGGTGAAGCTGGGGGCATGGCCTTTGTGCAGAGCTAGGGCGGGAATGGCATCCCGCCACGTGCGGAAAGCATCCACCGAGATGGAAAGCAGTTCGCGAATCTGGCTCTGAGTGTAGCGCATTAGGATGTCCTAGATCGGAAATTCCCTCAGATCAATGCGGGGTCGACCCCGGGTCAGTCCGCGAAATTTTCGCTTTCGGCAATTGGATCAAAACTTCAATGACAAAGGCGCTTCCCCATGGTTGCCCACTAATGCGAGGTTAGTACTGGAACAGATATTGGCCTTAGGTCCGCTCTGCGGCCGGAACCCAACGGCTCCTGTTGGCACATTCAGACTTCAGTGGAGCCATACGACCGCGTCGAAATGGACGTGAGTTCATGGGCGGGACATTTTCAGGAACGTCGGTCGCGTGAGCCGTCTCGATCTCGCGTACGGGCGGGGTCAACCAGGTTGTGCAGACGTTGGACAGCGCACTCCATCAGCCGCGTCCGGGCATCCGGATCTTCGATCAACCGTTTGACCACGACCGAGGCCGCGCGAAGCCGGTCCTCCACGGCTCGTTCGTCGAGGTACTGGCTTGACGGAGATCGGGCGACGGACGGCTCGCCGGCCGCCTGACGATCCCGATCGCGCGGCCGGTAACCCTTGACTTCGACCCCAAGAGACCGCGCCTGGATCCAGGCCTCGCGACGGAACCCTTCTTCTCCGGACACCCGCACTTCGGTCCAGCCACGATGCTGTGCGATCTTCAGCATGTCGGCGACGCTGTCAGGATAGGACTGCGTCGTCGTCAGCTTGCGGCCCTCGTCCCGAAACATCGGCTCGGTCGCGCGGTGATCCCGGTAGAAGCGGGCCGGGCGACCCTGGCGGTCGCGTTCGATCAGATAGCGATCCAGGATGGCCTGAGGCGCGTCACCCCGGGTACGGGATCGGGCGTCGCCCCCTTTGGCGGGTGTCGGCGCCACCGTGTTTTCGGCGGACTGTTCTGGCGCTTTGGCAGGGCGTGGGCTCATCGGTCGTCGTCCCGATCAGGAGCGGGCACGATGGCGTCGATGATCTGGTCCAGCCAATCGGCGACTTCGTTCTCGCTGGCGCCGATCTCGGGCGGGGGGCATCCCTGTTCGGTGAAGGCCTGAACCACGGACTCGTAGCTCATATCAGTCTCCTCTAGCGCTGGGGCTGGTGTGACGGGGCTGGCGGAGGCGAGCTCGGGCGCGACGGGCCGTCTCGGCGGGATCGGCGCCGGCCGTTGCCGGCGAGTGAACACCCGTTCTCGGAAGAACCGGATCTTTTCGCCGCGCGCCGGCGGCATCCCGGCCTTGAGCACGATCAGGCTTCGTTCAGGGAGTTGCATCAGCTCCTGGGGCATCATCAGCGCCCGGCGTTGATCGGATGTCGTCGTGTTGCGCCGGCCGGACCCGAGGCCCATGGGACGGCTGCGACTGAGGGCCTGATAGGTGTAGTAGCCGAGCCGTTCGCTCAGCTCCTGGGCCACCTTCAGCTCCTTCGGCGCGAAGACGACCTCGATCCCGCAATTGGTCAGGATGTCCTCGGTTACATCGGGGCCGTAGAGGGCCCGGAGCTGCGACGGGCTCTGGATCACCGGCAGCAGTCGAAAACCGTAGCCGGCGAGGTAGGAGAAGGCGGCGGCGAGAATTGGCGCGCGTCCCAGCCGGGCGAACTCGTCCAGCAGCACCAAAACGGGGCGATCGTCAGGGCCGGGCAGCCGGCGGCTGTTCAGGTCGACGAGTTGCTGGAAGAGCAGGCTGTAGAGCGGCGCCACCCGCAGCATGTTGTCGGGCGAGGCCCCGAGATAGAGCGACAGGTGGCCCTGGCGCAGGTCACGCAGGTCAAAGTCGCTTGCAGAGGTCGCCGCATCGACGGCGGGGTTGAGCCACAGTCCCATGCGGCTGGTGATCGTCTGCCGGATGGACGCAAAGGTGTTCTCGCTCGAGCTGCAGAAATCCGTCAGGGCCGAGGCGCATCCGGTGGACAGCGGCGCTTCCGCCAGCGCGCGCGCCTTGATCAGGCCGGGGAACCTCTCCCTCGCATCGCCCTGGGTGAGCTGCCGGAAAATCTCGCCGAGCGAGAAGGGGAGATCGGGCGTTTCCGCAACATAGGCGCCGACCCCGATGAAGCCCGTTCGGGCCGCTTCCGACCAAAAGGGGTCGGCGTGATCGTGGCCAGGAAACAGCATGACGGCCATGCGCTGGAGCTCGTCCAGGACGGCGGATGCTGACGATCGCGGGATGTGCGCCAGCGGGTTGAAGCGCGCGGTTCGGCCGTCCGGGGCGAGGGGATCGAACAGCAGCACCGTCTGCCCGGCGGCGGCTCGAAAACCCGCCGTCGCTTCGTAGTTCTCGCGCTTGATGTCGAGGACCACGACCGAGCCCGGCCAGGTCAGGAGATTGGGAATGACGATCCCGACTCCCTTGCCGGTGCGTGTCGGGGCGTAGAGCATCACATGCTCCGAGCCGCCGGCGATCAGCCATGAGCGACCTCGCCGACCGAGCAGGATGCCTTCGCGAGTCGCCAACCCGGCCGCCTTGAGATCGCGCGTAGCGGCCCAGTGCGCCGCGCCATGAAGCGGACGGCGAATGCCCAGCGCAACCGCCGCGACGATGACGACGGCGAGGAGAATATTGATCAGGCTTCCGATCCGGAGCCAGCGCTGAAGGTCAGGGTCGGCGCGGTAATGCCATAGCCATGCTGGCACCCGCGCGGGTTCGACGTCCGGGGACAGGCGCCCGACGCCGGCCAGCGCGATCATCGCGGTCGAGGTTCCGGCCAGAAGCAGCAAGACCAGGAGACCGACAACGACGAGCGTCGCCCTAGCGGCCGGGTTGGCGTTTTCGAACCGGGTCATGCCAGACCTCCGTCACCCGGAACCGGCCATCGGTCTTGCGCATCTGGACGACGATATCGACGAGCAGGTGCAGGAGGGCCCTGATGTCTTCTCGCGGCAGATCGCGGCCGCCCTCGGACTCGCGGACCAGCAGCGTCAGCTGCTCGAAGGCCAGAGAGGCGCTGTCGGCGTGGACGGTCGTGATGGAGCCAGGGTGGCCGGAGTTGACGTTGCGAAGATAGAAGAAGGCCGTGCCGTCGCGAAGTTCCTGCAGCAGGATCCGGTCGGGCCGCATCCTGAGGGCGCTTTCGAGCAGGGATTTGGCGGTGACCTGCGCGAGGCCTTGGCCTTCCTTCGAATAGGTCAGGTGGACCACGTTGCGGTGGCGCACGACGAGTTCGCGCGTGTCTTCGATCGTCAGCAGCCTCTCATGATCGGGAATGGCCTCGACCAGACCCTTGGCGAAGGTGGTCTTGCCGGAGCCGGTGGCGCCGGAGACGAGGATGTTGCGCCGTGAGACCACGGCCAGTTTGAAGAAGGCCGACCAGTCTCCCGATCTTTTCAGGGCGAGGAGTTCGGCGTCGACCGGATCGGCGGACGCGTTATCCGCCGCGACGACCGCATCGAACAATCCCCCGGCCGCAAAGGCGTCGAGGCCGAACTGCCGGCGCGAGGGCTTGCGGATCGTGAGGGACACCGTGCCGGTCGGGGCCGCAGGCGGAAGAACGATCTGGCATCGTTCTTCGCCGGGCAGGGTCGTCGAGCAGATCGGCCGGGCGTCGCTGACATCCTGTTTGGTGAAGGCGGCAGCGGCGACGGCAAGCGTCCTGAGCCAGGCCTCGGTGAGCAGCGGCTCTTCATGCCAACGCCACCGGCCGCCCTGTTCGATCCCGACCTCGCCTGGACGGTTGATCACCAGCTCGGTCACGTCGTCTGGCGCGAGCAGGGGTCGCAGCGGCGCGAGGTAGTGTTCCAGGACAGCGGTATCGTCCATCACCGCGCGCTCAGCCGATAGACATCGGCGAAGTTCAGGTCCTGGGCGACGAAGATGGAGACCTCGGCGCCCTGGGGTTTGCGTAGGGTCGCGGGGATGTCGACCGAGTTCTGCAACGCGACGCCGGCCGCGTCCGAAGGCACCCGCGCGGTCTGGCGCACCGCGTCGTCACGTCCGACGGCGGCATAGAGACCGTCGTCCACCAGCGACAGCAGGAGGGAGCCGCCGAACCGGTCCCAGAAATGGGTGTCCACGCGGCCGTCGAAGCCGGCCCGCCCGAGGGCGTCGGCGGCCGGAGACGCCAGGCCCACAGTGACGCCCGCAGGCGTGACGGCGCGGGTCCACAGGACGAAGAGCCGATTGCGGCCCTGCTGCAGACCGCCCTGGTATTCGCCGAGCACCCGGGTGCCGCGCTCCATCAGCACCACGGTTCCGCTCTCCGAGTAGACGTCGCGTGGCAGGATGCAGCTGACGAACCCCGGGGTCGCGCTGTCCATCGCCGTCTGGAGGATGCAGGGGATGGAGGCGCCCGCCGTTAGCAAGAGATTACGATCCCCCAGCTGGCCGGCGCGCGCCTCGCTGATCGGCGAGGTCTGGCGCAAGCCGTCGAGCGGCGTGACGCGGGCCTGGATCGGCGCAGGGGGCCCGGCCGCAACGCCCGCAGCGGTCAGGCTGCCGGTCGGAGCGCCGCCGGAGCCTTGGCGGCTGTAGGCGAGGACCGGGGACCGCCGCGCCTCGTCGATCAGGGTCTGGCGCCGTTCGGCTGCCGAGGGGCGGTTCGATGAAGGGGAGGGCGAGGTCTCGAGCGCCGGCACCTGTTCGCTCGACGACGTCAGGACCGGCGCCTCGGGATCGAGAGACTGATCCGTCAGCAGGGGCGGCTCGGCGTCACGGCGTGCCGGTTCAAACGGAACGACCTGCCGGGCCGGTTCGTCCGCCGCCGCCTTCTGGTCATCCCCCTCGCCACGATCCCATGTGGCGAAGAGGAAGACTGCGCAGCCGAGGCCCAGGGCGGCCAGGGTGACGACCTTGGACCCGCGGCCGCCGAAACGGCCGGCGATGGGTGATATGCCCCGGTCGATCGTTGGCGGCAGACCCTGGCCTTCAGAACGGGCTTCCGCCGCGGCGTCGTCCTTCAGTTCAGGCGAGGCGGTCATGGTTGGGCTCCTTGCGTCACGCTCCGATCCACGATCGGCGAGGCCGTGCCGGTCCCGGTGGCGACACCGCGCGGGTCGTAGACTTCGTTGAAGATGCACAGCACCGAAGCGCCGCGGCGCAGCCGCAGGCCGGGGACGACCGCGTGGATGACCACGAACTCGCCGCGCACATCGAAGGGGACCAGGCTTTCCTCGCCGTCGGCGGAAACCGCGAAGATCGAGGGGATCGGCTGATTGGCCGGAAACCGCAGCACGGTGAAGCGGCCGTTGTCGGTGACCTCGCTGGGCTGCAAGTCCGTCGCGCCCTGGACGCTGTAGGCGAGGTTGCGGGGGCCGGAGAGGGCGGCCTGGTCGAGGGCCAGATCGATCACGCGCTCTTCGATCGCCTCGGCGGCGGCGTCGAGCGACGCCACGGTCGCGGCCTGGAGGTCGGCCGGGTATCGGAACCGGATCTGGTAGGCGATGGAGGATCGATCGCGGGCGTCTCGCGCCGCCAGTTCGAACGCATAGTGACGCGTCGCGCCTCCACGTTCGGTAACCACAAGCAGATTGGTCGCCTGCAGGCGTTCGCGGGGTTTGAGGAAGAGGACGGAACCCTCGGCCGCGACCTCCCAGCTGACGCTGTCGCCGATCGCAACATGGCGGATGGCTTCGTCCGGACCAAAGACGATCTGGGTGGCGGTACGGAAGGCCCCGGCGATGCGGTAGACGGAGCCCGGGGCGTAGTCGACCTCGACCATCCGGGCGTCGCGGTCTTCGGCCCAGGCCGGCCCCGACGTCATCAGCGCGAGGCCGGCCGCCAGGGCGATCAACAGGGTTCTCATCGGACCACCTCCGGGTCGGCGCGGTACGAGGTCACCTGAAATCCGAGCGGATTGCGCAGGCGATCCGGCTCCGACATCGGCGCGCGCGTATAGGTGAAGGCGATGGTGGCGATCCAGTCGCTCTCCACGATCTGTTGGGCCTGACGCACCGTGCGATGGAACCGCACATTGGCGACGCCTTCATTGATGAAGCCAATGGCGCGGATCGCGATCACGGCCTCGGCCTCAGGGCCGTAGAGGTTCTGGGGACTGGTGGGGTTGGAGCCGCGATAGAGGTCGGCCCAGCGGCGTTGCTCCGTTGGGCCCGACAGGATCGAGACCAGGGCGAAGCTTTCCTCGGCGGCGGGGTCGAGATAGCCCTCCCGGGCGCGGACGTACTGGCCGAGGAAATATTTGCTGACGGCCTCGTCATAGGTGGCCGGCCCTTCGGCCGAGGACAGACCCCGCACCACATCGACCGCGCCGGTGGTCTGGTCGACCCGCACGACGAAGGGTTCGGTGGTCTTGAGGGGGGTCAGCACCGCCACCGCCGCGACGGCGACGACGGTCAGGCCGGCAGCCACAGCCGCCACGGTCCAGGCCCGCCGGCGCGATCGTATGGCGGCGCTGAGCCGGTCCTGATCCCATCGCCGCGCCTCGGCGAAATAGGCTTTCAGATCGGGGGATGGGACGCCGGTCATGCGCAGCCTCCTGCGCCAGGGTCGATGGAGGAAGCCGCGTCGGCTGCGGGCGCGGGCGTGTGCGGCGCCGCCGGCGAGAGGATCGAACCGTAGGGATTGGCGGGTCGACGATGGCGGCCGTCGCAGACCGGCGGATCGGCGGTTCGAAAGGTGGCGCAGGCGGACACGGCCTGGACCGCCAGGGCGATCGACACGACGCGGGACGATATTCGAAGAAAGGGCATCACTGGGCTCCTGTGGGACGGATGGTTCCGCCGCTGCGCGGCGGTTGACGGCTGGCCTCGAGAGGCCCCCGCGCGACGGCGCTGGGGCTGGATCCCAGGGAGGCGGCGTTGGCGAAGTCGGCGAGTCCGGCGCTGGCGCCGCCGGCGATGCCGGCCGCGATCGCGGGCGTCTGCAGGAAGAAGATCGCGCCGAGCAGGCAAAGGGCGATGAAGATCAGGCCGCCGACCATCGGGTCGCCGCCCTCGATCGCGCCCCACTGATCCCGGACCAGCGACAGGACGAGCTGGAAGATGGTGATGATCAGGGCGAACAGGACCAGATAGTTCACCGCCTGGGACAGCCAACCGAAGAAGAAGCGCCGCGTCGCGTCGAACAAGGCGCAGGCGATGAAGATGGGGCCGAGGGTGACCAGAAGGGCCAGCGCCAGTTTGGCGACGAGAACAACGCCGAAACCGAGCGCGCAGGCCAGGGCGCCGACGATGAAGACGACCGCGGCGACGATCCAGGGCGACGGGTCGAAGGCCGATCCTTCGCTGCCGATCTTCTCTCCGAGATAGCCGGCGTAGGCGAGGAACTGGTCGAAGGCCGCGCCGACGTTCGGCGTCTCCGCACCGCTGATGGCCCGCGTCAGAAGGTTCGGCAGGTCGCGGAACAGCGGCTCGGTGACGAAGTCCGAATAGGCCGGGGTGGTGGCCAGCACATAGATGAACAGCAGCTTGATCGCGCGGATCGCGAAATCCATGACCGGTTCGCTGATGGCGCCCCGGAAGATCGCGAAGCCATAGAGGACGATGTAGAGGACCAGGGCGATGCGCAGCGGGCCTTCGACCTCGGCGATCACCGCGCCCAGCCGGTCCCCGAGGAAGGCGCTCAGACGTTCGTCGAGGAAGACATAGGCCGGCTCGAAGACCTGAAACGACATGGCGACCTCCTAGAAACCCTGCCGGTAGGCGGCCATGCGGTCGGCCCGCCGGACCTCGGCGAGACGCGCCTGGGCGGCGTCACAGCCGTGCCGGCGGGCGCCGCGTTCGCAGTCCACGATGGCCGCCTCGAGCGCGGCGCGATCCAGGCGCGGCTCACCCCTGGGCGCTTCCGGCTCGCCGCAACCCGCCAGCAGGCCGAGCAGGACCAGGGCGGCTTTCACTGAAAGGCCTGACGGTAGGCGTCCATGCGGGCCGACCGTTCCGCGGCGATCCGCTCCCGCGCCCGCTGTTCCTCGAGACGGGCTTCGGCGGCCTGGGTCAGGGCCAGGCCCTGCAGCCGGACCTGTTCGTTCTGGATCAGGGCCTGTTCCGCCGCGAGCCGGGCGTTCAGGTCCATCACGGCCCGCGCGTTCGGCGCGGTGTCGAGGGCGCGACGCAGCGTCTCCAGGCCTTCAAGACGATCGGTCGCCGACCGGTCGACGGCCTCGCCGATCGCCAGATCACGGGCGGTCCGCGCGCCTGACCGTTCCAGGGCGTCCGCGGCGGCGGACGGCGCAGCCGGGGTGTAGACGCGGGTCCCGCGGCGGATCGCGTCGGCCCGCTCGGCCAGTTCGCCGAGCGCCGACAGGTCCCCGTCGGCGGCCGACCGCAGGGTGGCCATGTCGGGCAGGGGATTGCGGATCTCGGGGAGGCCCAGCCGTTCAGCGATCGCATTGACGTTGGACAGGTCGTTGAGGCTGGCGAACAACTCCTGGCCCTGCTGGACCTGGGCCTTCAGGCTGTCGAGCTGTTCGATGGCAGTGCGCGCATCCTTGACCATCTGGGCGAAGGACGTTGGGTCGTAAACAACCTGCTGGGCGTGGGCCGGAACAGCGGTCACCGCGGCCAGGGCGACGGCGATCGAAAGGATGGAGCGTCTCATGTCAGTCTCCTCTGGGAATGGAAGGGGCCCCGCCAGTCGGCGTAGTCGTCCCCGGTCTCGGCTCTCAGCCGGTCGAGAAGGGCGACGGTTTCGGATCGTCCGGACAGGACGGCCAGCGCGTCATCCAGCCCCTTGAGGTCAAGCTCCACGACCACGCTGTCGTGACCCTGTTTGACCAGGAAGCGATGAGACTCCGGCGTCAGCTCGTCCCGGATCAGTCGGAACTCCTCGTCGCTCAGGCCGAAGCCTTCGACATAGTCGCGGGCCTGACCGTGGGCGTTCGGCAGGAAGATCTTGGTCGCGCACTGTTCGAGGATGGTGTGGGCGATCGGCGAGCGCAGCGCGTCGGCCGGGGACTGGGTGCCGAAGACCATCAGGGCGTTCTGTTTGCGCCAGGTCTTCAGGCCGTCCTGGGCCAGATCGGTGAAGGCGGCGTCGCCCAGCACCTTCCAGAACTCGTCGATGTCGAGAACAAGCCGGCGCCCGTCCACCCGCTGGGCGATCCGGTGAAAGAGGTAGAGCATCATCGGCGTGCGGACCTCGGGGTGGTCCAGCACATCGGTCATGTCGAAGCCGGCGAAGCGGGCGTCGAGCGACAGGACGTCGTAGTCGCCGTCCAGAGCCCAGCCGAGCGGCCCGCCCCGGACCCAGCGTTCCAGCCGCGCCCCCACGCCGCCCACGTCCGATTGACCGAGCAGGCTGCGCAGGGCCGAAAGCGAGCGTCGCTCGCGCGGGAGGGCCTCAAGCGCAGCGACGGCTTCGTCGATGGCGCGTGCTTCCGGGACCGACAGGGTCTCGTTCGGTCGGGCGACCAGGGTCCGCACCAGTCGGCTCAGGAAGGCGCGATTGGCGGGTGACGGCTCCAATGCCTTGAAGGGCGCGAACCCCGTGGGCACGCCGTCGCGCAGAGCCAGATAGGTGCCGCCGCAGGCCCGAACGAAGATCTCGGCGCCCCGGTCTTTGTCGATGAACAGCTGCTGGGCGTCGAACCGCTCCAGCTGCGCCAGCATGAAGTTCTGGACGACCGTCTTGCCCGACCCGGAGGGGCCGCAGATGAAGGTGTGGCCGAGATCGCCGACGTGGAAGTTGAAGTAGAAAGGGGATCCGGCTGTGGTGCGCAGCGTCGCCACCGCCGATCCCCAGTGATTGCCCTGTGGCTTTCCGATGGGATAGGCGTGGAAAGGCGCGAGAGCGGCGAAGTTGCGGGAGGTGATCGCGGCCGGACGCGTGCGCCGCGCGAAGCCGCCAGGGAACTGGGACCAGAAAGCGGCCTCGAGGCCGAGGTCCTCGCGGGCGACGACCAGGCCGGAGTCAGCCAGATGCGCTCGCGCCTTCGAAAGGTGGTCGGCCAGGGCGGCGGGCGTGTCGCCGTAGACCAGGACGGACGCCTGGTGTTCGCCGAGCACGAACCGGTTGCTGACCAGATCGTCCAGCGCGTCCGAAAGGCCGTCGATCTGGGAAGCGGCGCGGTCACGCGCGGAGACCATCTGGTTCTGCTTGCGCTCCATCACCGATCGCCCGGCCGCCTTGGACAGGAAGGCGAAGGACTGGGTCATGACGAACCCGAAGGAGGCGCTCAGCAGCGGGTTCCACAGTCCGGGCCGGGTCGAGGCCGGATATTCCTTGATGGCGAGAACGCCGGCGTAACGGCCTGCGTCGACGTCCCGAAGCTCCAGGCTTTCGCGTCCGAAGATGACCCTCACCGTATGAACCGCGGATCCGAGATGGCCGTAGACGATGGGGACGCGTCCCGGCCGGCCGGTGAGGACGAGCCGAACCAGCTCCATCGGTTCGGAGCACCAGATGTCTCCGTGTTGGTACAGGCCAAGGCGGCGCGGCGAATAGCGGCCGAGATACTGCTCAAGATCGCGCGCGGCGTCCTCGAGCCGCTTGATCTGTTCGGGGGCGACCTCCGTGTCCTGACGGCGGGCTGTCTGCAGGCGACGCATGAGCGCCGCAGCGCGATCGCCGGGATCACGGCCGGGATGGAGCACCAGGCTGACAAAGAGTTCGTTGACGAACAGCCGCCGGCCTCCGAGCCGCGCTTCGTAGGCCTGGCTCAGATCGCGTGCGAAGTCGGAGCGGAACCCGCCCATGACCTCGGGCTGGACCTCGCGCCGGACGATGTGGTGCCAGACCGCCAACCGATCGTCAGCCAGGTTGCGCCAGGTCTGGTTGAGCTTGACGTGCCAGTCGTTCAGATCGCGCGGGTCGGCGGTCTCGAATGCCGCGCCCTGAAGTTGGAAGGCAACCATCAGCGCCCCGCTATCGAGCGTGACGATGTGGTCCGAGGCGTGGCGCGCATAGGGCAGGCCGGCCAGGGCGTCGCCCTCCCTGCGCAGGCGCGACGGCGAGAGACGGAGCTCAGCCACGGAGCAGCTCCCTTGCGCTGTAACGCCGGACAAGGGGGAGGGGTGTCGCCGAGCTGCCGCCCCACAGGGCGCCGTTGCGGGACCGGCCCTTGGTGTCGACGAAGACCAGCAGAAGCCTGAAGGCGTTGTGGTCCACCTTGCAGATCGCGCGAAAGACCAGATGCAGGGCCGGCGCGATCAGCAGATAGAGCAGGCTGCCGCCGACGAGAAAGGCCAGGCCCGAGATCATGACGTTGACGCCCATGGCCTCCATGGGCACGCCCAGGATCATCGCCGGCCGGGTGCAGGCTAGGAACAGGGGCTCTTCGATCAGTCGTTCCTCAGCCATGGTCCGCCCCGCTCAGGGCCAGGGCGGCTTTCGCCACGGCGAGACCGACCAGACCACCGCCCAGAGCCTGGGCGTAGCGTGCCGGCGAGATCAGACGGACGCCGAGCATCAGCGTCAGCGCAAGCCCGCCGGCGATCCCCGCGACGATCAGACAGGCGTCGGCCCGGGCCATCAGGCGCCGCCCGTGATCAGGCCGACGATCTCGGCGGCGCCGAAGACCACGACGATGCCGAGAATGACGATGGCGGCGCGCCGCAGATCGAACAGGCCGAACATCCACAGGATGCCGACGATGACGACCGCCAGGATGGCCAACAGCCTGGCCGTGTTGCCGGTCAGCATGTCGACGACATTCTGCAGCAGGCCCTCGACATTGGCCTGGGCGAAGGCGGGCTGCACCGACATCAGGGTGGTCGCCAGGGCGATCGCTCCGACCGCGCATTGGCGGCGTCGAATGGGGGACAGGGTCACGGGTTGACGCTCCAGGTCTGGGTCTGTGAGGCGGGGGCGAAGAGGACGACGGCGCTGGCGGTGGCGTGCGCGAACACGTCCCAGGCGGCGGGTGGCGCGACGGGGTCTGGCGCCACCTGATCGGGGAGCGAGCCTGATGCGGCTTCGGTGAGCGGCGGCGCGGAGACGGCCAGGCCCAGGCGCGCCGCGGACGCTTCGACGCGCGCGACATAGCCGTTGCGAAAGCCGCGATCGGGATGACCGGTGTTGTATCGGGACAGGGCCACGCGCAGGGCCTGTTGGCGGTCAAAGGCCGTCGATGCAGGATCGAAGCCGGCGCGCAGCACGGTCCCTGCCGCGGTCAGGTTGCGGCAGGGGTCGAAGGCGTCCTCTACACTCAGACGCAGCCATCCGAGATTGCCGGAGTTGATCTGAGCGAGACCGAGATCGATGTTGGCGCCCGAGGCGATCAGGCGGCGCGCGACCCGTGCCGCTTCCTCGCGGGTCCTGGGCTGACGCACGGCGGCGCCGCGATTGACGCCGATCGCCAGGGGATTGAAGCGGCTCTCCGTATGGGCGATCGCGGCCAGGGTCTGCGGCGAGACCCCGGGTGCGCACTGGGCGGAAAGGGCGAGGACGAGGGCGAGATCGAGCAAGGCAGGGCTCCGTTAAGAGCCGTCAGCAGACCCCATCGGTAGCGCCCAATCGATCCGTCAGGGCGCCACCGCAGACCTACGGGGCGAAGGTGCGCGGCTCGCTTTCGCGGCGGTCGTCTCCGACAAGCCGGGCTACGGCCTGGACGCGGGTTCTGACACCCAGCGTCCTGCAGGCGAGCAGGATATGGTCGTCGACCGTGCGGGAGGAGAGGCTGAGGCGACGTCCGATCTCGCGGGACGGAAGGCCTTGGGCGGCGAGGCGCAGGCAGTCTGACTGCCGTGCAGACAAGCGGGCTGCGAGCGCGAGACGACCTCCACCGGACGATCTGGAAAGCGACTGGGTCATGGGACTCAAGCCAGACCCGGTTTCGAACTTGCGGCAATACCGCAAGGTTCACGCAGCGAACTTACGGTGTGAGACGACCCCGGTCACTCGTCCTCGTCCTTCGAGGGCGTGACCAGCCGTCCGATCCGCTCATCGAGCCAGGCCTTGGCCGCGTCATCACGTCTCACGGCCTGCATCCCGAGGTCCTTCAGGGTGCGGGTGAAGGCGTTGATGATCGAGCGCGTGTCGAGTTCCATGATCGCATCGCCCACGTCCTCGTCGAACTCCTGGGTGACAACCCGCAGCGCGAGCATCGCCTTGTTGTCCGCGCAGCGAACGGCGAACTCGGGGGAGCCGAGCGCCATACAGTCGATGATGGCGTAGGGATCACTGTCCGTGGCCTCGGCGAACCGGTGGATCCGCTCGAGATTGATCTTTCCCTTCCCGGCCTCGAAGTGTTCGTACGACCGCTTGGCCATGCCCATGGCGTCGGCCACTTCGGCGGGCTTCATCCGTCGATGCAGGCGGATCAACCGCAGGGCCGCAGCCAGGATTTCGTTCTGAGAGCGGGGACGATCGCTTTCCATCAGCTCGGCTGCCTCGGGTTGTGGAGGGCAACGCGATTCTCGACGCCGTACTCCCGGTGGTTGAAAAATGCGTCAGTTGAGCATCAAATGGAAGACGGGAAGCTCACGGTGTCCCGAGTCTTGCGGAAAGTGCGCAAAGAACATGCAGTTCTCGAATGGAAACTAAAAAACGCATTGCCGCTACTGGTCAGTTCGCGGCTTTCCGCGCTTCGTACGGTCGCTCCGGAAGCGCGGCTTCGCGCGGGGCGCCGGGAACCGTATCCTGATGCGCGAACGCGATCAGTTCGCGGTCGCCCACAGCGCCCTTGCTGGTTATGCCGCAGCGGGTCGGTTCGGTTGGGGGCGTCCTCTGGTCGCAACCAGTCTTGCGAACGAACTCGGTCTCAGTCCAACGCCTGTACGCGAGGCGCTGGCCCACCTCGCTGGCGAGGGCATTATCGAGCATCGGCCAGGACGAGGCTACTTCGCCCCGAGCCTCACCGCCTCTGATATCATTGGCCTTTACGAGCTTCATCACAAGTTCCTGCGGTGGGGCTCCGAAGAGGGCTTTGCGCCCCAAGCGCCGACGGCGGACCCGCCGACGGATCCGGTCCTGCGGGTCGAGCTCGTGTTCGATCAGCTCGCGCAGCATGGGGGGAACAGCGCCGTCTTCGAAGCCTATCGGCGGGTCTCTGCGCAGCTCAGACCGATCCGCAGGGTTGAAGCGGTCCTGCAGAATACTGGATTGGACATCGCGCTCGAAATTGAACGCCTCCGGTCAGAGGGCGGGAGCGGGGAGTTGGCGGCTGCGCTCTACGAGTATCATGAGGGTCGCTTCGCCCTTTCTTCGGCCCTGGAGAAGGTGATGCGTCAGTCTGTGTGAAGTATATTCCAAATATAGTTTGAAAATACGACGGCGTACGCGCCTCCTGACGGCGTCGGGCAATCCCGCCCGGCATAGGAGGCAATCACCATGCTGAAGAACCTGACGCGTCTGATCTCCCTGGGGTCGGCCGCCCATCACACCCGCGCCGAAGTCGGCGTCGAGAAGCCCGAACTGAATCCGATCCAGTATTACGACGAGGCCGGATCGGGCCTGCTCCGGCTCGGCTCCGCCGCGGACCAGACTCGGGCGGACTCGCCGGACGGCGAGTTCGAGCTGATCCCGGTCCAGCGTTGGACCATGACCGGCGTGCGTTTCCACTGAACGAAGGGACGTCGGCCCGTCAGGGGCCGGCGTCCTCATCAGGGCGATCTCTCATGATGTTTCTGAAGACCGGCGTGCATGCGGCCGTCATCGACACGGCGCTCGTGATCCTGGATCTCGAGGCCGACAACTATTTCTGTCTGCCAAGCGGCGGTGAGACCGTCGTGCGCCGATCTGACGGCGGAGCTGAAGTCCTGGGCGGTTCGACGCGAGACACCCTCCAGGCGGCGGGACTGCTTCAAGCCCAAGCGCCACCGTTGGTGCGAGCGCTACCGGCGAAACCCGCGCGGACCGTTATCCACGACCCCGCCGCCGTATCATGGCGCGATATCCACGCGGGTCTCGCCGCCGCGCTCGCGGTGCGGAAGATCCCGGCCGGGTCCGGGATCACCGCCTATTTCTCTGAACCCCCGCTACGACCTGCGGCCGAGCCGGATGTGCAGCGCGCTGCGACGGCTTTCTGGCGACTGCAGCCCTGGCTCCCGATCGAGGGTGAATGCCTCGTTCGGTCGGCTTTGCTCGTTCAGGCCCTGCATCGGCAGGGTCTCCGGGCCGACTGGGTGTTCGGGGTGAGACTCTTTCCATTCATGGCGCATTGTTGGGTTCAGGTGGGTGACACCTGCCTGAATGATGATGTCGAACGCCTGTCTGCCTACCAGCCCCTGCTGTGCCGATGACGCCCGCTGTCGATGCGCGGGCTTACCTTCTGATCGACAGCAGCCACGCGACGCCAGCCGATCGGGATCGCCTCGATCAAGTCCGCCGGGACCTTCTGGCAGCGGGTTGGCGATCGGCTCTTGTTGTTGACCACATCGAAGTCTTCCTGGGACCCAACGCGACCGTGGCCGTGCGGCAGGTCCATCGCCGCCACATCCAGATCGGAACGTGGCGACCGAGCGACCGATCCTTGTCCTCGATCATTGGCACGAGCCGAACAGCAGGGAGCCTGGGATCGGAGGTCGTCCGATCCGGTTGGGGACGCTATATTCTGGCTTGGCGCGACGACGAAAGCCGTCTCGTTCTTATTCGAGACCCAACCGGCGCCATCGATTGCGTGTGGTGGCGCAGCGGGGGGCTGAGACTGGCGTCCGATCAGCCTCCAGAGGTTGCGGATGCTCTCCTGCCACCGGAGATCGCGATCGATTGGGAGGTATTGGCGACGCTGTCGAACGATCCCGGACTGCTCAGCGACCGACCTCCGCTCCGAGGCCTGAACGTCGTCACGCCCGGAGATATGGTTCTTCTCGGCGACACCATGGAGCGCTATGCCCTCTGGCGTCCGTCCCGCTTTGTCGGGACCGCGTTTGACGACAGCCCTGACGCACTTCGCGCCCTCGTGGATCAGGTGGTGGCCGTCTCTCTCGCACACCATGAGCGCATCCAGGGAGAGATTTCCGGCGGGCTCGATTCGGCCATCGTTTCGGGAAGCGTCGCGGCCGCGGGGCTGGGCCCGCGGGCGCGCTTCGTCAACTATTTCGCTGATTGGAACGAGGGTGATGAACGAGCTTACGCACTGGCGGCGGCCGAGAAATCAGGACTGCGCCTCGAGGCGGCCAGAAAGCCGGTTGCAGCCATCACCGAAGCGCTTCTGCGCCCGCTGGGTGAAGGCATTCGCCCCGCACTGCATGGCGTCGACGTGGCCTATGATCGCGACGTCGCCCGACGCCTGCGGCAGGGGCGCGCCACCGCCCTCGTGACGGGGCAGGGCGGGGACGCAGTCTTCTATCAGGCGCCAGAGCCCCGCATCGTGGTGGACCGCCGGCGCCGCGAAGGGCTGGCCGGGTTCCGCCCGCGCTACTGGGGCGAAATGGCCAGGTGGACCCGCCATTCCGCCTGGACGCTTGCGCGTCTGGCCCTTTGGCCTCCGCCCCGAAAGCCTTCGGCCGCGCCGCTCCATCCGTGGCTGGGGGATGCCGCAGATCTTCCGCCGGGGAAGTATGGACAGGTGCACCGTCTCGCCAACTGCCAGCTTTTCTGGAGCGATTGTCTGCGCGCGAGGGCCGCCGACCTGATCCATCCCCTGCTCAGTCAGCCCGTGATGGAGCATTGCCTCGCGATCCCCGCCGATCGCCTGACGTTGGGTCCGAGAGACCGCGGCCTTGCGCGCAAAGCCTTCGCGGGCCGTTTACCGCCGTCCATCGCCCAGCGTCGTGACAAGGGTGATCTGGGCCGGTTCTACGGACACGTCGTCCAGAGCAGCCTTCCCGACCTGCGTCCCTTTCTGATGGACGGGCTGATGGTCGAGCATCGATTGTTCGATCGGGTGGAGCTCGGTCGGGATCTGGAGCCTGAACGTCTCTTATGGAGTCCCGGCGCCAACCGGCCCTTGCTGCTCGGGGTGCTCGAGGTCTGGGCGCGGCGCTGGACGCAGCGGCTCGAGGCGCGCTGGCGGACCGAGATATCGAGCCAGCCAATCCAGGATGCGCGCGTGTAGGTCCCTCACATTGCCGGGGCTCTCATAGACATGACCCTCGCCATAGTAGGTCACCAAGGCGGCTTCGCGGTTCAGTCGATAGAGTGCGCTGAACAGCGCGCCCATGCGGGCGTTCTCCTGATCGCCCTCAGCGAGAAGGGTAGGGCTTCTCAGACGTTCGACACTGAAGAGAGGGCTCTGGGCGACGTAGTTCTCCGGGGAGGTTGAGAAGGCGCCGAACCGCCCTTGGCCCGTCTCGCCCCATCCGGCCATCTGTCCGACCGGAACGCCCTCGTCCGGGGACACGCGGAAGAAGGGCGGCAGTTCCATCGAGCGCGTCAGCTCCGGATACCCGCTGGTGGCGATCACTGCCTTGAAGCGGTCCGACTGGGTCGCAGCGCGCAGGCTCGAATAGGCGCCGTAACTGTGGCCGGTCACGGCGACCCGGTCCGGATCGATCAGTCCCCGACGGCCGGCTTCGTCAACGATGGCGAAGATGCGCTCAGCGAGATCGTCCATTCGAGGTCCGGACGCTGGGTGCGGCAGATTGGCGATGAGAACGGCATAGCCTGCCCCGGCGATCACCGATGGATTGTTTTGCGGATTCCTGGACCCGGGCAGGATCGTCGCCGGCGGCGCCGACAGAGTTGCACCGGGATAGATCTGCACCACGACAGGCGGGCGCTCTCCAACCGCCATGTTTGGAGGAAGCAGGAGCCAGCTCGTCAGGGACTGACCCTCCGGTCCCAAGTGAGCGACGGGCTCGACGCGACCCCAGTCGATGTCACGCCACGCGGCGTTGACGGTCGTAAGCGTCTGGACCTCACCCAATGTATGAAGGCGTACGGTGGTGACGCCGCGTTCGTCCAGGCCGGTCGTCACGATCCCGGAGGGGAGCGCCGCTAGAGGACGCTCACCCTCAGGAATGGGAGAAACACAGACCGGAGGCGACGGCGCCGCGGTGTGGATACAAGCCCCGTCAATAACCGATCCCTGCCCAAAAAGAACGGGATTGGGGTTCCATTGCGCGGGATTGGCGCCGTCGGACATCTGCCCCAGGTCCACCAGCCGACCCGAAACAGCCTTGGCCCCATCGAGGGCATAGAGCCCGTCGCGGCGCTGAACCATAGTCTGGCCCTCGAAGCGGGCGATCCGTTCACCGGATTCCTTGACCGGGAAGCGGGCGCCGTCATCCCGTCGCCAATGGCGGTTCTGATCAGTTTCGCCGACCTGTATCAGGGGCCGCGTACCGTCCCAGCTCCCCAGAGGGATGGCGACGCCGTCCCAGGTCCTCTGCAGCCAGGGCCGGTCCGTGCCCGTGTCGAGCCTTGTTGCCCGTCCGTCGCGACCGATGAGCCAGTAGCGACCGCCCTCATCAAAGTCCGCCGATACGGAGGGGCGGCCGTAAGCGAGCAGGCGCGAGGAATCCGGGGACCAGGACATCAGATACATGGCGAGGTCCTCGCCCGGCAGCGGATCGGCCACAGCGCCGCTGTCGAGATCAATCACCGCGAGACGCCGGCGACGAATGGGATCCCCGACCAGGAGGGGTCGATCCGGGGTGGGCTGGATGTCCTCGGCGTTGCGAAGGGCGGCGAGACGGCGTCCATCCGGCGACAGCGCCATATCGAACCATTCGCCCTGCGCCAGAACCCGCTGGCTGCCGGTCTGGGCGTTGACGAGGATAAGGCTTGAGGGCAGGGCTTGAGCGCGAGCATCGCGCGTCGCGCCACTGGGGATGTAAACGCCGCTCGAGGCATGACCGGAGGCCGCGTTGCGCCAAAGGCTTTCAATCCTGTCCTGGGTTTGAAACCCGACCCGCATCTGGATTGGGAAATCGTCAAGCGGCCGAGCAATGACGGCGACTTCGGTCTCTGATCTCCAGGCGATGGAGCGCCCGAACTGGCTCTGTTCCGGCGTGATCGAGAGCCACTGAACGGCGCCGCTCGCCAAGGTGAGGATACCCAGTCGGTAGGTGGCCTCGGTGACCTTGACCACCACCATCCGCGCGCCGCTCGGCGAGAAGGGGCCCGCGAGATAACCGACGTCGTGACCCGCCGCTGCAAACCGCCGCGGCGGCGACGTTTTGTCCGCCGCGTGTATCTCCAGTTCGGTCAACAGCGCGTAGGTCATGGTCTGGAAGCGATAGGTCGCAGCCTGGTCGTGGGCGGCCTGTCGCTCCACGACCACCCAGCGGCCATCGGGGCTGGCCCGGACCTGACCGACACCCTCCCGTTTAATCAGATCCTCCACTCCGAACCGATGGGTCTGAGCGGACGCCGGACAGACTCCGGCCAGGCTTGCCGCGAGGGCGAGCATCAACGGAAGCTGTCGCATCACCAGGCCTTGGTCAGCTGCAGCGAGATGAACCGGCCGAGCACGTTCGCGTTGGCCGCGTCGTAGGCGATCCCCTCCGGGGCGTCGTAGAATGGCGGATCGCGGTCAAAGAGATTCTGGACGGTCAGCGACACGGCGGTTCCGTCGAGCAAACCCCCGGCCGGTGCGAAGCGCACCAACACGTCGGCTGTGGACCAGGAGCCGATACGACGACCGGTGAGGTCCGCATAATTCCCCACGTGGTTGAGCGAGGGCGATACCGTCCAGGGGCCGCGGGACCAGCTCGCCGACGCTCGTCCCCGCAGGCCGACCGGGAAGTTGGGGCGATCAAGCTGGGACACCGTCGGTGAGGTTGGTGTTGGCTGGGCGTCGAAACGCTCCAGCCAGGTCAGGTTAACGTCGAGATCGAAGGCGTTGTCCGCGAGATTGAAGCCGTAGCCGGCTGAGAGATCGAGGCCCTCCACCTGAACCTTGGCGGTGTTCACATAACGGGCGTCCACGATGGCCCCGTAGGAGTTCGCGGGGAACAGGTCGCGCAGGTTTGTGGTCGGCAGATCGAGAATGGCCTGGACCGCTACGCGATCGGCGGCGTTGTTCACCGGATCAAGGGTGCGAACAAACGGGGCCAGCGAAGGGTCGGAAAGGGCCGTGAGAATACTTTCGAGCGCGGGTTGACCGATGCGGTTGTCAAAGTCGGTCCGGAAGACGTTTGCGCCCAATCTCAAACCGGGCAACCCAGTCGGCTTGATCTCAAAGCCCGCGGTCCATGTGTCCGCTTCCTCGGGCTCGAGGTTGGGATTGCCGCCGTAGAGGATCATCGACAGAATCTGCAGCGATCCACGCGGTAGAATGGATGGACTGGCGCTCGCCGCGTCGTTCAGTTCGCGCAGGGCAGGGGCCCGGAAGGAGCGACCGTAGTTCGCCCGGAGGAGGAGGCCCTCGGTCGGCTCCCACAGGACGCCGACTTTCGGGCTCGTCGTCTGACCGATGTCACCATAATCTTCGAAGCGCGCCGCCAACGACAGTTCCAGCCGGTGAAGGCCGGCAAGGGCGTTGGTCTCGCCGAACAAGGGGACACGCAACTCCGCAAAGGCAGCGCTGACATCGCGTTCGGTTTGAGTGCGAGCCCCGACGGTCGGAGCCGCGCCCGAGGAGAAGTTGGTGACCTGACGTTCGAAGGTTTCTCTACGGAAGTTCAGCCCCGTTGCGAGCCGAAGCGGCCCTCCGGGCAGCGTCATGACTGTGCCGCCGATCTGGAGATTGGCAGAGAGATTTCCGGTCTGACTTTGGTTTCGGGTGTAGCCGGCGCTGATGAAGTCCAGGATGGTCGCGCTGTTGGACGCGCTGCTGCCGAAGGGGGTGAAAAAGCCGTCGCGCGCCGTGCTGAAGGAGGTGGCGGGGCTGTCCGCAACCGCGCCGAGGGCTTCACGCAGATTCGTCGACTGCAAGGCGCCGTCGGAACCGGTATGGGCCTCTTCGGTGCTGTACGAGACGTAGGACTCCAGCCGCCAGTCGCCAAAAAGGTCAGCCGTCCCGCCCAGACTCGCGCCGAGGGATTCGACTTCGCCGAAGACTTTGGGAGGCGCGATCTCGCCCTGAAAGGAATAGGCGATCGTGTGCGAGCTGGCTCCGGTCGGTGACGCAAAATACGGGTTGGCTCGGGTGACCGTCAGCAGGGTGCTGATCGCCGTCGAGACCGTTTCATACTCGCGCATGCCCCACCGAGCATCGCCACTGATGTCGAAGCGATCGCCGAAAGACTGGCGGGCGGCGGCAAAGGCGCTTTGGCGAGTCTGGCGGGGCAGGATGTTGCTCGTCGCCCTGAAGTTCTCGAGATTGGTCTGCCCGAGGCGGAAGTCGGCCGGGAGCAGGCCCACCCCATTCTGGCCATCGGGGATGCTGTACCGGGGAATGTAACTGCCGGTCGCGGGGTCAAGAACGACGATGTTGCCGGGATTGCTGTAGAAGGAGCGTCGGTCGCTTCCGCCGAGCCAGCGGTGGTCCGCATCGCCGGCTCGCCGACGCTCGGATCCGGCCAGGGCGTCACGGTCGTAGTATTCGTAGGTCAGCATCGCCGAGCCGGTCGACCACTGCCGTCCCAGAACCTGAGCGACCTGATATTCGCCGCTCGCGCCGTCGGAGGTGTTTCCGACCCTCACCCGGGTCTCGGCGCCATCATAGTCGTCTCTGAGGATGATATTCACGACGCCGCCGACAGCGTCGGCGCCGTAAAGGGCGGAGGCTCCGTCCAACAGGATATCGACGCGCTCGACTGCGGCGGTGGGGATTGTCGAGACATCGACGAAGTCGCCTTTGGCCCCCGTACCCGCGAGCCTGCGTCCATTGATGAGGACGAGCGTGGCGTCACTGCCCAGACCGCGTAGGTTGACGCCATTGGCGTATGTCGAGTTCGTACCAGAGCGATCGCCGCCGTTTCCCAGGGCGGCTTCGTTCGCTGTGCCGCCGAAATTCTGCGGCAAGCTCGCGAGCAGTTGGGCCACGGTTGCGCGGCCATTCCGATCCATCTCGTCCCGGGTCACCGTAACGACTGGCGAGGGGCCGTCGGCGACCCCCCGGATGAGGCTTCCCGTGACGACAACATCCTCAATCTCGACAGCCTCATCTGTCGCGTCCGCCCTTGCGTCCGGATCGTAGACAACCAGGGTATTGGGACTCGTGCGCCGCGCGCGCAGGCCCGTGCCCTGCAGTAGCGCAGCCAGCGCCTGATCGGTTCGCAGAGCGCCGCTGACGCCCGGAGACTGACGGCCGGCTACGAGGTCTGTGGAATAGAGGATTTGCTCGCCGCTCTGCGCCGCGAACAGCGGAAGAGTGGTTTCTAGCGGGCCCGCCGGGACCTGGAACTGGACGGCAGGGGATTGCGCTAGGGCGACGACAGGCATTGCCGCCGCGACAGCGAGTGCTCCGAATGCAGACGAACAAAGACCGATACGCATAATAATCCCCCGAAATGAATATCCGCACAGACGCGGTTCGGGGAAGAGACGAAGGGGCGTGGCAAAACCCCTCAGCGCACGCTCGCATTTTTCGCGGGGGCGTCACGAATGACGATCTGACCGGAAGCCGTGCGGTTGGCGACGACCGGATAGAGCTCGGTCAGCGCGGACACGAAGCCCTCCACATCGCCCGTGTTGAAAGCGCCGCTGACAGCGATATCGGCGATGGCGGGCGCATCCAGGACGACCTTGGACGCGGTGTAGCGATTGACCTCGGCCACAGCGGCTTCGACGGTGTCGCCGGCGAAGATGAGGCGGCCGGATGTCCAGCTGGTCTCCGACGCCGCATCCACCGACCGGACGGCTGGACGCGGCGAAGCGGTGACAATCTGCTGGCCCGGGGCGAGGGACCACCGCGGCGTGGCTTGCCCCCGGTCTACGACATCGACCTTGCCTTCGACGAGCGTCACCTGCGCGCCGCCGCCCGCGCGGCGGACGTCAAACCGGGTTCCCACGGCGGTGACTTCGGTCGCGCCGGCGCGAACAACGAAGGGGCGGGCGGGATCGCCCTCCACATCGAAGAAGGCCTGGCCGCTCGCCAGCTCCACAGCACGGCGACTGCCGGTGAGCCTGACGGTGATGCGAGACTCGGTGTCCAGGGTGACCTTTGACCCATCGGCCAGAACGACGATCCGCCGTTCGCCCAGCCCGGTTTCATAGGACAGAGGACGGGCAGACCACAGTGTCACGCCGACAACCACGGCGGCGACGGCCGCCAAGGCGCCGATCGGTATAAGGCCTTTGGCGAGGCGGCCCTGCATTTTGCGCGAGGCGTCGGCGCGTGCGCGGGCCCCTGCAGTCAAGGCGGCGATATCGGCGTCGCCCTTGAGGCTCCCGGCCGCCTCCCACATCGTTTCTATCCGGGCATAGGCTTCAGCGTTCGCAGGAGTGCGGCGCCATTGACTGAAAGCAGTGATGTCCGAAGCCGCCACCCGCTTCTGGTTGAGGGTGGCGAACCACGACGCGGCCTCGCGTCGTCTTACGTCCAGGTCATTATCGGCAGTCATCGTTCGTGCCTTAGACGTCCAGTTGGGCCATGCAGTGCTCGACAGCCTTGGCCATCCGCCGTTCAACCGTAGCCAGGCTGATCCCGTGGGCCAGAGCAATCTCCGGATATGTCATACCGTCAAACCGGCTCAAGACGAAGACGTCCCGATACAGCGGCGGCATGGTCAGGAGAACCTGCTTGAGGTGCAGCCGGTCGACAGGCGCGTCGGCCGCTGTGACCCACATAGGAATCGCTCCCTGCATCGCCCGGTCCCGGAGGGCCATCCGACGCCGTTCATCACGAACGAGGTTAAGGGCCACGCGAAGAAGCAGAGCCTTGGGGTGACGAATGTCTTCGATGAGATAGGGAGCCAGGCGAAGGTAGGTTTCCTGCACCACATCGGCGGCTTCATCGGCGCCCACACGTCCGCGCAGCCGCCTTCCCAACCACCCCGAATAGCGTCGGTAGAGCCCATTCAGGCTCGCCGCAGCGCCCGGATCCATCTCCTTCACATCGCTCAAGGCGACCTCCCGCCGGTTTTCAGGAGGCAGGAATCCGAGAGCGCGCCCGCCATGACCGGCCGCACACAGGGGTGCGCCGCGGTCACCAGCGGACGGACGCCGCGCGTCGAGGCGCGGTCGTAAAGATTGAGCTTCGCACAGGGGATTCCCGGCCCCTGTCGACGCAAGCGCCGACGGCCGACAATGAATCAAAGCGAGTCCCGGTGCAAGGCGGAGGGGTCGGGCGAGGAATCCTCTGCGAAGAGGCCCGCGACTTCAGGGCGAAACGCCGCCTCCGCCACTGACGGACCCCGGCTCAAGTTGCGCCCGTATCTGACGGCGCCCGACGCCGGACTGTGTAAGAGGTCGCCAAAGCAGGAGCAATCAGTCTCTGGCGCTGGCTTCGATCCTGAGGGGCAGCGGGTCCGACGTCGATTCTCCGCAACTTTCTTGCGGAGAATGCGCAACTCCTCTGTGTTGCTCGTGGCTGCTGGTCCGTTCAGCCTTCACCGGTCAATCGCGAGTGAAATCATGGCTCCGAACCTCCAACCGAATGTCGGCTCTCGAGTTTTCGCCTTGAGCCCGCGAGAGCTGGAGTGCCTGTTGTGGGTCAGTCGCGGCAAGAGTTCGGGAGATATCGGCGCCATCCTCGGATTGTCGCCGCGCACGGTCGACAGCTACCTTGAGAAGGTGTGCTCGAAGCTGCGCGTGCGCACCCGGATAGAGGCCGTCGCGGTCGCGGTGGGGGCCGGGGTTATCGAACCGGAGTGACATCGTTGGTCACACGCGATACGCGAGTTTTCCGCTGAGAATCGGATCATGATTGCGCGCCTGAACGGTGATCATGTCGCTTATGCCCGGAGACGTCGTCCAAGCTTTCGCTGGGGAGATCGCATCACGCGATGTGCGTCGCCTCGAATCCTATCTGTCGGAGCAGGTCGCGGCCCAGTTCGACATCGCGGGCGAACTCGTCGGACGCACCGCGCTTCTCGGCTTCTGGCGTCGGCTCTTCCAAAGCTATTCGCTGTTCGAACTTCACATCCTCAAGTCCGTCACCCAGGGCGAGCTGGTCATAGCCGAAAGCCTCTATCTGCTGGCCGCGAACCGTGGCCTCGTCATGAACGTCCGCGCCATCAACGTTTTCGAGGTTGAGAAGGGTGTGATCACTCGGTGGCGCGATCACGCCGATCTGGCCGAGGTGCCTCTGGCTGAGAAGGATCGTTGGCGTCGCCTCAGCGTCGCCCGTTGGTGAGGAGGGGAGGGGGCGGGCCGGGAACTTCTGTGTGAAGCTCGACGTCTTCACCCGTGATCGCCGCCGACGCAGAGCGTCCCCTGGCTCAAGATCAAAGGCTATCCGGTCGAGGCCCGCCGACAGCCATCTTAGTGAGAGTGTGGACCGAAGCCAAACCCTTGAGTGCGGTGCGCGCTCGATCCTACGGGCGTGCGCGGAAGCCGCTCGGGTGCCCGTGAGATCGGGCTAGCGCTCTGAGCCGCGCGGCCGCAGGACGAGGCTTGACAGGTTGGTCCGTCGGCGGCCGTAAGGGGGGGCGGTGCGAGGTCAGGATCCGGGATGAACACGTCTGAACTTCGCGAGGGCCTCGAAGCCCGACAGGTCTGGATCTATTTCGCCGCCGTGATCGTCGCGGCGGCTATCGGGTTGCTGATCCCGGGCACGGCGGTGCTGGAATCAGCGATCAATCCGGCGCTGGCTCTGATGCTGTTCGTCACCTTCCTGCAGGTGCCGGTCGCGGCGCTCGGCCGGGCGCTTCAGGAATTGCGGTTCGTGGGCGCCTTGCTGGCCGTGAACTTCATCGCCGTGCCTCTGCTGGTCCTGGGCCTGGTGCAGTTCCTGCCGGCCGATCCCCTGATCCGTCTCGGCGTGCTGATGGTGCTGCTTTGTCCCTGCATCGACTATGTCGTGACCTTCGCTCATCTGGGTCGTGCGGACGCCCGGTTGCTCCTGGCCTCGACACCGGTGCTGCTGATCGCCCAGATGGCGCTCTTGCCTATCTATCTGCGTCTGTTCCTCGGCGCCGAGGCGGCGGCCTATGTGCAGCCAGGTCCGTTCATCCACGCCTTCGTCTGGCTGATCGCCATCCCGTTCGTTCTGGCGGCGCTGGTCCAGCCCTGGGCGGCCCGCAGCAAAATGGGCGAGCGAGTCTCGTCTGGTCTCGGCCTGGCGCCGGTGCCGGCCACGGCCTTGGTGCTCTTCATCGTCGTCGCCGCGGTCATGCCGCAACTCGGACAGACCCTCGACCGGACCCTGAGTGTCGTGCCGGTCTATGTCGCCTTCGCCGTGCTGGCCCCACTCATCGGATGGGCCGGCTCGCGGCTCGCACGGCTGACGCCGGAAGCCGGCCGCGCCGTCGCCTTCAGCGCCGGAACCCGCAACTCGCTCGTGGTCCTGCCGCTGGCCCTCGTCGTGCCCGGCGCCATCCCCCTAGTCCCGGCCATCATCGTCACCCAGACCCTGATCGAGCTTTTGGCGGAGTTGGTCTACATCCGCTGCATCCCGAGGCTGGGACGTCGGTCAATCTGAACAGGGCGCAGCGAAAGGTTGAAGCTCGATCGGCCGCGACGAAGACGCCCCGGATCCTGCTCTTGTACGGATCGCTGCGCGAACGGTCCTACTCACGGCTCGTCGAGGACGCAGCTTGCCTGCTGCAGCGAATGGCGTGCGAGACCCGTATCTTCGACCCGTCCGACCTGCCCCTGCCGGGCGCGCCCGGCGATGACGACCGCACGGCGGTGCGCGAGCTGCGCGAGCATGCCTTCTGGTCAGAGGGCATGGTCTGGTGCAGTCCGGAACGGCACGGCCAGGTCTCCGGCGTGATGAAGTTGCAGATCGATCACCTGCCGTTGAGCCTCGGCGGCATGCGTCCGACCCAAGGCCGGACGCTCGCAGTCAAGCAGGTGTCGGGCGGGTCTCAGAGCTTCAACGCGGTGAACACCCTGCGCCTCCTTGGCCGCTGGATGCGGATGGTCTCCATCCCCAACCCGTCGAGCGTGGCCAAGGCTTTCCAGGAGTTCGACGAGGCCGGCCGGATGAGCCCTCGGCCGACTATGAGCGGATCGTCGATGTGATGGAGGAACTGGTGCGCTTCACCATCCTCACCCGTCCGCACCCGGCCCGGCTGGTGGACCGCTATTCCGAGCGCAAGGCGGCCGGGACACCCGTCGACGCCGCCTCCAATCTCTCGGGGATCGCCATCGCGCGACAGGCCTGACCTTGCCCCGAAACGCGCAAGGACGTCTCGCATTCGCCTACCTTGCTACGGGCCCTGGCCCGATGGCCGCGCTGCGCCGCATTGTGGCTTGGCGGGCTTCGTGCTGGCCGTAACGCGCCAGAAGTGGCGAAAGACTATGCTCCGCCTGAAGTCCTCACATTGACGAACCTCCAAGCCGCTGCCGCGCTATTCAAGGGGCCGGGCGCTCGTCCGGCCGAACAAGTAGTCCCGAAACAGAATAGGAGCAGGACGTGCCCCGCACCGCAGCCGATTTCCTGTCGATTTACCAGCAAGGCTTCGTGAGGGTGGCTGCGTGCCGTCCCGTCTGCAGGATCGCGGATCCGGCGTTCAACCTGGAGCAGACACTACGGCTCGCCCGTGAGGGAAACGAGGCCGGGCTCGCGCTGATGGTTTTCCCAGAGCTCGGCCTGTCGGGGTATTCCATCGACGACCTGTTGCTGCAGCGGGCGTTGCTCGACGAGGTCGAGCGGCAACTAGTGAATCTCGTAACCGAAAGTCGCGATCTCTTCCCGGTCATACTGGTTGGTGCGCCCCTCCGCCGTGAGGGACGACTCTACAACTGCGCGGTGGCTATCCACCGGGGGCGAGTCCTTGGCGTGGTGCCGAAGGGCCACCTCCCCAACTATCGCGAGTTCTATGAAAAGCGATGGTTCGCCTCCGGGCGGGATGTGGTCGGCGAAATTACGATTGGAGGCGAACCGGCTCCATTCGGAATGGATTTGCTGTTCCAGGCCGACGACGTCGATGGCCTGATCTTTCATGTGGAAATTTGCGAGGATGTCTGGGCGCCAGCGCCGCCCAGCGACTTCGCCGCGCTCGCCGGCGCGCTGATTCTGACGAACCTGTCGGCAAGCAATATCGTGGTGGGAAAGGCGGACACGCGGCGAAGACTTTGCGAGCTGCAGTCTGGCCGCTGTTGGGCGGCCTACATCTACTCCGCCGCCGGCTATGGAGAATCGACGACCGACCTGGCCTGGGACGGACAGGCCTGCATCTACGAGCTGGGGGCGCAGCTCGCGGAGACCGAGCGCTTCAGCCTGGAGTCCCAGATGGCCGTCGCGGACATAGACGTCGAACGGCTGCAGCTGGAACGTATGCGGACCGGCACGTTTAACGAAGCCGCGATCGCCAACGGGATGCCCGACCGGCGCTTTCGCCGGGTGACCTTCCATCTCGTTCCGCCAGTTCGCAACCTCGGCCTGCAACGATGCATCGACCGTTTTCCCTTTGTGCCCGATGATCCCTCCCATCTCGACCAGGACTGCTACGAGGCGTTCAACATTCAGGTGAGCGGGCTGGCCAAGAGGCTTGAGGCGACCGGGACAGCCAAGATCTGCATCGGCGTGTCCGGAGGGCTGGATTCAGCTCACGCCTTGATCGTCGCGGCCAAGGTCTTCGATCTGCTTGGCCGTCCGCGCACGGACATTCTCGGGTTCACAATGCCCGGCTTCGGCACGAGCGCGAGGACCAAGTCTAACGCCTACGCCTTGATGAACGGGCTCGGCGTGACCGTCGAGGAAATCGACATCAAGCCGCTCGCCCAGCAGATGCTGCAGGACTTGCGCCATCCGTTCGCCAGGGGCGAACCGGTGTACGACACGACGTTCGAGAATGTGCAGGCCGGGCTCCGGACAGACCTCCTGTTCAGGGCCGCCAACCAGCGGAACGGCATGGTGCTCGGCACGGGCAACATGTCCGAGCTTGCGCTTGGTTGGTGCACCTACGGCGTTGGCGACCAGATGAGCCACTACAACGTGAACGGCTCGCTCCCGAAGACCCTCATTCAACACCTCGTCCGTTGGACGGCGGCGAACCGCCTGTTCGACCCCGCGGTGTCCGATGTCCTGCTCGACATTCTGGCGACAACCATTTCGCCGGAGCTCATCCCGCAGACGGCCGAGGGGGAGTCGCAGAGCACCGAAGGCAAGATTGGCCCCTACGAGCTCCACGACTTCTGGATCTACTATCTCACCCGGTTCGGGCTGCGGCCCTCCAAGATCGCCTTCCTGGCCTTGCACGCCTGGCGGGACACCGCCGCCGGGCACTGGCCGCCGGGCTTTCCGGACGAGCAAAAGCGGGCCTACCCCATCGGGGCTATTCGCAGCTGGCTGGAGGTGTTCCTGCAGCGCTTTTTCGCCAATCAGTTCAAGCGCTCGGCCCTGCCGAACGGGCCCAAGGTCACAACAGGCGGTTCATTGTCGCCGCGCGGCGACTGGCGCATGCCTTCGGACGCTCATGGCCAGGTCTGGATCGACGAGCTGCATCGCAACGTGCCGGAGGTTCTTGATCCCGCAAGCGACGACATTCCAACGAAAGAGCCCAAGGCGTCGCCTGTCGGAGGCAAACCCATCGTCCGATAAGTCCGTCGCCCGGCTGCGAACTCCGGGGTCGGAGGGGCGGTTCAGGAACCGGAAGCCGGCGCCTGCCCATCCGGCCCCCGGCGGGGCGGAAGATTAGCTGAAGGGCTGGCGGCCCTAGCCGTTCTCCGCCGGCCGCGCGCTCTTCGGCGGCGGGAGCCGGGAGAAGCCGATCACGAGGATGACGATCGTCAGCAGCTGAACGGCGACGCCTTCGACCGTCGGGTAGAGGCCGAGGATTTCGATGCGGGGGATCCAGGCCAGCGGATGGACGTCGAGCCACCCCGCCTCCTGCAGCGCCGCCACCCCCTTCCCGACGAGGACAACCGACAGGATGGCCATGAGAATCGAGCTCAGGGAGAAGAACCGGCCGATTGGCAGGCGCTTGCTGTAGGCCAGCAGGGCCCATGCCACCACGGCCAGGATGACCACCGCCGTGAGGGCGCCGGCCAGCATGCCGAGGTGGCCGCCCTGGCTCCAGATCGCCGCATAGAACAGGATGGTCTCGAACACCTCCCGGTAGACCACCACGAAGGACAGCAGGAACAGGAACCAGGCCGACCGTTTCGACAGCGCATGGGAGAGCTTGTCGCGGATATAGGTCTGCCAGGCGTCGGCGTGCGACTTACCGTGCATCCAGATGCCCACCGAGACGAGCACGACGGCGGCCAGAAGCGAACCGAACCCTTCGGTCAGTTCCCGGCTGGCGCCGCTGATGGAGATGAAGAAGGTCGCGGCCGCCCAGGTAGCCCCGCCGGCGACCAGCGCGGCGACCCAGCCGCCGTGGACGTAGCGCAGCACCTCGGGCCGTTCGGCCTTCCTGAGGAAGGCGATCATCGCCACCACGATGAGCAGGGCCTCTAGGCCTTCGCGCAGCAGGATGGTGAAGGCGCCGAGGAAGCTGGCGAGATTGTCCGCCTCCTGGGGCGCGAGGGCCCGCTCGGCCGTGTCCAGCAGGGCGTTCGCACGAGCGACCCGACCGGCGACCTCCTGGGCGGGCGCACCCCGGCTGATAGAGACGCGCAGCTCGGTCATGGCGGTCTCGACCCGGCGCAGCAGGGCGCTGTCCCGGGCGCCGAGGGCCGGCTCGATCGGCTCGACGCCGTCGAGGTAGGCGGACAGCGCCGCGTCGGTGGCGGCCTTGCGATCGCCCCGTCGATAGGCGGCCTCGCTCTCCGCCAGGCGCGTCCGCGCCAGGGTCAGCGTCGATCCGGCCGGGCGCGCCGCGGCCTCGGGATGACGTCGCAGATAGGCGGTCAGGGCCCGCGCCCGGGGTTCGCCGAGGCGGGTGGCCAGCTCGGCCGGCGTGGTCTGGGTGAGGGCGGCCAGGTCGGGAAAGGCCGCGCGGACCGCCGGATCGCCGTCCCACAGGCGCTTGCCCTCGGCGGCTTCGGCGTCGGTGAAGGCGAAGCGGCCGACATAGAAGGCCAGCGCCCAGCGGTCCTCGGCCGGCAGGTGCGAGAAGCTGGCCATCGCCGTGCCCTCCAGCCCCTGGTCGATCACCTGATACAGCCCGAAGACGCTGCGCTGGCGCGCGCGCTCCACGTCGGCGAAGGCGATCGCCGGCGGATCGAGCCCTTCGGCGCCGGGGCCGTCGGCGCGCCCGGTCACGCCGTGGCAGACCGCGCACTGCTCGGCGTAGAGGGCGGCGCCGCGGGCCAGGTCGGGCGGGAACGAGGGCGCCAGCGGGCTCGGATAGGCCGTCAGCACCGCGCCGGCCAGGGCCTTGGCCCGGGCGCCGACGACGGCCGGATCCGCCTTGTCCCGGATGGCCGCCTGCAGGCCCTCTGCCTCGCGCATCAGGGCGGCCTTGGCCGGGTTGGCCGGCAGGGCGTCCAGACGCGTCCGGATCTGGGTGCTGAACTCGATCATCTCGCCGTATTCGGCCGGATTGACGACCTCGCCGTCGGCCACTGCGCCGGCGTAGTCGACCGCCACATAATCCAGCAGCCGCCAGGCGACCTGGGCCTCCGAGGCGGACGGCGCCTGGGCGAGGGCCGGGGCGGCCAACCCTAGGTAGTGTGGACAAAGTGGATTCCCAAATCACCAGATGACTGATTCAAGGCTG
>NZ_QLLC01000049.1 GCF_003350205.1 Brevundimonas bullata | reverse complement strand
CCTCCACCCCCACCCAACCCTCCCCCCTCGAGGGGGAGGGCTTTTGCTGATGAGGCCTTGTCTGACGGACTGTGTTTAGGTGTCGGTGCCCTGCCTGAACGGAGCCCGCCCATGTCGTCCTTCCGTCCCGTCGCCGATCTGGACACCCACGAGGTGACCAACCAGCCGCCACCGCTGGAGGACGTGAACTTGTTCACCGGCGACCGGGCATTGGCGGACGCCGTGCGCCGAGCGGGCGGCCAGCAGCACGAGGCTCGGCTGACCGCCCTGGGCGCCCGCTGCGGCTCGGCCGAGGTCATCGACTGGGGCGTGCAAGCCAACCGCGTCCCGCCGGTGCTGGACACCCACGACCGCTATGGCCGCCGCATCGACGAGGTGAGGTTTCACCCGGCCTATCATCAGCTGATGTCGCTGGGGCTGGAGGCGGGGCTGGCTTCCGCCGCCTGGGACGGGACGGCGAACGGCCACGTCCTGCACGCCGCCATCCTGTTCCTGACAGGGCAGGCGGATTCGGGGACCAGCTGTCCCATGACCATGACCTACGCCTCGGTTCCCGCCCTGGCGGTCGAGCCCGCCGTCGGCGCGCCGTGGATCGAGAAGATCAGGGGCGGGCGCTACGACCCCGCCGTCCGTCCTGCGCCCGATAAGGCGGGCGTGACCATCGGCATGGCCATGACCGAGAAACAGGGCGGCTCCGACGTGCGCGCCAACGCCACCCGCGCCGCGCCGACGGGCGAAGACGGCTGGTATCGGCTGACGGGGCACAAGTGGTTCTGTTCGGCCCCCATGTCCGACGCCTTCCTGACCCTAGCCCAGGCGCCGGGCGGTCTGACCTGTTTCCTGCTGCCGCGCTGGCTGCCCGACGGGACGCGCAACGCGGGCTTCCGCGTCATGCGGCTGAAGGACAAGATGGGCGACCGATCCAACGCCTCGTCCGAGGTCGAGTACCACGGCGCCCTGGCCCAGAGGATCGGCGAGGAGGGGCGCGGCGTCGCCGCCATCATCCGCATGGTGCAGCACACGCGGCTGGACTGCGTGATCGGCTCGGCCCAGCAGATGCGCGGGGCCCTGGCCCAGGCCGTCTGGCACGCCGCCCATCGCACTGCCTTCCAGAAGCGGCTAATCGACCAGCCGATGATGGCCGCCGTCCTGGCCGACCTGGCGCTGGAGAGCGAGGCCGCCACGGCCCTGTCCCTGCGGCTGGCCCAGGCCTTCGATCAGCAGGACCCACTGGCCCGTCTGGCCACGCCCGTCGCCAAATACTGGGTCTGCAAGCGGGCGCCGGGCATGGTCTATGAGGCGATGGAGAGCCTCGGCGGCGCCGGCTACGTCGAGACCGGCCCCATGCCGCGCCTGTTCCGCCAGTCGCCGCTGAACGCCATCTGGGAAGGCTCGGGCAACGTCATCGCCCTCGACGTCCTGCGCGCCTTCGGCCGTGAACCCGAGGCGGTCGAAGCCCTGCGCGCCTTCCTTGAGGCCCGGCGCGGCGTGATCGCGTCCTATGACGCCTGGCTCGACGATCTCGACCTCGCCGGGGCGTCGGAGGCGACCGCACGTTGGACGGTGGAGCACCTGGCCCTGGCCCTTCAGGCGGCGGTGCTGTTGGAGGCCGAAAGCCCCGTCGCCGAGGCCTTTTGCCGTCTGCGTCTGCAACCGCGCGGGGGCCTTTACGGGGCCGTTCCGGCGGGCGTCGATCTGCGAGGGATTCTCGACCGGGCCATGCCGTCGGCTGGGGAAGGGTGACGCCTAATAACCACGACGTAAATAAAACGCGGAGGGGCGCGTTTCGCGACTGGACGCGCCATGTCTTCCTTGGCTAACCCTGCCTTGTGACCCGGGTAATCGAGATTCCTAAGCTGACCCCCCGCGAACTGGAGATCGTCCGGCTGGCGGGTCTTCGCCTGGGCGACAAGGAGATCGCGCAACAACTGAACCTGTCGCCGCGCACGGTTCAGAACCACCTGCACCGCGCCTACGAAAAGCTGGGCGTTTCCGACCGCTTACAGGCCGCACGACGCCTGAGTAATCTCTACTCAGGGGGATCGCTCCCCCTATCCGAGCCCGTCGTGGCTGAGCCATCTGCGCCGGTCACTGCGGCGCCTTCGACAGCGCTCGGGGACGGGACGACGCCGCGATCGCTCTATGAACGATATGCCGCGTTGGACGGATGGCGCCGACCCAGGAAGCTGGGGGGCTCCCTGCTGTGGCTGATCCTTGGCTGGTCTCTGATCTGGCTGGTGATCGCTGCGGTCGGCGCCAGCCTCGTCAATCCCGTGCTCGAGATGATCGAAAGCCTGCGGTGAACTTCGAATTCGCGAGGGTGGTCGAGGGTGACAGGTCAATGAGAGGACGCCCGCATCGGGTCGCCGCCCCAGGCGGACGCACGCAGCGGGCGGGCTGAGGTCGCATCATGCACCCCGTCCAGATCATCCTGATCCTCGCCAACCTGATCGCCTTCGCCCTGCTGCTTTGGCGGGGCGGGACGGTCGAGCGATGGGCCGTTCTGGCCCTGACGGCGGCCCAGGTCCTGTCGGTGCTCTTGGTGCCGTGGGACGTCGACGGCTTTCGGATCGGAGTGATGCTGGTGGATGTGGCCCTGTTCGCCGCCCTGTGGGGTCTGGCGGAACATGGCCGTCGCTGGTGGCTGGTCGCCTGCGCCGGATTTCAGCTGATCATCGTGGTCAGCCATCTGGCCCCCTTCTTCGCTCACGAGCGACTGGGGTGGGCGGCCGTCACCTTGCAATGGGTCGCCTGGACCTTCGTCAGCCTGACGGCCTTCGTCGGGGTGTGGGAAGCCGGGGCGGATCGACGCTTCGTCCGGGAGGAAAGCGATGGCGCAAGAATGGACCATGAGCACAGCCCGCGCGCTGCTGCATCAGTGGAATAGCCGACGGGTCGAGAAGGCCGTTCAGGCCGGCGGTCTGGCGGTCGATCTCGGCGGACTGGAGACTTGGCTGCTCGACCAGAAACCGGGCTCCCTGGCCGAGGCTGAACGCCTGCTCGATCTGATCACCGCCTTTGACACCGGCGACGGGCGCGACCTCGACAGTCTGTGCCGGGTCGGCGGCGCCGTGCGCAATGATCTGAGCAGCCATCGCAGCCGGGTGGACGTCAGTTTCGCCCCCTGCGCCTCCGGGCCGATGGCCGGGCGGGCCTGAGAAGTCATCCTCTGCTGACGCCGACGAAGGCTTTCAACCCTTCGGCCTGACTGCTAGAGCGCGGTTTCTGTCCGCGATCCGGCCTTGCGCCGTCGCTCCGCCAAGCGGTTGCCACCCCCCATGAAGACCCCTTTCCGCGCCGCGCATCTCGCGTCCGTCGCCTTGCCCCTGCTCGTGTTCGCCGCCCCCGTATTGGCGGAGGACGCCGCATCCGAAGGCCCGACCCAGGTGTCCGACATCGTCGTGACGGCCCAGCGGCGCGAGGCCGCGCTGGCGGCCACCCCCCTGTCCCTGACCGTCGTCGCCCAGCCCCTGCTCAACGACGTCGGCGTGCGCGACATCAAGGATCTGCAGATCCTGACGCCGGGCCTGGTGGTGGCCTCGACCTCGAACCAGACCTTCACCACGGCGCGCATCCGCGGCGTCGGCACGGTGGGCGACAATCCGGGGCTGGAAAGCTCGGTCGGCGTCATGATCGACGGCGTCTATCGCCCCCGCAACGGCGTGGCCCTGGGCGACCTCGGCGAGGTCGAGCGCATCGAGGTGCTGAAGGGGCCGCAGCCCACCTTGTTCGGCAAGAACGCCTCGGCCGGCGTCATCAATGTCGTCACCGCCGCGCCGTCGTTTACGCCCCGCATGGCGGGCGAGGCGACCTTCGGCGACTACGGGACGCAAGGCGGCTCCGTCTCCCTGACCGGCCCCCTCGTGGACGAGGTTCTGGCCGGGCGGCTCTATGTGGCCGCGCGTCGTCGCGACGGCCTCTATGACGTCAGGACGGGGGCCCAAAATACAGAGGGGGGGCCGCGCAGCGAAACCGACGACCAGAACGAGCACTACGACACCCTGCGCGGCCAGCTGCTGTGGCGCGCGACGCCCGATCTGACCGCCCGCCTGACCGCCGACTGGACCGAGCGGGACGAGCGTTGCTGCGTCGGCGTGCAGCTTGTGACCGGCGGGACCGCGCCGCTTCTGGCCACCTTCGCGCCCGACGGCGGCGTGGCGGCGACGCCCAAGCCCTGGGACCGCGTCGCCTGGTCGAACCGCGACACCAACACCCGCATCCGCGACCGGGGCCTGGCCCTGCACCTGAGCGCCGACCTGGGCTGGGCGCAGCTGGAGACGACCACGGCGGTGCGCGACTGGCGCGGCGTCATCAGTCAGGACTGGGACTTCACCTCCGCCGACCTGGCCTATCGTCCTGACGACGGCAGCTGGTCCAACCGCTTCCGCACCCTGACGCAGGAGGTTCGCCTGTCCGGCCAGCGCGGGCGTCTGGACTGGTCAGCGGGGCTGTTCCTGTCGGACGAGAAGCTGACCCGTCGCGACAGCCTCTTCTACGGCGCCGACTACGAAGCCTATGTCAGCCGCCTGCTGTCGCGCTCGACCGCCAATCCGCTGGGCGACCCGGCCCATGTCTCGACCCTGACCGGCCTGGCCGTGGGCCAGAGCTTCGTCGAGGGCGAAGGCCAGAAGGACCGCTACTGGCAGACGACGCAGAGCGCGGCCCTGTTCGGCCAGGTCTCCTACGCCGTCACCGACCGCCTGACCCTGACCGGGGGCCTGCGTCGCACCCATGAGACCAAGGACATGAGCGCGGCCTATGAAAACACCGACGGCGGTCGCGCCTGCGCCGCCGCCCTGGCCAACGGCGTGACCAACGCCACCCTGTGCCTGCCCTGGTCGAACCCGGCCTTCAACGGCCTGACCTCGTCCGAGGCGGTCAAGGACGAGGCCTGGACCGGCCTGGCCCGCGCCGAATATCGGGCGACCGCGGGAACGCGCCTCTACGCCGGCTGGTCGCGTGGTCGCAAGAACGGCGGCTTCAATCTGGACCGGGGCCAGACCAATCTGGTCCCCGACGCCTCGCGCGCCTTCGGGGCCGAAACCGCCGACGCCTGGGAGGCCGGGGTCAAGAGCGTGCTGCTGGACCGTCGCCTGCTGGTCGGCGCCGCCGCCTTCCGCCAGACCTATGACGACTTCCAGCTCAACACCTTCCTCGGCACGACCTTCCTGGTGCGTTCGATCCCTCAGGTCCGGGCCAAGGGCGTCGAGGCGGACTTCGTGCTGACGCCGGTCGAGGGCCTGTCCTTGCAGGGCGGTCTGACCTACGCCCAGACGGAATACGGCCACGACCCCATCGCCGGCCTGCCCCTGCTGGCCGGGCGTCGCCTGGCCTTTGCGCCGCTGTGGAGCGGGTCTCTGGCCGGAACCTATGAGCGGTCGGTGGGGGCGGGCCTGACTGGCCGCGTCACGCTGGCGGCCAAGTATTCGTCGGAATACAACACCGGCTCGGACCTCGACCCGGCCAAGAGCCAGCCCGGCTTCTGGCTGGTCGACGGGCGCGTGGCCCTAGCGAAAGACGAGGCCTGGAGCGTCGAGCTGTGGGGCAAGAACCTGTTCGATCAGGACTACCGCCAGGTCGCCTTCGGCGCCCCCTTCCAGTCGGGCACGCTCGGCGCCTTCCTCGGCGCCCCGCGCACGGTAGGGGTGACGCTGCGGGTGGTGCGCTAGGGGAAAAAGTGTTTTCCTCCCCATTCCATGGGGAGGGGGACCACGCAGTGGTGGAGGGGGCGGCGCAGAGGTCTAGCGTCGAGACGCCCCCTCCGTCACGTCGCCTACGGCTCCGCGCCACCTCCCCATGAAATGGGGAGGAAAGAGAAGGATCGCGACTAGCCCTTCTCGCGCGCCTCGTCCTTGGCGGCGCGTTCGGCCTGGCCGCGCCAGCCATAGCCCTCGCCGTGCTTGCCGACGCTTTCGAACTCGGGCGGGGCGGCCTTGTGGAAGAATTGCTCCGACACCAGCCAGCCCTTGAAGGGCCGCAGCACGCCCAGGCATATCAGCGCCAGGATCGGCAGGGTGACGACGAAATGCACCCAGATCGGCGGGTGGACGTTGAACTCGAAGATCATGAAACCGATCATGCCGACGATGCCCACCGCCGACATGACGAAGAAGGCCGGGCCGTCCGCCGGGTCGGCGAAGCCGTAGTCCAGACCGCAGTTCGAGCAGTCCTTGCGGATGGTCAGATAGCCCTGGAACAGCGGGCCGACGCCGCAGCGCGGGCAGCGGCAGCGGATGCCGGTCTTCAGCGGGCTGATGGGCGGATAGGCGGGGTCTGACACGAAGGAGCACCTGAAAAACGGCGTGACATGACGTCGATACCCTTGCTGTCGCCCTTTCGCGCGCGCGCCGCAAGCGGGTGTTTTGTCCTACCTGCGCGGCGAGGGTTAATGTTCGGAACGGGGCGAGGGGACGTCCGTTGGTTCGCGGATGACGGAAACGCTCAGCGACAGCCTGCCTTGCGATGTCGAAGTCCTGGTCGAGGGGGTGCTGAAGGCCGCCTGCGATCACAGGGTCGCCCTGGCCACGGCGGAAAGCTGCACGGGCGGTCTGCTGGCCTCGGTGCTGACCGACGTCGAGGGCTGTTCCCATGTCTTCGAGCGCGGCTTCGTCGTCTATACGGATGCGGCCAAATCCGATCTTCTGGGCGTGCCCGCTGATCTGATCGCCACGGAAGGCGCGGTGTCCGAGGCGGTGGCGCGGGCCATGGCCGAGGGGGCGATCACGCGGTCCGAGGCGGGGCTGGCCGTGGCGATCACCGGCTTTGCGGGGGCGGCGGGACCGGGCGAGGAAGAGGGCCGGGTCCACTTCGCCCTGGCTCGTCGCGGGGGCGAAACCGTCCACGTCCTGCGTCGCTTCGGCGAAATCGGTCGCGGGCCGTGCCGCCTGGCCTGTCTGCGTCAGGCGCTGACGATGATGGCGGCGGCTCTTTAACCGGCGTTAACCGCGATGAAAGCCCTTTCGCGCGAGGGTGCGCGCGTATGTCCGGGGCCAGCGTCAGCAAGCGCGTTCTGAAATCGACCGTGGCCGCCGCCGCGGCGGGCGTCGTCGTGTTCGCGCCCCTGGCCCCGCACGCCGAGGGCGCCGCCGCCAGCAGCGGCCCGGTCGAGATCCGCGTCGGCGCCAACACCGGCTTCACCAAGATCGAATTCGCCGGGGCCGTGGGCTCGCGGGCGCGGGTGCGCCAGGACGGCCGCGCCGTCATCATCCGCATCGGCACGACCGCCGCTCCGGACGTCAGTCGCCTCAAGGTCGATCCGCCCAAGGGGGTCGAGAAGGTCGAGACCCGTTCGGTGCAGGGCGCGACCGAACTGGTCCTGACCCTGGCCGAGGGGGCTGGGGTCCGGTCCGGCGCCGCCGACGGCGCGGTCTGGCTCAACCTCTATGCGCCCGGCGCCGTGCCGGAGGGCGCCAGACCCTCGGTCGTGCCCGCCGGCGGGGCCGTTCCAGTAACCGCCGAGGTCAAGGACGCGACGACCCGCCTGACCTTCGCCTGGGCCGCGCCGGTCGGGGCCGCCATCTTCCGCCGCGGCGACGCGGTCTGGGTGGTGTTCGACGCCGCCGCCCGCATGAACATGCCCGCCGCCGCCAAGTCCGGCGACGCGGCCAAGGCGCGCTGGGCCGCCGGGCCCGACTTCACCGCTATCCGCATTCCCGTCAGCGAGGGACAGGCCGTCTCGGCCCGAGCCGACGGCGCCTCCTGGGTTGTCACCCTCGGCGGAACCGCGCCGACCGTCAGCGGGATCGACATCGGCCGCGACGACAGCGTCCAGACCGCCCTGACCGCGCGCATGGCCGGGGCGACCAAGACCGTCTGGCTGACCGATCCCATGGTCGGCGACCGTTTCGCCGCCGTCACGGCCCTGGCGCCCGGCAAGGGCATGGCGCGGGGCCGCCGCACCGTCGATCTGACCCTGCTGCCCACCGCCCACGGCCTGGCGGTCGAGACCCCGATCGATGACCTGACGGTCAAGGCCGAGGGCGACATCGTCACCCTGTCGCGGCCCAAGGGCCTGCGCCTGTCCCCGCCGACCGTGGGGCTGGAAGCCGCCGCGCAGGAGGTCTACGCCCCGCGCGCCGCCGTCCGCCCGGCCCTGATCATCGCCGACTGGGCCGATCTGGGCGGCGACAGCTTCAGCGCGCGCCAACGCATCCTCCAGACCGCCGCCGAGCTGGAAAGCGGTCGCGCCGCCGAGGACCCGCGCGCCCCCATCGAGGCCCGCATGGCCTACGCCCGCTTCCTGGTGGGGCAGGGCCTGGGCTATGAGGCCATCGGCGTGCTGAACGCCCTGGTCAAGCAGACCCCGGCCATGCAGGGCGTGGCCGAGGTGCGCGGCCTGCGCGGCGCCGCCCGCGCCGCCATCGGTCGCTACGCCGAGGCCGAGGCCGACTTTTCCGCCGGGGCCCTGGCGGGCGATCCCTCGACCCGCGTCTGGCAGGGCTACATCGCCGCCCAGCGCAGCGACTGGACCACGGCGCGTCAGGCCTTCGCCGCCGGCGCCGGCGTGGTCGACAACTTCACCCCCGAATGGCGCGCCCGCTTTGGCACGGCCCACGCCCTGGCCGCCGTCGAGACCGGCGATCTGGACGCCGCGCGCGAGCTGCTGGCCTATGTCTTCAGCCAGCCGGGCGTCTCGGCGGCGGACCAGCTGACCGCCCGCCTGGTCCAGGCCCGGCTGTTCGAGCTGGAACAGAAACCGGCCCAGGCCCTGGCCCTCTACAAGGCCGTGGCCCGCGCGCCGCTGGACGGCATTTCGACCCCCGCCCGCCTCGGCGTGATCCGTCTGGAGATGGCCAAGGGGACGATGAAGCCCGACGCGGCGGCGGCCCAGCTCGAAGCCCTCAAGTGGCGCTGGCGCGGCGACGGCACCGAACTGGCCGTGATCCGCAGCCTGGGCGAGCTCTACCTGTCGCAGGGCCGCTATCGCGAGGCCCTGACGACGCTGAAGGCGGCGGGCCGCAAGATCGTGGTCCTGCCCGGCGGCGACAAACTGCAGGCGGATCTGGACAACGCCTTCCGCGCCCTCTTCCTCGACGGCGCCGCCGACGGCTTGCAGCCGGTGCAGGCCCTGGCCCTGTTCTTCGACTTCCGCGAACTGACCCCGGTCGGCGCCGACGGCGACGAGATGGTGCGGCGTCTGGCCCGGCGCCTGATCGACGTGGACCTGCTGGATCAGGCCGCCGAGCTGCTGAAATATCAGGCCGACAATCGTCTCGACGGCGTGGCCAAGGCCCAGGTCTCGACCAATCTGGCCGCCGTCTATCTGATGAACCGTCAGCCGGAAGAGGCGCTGCAAGCCCTCTGGTCGTCGCGTACCACGCTTCTGCCCACCGCCATGAACATCGAGCGCCGGGCGCTGGAGGCCCGCGCCCTGATGGAGTTGGGCCGTTACGACCATGCGCTCGAGGTCCTGGGCAAGGACGCTTCGCCCGCGGGTCGCGACGTGCGCGCTGAGATCTTCTGGAAGCAGCAGCAATGGGGGGCGGCCGCCGCCCTCTACGAGCAGCGTCTGGGCGACCGCTACAAGGACGCGGTCATTCCGCTGACGGCGGACGAGGAGAACCGGCTGATCCGCGCCGGGGTCGGCTATTCGCTGGCGCGCGACGCGGGCGGGCTGAACCGTCTGTCGCGCAACTATGCCGGTTTCGCCGACAAGGCCCGCTCGCCGGGGGCCATCCGCATCGCCCTGGCGGGGCTGGACGGGGCCGACGGCTCGGGCCGCCCTCAGGACTTCGCCGCCCTCAGCGCCGGAGCCGACACCTACGCCGGCTGGATCGCGGCCACCAAGGCGGAGTTCCGTGAAAAGACAGGCGGACAGAAAACGGGCGCCTAATTGAAAAACCCTCTCCCGGCGGGAGAGGGCTTGAGCTTCGGAGAGCCGGAGGCGATCCGCAAAGCGAAGGGTGAGGGGCTAGGGTTTCCGAAAGAAGCACCGAGCGGCGGCTTGCGCCGACATCACCCGGGAACCCTCACCCTTTGGCTGCTACGCGCCGCCCTCCGGGTCGCCTGGACCAATCGCTTCGCTCTTGGAGGCTCAAGCCCTCTCCCACAGGGAGAGGGGCCGATGCCCTTCCCCCGCGAGGAGGGAAGGGCAAGCCGGAAAGGCTTAGCCGTTGACGGCGTCCTTCAGGGGCTTGGACACGCGGAAGCGCACAGCCTTCGAAGCAGCGATCTTGATGGTCGCGCCCGTCGCCGGGTTGCGGCCTTCACGCTCGGCGCGCTCGGCGGTGTCGAACACGCCCAGGTTCGAGATGCGGACGTCCGAACCCGAAACCAGGCTCTTGTGGATGTTCTTGACGATCGCGTCGAGGACGCGGGTGGCGTCGGCCTGCGAGACACCAGCGTCTTTGGCGACGGCGGCGATCAGTTCGGCTTGAGTGGTCATGAGGGTTTTCCCAGTGGTGGTCGTCCGATTCCCGGACGAAGACCGGAGGATCAACACGCGTTTGTGTAGTCTTGGCAAGCCCGCATCACGCTCAAAGCCCCTGAGGCCGGGGACTTATCCCCCGCCGACGCCTCTCTGGAAGCTCTCGACCAGGCTCCCGGCGACCAGCCGCCAGCCGTCCACCAGGACGAAGAAGATCAGCTTGAAGGGCAGGGAAATGACCACCGGCGGCAGCATCATCATACCCATGGACATCAGCACGCTGGCGACCACCAGATCGATCACAAGGAACGGAACGAAAAGAAGAAATCCGATGGTGAAGGCCTTCTTCAACTCGCTGATCATGAAGGCCGGCGTGACCACCCGCAGGGGCAGTTCCTGCACGTCGGTCGGGGGGGTGATTTTCGACAGTCGGGTGAACAGGGCCAGGTCGCCGCGATCCACCTGGGCCAGCATGAAGGTCTTCACGGGTTCGGACGCCGCATCGAAGGCCTGAGGCAGCTCCATCTGCTGATCCATCAGCGGCCGGATGCCCGAATCATAGGCGTCCTGCCAGGTCGGAGCCATGACGATGGCGCTCAGGAACAGGGCCAGCGACACCAGCACCGCGTTAGGCGGCGACTGCTGCATGCCGAGCGCGGTCCGCAGCAGGGACAGCACCACGATGATGCGCACGAAACTGGTGGTCATGATGACGATGGAGGGCGCCAGCGACAGCACGGTCATCAGCCCGACCAGCTGCACCACCCGCTGGGTCAGGCCCGCGCCGGTGCCCAGGTCGATATTGATGGCCGATCCGCCGGCCGCGGCCTGGGCCGCCTCCTGCGCCAGGGCGCCCAGAGGCCAGACCAGACACAGGGCCGTGGTGATCAGCGACAACAGGGCGGCGCGCTTCAACTCGGCGCGCGAGGGCAGGGCGAAGATCGCCTGATTTTCCTCCCCACGTCGTGGGGAGGGGGACCGCGAAGCGGTGGAGGGGGCGGCGCGACGGCGGCTGTTTGAGCGCGAAGGCGGGCAGGGCGGCGTCGCCCCCTCCGTCACGGTCGCTGCGCGCCCGCGCCACCTCCCCATTCGCGATGCGAACAGGGAGGAAAGGCTGAAGCGGCTCATTTCGCGTCTCCCGATTCGATCACAGGGCCGCGCGGCTCGATCAGCTCGCGCCCTTCGCCCAGCAGGATCAGCCGTTCCTCGGCGTCGACCCGCACCAGGACCAGACGCCTCGCCGGGTCCAGCACCAGGGTCTCGATCACCTGCAACCGCCGCGCGCCGCGCTCGGCCTGGAACTTGGCCAGCACCTGGGGCGCATAGCGGCGCGCGGCCCAGGCGGCCAAGCCGATCAGGCCCAGGGTGATCGCCAGGCCGAACACCGCCCGGAACAGGTCGAGGAAATTCATGCGGTTCGAGGCCCCCAAGGCGCGGGAATGCGGCGCCTAGGAGCGCGCCGCTTCGCCCGCACGTTTCGTCGCTCGTGGTTAACGCCGCGTTTAGGAACACGGAATATTAACCATGCAGGCGGCAAATTCTGCCGATCAACCGTCCGAGGGGACCCGCGTGTCCGTCACCGACATTCCGCTGCTGAACCAGATCAAGGGCCGTCTCGGATGGCTCGACGATCGTCAGCGCGTGATCGCCCAGAACGTGGCCAACTCCGACACCCCCGGCTTCATGGCGCGCGACCTGAAGGCGCCGACCGACTTCGCCGAGGCCATGCGCACCGGCGGCGGTCTGAAGATGGTCGCCACCAACGCCCGCCACATCACCCCGCCGGGGCAGGCCGCGCGCTTCGATTCGCTCAACGCGCCGGACTCCGAGACCACGCTCGACGGCAACTCGGTCGTGGTCGAGGAACAGATGCTGAAGATGGCCGAGAGCCGCATGGCCTATGACGCCGCCATCGGCTTCTACCAGAAGTCCATGCAGATGATCCGCATGGCCGCCCGCAAGCCCGGCGCCTGAGGCAGGAGACGTAAGCCATGCCTGATCCCGTCAACGTTACGCCGCGCAACAACGCCATGGGCGTCGCCGCCAGCGCCCTGAAGGCGCAGCAGTCGCGGATGCGCGTCATCGCCGAGAACATCGCCAACGCCCAGTCGACGGCCAATGTCGCGGGGGGCGAGCCCTATCGCCGCCAGACGCCGATCTTCCAGGCCCGCAACGTCAACGGCGCGACCGGCGTGGTCCTGGCCGAGGTGCGCCCGGACCAGAGCCCCTTCCGCGTCGAATACGACCCCTCGCACCCGGCGGCGAACGCGGAAGGGTACGTCCAGCGCCCCAACGTCGACACCCTGATCGAAGCCATGGACATGCGCGAGGCGCAGCGCGCCTACGAGGCCAACCTGAACGTCATCGAGACGGCGCGGAACATGGAGTCCCGCACCCTCGACATCATCAAGAAATAAGAGGGCCTAGGTCATGAATCCCATGATGGCGGCCAAGGCCTATGCAGCCGTTCAGGGCGGCGCCATGCCGACCGCGACCCCGCCCAACGCCGCTTCGGCGGCGCAGGGGCCGGGCTTCTCCGAACTGTTGCAGAACGTCATGACCCAGACGGCGCAGCAGACCCGCGGCGCCGAAACCCAGATGGCCCAGATGGTTCAGGGCCAGGGCAGCCTGATCGACGTCGTCACCGCCGTCTCGTCCGCCGAGGCCTCGCTGGAAACCGTCATGGCCGTCCGCGACCAGGTCATCTCGGCCTATCAGGAAATCATGCGGATGCCGATCTGACGGCTCCTCTTGCCGTCATCCCGGGGGCGCGTAGCGGAACCCGGGACCCAGGCGGTTGTGCATTCGTGGTTCTCGGCCGTTCTCGCTGAAACGTCTGGGCCCCGGATCGCCCCTGCGGGTCGTCCGGGGTGACAGCGGGAGAGAGGGACCTGCGCGACCCCGCAGCGACTGACCGCTGCCCGTCTAGTCCGCCAGATAGCCCGAGGCGTCAACGAAGGCCTGAACCGCCGCCGGGTTGGAATAGTCCAGCTCGATCATGGTCTTGAGCGCCGCCGCCTTGTCCGGGGCGCGGTCATAATAGCCGCGCGTGACGGCGTAGCCGACATAGTAGCCCAGGTCGCGCACCCCGAAGGCGTTGTCGGTGTTGTTGTAGAGCCAGCCGCTGAAGTCCTCGCCCGCCATGTCGCGGCGGAAGGCGGCCTTGATGGCGGCATCGTTGGCCGGGCCATAGGCGACATAGGCAAGATCGGGCATCCGCCCCGTCACCTGTTCGGCGACGAAGTCGGCCACGCCCTCATAGACGGCCTGGGACAAGAGGCTGCTGCGCTCGCCGATCTGCTGGGTGTGAACCACCTCGTGCACGGCCAGCAGGTCCAGATTGTCGAGCGGCTTGCTGGCGAAATAGGAGCCGAAGAAGCGTTGCAGGCCCGGCGGCATTTCTGAAATATCGACGCTGGCGTCGCCGGTGGCCATCTCGACGCCCAGCAGGACCTTGTCGCCCTGGGTGGTCCCGGCCGAGCGCAGGGCGCCGACCTCGAAGTAGATGCCGGCGGGACGCAGCTCGGGATAGAGGGCCTTGAACCGCTCCAGATGGCCTTCCAGCCGCGTCAGGGCGCCTGTCGCCAGGGCCGTGCGCGGCCGCACGCTGTCCCAGTAGGCCGGATAGGCGCGGATTGCGTTCAGATAGGTGTCCGCCGTATAGCCCTTGGCCTCCATGAAGGCCGCCAGACCCGGCGTGCCCTGATCGATATAGAGGCGCTGGAACGCCGCCTTCTGCGCCTCGGGCGTATCCGCCGCCCGTACGGCGTCATAGGCGGTCCAGAAGCGGGCGACGTCGCCGTCTTCCAGCTGAATCGGCGAGCTCTGCGCCAGGGCGCCGGCGCCCATGAGGCCGAAACCCAGACCCAGTCCCAGACTGATCGCCAAAGCCCACCGACGCATGACGGTTCCCCTCAAAGCCAAGCTCGTCAGAAAGGGGCGCCGCCACGGGGTGTCAAATGAAACGGCGGTAATGTCGGCGGGATCGAACCGCCGCCGTCAACGCTTCTCTTCGCATCAGGGAGAGACATCATGCTCAAGGACAAGAATTCGTCAGCCATCGTCGCGGTGAAGGATCTGGATCGCGCCAAGACCTTCTATTCCGACGTCTTGGGGCTGAACCTGGCCGACACCTCGAACGAGGGGGTGCTGGGCTATCGCACCGGAAACACCTGGCTGACGGTCTATAAATCCGACTTCGCCGGGACCAATCAGGCCAACGCCGTCAGCTGGGACGTCGGGGTCGAACTGGACAACATCGTCGCCGGGCTGAAGGCCAAGGGCGTCACCTTTGAGTACTATGACGACATGGGGCGTGAGGGGGACATCCACGTCTGCGGTTCGATGCGTCTGGCCTGGTTCAAGGACCCGGACGGCAACATCCTGCATCTGGTCGGTTCGACGGGGTGAGATACATCCGCGCCGTCATCCCGGGGCCGCGTAGCGGAACCCGGGACCCAGGCGGTCGCGCTTCTACTGCCGTCACCGGGTCTTGCTGAACCGTCTGGGCCCCGGATCGCCCTGTCGGGCGTCCGGGGTGACGGCAAGGGGGCGCAAGCCTAACCCTCCAGCGAGACCACCGGCTCCTTGATCTCGGCGCGGGCGTGTCCCCGCTTCTTCAGCCAGGCGCGGATGCGCTTCTGGATCGGATTGTCGACGCCGTAGTGGAACAGGAAGGCGAAGACGAAGGCGGCGCCCACGCCCATGACCCACAGGACCCAGCGCCAGGCCTCGGCCAGACCCAGCTTGTTCGCCGTCGCCTCGGCCAGACCGAACCAGCCGATGCGGACCACTTCGTTGGAAATGAACATGGCGAAGGAGACGACCGCCGCCTGTTCGACCAGCTTGGACGGCTTCGTGACCGGGACGGCGCCGGCCGCCAGGATGATGATCGAGATCAGGGTCAGCGAAATCAGGGCGTGCTTGTCGAAATACTGCACCATCGCCAGACCGACGGAGGCCAGCAGCAGGGCCCAACCGGCGGCGCGCGGCTCGATCCAGATCCCTTGCGCGAACCAGGCCAGTCCCATGCCCAGGATGAACAGGGGCAGGGCGCGCCAGATGCCGAGGTTCAGCGGCATCTGGTAGACGGGATAGTTCAGGATGGCCCAGCACAGCTCATTGGCCGCCAGATAGCCGACGACCACCAGCCCCAGCGCCAGCCACGGCCCGACCCGCGTCAGCCCGCGCAGCACCCAGGGAAAGGCCAGGTAGCAGCCCAGCAGGGCCGAGATCGACCAGCTGGGCGCGTTCCAGCCCAGCCCGCCATAGACGCCGAACGACTGCACCAGGGCCGCCTGCGCCGGCAACTGATCCCAGGCGAACCACTCGGGGTGGGTCGGCGGCAGGCCGATGGCTGTACCCAACAGCACCATGGCCACCAGCAGGCCCAGCATGATCAGATGAGCCGGAAACACCCGTAGAGAGCGCTTGAGGAAGAAGTCCGTCCTCGACATCCGGCCGCCCGCGACCGAGGCGCCATAGACCCGCATCAGCACATAGCCGCTGTCGATCAGGAAGAAGTTGGTCAGCAGGAAGCCGCCCCGCTCGAACACCGGATGCACGCCCTCGGCCAGAGGAATGGGCGCCGAGGCCTGGAAGTGATGCAGGATGATCAGCGAGGCCACGATGAACCGCAGCGCGTCCAGCCACCCCCCGCGCATGATCGGCGGCGGCTCATTGTGAGACGAAAACACGCTCCAGCCCATGATGAGGCCTCCTTCGGGGCGAGACTCGCAAGAAGGGGGCCGTGTTGGCGCTAAAGCAGCCGTAGGCGTTAGCGTGCTAGAATCCTTCTCCCCTTGAGGAACCGTTGCATTACGGCCCAGCTGTTAGCTTGGGGCG
>NZ_QLLC01000048.1 GCF_003350205.1 Brevundimonas bullata | reverse complement strand
CTTTCAAGGGCCGGACTCTAGCTCCGCGTGGAGGAAATTCTCAGGGGCACGTCAGAGCCGCTGCATTTTGCGAAAATGCTCAACATGACCTGATCAACCATCGCCTCACCCCTTGAACTTCGATGTTGATTTTAGCTTAGCTATAAAGCGCCCATTGGGAAGCGTCCGCTTATTGTCGCCCTCGCGATGGCAGGACGATTTTGGCCGTTACCTCATGTCCGCTTTCCACCCTTAAGCGAACTTCGGTTCACGACCCTTAGCTGGCGAAAGTGACGTCAGCTTTCTGGTCTGGATATCGGAGCCAGGATCCGCTCACTTTGCCGTTGCCAGCTTTGCTATAATAGGGGCACGCTTGTACCAAGCAAAGATTATCAAACGTGGAATTGTGATAATGCGATCCTTGTTGTGCGCGCTGAGTGCGGCGATGCTTAGTTTCCCGATGATGGCTGAATCGCAGGTGCCTGAAGCACAAACCGATCTGTTTACAGGCGGCGACACTATTTTTCGCTCGCTTCCGCAGGAAATCGACGCCACCGCCGAACTGATAGCAAGACGTGGCGCACCCCTTTTTACCAGAACAATAATACCCCTACGATCTGTCACGATAGAAAGTGACATTTCCGTTCGGGTGAATTTAGGGCGTCAGAATATTCCTGCAGGATCAATTCTGTTCGCTGCTGGAGATGTGCGTAGGGGAATTTATTGTGCGCCCGCAAGAAGCGCAGGTTGGGGTTGAGCCTATATCGCGTGTCTTACCGACAGCGATGGAGACGGTCGCTTCGATAGGCAAGCTTGGGGCGGCGCCGCAGCAGCATTGCCCCATCAGCAGATCCACGGGCCTTTAGAACAGGGAAGCATAAAGGCCTTTGGGTTAGCTGGAAATGGGACCGAGCTCCCCAGTCCTGCTTCCTACCGACCCGCCGCATTCGAAAATGGACCGAAAGCGAGCGTCGAAATCGTCTGGAAGGCGCGGCGAATCCGGAATACGCCGACCTACGAGGTTCGCATTTGGACTAACGGCGGAAAGCTTGGGCTAGTTGGACTTGATGTAGGCACAAATGTGCAAACTGTCATTGTAGACAACGTTACCGAGAAACGCGTCACTATTGACGGCGTTAATATAAATCTTTTGAAGATGTTGGATGGCGGGGCTATATCTTACAAAATTGAAAGTATAGATGAAAATGATCACATAACGTACCGCCGAGTACACGACCCGATGGAGTTGACGCTATACCTGTAAAAAACAAGAGAATGCGTTGGAAAACACTGATTGTTTGAGGTTTTCTCTTCGCGGCCAGACAGTTCGTTTTGATCGCAGGATCGGTCGAGAAGCAGCAAGGGAGGGCAGATTTCTGATGTCCGCTTCCCACCCTCAGCTGACATTTGACGCGTCTGATGTCGGACTCGTCGTCGACCGCGCGGGCGCAAGATCATTGTATTGACATTCATGTTTATTGGTGCGCTTTGTGGTTGTGCGGTCAAGGTTTGGAAACGCCCTGATCGCACCGGCTTGACGCGTCTGACCTGCGGGGCGCGTCAGCGGATCGTGTGATCCCTCGACTTCGCCCGCCCCGGTTCGCCGGGGCGGGCTTTTTCGTCAGCCGAGGCCATAGTGTTCGGCCAGGGCCTGCAGTCCCTGTTTCAGCACCGTCTTGCCCTGACGGCGGCGCAGGAACAGGGTTTCCTCGGCCAGCCGAAGCGACGTGCCGTGGATGCAGACGCGCTCGACCAGGGCGCGCAGGCGCGGGCCGCAGGCGCTCAGCGCCGCCTCGACGCGGGCGGCGGCGGACAGGGCGCGGTCGCTGGGCTCGACGCGGGCGGAACTGCCGCCCCCGGCGCGGGGCAGGGCGTCCCAGCGCATGGTCAGCGACGGGCCGCTGAGGGCGATTTCGGCCTCATGGCGCAGCCGCTCGCCCGCCGCGACTTCGGCGGGGCTCAGCCAGGGGCGGCCCGAGGCGTCCTTGCGCCGGGCCAGCCAGGCGACGGGGCTCTCGCCCAGATTGGCGCGGCGGGTGGTCAGGCGGCCGTCGAGCTCCATGAAGGGACGCTCGCCCTCGATCAGGCCGGGACGGCCGGGCGGCGGGCTGGGGGCCAAGCCTGGTGAAAGCGAGGTGTTGGTCGCGGGTCTGGCGCGCGCCTGCCAGCCGCCGCCTTCGCGGCGACGCAGGCCGGGGCGCTCGACCAGGGCGCGGAACGCCGCCTCGTCCAGGGTCAGCACCGCCCGCCCGCGCCGGTCGCCGCCGAGGCGCAGGGGATAGGCGGCGCCCGACTGGTCCAGCCAGGCGCCGGGCCGGTCCAGCAGGGCGCGGGCGCGTTCCACGATTCGCGTCTGCGGCAGGCTCATCGGTCGCCTCCCAGGGCCAGAGCCAGGTCGACGGCGGGCAGTTCCATGACCGCGCGCAGGCAGGTCTCCAGCCCGTCCATGACGGCGTCGTACTTGTCGTGGTCGCGCGCGTCCTCGGCCCAGCGGCAGGCGGTCGAGGCCGTGGCGCGGTTCAGGCCGAAGGCGTGGCCCACACGCTCCAGCGGCCAGCCGTAGGAGACATGGGCCAGGTACATGGCTGACCAGCGGGCGCGACAGGCGCGCGGGCGGGTGCGCTCGCGCCGCAGCATCTCGGTCGCCGGGACCCCGAAGGCGTAGGCCGCCAGATGCAGGGCCGCGTCGGCGCGGATGCGGTCGCCCTCCGTCACCGGCACGCGATAGGGCTCGACCCGATAGGATTCCATGTCGTCAGTTGCTCCCGAACGTATTTTTCTGCGGCCCCATCATGTGCGGTGTCGCGGGGCAGGCTAGGAATGTTGTCCTAGCTCACGTCAAAATCGGTCGCTTCGCCTTGCCGGGCGCGGGATCGGCTGTGGACGATTGGACGCGCGGTCGGGGATGTTGCGAACGTCAAGGGGGCAAGACGCGCGACATGGTTAATAAATTAACGAATCCTTGACTCGGGACTCTCGACGGCGATTCGCAAATCAGCCTAAGCGTTCCATATCGGGACCCGTTAACCCTTCTTAAGGTTTTGACCCGTTAACGTTGGAACAAGGTTACCCGGTCGTCGTCTTCTCGGCGGCTGCAGCCAAGCTTTGCCTGGAGGGGCATGAATGCGCGTCCTGTTGATTGAAGACGATCACGCCACTGCCCAGAGCATCGAACTGATGCTCAAGTCGGAAGGCTTTAACGTCTATACGACCGACCTGGGTGAAGAAGGCATCGATCTGGGCAAGATCTATGACTACGACCTCATTCTGCTGGACCTGAACCTGCCCGACATGAGCGGCCTTGAGGTTCTGCGTCAGCTGCGCGTCGGCAAGATCAATACGCCGGTCATGATCCTCTCGGGCAGCCACGAGATTGAAACCAAGGTCAAGACCTTCGGCGGCGGCGCCGACGACTATCTGACCAAGCCCTTCCACAAGGACGAGCTGATCGCGCGCACCCACGCCGTGGTCCGTCGCTCCAAGGGCCACGCCCAGGCCATCATCCACACCGGCGAGATCGCCGTGAACCTGGACGCCAAGACGGTCGAGGTGGACGGTCACCGCGTGCATCTGACCGGCAAGGAATATCAGATGCTGGAGCTGCTCTCGCTGCGCAAGGGCACGACCCTGACCAAGGAAATGTTCCTGAACCACCTCTACGGCGGCATGGACGAGCCGGAACTGAAGATCATCGACGTCTTCATCTGCAAGCTGCGCAAGAAGCTGGCGACGGCGGCGAACGGCAAGCACTACATCGAAACCGTCTGGGGCCGGGGCTATGTCCTGCGCGACCCGTCGGAAGGCGCCGTCAGCGTCGCCGCCTGATCGGGGGCCTGAGCCTCCACTCAGGGTCGAGTTTGAAACGCCCGCCGGGAAACCGGCGGGCGTTTTGCTTTGTCGGGCGCTGCTTGCGCGCGTTTCATCCTTCTCCCCTTGAGGGAGAAGGTGGGCGCCGGAGGCGCTCGGATGAGGGGTGTCGGCGGCGCCCTATCCGCTGTGGCGGGCGCGCTGCATCACTATCGTCTGACGGCTCTCACACCCCTCATCCGTCTTGCTGCGCAAGCCACCTTCTCCCTCAAGGGGCGAAGGCATTCGCCGCCGCATGGAACATCGGATTGGCCCCGCCCTTTGCGTCGAACAGCAGAGGACTGTCCTGACCGTCGTCCTTGTCGCCGCGACGCAGCCAGCTGTCGATATCGCGCACGCCCCAGGTGGTGAAGGCGAACTGCTGGGCGCGGGGCAGGGCCATGAAGGCCTCGGCCAGTTCGGCGACCCGGGCGGTCTGGCGCTCGATCCTCTGGCGGCGCGGGCGCAGGTCGGGCAGGCGGCCGTCGTCGCGCAGGGAGGCGTCCAGTTCGGAGACATGGATGGGCAGACCGAACTGGGCCAGTTCGCGCATGAAGACGGTGATCTGACCGGCGGGAATGTCGATGTCGAGGTGGCTCTGGGTGCCCAGGCCGGTGATCGGCGCCCCGGCCTTCAGCAGCCGCTCGACCAGACGCAGATAGGTGGCGCCCTTCACCGGATTGTTCTCGAGATTGTAGTCGTTGAGGAAGAGCACGGCCTCGGGCGCGGCCAGCTTCGCCTGTTCGAAGGCGCGCAGGATATAGGCGTCGATCCCGCCGAGGCCCTGGCTCCAGACGCAGTCGCGCAGGCCCTGGCCGTCCTCGGACACCGCCTCGTTGACCACGTCCCAGCCGACCACCTGACCGCGCCAGCGGCCCGCGACCGTGGCGATATAGCGGTCATACTCGGCGGCGAAACGGGCGCGGTCGCCGGTCAGGGCCTCGAACCAGGGGTGGCTCTGCGCGTACCAGATCAGGGTATGGCCAAACAGGCGCAGATTCTGGTCGCGGGCGAAGGCGGCGATACGGTCGGGGGCGTCGAAACGGAACGAACCGTCGCGCTGAAGAATGTACTCCATCTTCATCTCCCAATCCGCCGTCAGCTGGGAAAAGTGTTCGGAGACGAGGTTGGACCAGACCCGGTCTGACAGCTGGCCGGTCATGCAGGCGGCGCCGATGGGGAAGGGGGCGATGGATTTCAGCGAAGGGACCGGGCGCTCGATAGGGACGACGGCGGCCTCGCCGGAGCCGCAGGCGGCCAGGGCTACGGGGGCGGCGAGGAAGGCGCGGCGGTCGATCATCGCGCTTCTTTCCTTCCCACTTGTGGGGAGGGGAACCGCGAAGCGGTGGAGGGGGCGGATACAGGCAGGAGATCGGATAAGAAATGGCGGCGGGCGGGTCCGCCCCCTCCACCATGCTGCGCATGGTCCCCCTCCCCCGCGCGCGGGGGAGGATCAAGAGGCGTGTCAGCCCCCCGCACGGCGGCGCAGGCCCATTTCGTCGAAGGCGGCGGTTTCGCGCTTGGCGGCGGCCAGCAGCTTGCTCAGGCGGGCGGCCTCGGCGACGTGCTCGAACTTCTTCAGCTCCTCGAAGGCGCTGGTCAGGGCGTCGCGGGCCCCTTCCTCCTCGGCGGCGACAGCGGCGACCACGCCTTCGGCGTCGGCGCGCTTCAATGCCCAGCCCTTCAGATAGGCCTGCAACATCATGCCAGAAGACGGGTCCAGACGGGCGTTCTGGCGCTCGATCTCGACCTCGGCGTCGAGGACGGCGACGCGCATCTCGGCCTCGGCCTTGCGGGCCGCGACCTCGGCCAGACGCTTTTGCAGCGTCTCAACTTCGTAGTTGGAGATGCGGATCAAGGATTGGGCCCAGGCGGTCATAAGATCACGATGCGGTTGCGGGGGTTAAGAAGACGTGGCGAGACGCACAGGGCTTTCCTCCCCATTTCATGGGGAGGGGGACCGCGAAGCGGTGGAGGGGGCGGCGCGATAGATGCCTGTCCTGGCGCTGGATAAGGTCTTGCGGCGGCGTCGCCCCCTCCGTCTCGCCCGCTGCGCGGCCGATCCACCTCCCCATGACATGGGGAGGAAAGACGGAGTCTGGGCCGCTCACTCCATCATCCCCTGGTTCAGGATGGCCTCCAGCCGCACGAAGCTCTCGTCCAGACTGGTGTGGTCGTCCTTGTCCTGGCCGAGGAAGGTCTCGAGCGCGGGGTTCAGGGCGATGGCGCGGTCGACGATAGGGTCGGCCCCGGTGCGATAGGCGCCGATCTTGATCAGCTCTTCCATGTTGGCGTAGGCCGAAAGGCATTGGCGCGCGCGGCGGTTCAGTTCGCGCTCGGGCGGGGTCTGACAGCCGGGCAGGGTCCGGCTGACCGACTTCAGCACGTCGATGGCGGGGAAGCGGCCGCGCTCGGCGATCTTGCGGTCCATGACGATGTGGCCGTCGAGGATGCCTCGCACGGCGTCGGCGATCGGCTCGTCATGGTCGCCGCCGTCCACCAGGACGGTGAACAGGGCGGTGATCGGTCCGGCCTCGGTGCCGTCCGGGCGGATCGGGCCGGGACCGGCGCGCTCCAGCAGCTTGGGCAGTTCGGTGAAGACGGTGGGAGTATAGCCCTTGGTCGTCGGCGGCTCGCCCGCGGCCAGGCCGATCTCGCGCTGGGCCATGGCGAAGCGGGTGACGCTGTCCATCAGGCACAGGACCTCCAGCCCCTGATCGCGCAGGTATTCCGAGATGGCCAGGGTCATATAGGCCGACTGGCGCCGTTTCAGCGCCGGTTCGTCCGAGGTGGCGACGACGACGATGGCGCGCTTCAGGCCTTCCTCGCCCAGGGTCTCTTCGATGAACTCGCGGACCTCTCGGCCCCGTTCGCCGATCAGGCCGACGACCACGACGTCGCAGGTGGCCTGCTTGGCCAGCATGGACAGTAGCACCGACTTGCCGACGCCCGAACCGGCGAAGATGCCCAGGCGCTGGCCCCGGCAGGTGGTGGTGAAGACGTCCATCGAGCGCACGCCCAGGTCCAGCCGCTCGCCCACCCGACCGCGCGAATGGGCCGGCGGCGGCGAGGCGCGCAGGGGATAGGGGACGGCGCCCTGCGGCAGCGGCCCCAGGCCGTCGATGGGCAGGCCGAAGGCGTCGATGATGCGGCCCAGCCAGGCGGTGGTGGGGCGCACGCTGGCGGCGGTGTCGATGATCTTGATCTCGGCGCCGGGGGCCACGCCCTCGACCGGGCCGAAGGGCATCAGCAGGGCCTTGGCGTCGCGGAAGCCGACGACCTCGGCGGGCAGGGGGGGCTGGCCGCGCCGCTGGATCTCGGCCCGGGCGCCGACCGCCAGACGCGACAGGCCGCCGCGCGATTCAATCAGCAGGCCGCTGACGCCCGCCACCTTGCCGGTGACGACCAGCGGGTCGATCGCTTCGACGGCGGCGACGAGATTGCGCAAAAAGACGGCCCCTTCGGCCTGCGTCGGGTCGATCCTGACACAGGCCTCTAACCGTTAACGGATGCCTCATCGTGGTTAATGAGCGGTGAAGCCGATCTACGGGAATGCCCGTAGATCGCGCCGCAGGAGACCAGGGTTTCAAGATTCACCCCGCAGGGGCATTGCGCGTCATCAATCGAGTCGACGTTGGGGAGCGGGCTGGATGCCCGGCAAGGGGCGTCAGCTTCGCCGCGATCAGGGGTGCCGCCCATCCTGGAGGCTCAGCGGACGCGCCTGACGTGAGGTTCGGTGTTGGAGGGTCGGATAAGTTGACGTAGATGTAGATAGGAGGGCGTTACAGTAGGGCGGGGGTACAGTAATGTTGTGGCTGTTGCTCGCCACCTTGGACGCTGCGGGGCCTGGCGAGGCGTCGCTCGATGGTCCGGTTCCGACCGAGGCGCCGCAGCAGGTCGTGACCCTGACCAATCTCGATGATCCGGTGCGCGTCGATGATGTCGAGGTGCGCGGCCGGCGCGGCGCGGCGCGGGTGCCGCCCGAGACCGAATTGAACGGCGCCGAGATCGACGCCCTGGGCGCCTATGACATCGGCGAGGTCCTGGATCGGATCGGCGAAACACTCGGCGTCGGCGACGAGCCGATGGTGATCGTCAACGGCAAGCGGGTGGCGAATTCGGCCGTCTTTTCCGGCTTCCCGCCAGACGCCCTGGTGCGGGCCGAGATCTTGCCGCCCCAGGCGGGGGCCCTGTACGGCGGCGCGCCCGGCCAGAGGGTGGTCAACCTGGTGCTGCAGAGACGCTTCTCCAGCTACGACGGCCGCATGGTCGGATCACGTCCGACGCAGGGCGGGACCTCCTCCCTGTCCGCCGACCTGCGTCGTTCCGCCATCGCGGGCGACAACACGCACCAGGCGGGCGTCCGGGTTTCGCGCGACAGCGCCCTGCGAGCCGATGAGCGCGACCGCGGTCATGAAGAGGAGGGCGCGGGGGCCGGGGCCATCACGCTGCGCCCTCGCACCGAGACCGTGTCGGCCAACGTCAATCTGACGCGATCCCTGGGTCAATGGGCCGGGGTCTTCAGTCTGAACGGACAGGCGAGGGAGAGCCGCCCCGTTTCGCGTCTGGGCGCCGACATTGTCGAGGGCCGCCGCCAGTCGGAAAGCTTGGGAGCCTCGGCTGGGCTCAGCGGAACGGCGCTCGGCTGGTCAGTGCAGGGGAACATGAACGGTCAAGCGTCGCGCTCTCGGGATGAGGGCTTCGCCAATATCCGAAGCGAGAACCAGTCCATCGGTTTCAACGGTTCGGCGGGCCGAACGGTCATGGATTTGCCGTCGGGCGCGGTGGTTGCGAACCTGGGCGGAAATCTCATGGGCAACCGTTCCACCCTGAATCGCCCTCAAGCCCGCATCACGACGACGTTCCAGACCGGAGAGGTCCGTGGTTCGCTCACGGTTCCGCTGTCGAAGGCGGGTCAAGAGAACGGGCTCGGCAAGCTGGGAGACCTTCTGGCGACCCTGGGCGGCAGTGTCCGGCAGTCCAGCGGCGGCGATGGAGACGAGGTGAACGCCGCCCTGAACTGGGCGCCGAAGAGGGGCATACGCCTGAACGGCGTCTGGTCGGCCTCCAGCGCCAGCGTCCCGGACATGCAGAGGTTCGAGCCGGTCTATTTCGATACGCCCGTGGTCGTGTTCGACTTCCAGACCGGAGAGGCGGTGGAGATCACGCCGCTTCGGGGAGGCAATCCGGATCTACGACCGCCCCGCACAGAGAGCCTGTCCGTGACCGCCTCGCTCGGACCGTTCACCCGGTGGTCCCTGGCGGCCAACCTTGGATACCAACGCACGGAATCGACCGACGGGATCGGCGCCCTGCCGGACCTGACCGAGGACGTCGAGGCGGCCTTTCCTGATCGGTTCCAGCGGGATGCGAACGGGCGTCTGACCAGCATCGATTTTCGGCCGCTGAACCTCAGTTCGACCCTGACGGAAGGCCTGACCAGCAGTCTGAACTTCAACCTTCCGCGACCCGCCGGCGTCGCCGCCCATGAGGCGACGGTCTTGCGGGTGTCGCTCAACTATAACCTGAGGCTCAGCAACACCCTGTCCTTGGCGGCGGGGTTGCCTGAGCTGGACCGCTTGAAGGGCGACGGCGGGGGCGTTTCGCGCCAGGACGCGCGGGCGATGCTCGACGCGCGGCGGGGCCGGTGGGGCGTCAATGCCTCGGCGCGCTGGCAGGACGGCTATCGGACCCGGCGCTTCGGCGGGCAGGACGGTCCGGGAGATCTGATCACGGCGCCCTATACCGCCGTGGACCTCAAGGTCAGCTTCCAGATGACGTCGACCTCGGTTCGCGCCGCGAACGCCGACGAGGAAGGCGGGCCGCGCCGCCGCAGCGCCGGTCTGCAACTGAGCCTGGAGGTCAGCAACCTGTTCGACGCGCGGCCCGAGGCGCGTCTGGGCGACGGGGCGCCCGCGCCCGGCTATGGCCGGGACTGGCAGGACCCGATCGGGCGCAGCGTCCGTCTGAGCCTTCAGCGTCGTTTCTGACGGGCCGGGCGTGAGGCCTGGGATCAGGCCAAGATCAGGCGGGCGCGCCGGGCTCGGTCAGGGGCTGGGTCTGGCCCCGCGGCGCGGTCAGGACCGCGCCGATGGAGGCGGCGACGATGCAGCCGATGGCCAGCCACTGTAGAGGGCTGAGCTGTTCGTGCAGCAGGACCATGCCCGCCATGGCGCCGATGGCCGGCTCGACGCTGAGCAGGACGCCGAAGGTGCGTTTGGGGATGTGACGCAGGGCGATCATCTCCAGTGAATAGGGCAGGGCGCTGGACACCAGGGCGACGCCGAGGCCCAGCAGCAGGACCGAGGGCGCCAGTAGGGCGACGCCCGCCGTCGAGACGCCGAAGGGCAGGATGACCAGGGCGGCGGTGCTCATGCCCAGCGCCACCGACTGACCCGCGTGCATGTGCGACAGGCGCTTGCCGAAGACGATGTAGAGGGCCCAGCACAGGCCGGCGAAGGCGGCGTAGGCGACGCCGACCGGGTCCAGCCCCTCGACCCCGCTCCAGATCGGCAACAGCATGGCCAGACCGGCGACGGCGAGGCCGACCAGGGCGAAATGCACCAGCTTGCGCGAATGGATCAGGGCCAGGGCCAGGGGGCCGCTGAACTCGATGGCGATGGCCAGGCCCAGGGGGATGGTCCGCAGCGCCATGTAGAAGCTGAGGTTCATCAGGCCCAGCACCAGGCCGTAAAGCACCACCCGCCCGGCGTCGGCGCGCGTCAGGGCGAAGCGCCACGGCCGCCAGATGGCGATGAGCACCAGGGCGGACAGGCCGACACGCAGGGCCGCCGTGCCCTCGGCGCCGACGAGGGGGAACAGGCCCTTGGCGAAGGAGGTGCCGACCGCCAGCGACACCATCCCGCCGACCAGGGCGAGATAGGGCAGGGCGACCGAAAGGCGCGGCGAATTCAGGGACAGGGTCGGGGAGGACATCGGCCGGGAACCTAGTGAAAAGCCGCCTGTGTTTCTCGCTGAATTCTGCTGCTAGAATGCAATAAAACGTCGTTTTAGAGAAGTATGATGCAGCAAGCCGTCACGCTGGACGATTTCGACCGCCGGCTGCTGGATCTGGTCCGGCGCGACAATCTGCAGCCCGCGCGGGTGCTGGCGGATCGGGTGGGTCTGTCGGAATCGGCGGTGTCGCGCCGCCTGCGCCGTCTGCGCGAGGAGGGGGTCATCGTCGCCGACGTGGCGGTGATCGACGAGGGGCGACTGGAGCGCGCCCTGACCATGCACGTCCTGGTCGAGATGGAGCGCGAGGGGACGGCGGTGCTGGACGCCCTGATCGACAGCCTGACGGCCCGGCCCGAGGTCCAGGCCGCCTGGTACGTGACCGGCGAGACCGACTTCGTCCTCTATGTCCGCACGCCGACCATGGAGGCCTATGAGATCTTCACCCGCGAGGTGCTGAACGACGACGCGCGGGTGCGGGCGTTCAAGACCCTGATTTCGATCCGCGAGGTCCTGCCCTTCGATCCGGCGCGGCGGGGGCTGGCGTCATGAGGCGCCGGCGCCTTTATAGCGGCGCTAAAGCGCCTGAGAGAATTCCTGTGCGGCGCAGTCTGGTCTCGCGCGTATAAGGACTGTCACCTAGACGAAACCGCTGCACGGAGATCGCCCATGTCCGACACCGCCTATGACGCCAGCCGCCACAAGAAGGCCGGACGGGGCCGGGTCTATGACAGCATCATCGACACCATCGGCGACACCCCCCTGGTGAGGCTGCCCAATCTGACGGCGGAACTGGCGCCCAAGGCGACGGTGCTGGCCAAGCTGGAGTTCTTCAACCCCTTGGCCTCGGTCAAGGACCGGATCGGCGTGGCCATGATCGAGGCGCTGGAGCAGGCGGGCAAGATCCGGCCGGGCTCGATCCTGGTCGAGCCGACGTCGGGCAATACCGGCATCGCCCTGGCCTTCGTCGCGGCGTCCAAGGGCTACAAGCTGATCCTGGTCATGCCCGAGAGCATGTCGATCGAGCGGCGCAAGATGCTGGCCCTGCTGGGCGCCGAACTGGTGCTCACCCCGGCCGAAAAAGGCATGAAGGGCGCCATCGGCATGGCGCAGGAAATCCTGGACCGCACGCCGGGCGCCGTCAGTCCCTCGCAGTTCGAGAATCCCGCCAACCCCGCCATCCATGAAGTTTCGACCGCCGAGGAAATCTGGAACGATACGGCGGGGGCGGTGGATATCGTCATCGCCGGCGTCGGCACCGGCGGCACTATCACCGGCGTCGGTCATGCGCTGAAACTGAAGCGGCCCTCGGTGAAGATGATCGCGGTGGAGCCGACCGCTTCGCCTGTCCTGTCGGGCGGCGCGCCCGGCCCGCACAAGATCCAGGGCATCGGCGCGGGCTTCGTCCCCTCCATCGTCGACCGCGCCGTGATCGACGGGGTCGAACAGGTCTCCAACGACGAGGCCTTCGACATGGCCCGCAAGGCGGCTCGCGTTGAAGGCCTGCCGGTCGGCATCAGCTCGGGCGCCGCCCTGGTCGCCGCCTTCCGCCTGGCGGCGCTGGATGAGCATGCGGGCAAGACCATTGTCGCCATCATCCCCAGCTTCGCCGAACGCTACCTGTCCACGGCCCTGTTCGAGGGGTTGTAGGGCGCAATGGCTTTCCTCCCCATTTCATGGGGAGGAGGACCGCGCAGCGGTGGAGGGGGCGACGCTGGCCCGTCCCCGATGTTGCGCCTTCGCCGTTTGCCGTCGCGCCGCCCCCTCCGTCACGGCGCTGCGCGCCGCGCCACCTCCCCATAAAATGGGGAGGAGAAGTCGAGCTTTCCGCCCCTCACGCGCGGTTAACCGGCTCGCGCTAGGGTAGAAGTCATGTCGATTCCGGCTGTCAGTTCCGACGCCGACGCCCCGCCAGCGGCGTCGAAGGTCCGCCAGACCCTGTTGCGGCGGCTGGCCGATGTCGTCTGTCTGCCCGCCAGTCGGATCAATGCCTTCGAGCGGGCGGTGACAGGCGACCTGCTGGTGGACCTGCTGCGGCTGGCCTCGGTCGAGGAGCGGCGGCGGGTGGCGGTGCGGCTGGCGCCGCTGGCGGAACTGCCCAACAGTCTGGCGCGGCTGCTGCTGCGCGACGAGCCGTCGGTGGCGGGGCCGCTGATCGAGCAGTGCGCCTCGCTGACCGACGTGGACCTGATCGGCTGCGCCCGCGACGCCGGGATCGAGCATCGGCTGTTGATCGCCGAGCGGCGCGGCCTGTCGGAAGTGGTCACGGAAACCCTGCTGAGCTTTGGCGAGGACGCCGTCATCGAGGCGGTGCTGAAGAACGCTTCGGCGCGTCTGGCGCAGGTGGCCATCGAGGGCGTGGTGGCGCTGAGCCGCCAGAGCCCGGCCCTGTGCGCGCCCCTGCTGAAACGGCCCGAGCTGCGGCCGTCGGGGGCCTATGTCATGTTCTGGTGGTGCGGAGCCGAGGAGCGCCGCGCCGTGCTGCAAAGGTTCGCCGTGTCGCGCGAGGTCCTGCAGGACAGCGTCGAGGACCTGTTCGCCGTGGCCGCCGCCGAGGGCTGGTCCGATCCTGTGACGCGCAAGGCGCTGCAGTTCATCGAGCGCCGCCAGCGCAATCGCGCCGCCATCGACAAAAGCCCCTACAACGGCCTGGAGGACGCGGTCGCCGCCGCAGGCCAGGGCATGACCCGCGAGCTGGTCGGCGAGATCGGCTATCTGTCGGGCGTCAAGCCGTTGACCGCAGCCAAGATCATGGGCGACGCCGGCGGCGAGCCCATGGCCATCCTGTGCAAGGCCACCGGCCTGTCGCGGCTGAACCTGCAGACCCTGTGGCGGGCCATGCGCCGGCCTGAGCTCGATGCGGACGGCGCCGTCCATCCCGATTGGGAGCGGGTGCAGATTACATATGAAATGTTGGCCGTGGATCGGGCGCAGACGGTGCTGCGTTACTGGAACTGGTCTCTGTCTTCGGCGCTGACGCCGGCCCTTCTTCGCGCGATCCGCGAGGGCGACGAAGAGCGGATCGACGAATACTCCGCACCCGAGCGTGCGGCTATGTTGGCGCTTGCGGATAACTTCGGTCGATGAAGCTGTGCGGCTGATCTCGTTTTAGATCAGTATAGAAACTGACGGCTTCAATGATGATCTATGCTTGCATTGCGTTCATCCCGGAACATCCGTATGAAACCAAACACCGACGGGTCGGGTCTGATCAGTCGAATGCGTTTGGCTCCTGAAACAGGCGATCCCCCATGGAAGAAAAACCCGAACTGCTCGAAATGACGGCGGACATCGTGTCGGCCTATGTGAGCAACAACACCGTGTCGGCTGACGCCGTTCCTGGTCTGATCGCTCAGATTCACGCCGCTCTGTCGGGCGTGTCGTCGGCGCCGGTCGAAGTCGAGCCCGAGCCCAAGGAACCGGCGGTTCCGGTGCGCAAGTCGATCACGCCTGACTTCCTGATCTGCCTGGAAGACGGCCGCAAGTTCAAGTCGCTGAAGCGTCACCTGCGCACCAAATACAATATGAGCCCCGAGGAATACCGGGCGAAGTGGGGCCTGGCCAAGGACTATCCGATGGTCGCCCCGAACTACGCCAAGGCCCGTTCGGATCTGGCCAAGCAGATGGGCCTGGGCCAGGGCGGCCGCAAACCTGCCCGCGCCCCCCGCGCCGCCAAGAAGTAAGACCCGCCTTTTCAGGCTGGATGCAGCGCCCGTCTTCCGAAAGGAAGGCGGGCGTTTTGGCATTCTAGGGGCACCATCGGCCTTCGGGCTACTTGAGCGCGGAGGGGCGCTGCTTTCCTCCCCATTTGCATGGGGAGGTGGCGCGGACGCGTAGCGGACGTGACGGAGGGGGCGGCGCGACGGTTCCTATTGTGCGCTAATGAGGTCAGGGCGGCGTCGCCCCCTCCACCACTTCGTGGTCCCCCTCCCCATGAAATGGGGAGGAAAAGGGCTCAGGCCGCGTGCATGGCCTTACGCATGCGCCAGAAGCGCAGGGTGCGCTGGGCGGCCTCGTTGGTCAGGTCGTTGTACATGCCGGCATAGGCGCGGGCCTTGCCCATGGCGTCGCCGTCGGTGTTCAGCAGGACCACGGCGTAGGTCAGGAACAGGGCGCGATCCAGGTCGGCGGCCTTGCAGACCACGGCCAGGGCGTCGAGCTCGCGCCGGTCGATGATCTGGCGGGCGGTGTGGAAGTCGATGTCGGCCAGTTGCGACAGGGCGATCAGGAAGGAGGTCCGGCTGCCCGAGCGCAGGAAACGGGCGAGCACTGGCGGCGTCAGCTGGCCGGCGACGTTCAGTTCCTCGACATAGGCCAGGCTCTCGGCGTAGTCGGGCGGCAGGGCGCCGTCGTCGGTGGCGACGCGGGTGCGCCCAGCGGCCAGGGCGCTTTCCAGCAGGGCCGGGTCCATGCGGGCGTTCTGTTCCAGAATGCGCTGGCGCAGGCGGGCCTCGACCTCGAAATACATCTCGTTCAGCAGGTCGGGCGGCAGGCTGGCGCGCTCGACGGTCGGGGCGTGCAGGGCCGGATTGACGCGGGCGCGTTCGACGGCGGTCTCGCAGGCGGCGCGCGACATCTGGGCGCCGTCGTTGCCGAGCAGGACGCCCAGGGTCTCGTCGTCGCCGCGCTCGATGATGGCGTCGGACACGGCTTCGGACAGGGAGGCTCGCTGACTGACGGCGCGCATATGGCCCTGACCGCGCGAGTGGATGACCTGGATCAGGTCGGCCTCGGTCAGCACCGGAGAGGCGCGCAGGACGGGGTGGGCCACGTCCTCGGCCTCGTCGTTGGCGAGGCGGCGGATCAGCTGACGCGGGGCGTCGGGCGCGGCGGCGAAGCGCTCGGCCAGTTCGGCGCGAACGGCCAGCTCCATGGCGTCGGTCAGGTCGCTGAGCACCGAGCCGTAGAGGGCGGTCTCGGCCTCGCTGCGTTCCGGGTCGCCGAAGAAGTGGTCGGTCAGCTCGCGCAGCAGGGCGCGGCGCTTCTCGCTGGAGGTCTCCTGCGCCAGGGCGATCAGGTCGGGCAGACGCGAAGCGGCGTCGGACTCCGAGAGGGCGTCAGGCTCCGAGAGGGAGGCAGACTCCGAAAGGGAGATTGGGGGAAGGGCGGCGCCGTCGCTCATGGCTGGTCTTGGACTTCGGTGTCGGGGGCGGCCTGAAGTCGGCCGTTGGAATTGCGGATCAGGGCTGGCTGGGCCGGGGGCTCGGCCAGGTCCGTCGAGGCCGGGGGCGTGGTCAGCTCGACCGGCAGGCCGTCCAGATAGACCGCCGGCGGCAGGGGCGTGGCGTCGGGCTGGCGACCGGCCTGACGGTGCACCGAGTAGTAGCGGGCGCCCTCCTGCGGCGCGGCCTGAAGCGGCTGCGGCTGGGCCTGAGATTGAGCCTGAGGCTGAGCCTGGGGCTGCGGGGCCGCCGTGGCGGGCGACGGCGCAGGGGGGGAGGCGAACGGCTCGCTCGGTGCGGTGCGCTGGAGGCGGAAGATCGGGGCGTCGCGGCGCGGGGCCATGGGATCGAAGGCGGGGGCGTCAGGCGCGGGGGGCGCGCCGGGCGCGGGCT
>NZ_QLLC01000047.1 GCF_003350205.1 Brevundimonas bullata | reverse complement strand
TACCGGCCGCTCCTCGGAGCAGCCGCAGTAAAGCGTAACAGAACGGCCCCCGGAGAAATCCGGGGGCCGTTTTGCCGTTCGGGCTCGGCGTCGCGCCGGGCGGGTCAGGGTCTAGGGGTTCGGCCGGCCGGTGGCGGGATCCGTTGCGGTCTGACCAGAGTTGCTGGACCCCTTGGCGCCGTCAGGTTCGGTGGCGGGGCGCGGCGGCTGGCCGGGGCGATCCGGCTTCTGATTTTCGTTTTCGATCTCGCGATCATCGGGGCGGGGGTCAGGCATGGCGTTTCCCTTGTTGAGACAGGAGAACGCCTGGAACGGCGCCAGGTTCGCAGGACTGAGCCCGCGGGCTTTAAACCCTGTCTAAACGGGCCTGATCTAGAACAGGGAAGCGGAATGAAACTTGCTGGCTGTTCCGCTGGAAGGGGAGGCTCATGCCTGGCGTTTTGACTGTCAAAATCCGCAGCCTGGAAAGCCTGACGGCCGCAGAGTGCGCGCAGTGGAATGCCTGGGCCGCCGCCGATCCTGATCTGGCCAGCCCCTATTTCCGCGTCGAGTTCTCGCAGATCGCCGCGCGGATCAGCCCGGACTGCGCGCTGGCTGTCTTCCATCGTGACGGGGCGGTCGTAGGCTATTTCCCACACCAGAAGCGCGGCGGGACGATCCTGCCGATCGCTGCGCCGATGAATGACTATCATGGCGTGATCGGGCCCAGGGCGGTCCGCCCGTCACTGGCGGAGACCGCGCGTCTGCTGGACGGGCCGCGGTTCAGCGTCAACGGCTGGGTGGGGGAGGCGACCGGGGCGTCGATCAGCGAGAGTTTCCGCACCACGATCCCGGATGAAGGCGGCTATGACGCCTGGTACGTCGCGCGCCGACAGGCCTTCAGCAAATACTTCAAGGACAAGGAGCGGGCGCGTCGCAGCATGGCCGTTGAGTTCGGCCCGGTCGAGGTGCAGATCGGCCTGCGCGACCACGCCCTTCTGGATGACCTGATCGAACGCAAGCGGGAACAGTATCGGCGCACAGGCCGACATGACGTCTTCGCGTGCGGCTGGACGCGGGCGCTGCTTCACGCCCTGATGGCGCACGAGCAGGCCGATTTCGGCGCCTCGCTCGCCGTGCTTCGGGCGGGGGGAAACATCGCCGCGATGGAATATTCCCTGCACGCCGGTCAGAGGTTCCATTTCTGGTTCCCGGTCTATGTCCCGGCGCTGGCGCGGTGCTCGCCGGGCATCATGCTGAGCATGGAGACGATCCGTCTGGGCTCGGAGCTCGGCTATCGCGACTTCGACTACGGTTTCGGCGGCGAGGCCTACAAGCGCTACTTCTGTGATCGGGTTCAGCCCGTGGCTGAGGCGGTCATCCTGAAGCCGGGTCTATCGGCGGTGCTGGGCGGGGCCGGGGCTTCGGTGCTGAGCTTGGCCGGCGGGCGGGGGCTGACCGATAGCGTTCGGCGGCGCTGGAACGTCATCGAGGCCTGTGAGACCACTCGGGCCGGGCGGTTGAAGGGGGCGGCGCTGGCCGCGCGCACGGCCCTGTCCAAGGCCGCCAGCCGCGCGACGGCGGCGTCGTAATGAAGGAGATGTCCATGTCCGAGCGTGGCACGCGCTACCCCGGCCCGATCGCGAGGGCGGGGGTCCACCCGCACAGCCTGATCGCCCAGGGCTTCGCCGAGGACGCGGCCCTGGCGGCGCTGCTGGACCGCTATCCGGCGGAGCTGTTCGACATCAACCTGTACGACTACGACGACGAGGGGCAGGTTTCGCTGCGCACCGGGGCGCGCGGGCGTCTGGACGGAGGTCAGTTGCTGGAGGCGATCCAGCAGGGGCGGCTGTGGGTCAATCTGCGCAACGTCGAGACGGGCTGGCCCGAGCTGTGGGCGGCGGCGATGGCCGAGTTCCGTCAGGTCGAGGCCGCCTATCCGGGGCTGAAGGCGGTCAAGAACGGCGGGCAGTTGATCCTGTCGTCGCCCAAGGCGCGGGTGCCCTATCACTTCGATGCGGCGGGGGTGGTGCTGTTCCACCTGCGCGGGCGCAAGCGGATCTTCGTCTATCCGGGCGACGAGGCGCACCTGGCGGAACGCGACATGGAGCAGGTGGTCTCGCGGCAGACGACGGAAGAACTTCCCTACAGGTTGGCGTTCGAGGGCGACGCTCAGATCATCGATCTGGAGCCGGGCCAGGCCTTGACCTGGCCGCTGTATGCGCCGCACCGGGTGGAGAATCTGGATCGGTTCTGCGTCTCCCTGTCGATGGACTTTCAGACCTGGCCGTCACGGCTGCGCAACGGGGCCCTCTACACCAACGCCGTGCTGCGCAGCCGGGGCGGGGCGCCGCGGCCGACCGACACGATGGGGCAGGGCGAGCTGACGTTGCGCTGGGCGGCGTCCCTGGGCCTGAAGCGCATGGGCGCCCTGAAGAACAGGATCGCGCATTTTGAACGCCAGTTCGAACCTGAGGTCGGCGTGACCGACGGGGCGGGGACGCTGAAGGTCTGAGTTGGGGAAGGCGCTTTCTTACAACGACTTCATGACCTCGATTTAAAATGACTTGAAGCGCGGCGGCGGCCACCTTGATCCCACATCAGGAGAGGGCCACCGCCATGAAGATCGCCGTTTACGCCGCCGCCTCAGCCGCCGTTCTGGCCGCATTCGCCGCCGCCCAGCCCGCTGCGGCCCAGGAAGCCGAGATTCGCAATGCGGTCGCCCGCGTCATCGTCATTCCCGAGGACCGCACCGACATCGCCGTCGAGATCACGCCGGGCTCGGCCGATCTGCCGCAACTGACGGTCGAGCGTCGCGGAGACAAGGTGCGCATCGACGGCGGTCTGGGCCGCCGCCGCAGCGTCATGCAGTTCAGCAACGACAGCATCCGCAGCTGCAACAGCGGCCCCGCCAACGGTCGTCAGCCGGGAGACGGGGCGACGGTCGAGCTGCGCGGAAAGGGCCGCATTCGTCTGGAGGACGCGCCGCTGGTGGTGCTGCGCACGCCGCGCACGGTGGATGTCAACTCGGGCAGCGGCGTCTATGGCGCGGTCGGACGCGGCGCGCGGTCGGTGGAACTGGGCGCCGGGGGCTGCGGCGCCTGGACCGTGGCCAATGTCGATGGGCGGCTGGAAATCGGCCTCGGCGGGTCGGGGACGGTGAGGGCCGGGACGTCGCGCTCGCTTGAGGCCTCGGTCGGCGGATCGGGTTCGATCTTCGCCGGGGCGACCGGCGATCTGGAAGCCAATGTCGGCGGCTCGGGCAGCATCGTCGTGGCCAGTGTGAACGGGCCGGCGGATGTGTCGATCGGCGGCTCCGGGGATGTGTCGATCCGGGGCGGTCGCGCAACCTCGCTGGAAGTCGCGGTGGCCGGTTCGGGCAATGTCAGCTTTGACGGCACGGCGGCCAGTCTTGAAGCCTCTATCGCCGGATCGGGTGATGTGCGCGTCGCCGAGGTGACGGGGCCGGTGTCGCGCTCGGTCGTGGGTTCGGGCGAGGTGCATATCGGACGCTGATCCGACAGCCTCGCCACGAGAGAAGGCCCGGGAGCGTGGAACCCCCCGGGCCTTTTTCACGCCTGTACCGCAATGGAACAGCAGACAGGAAAAAGCCCCGGCGGATGGCTCCGCCGGGGCTCTATCATCTCAGCCCTTAAGGGCTGCTAAGGCCTTAGTTGCCCAGCAGAGCCGAGACAGCGTTGTAGCTGCGGCTCAGGTTGGCGCCGGCTTGGTCGCGGGCTTGCAGACCGCCGCCGAAGCTGTAGCGCATGCCGATCTTGAACACGTTGGCGTCGACGTCCAGGTCCGACGACTTGACGTAGTCGTAGCCGCCAAACACCGAGTAGGGCGAGTTGGCGAACTGGTACTCAGCGCCCACGCCAGCCGACCAGGCTTCGATGTCGTCAGCGCCGATGAAGAAGCTGTCAGCGTCAACGCTCGAATAGGCCGCGCCAACGTTCAGGCGCAGTTGCGAGGTGGCGTAGAAGGCTGCGTCGCCGGCCACGGTCCACATGTCGGCGTCAGCAGCCGTGCCGTACTCGACGACGCCGGTCAGGGTGGCGCGGTCTAGGTACTTCTGACCTTCCAGACCGAAGTTGGTCATGGTGGTGTTGCCGAATTCCGAAGCGCCGACGAAGCCGCCGAAGCGCATGTCTTCGATCTTCTTCGACAGGTGCACGGCGCCGGCCAGGGTGGTTTCGTCGTCTTGGCCTTCGATGTCGGTGTAAGCGCCTTCAGCGTTGAAGGTCACGGTCCAGTCGCCGAAGACGGGCGAAGCGACGACGCCGTCGATGACGCCGCGGTTGACGTCGATGCCTTCGATGTCGGCGTAGTTATAGGCGACGCCGACCGAGCCGACAGCGTCTTGAGCGAAGGCCGGAGCGGCGATCAGGGTCGCGGCGGCGACGGAGGCGAGGAAGACGGTTTTCATTATGATTATCCTTTTTGTCGTACCGCCGGGTTCGCACCACAGCGGAGACGGCCAGATAGGCCCCGTTTCGTCGCTTTGCTGTAACGAACTTGTCATGTTTCAGCGGTTTGGGACCGATGTTGCCTAAGTGTGACGCATTGCGGCATGTTTGCGTCACCACCTGGCGCGGGAATGCGGCAGACCCTTAACGCGGCGGTCATGTGGCCAAGCTTTGGCCCCAGGCGTTAAGGCGCGCGTTCGATCCGACGCGCCTGAGCGCATATATAGAGTGGCCAGGCGGAGCGAAGGCGATGAGTCGCAAACGCCCGCCACGTCTCGGTTTCCGCGCTTGACGAAAATGGAATCGGCGGGCATAAGCACGCTTCTTGTTGGACCGGCTGTGCACTTTCGGGTGCAGACGCGGTTCGCAGGGACGACCTAAGTTACTGTTCTTTGCAGCATTCTTGGGACTTCAATGGCCTTCGCGGGTATCTGCGTGGGCCAATCGTTTTTGCGGATTTGCGTTCCTTGGGGCTCTGCCCGAGGCTTCGGTCTTTGAAATGGTTCACAGGGACGCGGTTCCGACCGCTTGGGAATAACAACCGATATGGATCAAAGCATCCGCATCAGGCTCAAGGCCTTCGATCATCGCGTCCTCGACTTTTCGACGCGCGAGATCGTCAATACCGCCAAGCGCACCGGGGCGACCGTTCGTGGTCCGATCCCGCTGCCGACCCTGATCGAAAAGTTCACCGTGAACCGCTCGCCGCACGTCGATAAGAAGTCGCGCGAGCAGTTTGAAATCCGCACGCACAAACGCGTGCTCGACATCATCGACCCCACCCCGCAGACCGTGGACGCGCTCATGAAGCTCGACCTGTCCGCTGGCGTGGACGTCGAGATCAAGATTTAAGAAAGAAAGAGGCGGGATCCGACATGCGTACGGGCGTGATCGCCAAGAAACTGGGAATGACGCGCGTCTTCGCTGAAGACGGCGCACATATTCCGGTCACGGTTCTGCAGCTTGATGGCTGTCAGGTCGTGGGTCAGCGCACTCAAGAGCGGGACGGCTACGTCGCCCTGCAACTGGGCGCCGGAACCAAGAAGGCAAAAAACACCAACAAGGCTCAGCGCGAAGTTTTCGCCAAGGCCGAGGTTGAACCTAAGCACTATGTGACCGAATTCCGCGTTGACGCGGAAGGTCTGCTGGACGTGGGCGCCGAACTGTCGGCCGAACACTTTTTGGTGGGTCAAAAGGTCGACATCCAGGGCGAGACCATCGGTAAGGGCTTCGCCGGCGCCATGAAGCGCTGGAACTTCGGCGGTCTTCGCGCCTCGCACGGCGTGTCGGTGTCTCACCGTTCGCACGGTTCGACCGGCCAACGCCAAGATCCCGGCAAGACCTTCAAGGGCAAGAAGATGGCTGGCCATTACGGTCAGGAAGTCGTCACCCAGCAGAACCTGACCGTCGTCCGCGTGGACGCCGAGCGTGGCCTGATCCTGATCAAGGGCGCTGTCCCGGGTCACGACGGCAGCTACGTCAAGGTTCGCGACGCCGTTAAGAAGGCTCGCCCGGCTGACGCTCCCTTCCCGGGCGCCGTCAAGTCGGCCAAGGCTGCTCAACCCGCCTCGACCCCGGCTGAAACGCCGGCCGTTGAAGCGACCGAAGGCGGTGAAGCGTAATGAAACTCTCTGTCATCAAGCTCGACGGCAAGGTTGCCGGCGACGTGGAGCTGTCGGATGCCGTTTTCGGCATCTCCGACATCCGCGGCGACCTGCTGGCCCGTTACGTCAACTGGCAACTGGCCAAGCGCCGCGCTGGTACGCACAAGGTTCAGACCCGCAACGAGAACTCTCGTACGGGTAAGAAGATGTACAAGCAGAAGGGCACCGGCGGCGCTCGTCACGGTTCGCGCCGTGCTCCGCAGTTCGTCGGCGGTTCGCGCGCTTTTGGCCCGGTCGTTCGCGACCACGGCTACTCGCTGCCCAAAAAGGTCCGCGCCCTGGCTCTGCGTCATGCGCTGAGCTCGAAGCTGAAGGCTGGCGATCTGATCGTCGTCGACAGCGTGTCGGTCAAGGAAGCCAAGACGGCCTCGCTGCGCGAGACCTTCGGCAAACTCGGCTGGACCAAGGCTCTGATCATCGCTGGACCGGAAGTCGAAACCAACTTCGGCCTGGCTGCTCGCAACATCCCGAACATCGACGTGCTGCCGAACGCCGGCCTGAACGTCTATGACATCCTTCGGGCTGACAAACTGGTGCTGACCAAGGCCGCCGTTGAGGCGATCGAGGCGCGCTTCGCTGAGAAGGAAGCCGCATAATGGCCGCCGCTCAACCCACCGCCAAACACTACGACACCATCCTGGCTCCGATCATCACGGAAAAAGCCACGATCCTGTCGGAGCAGAACAAGGTTGTGTTCCGCGTCGCCGGTACGGCGACCAAGGACGAGATCGCTGCTGCGGTCGAAAGCCTGTTCAAAGTCAACGTCCTCAAGGTCAACACCCTGGTTCAAAAGGGCAAGACCAAGCGCTTCCGGGGCATCCTGGGCCGTCGCGTGGACATCAAAAAAGCAATCGTGACGCTGGCCGATGGTCAGTCGATCGACGTGACGACGGGGCTCTAATCAGATGGCTCTGAAGCATTACAATCCGACGTCGCCGGGCCGCCGCGCCCTGGTGCTGGTCGACCGGTCCGAGCTCCACAAGGGCCGTCCCGAGAAGTCGCTGACCGAAGGCCTGACGAAGTCCGGCGGTCGTGGCGCAGGTGGTCGTATCGCTGTCCGCTTCCGCGGCGGCGGCGCGAAGACCCTGTACCGCAAGATCGACTTCAAGCGTCGCAAGTTCGACGCCATCGGTACGGTCGAGCGTCTGGAATATGACCCGAACCGCACGGCCTTCATCGCTCTGGTGACTTACGCCGACGGCGAGAAGACCTACATCATCGCGCCGCAACGCCTTAAGGCCGGCGACACGGTGATCTCGGGCGAAAAGACCGACGTGAAGCCGGGCAACGCCATGCCGCTCCGTTCGATGCCGGTGGGTACGATCATCCACAACATCGAAATGAAGCCGGGCAAGGGCGCTCAGCTGGCCCGTTCGGCCGGCGCCTATGCTCAGCTGGTCGGCCGCGATCAGGGCTACGCCCAGATCCGCCTCGGCTCGGGCGAGCTGCGCATGGTTCTGGACGGCTGCATGGCCACGGTGGGCGCGGTTTCGAACCCCGACCACATGAACCAGAACCTCGGCAAGGCCGGTCGCGTTCGTCACATGGGCTGGCGTCCGCACGTTCGCGGCGTCGCCATGAACCCGATCGACCACCCGCATGGTGGTGGTGAAGGCCGGACCTCTGGTGGTCGTACCCCGGTTACGCCGTGGGGCAAGGACACCAAGGGCACCCGCACCCGCAAGAACAAGGCTACGGACAAGTACATCATCCGTACCCGCCACGTTAAGAAGGCTCGCTAAGAATGGCCCGCTCCTCCTGGAAAGGCCCGTTTGTCGACGGGTATCTGCTCAAGAAGGCCGACGCCGTTCAAACGTCGGGCCGCAAGGATGTGATCAAGACCTGGTCGCGTCGTTCCACCATCCTGCCGCAGTTTGTCGGTCTGACCTTCGGCGTCCACAACGGCCAAAAGCACGTGCCGGTGATGGTCAACGAAGACATGGTCGGCATGAAGTTTGGCGAGTTCGCCCCGACCCGGTCGTTCCCGGGTCACGCGGCGGACAAGAAGGCCAAAAGGAAGTAACTGATGGCCAAGTCCAACAACCCCCGCCGCGTCGGCGCCACCGAGGCTCGCGCCAAGCTGGTCAACGTTCGCATCAGCCCTCAAAAGCTGAACCTGGTCGCCGCTTCGATCCGCGGTCTGCCGGTTCAGAAGGCGCTGAACGAGCTTGAATTCAGCCGCAAGCGCATCGCCACCGACGTCCGCAAGGTTCTGTATTCGGCCGTTTCGAACGCCGAAAACAACCACAACCTCGACATCGACAACCTGGTCGTCGCCGAGGCCTTCGTGGGCAAGAACCTGGTGATGAAGCGCTTCGCGAGCCGCGCTCGTGGTCGCTCTTCGCGCATCCTGAAACCGTTCAGCGAGATCACGATCGTGGTCCGTGAAGCCGGCGAGGCCGCCTGATGGGACAGAAAATCAATCCGGTCGGTCTGCGCCTCGGCGTAAACCGCACGTGGGACAGCCGCTGGTTCGCCGGCGGCGCCGACTACGCCCGCCTGCTGCACCAGGACCTGAAGCTGCGCACGTGGCTGAAGGAACGCCTGCTCGCCGCCGGCGTCTCGCGCATCATCATCGAGCGTCCGCACAAGAAGTGCCGCGTGACGATCTATGCCGCCCGTCCGGGCGTCGTGATCGGCAAAAAGGGCGCTGACATCGAGAAGCTCCGCAAGGACATCTCGGCTCGCACCGAAGGCGAAGTTCACCTGAACATCGTCGAAGTCCGCAAGCCGGAAACCGACGCGCAGCTGATCGCTGAAAACATCGCGCAACAGCTGGAGCGCCGTATCGCGTTCCGTCGCGCCATGAAGCGTTCGATGCAGTCGGCGATGCGTCTGGGCGCCAAGGGCGTTCGGATCAACGTCGCCGGTCGTCTGGGCGGTGCAGAAATCGCTCGTATGGAATGGTATCGCGAAGGTCGCGTGCCGCTTCACACCCTGCGCGCCGACATCGACTATGGCTTCTATGAAGCCAAGACGACCTACGGCATCATTGGCGTTAAGGTCTGGGTCTTCAAGGGTGAAGTGCTCGAGCACGATCCCATGGCTCAGGACAAGCGTTGGGCCCTGGAAGCCTCGGGTCCGTCGTCCAACGAAGGCCGTGGCGGCCCCCGCGGTGACCGCGGTCCGCGCCGTGGTCGTGAGGGCTGATAGGTCATGTTGCAACCTAAAAAGACCAAGTACCGCAAGGCCTTCAAGGGCCGCATCCATGGCTCGGCCAAGGGTGGTTTCTCGCTGAACTTCGGCTCCTACGGCCTGAAGACGGTGGAACCCGAGCGCATCACCGCGCGTCAGATCGAAGCGGCTCGCCGCGCGATCACGCGTCAGATGAAGCGTCAGGGCCGCGTCTGGATCCGGGTCTTCCCGGATCTGCCCGTCACGGGCAAGCCGGCTGAAGTCCGGATGGGTAAGGGCAAGGGCGCCGTGGACCATTGGGCCGCACGCTGCCACCCGGGCCGCATCCTGTTCGAAATCGACGGCGTGCCGGACGATGTGGCTCGCGAAGCCCTGCGCCTCGGCGCGGCCAAGCTGCCGGTCCGCACCAAGGTGGTCACTCGCCTTGACGCCGGCATCGCTCATCTTGAGGAAGCGGCATGACCAAGATCGCCGATCTTCGGGGTCAAACCCCCGACCAACTGGCCGACGAGCTGCTGAAGCTCAAGAAGGAACAGTTCAACCTGCGCTTCCAGGCCGCTACCGGTCAGATGGAAAAGACTCACCGCGTTGGTGAAGTCCGCAAAGATATCGCTCGCATCTCCACGCTTCTGCGTGAGAAGCGCGCAGCGGTTTAAGGAAACACCTATGCCCAAACGTATTCTTGAAGGCGTGGTCGTGTCCGACAAGGGCGACAAGACGGTCGTTGTGAAGGTCGAGCGCACCCTGCTGCACCCGGTCCTGAAAAAGATCGTTCGTCTGTCCAAAAAGTACCACGCTCACGATGAGGGCAATGCTCTCAAAGTCGGCGACGTCGCACGCATCGTCGAGTGCGCCCCCAAGTCCAAGCTGAAGCGTTGGGAAGTCGTTTCCCCCGCCTCGGCTTCCTAAAGAAAAGGATCGGATCCTATGATCCAGATGCAAACTAACCTGGAGGTCGCCGATAATTCGGGCGCTCGCCGGGTCATGTGCATCAAGGTGTTGGGCGGCTCCAAGCGCCGCTACGCCTCGGTGGGCGACACTATTGTCGCCTCGGTGAAGGAAGCTATTCCTCGCGGCCGCGTGAAGAAGGGCGACGTTGTTCGCGCTATCGTCGTGCGCACCGCCAAGGACATCCAGCGCAAGGACGGCTCGGTCATTCGTTTTGACAAGTCGGCCGCCGTCATCGTCAACAAGCAAAACGAGCCGGTCGGCACGCGGATCTTTGGCCCTGTTCCTCGTGAACTGCGCGCCAAGAACCACATGAAGATCATCTCGCTGGCTCCGGAGGTCCTGTAATATGGCCGCCAAGATCAAGAAGGGCGACAAAGTCGTCGTCCTGGCCGGCAAGGACAAGGGACGCACCGGCCAGGTGCTGAAGGTTCTGCCGACCGAAAACCGCGTCGTCGTGCAAGGCGTCAACATGGTTCAGCGCCACACGCGCCCGAGCCAGGCTGACCCGCAAGGCGGCATCAAGCACAAAGAAGCCTCGCTTCACCTGTCGAACGTCGCTGTCGCCGACGCCAACGGCAAGGCGACCCGCGTCGGCTTCAAGGTCGAAGGCGACGCCAAGGTTCGCTTCGCCAAGACCACGGGAGACGTCATCTAATGGCTGACACCAAGTACACGCCGCGTCTCAAGACCGAATATCAGGACCGCATCCGCGCCGTCCTGAAAGAGCAGTTCGGTTACACCAACGAGATGCAGGTTCCCAAGCTGGACAAGATCGTCCTGAACATGGGTATCGGTGAAGCTGTCGCTGACTCCAAGAAGGCCAACACGGCCCTCAAGGACCTGACGGCCATCGCCGGCCAGAAGGCCGTGCCGACCAAGGCTCGTAACTCCATCGCCGGCTTCAAGCTGCGTGAAGGCATGGTCATCGGCGGCAAGGTTACGCTGCGCGGCGCCCAGATGTACGAGTTCCTGGACCGGTTCATCACGATCGCGCTGCCGCGCGTGAAGGATTTCCGCGGCCTGAAGGGTACCTCGTTCGACGGTCGCGGCAACTACGCCACGGGTCTGAAGGAGCACATCGTGTTCCCGGAGATCAACTACGACCAGATCGACCAGATGTGGGGCATGGACATCGTTGTCTGCACCACGGCCAAGACCGATGCGGAAGCCAAGGCTCTCCTCACCGAGTTCAAGTTCCCGTTCGTGAAGAACTGAGCGGGAAGGGAAGAGAACAATGGCTAAGAAAAGCGCCGTAAACCGTAACGAAGCCGTCAAGGCTCTGGTTGCGAAGTATGCCGCAAAGCGGGCTGCCCTCAAGGCGACCGCCAACGACGAGAGCCTGCCGCTGGAAGAGCGTTTCGACGCCCGTCTGAAGCTGGCTGAGCTGCCGCGCAACTCGGCCCCGTCGCGCATCCGCAACCGCTGCGAAGTGACGGGCCGTCCGCGGGCCTTCTACCGCAAGCTGAAGATGAGCCGGATCGCCATGCGCGAACTGGGCAACCTGGGGCAGATCCCCGGCCTGACCAAGTCGAGCTGGTAAGGGGAGCGAACAGATATGATGATCAACGATCCCCTGAGCGACATGATCGCTCGCATCAAGAACGCCGCGACCCGCAAGCGTTCCAAGGTGCTGACCCCGGCCTCGCGTCTGCGCCAGCGCGTCCTCGACGTGCTGCAGGACGAAGGCTACATCCGCGGCTATTCGCTGGTTCAAAACCCCGGCGAGTTCCCGCAGTTCGAGATCGAGCTGAAGTACTTCGACGGCCAGCCGGTGATCGCTGAGATCGCCCGCGTGTCGAAGCCTGGCCGCCGCGTTTACTCGGCCATCAACGATCTGAAGCCGATCAAGAACGGCCTCGGCATCTCGATCCTTTCGACTTCGAAAGGCGTCATGTCTGACGCCAACGCCCGCGACGCTAACGTCGGCGGCGAAGTCCTCTGCAGGGTCTACTGATATGTCCCGTATTGGCAAGAAAACCGTTGCTCTGCCGAAGGGCGTGACTGTCACGCTCAACGGTCAGACCGTCTCCGTGAAGGGTCCCAAGGGCGAGAGCTCCTGGACCGTCGCCGACGAAATCGAAGTCACCCAGGGCGAAGAGGGTCTGACCCTCGCGCCGCGTATGGACACGCCTCGCGCTCGCGCGATGTGGGGTCTGTCGCGCACCCTGGTCGACAACATGGTTGTTGGCGTCACCGAGGGCTTCGAAAAGACCCTGGAACTGGTCGGCGTGGGTTACCGCGCCGCCCTGAAGGGCCAATCGCTGTCGCTGCAACTCGGCTTCTCGCATGAAGTCGACATCGCGCCGCCGGCCGGCGTCACCTTCGTCGTGCCCAAGCAGACCGAGATCAAGATCCAGGGTTCTGACAAGCAAGTCGTTGGCGAAATCGCCGCCGTGATCCGCAAGCTGCGTCCGCCGGAGCCCTATAAGGGCAAGGGCGTGCGTTATTCGGGCGAGAAGGTCCGGCGCAAGGAAGGCAAGAAGAAGTAAGTCATGGCTCTTTCTCTGCAACAACAAGCCAAGCGCCGCGCCGAACGCAACCGTCGTCGCCTCAAGGCTGTCGCCAACGGTCGTCTGCGTCTGTCGGTCTTCCGTTCGGACAAGAACATCTCGGTTCAGATCATCGACGACGCCCAGGGCGTCACGGTGGCCGCTGCCTCGTCGCTGGAAGGCGGCAAGGGTTCCAAGGGTTCGAACGTCGCCGCTGCAGCCGCCATTGGCAAGCTGATCGCCGAACGCGCCATCGAGAAGGGCGTCAAGGACGTCGTCTTCGACCGCGGCGGCTACATCTATCACGGCCGCGTCAAGGCGCTGGCGGAGGCCGCGCGTGAAGCCGGCCTGAACTTCTAAGGGATCGGGAAGCATGGCTCGTGAACCCCAACGCGGACAAGGTGGTCAGAACCGCGACCGCCGCGACCGTAACGCTCCCGCTGTCGACGGTCCGGATTCGGACATCGTCGAAAAGCTGGTGCACATCAACCGCGTCGCCGCCACCGTTAAGGGCGGACGTCGTTTCTCGTTCGCAGCCCTGATGGTTGTTGGCGACGGCAAAGGCCGGGTCGGCTTCGGTCATGGCAAGGCGCGTGAAGTGCCGGAAGCCATCCGCAAGGCGACTGAAGAAGCCAAGAAGACCATGATCCGCGTGCCTCTTCGTGAGAACCGCACCCTGCACCACGACGGCAACGGCCGTTGGGGCGCCGGCAAGATCATGATGCGCGCTGCCCCTCCCGGCACGGGCGTCATCGCCGGCGGTCCGATGCGTGCGGTCCTCGAAACCCTCGGCGTCCAGGACGTCGTCGGCAAGTCGACCGGCTCGTCGAACCCGTACAACATGATCCGCGCGACCTTCGAAGCTCTGAAGGTTCAATCGTCGCCGCGTCAGGTTGCTGCAAAGCGTGGCAAGAAGGTCGCTGACCTGATGGGCCGCCGCAACGACGGCGCTTCGGCGCCTGAAGCAGTCGAGGGCTGATAGACATGGCGAAGAACGAAAAAGCCACCGTCACGGTTCGCCAGACGGCCAGCCCGATCCGCCGCAAGGCTGATCAGCGCGCCACTCTGTCGGGCCTGGGTCTGAACCGCATCGGCCGTGAGTCGACGCTGGAGGACACCCCCTCGGTCCGTGGGATGATCGCCAAGGTCGCCCACATGGTCGAAGTGGTCGAAAAATAAGCAGTTGCGCCCTTCCTCGCTCGCGGGGGAGGGCGTTTCTCTTTTGAAGAAGCATCTTGCGATGCTGCGTCGGGCCGCCTAGAAGCGGCCCTTCAATTTATCCAACGCCGAGTCAGGCGCGATCGCTCTGATCGACCTGGCGCTAGCACCCGAAAGGATCAGGCATATGAAACTGAACGAAATTCGCGACAACGAAGGCGCCCACAAGAAGCGCATGCGCGTCGGCCGCGGCCCGGGTTCGGGCAAGGGCAAGACCGCCGGTCGCGGCGTCAAGGGTCAGAAGTCGCGTTCGGGCGTCGCCATCGGCGGCTTCGAAGGCGGTCAAATGCCGCTGTACATGCGTATGCCCAAGCGCGGCTTCAACAACGCCAACGCTCTGAAGCTGGCCGAAGTGAACCTGTGGCGCGTGCAGGACGCTATCGACGCCGGCAAGCTGGACGCCAAGGCTGAGATCAACGGCGCCGCCCTGGTGGCCGCCGGCGTGATCCGTCGCGTGAAGGACGGCGTGCGCGTCCTGGGCGAAGGCGAACTGAAGGCCAAGCTGAACCTGGTCGTGTGGTCGGCCTCGGCCGGCGCCATCAAGGCCATCGAAGCCGCCGGCGGTTCGGTCGAGCAACAGCGCATCGCCGCTGAAGCCAAGGCCGCTGCTCGCGTCGCCAAGCGCGAAGCCGCCAAGGGCAAGGTCCCGCCGGCCAAGACCCCGCTGGGCGACGCCAACAAGATCTCGGCCCGCGCCAAGCGCGCCGCGGCCAAGGCCTAAATCGATATCGTCATCCCGTGCGAGCGCTGCTGATGCGGCGTTCGCCGGGATTGTCCGCACCGGGATGACGAAATTCATGAAAGCGGCCCTCGCAAGACGGCCGCTTTCCGCCTATCTGACGACGGGCATAGTCGTGGGGACCGCCTAATGGCTTCGGCCGCTGAACAACTCGCCGCCAATATGAACATGGGCTCGTTCGCGAAAGCGACCGAGCTGCACAAACGCCTGCTGTTCACGCTGGGCGCGCTGCTGGTCTATCGGATCGGCACCTATGTTCCGATTCCGGGCATTAATTCCGAGGCCTTCCTGGCCTTCTTCCAGAACCCTGATGGCCAGCGCGGCATCCTGGACATGTTCAACATGTTCTCGGGCGGCGCGGTCGAGCGTATGGCCGTCTTCGCGTTGAACGTGATGCCGTACATCTCGGCCTCGATCATCGTGCAGCTGATGGGTGCGGTGTATCCGCCCTGGGAGAAGCTGAAGAAGGAAGGCGGCGAAAGCGGCCGCAAGCAGCTGAACCAGTACACCCGTTACCTGACGGTGTTCCTGGCCCTGGCCCAGTCCTTCGGCATCGCCGCAGGCCTGAACGCACAGGCCGGTCTGATCGACCAGCCTGGAATCTTCTTCATCATTTCGACGGTCACGACCCTGACGGGCGGCACCATGTTCCTGATGTGGCTGGGTGAGCAGGTGACGGCGCGCGGCGTCGGCAACGGCATCTCGCTGATCATCTTCGCCGGCATCGTGGCGGTTCTGCCGTCCACCGTGGCCCGTTTGCTGGGCCTGGCCCAACAGGGTCAGATGTCGGTCTTCGCCCTGCTGTTCATCGCTGTCCTGGCTGTGGCGACCATCGTCTTCATCGTCTTCATGGAACGCGCCCAGCGCCGTCTTCTGATCCAGTATCCGAAGCGCCAGGAAGGCAACCGCATGACAGGCGGCGAACGGTCCTTCCTGCCGCTGAAGGTCAACACCGCCGGCGTCATTCCGGCGATCTTCGCCTCGTCGCTGCTGATGCTGCCGACGACGGTGGCCACCTTCACGGCTCAGGCCAACCTGCCCGAGTGGATGAGCTGGCTGCCGCTGGTGACGGCGCAGCTGACGCACGGCCAGCCGCTGTTCATGATCCTGTATGCGATCCTGATCGTCTTCTTCTGCTTCTTCTACACCTCGATCACCTTCAACCCCGAGGACACGGCCGAGAACCTGCGCAAGTACGGCGGCTTCCTGCCGGGCATTCGTCCGGGCAAGCGTACGGCCGAGTATCTGGACTATGTCCTGACGCGCCTGACGGTGATCGGCGCCGCCTACATCACCGCCGTCTGCCTGCTGCCCGAGTTCCTGGTCAGCAGCATGGGCAACAGCCTCTATTTTGGCGGTACGTCGATCCTGATCGTCGTGTCGGTGACGATGGACACGGTGGCCCAGATCCAGTCTCAACTGCTGGCGCACCAGTACGAAGGTCTGATCAAGAAGGCCAAGTTGCGTGGCCGTGGCGGTCGGGGCGGCAGCGCCCCCGCCCGTCGCTGATAATCGGGTAGGGGAGCCCGCAAGATGAATCTGATCCTGTTCGGGCCGCCCGCGGCCGGCAAGGGCACGCAAGCCAAGCGTCTGGTTGAAGAGCGGGGCATGATCCAGCTCTCGACCGGCGACATGCTTCGTGCCGCGATCGCCTCCGGCTCGGAGCTGGGCCTCAAGGTCAAGGACGTGCTGGCGCGCGGCGACCTCGTCACCGACGAGATCGTCATCGCCCTGATCGAAGACCGCCTGCCGGAGGCCGAGGCCGCCGGCGGCGCCATCTTCGACGGCTTCCCGCGCAATGTGGCCCAGGCCGAGGCTCTGGACGCCATGCTGGCCAAGCGCGGCGCCCAGATCGACCGCGTCGTCCGCCTCAAGGTCGACGACCAGGCCCTGACCGACCGGATCGCCAAGCGCTTCGCCGAACAGGGCCGTGCAGACGACAATCCCGAGACCTTCAAGGATCGTCTGACCGTCTATAATCGCCAGACCGCCCCGCTGCTTCCCTACTATGAAGCCCAGGGCAAGTTGACCGAGATCGACGGCATGGGCGACATCGCCACGGTCGCCGCCGCCATCGACGGCGCACTGGCCTAGGCTGTTCCTGATCTGAAGCGGAGGTTCGGGCGTTAGACGTCAGGGTATCCGCTTCAAGGGACGCAGATGAGCAGCCGATCGTCGCCTCGTAACGTCAAATTCGTCAGGGCGGGCGTGGCGGCGGGTGTCGGGGTGTTTCACCTGGCCCTGTTCGGACTGCTGGGGACTCTGCGGCCCGAGGCGCCGCCCATACTCTTGTCGCGGCCGGTCGAGGTAGAGCTCGTCCGGCCGTCGCCAATTCCGCCCCTGCCGGTCCCGCCGCCGCCCAAGCCTGCGCCTGTCGCTGGGGGCGGGGCGCCGGCGGCGCCCTCCCGCACTCATCTGCCACCCATGAAGAACGAGCGGCCGCCCGAGTTGTCGGCGCCGCCGAAGCCCGCGCCCGAGCCGCCCTTGGTCATCGGCGTCGCGCCCGAGGCCAGCCCTACGCCAGGGCAGGGGCAGGGCGGCGCAGGGACGGGATCGGGCACCGGGGTCGGGGCCGGATCC
>NZ_QLLC01000046.1 GCF_003350205.1 Brevundimonas bullata | reverse complement strand
CCTCGTCGCCACCTTCCGCCCCGCCGTGGGTCCGCACGTTTTTACACAGCCTCGACCCGTTGCGGACCTTCACGCCATCTCACATCATTGGCGTTATGAAGATACTCGTACCCTTGTTTTCGATAGGGCTGCTTATGTCAGCGTGCTCGGATCAAAACCTTGCCGACGTGTTCGAGGGTAGCGGATCTGTCGATAGTTCCACGTTGACGGACCTCGTATCGCTGTCCGCTTCATCTAGTTGCCCGCGTCTCCTTGATGACCGCTCACCAACTGAGTTCGAGGCACCACAATTTTTGACGCGAAACGCTGACGGTCTGGTTGTTCGCGGCCTGAATCCTAGGTGCATCACTGAGCGTTTTGCTAGATCCGATCTCAAAGCCTGGTCTGAGAATGGGGATCCGGTAGCATCCTATGTCTTGGCTGTTGGCTCCGACGAACCGTTCGCCCGCTTGTGCAACAGGTTTGATGAAGTGGATGGCCTTCTCACGCGTTCCTATGAAGATGGAAAGGCGGATAAGAGACCAAATCTCACTTCGAGAGTGCCTGAAGCGTTCATCGCGCGGGGCATCCATAGAAAGAGCTGCGGCAGGGCAGATGCTGAGCAATTTTACATAGACTCACGCGCAGCAGGCCTCGACGCAGTAGAGTTCTTCGGGGGAGCTTGGTAGGCGAGCGCCGGTATGTCCGCTAACCACCCTCGGCTGACGTTCATCAGGTCAGCTTTCAGCATCCGGTTTTGGTGGTCAGCCCCGCTGCCGATGCCTGGGTCTCCGATCGGCCTGACGGCCGTTCGGGATGACGGGCAAGATTACGGGCGGACCGGCGCCGCCACAGGCGTCGCCGCCTTCTCGGCCTTATCGGGTTTGCGCGCGTCCCGCCTCGGCTTGTGACGCGACAGGATGGGCGCCAAGGCCTTGCGGTCGGCGGGGCTGAGCTGCCTCAGGGTCTCGACCGCCCCGGTCTCCAGCCGCGAGCGGCCGCGCGCCTCGGACGCCCGCGAGCGTTCCAGCAGGGCCGCGACCGCCACCGGATCAAAGCTCTCGGCCCCGGTCAGGGCGATGGCCTCGCGCCGCGCCGCCCGCGCCTCGTCAAAGTCGGGCCGCGCCTGCATGGCGGCGGCGCGCAACTGCGTCTTGACCTGATCGCGCACCGCCGGGTCCATCCGCTCGATGACGTCCCAGACCGGCTCTCTGCGGCCCGGCTTGTGCGCCTCGGCCACGCGGTGCTCGATCTTGTCGCGCGCCACCCAGACGGTGCCGACAGCCGCCGCCGCAAAGACGTTCAGGGCGACCGAAACGGCCAGGGCGATCTTCAAACTGCGCGACGTCATCCGCCCAGAACCTCCGTGTCGTCCGCACCGGCCAGACTGGCCTGGTACAGCACTGCATCCGCCTGAACGTCGGCGGTCAGGTGGCTGGTCAGATTGACCCCGAACACCACCCCGGCGCAGGCCGCCGCCGCCCATCCGGCGCCCGACAGCCAGGCCAGAGGCCCAGGACCGCGCCGACGCGCCCGCAGCCCCGCCCCCGCCGCGCTGGCGATCACCTGTTCTCGCAAGAGATGCGACGGCGCCGGTCGCGGCGCAGCGTCCAGCAGGGCGTCCAGCCCGTCGGCCTCGCGCAGCAGGACCGCCGCGCGCGGATCAAGATCCCGCAACCGCCGCGCCGCCTCGCGCTCGGCCTCGGGCCAGCGTCGCAGGTCGCCGCCATAGGCGTCGGTCAGATATTCAAACCGCTCGTACGTCATCGTCATGGTTCCAGCCCCCGCCTTACCCATTCGCCGCTCTCACTGCATCCGGTGCCATATCGGCCAGCGCCGTCCGCAACGCCCGCCGTCCACGCGACAGCAGGCTCTCCAGGGCCTCGACGCTGACGTTCATCAGCCCCGCCGCCTCGATGTTTCCCAGTTCCTGATAGTGACACAGGACGATGGCCTCGCGCTGCCGTTCCGGCAGCTTCGCCAGGGCCGCCTCGACCCGCGCGCCGGTCTCCTGCGCCAGCAGACCGCTGTCCGGCGCCGGCCCGTCGTCGGGTCGATCCGGCGGCGTATCCGTCGCGATCTCGCGCCGACGCCGCAGCCGATCGTAGCAGAGGTTCAGCCCCACCCGGTGCAGCCAGGTGTCGAACTTGGCCTGACCCGGCGCCCAGCGCGGCGCCTGTCTCCAGGCTCTCAGCATCGCCTCCTGGGCCACGTCCTCAGCCTCCGTCGCATCGCCCAGCATCCGCTGCGCCAGCATCAGCATGCGCGGCAGCTTCCTGGCGACCATGGCCTGGATCGCCGCGGGGTCGCCCTGACCCACGCGCCGCACCAGTTCCTCGTCGGGGTCGGCGGTCTTCGCCAATCCAGCCTCTTTCGCCGTTCACGAAACGGGCCGACGGTCGGACCGCCTTCCCCGACATCTTCCTTACTCCGAAGCGGGCGTCGAAGGCGACGCCGCCGGGGCCGCATGACGCCGCTCCTGACGCTTCTCGCGCATCTCGGCGCGACGCGCCTGCATCCCTGCGCGACGCTCTTCGCCGGTCAGCGAACCGTCGCGGTTGGCGTCCAGCCGGGCGAAGGCCTCGGTCGCCTTGCGCTCAGCCTCGGCGATGACGACGGGGAACCGGCCTTCGCCGTTGCGACCCATGCGCTGGGCTCCGCGCTGCATCCCGCCGCGATGACCGCGACCGGCGTGTTCAGCACGCGGGCCGCGCTCGCCGGGACCGGCCCGCTGGCCGTCGGCGCGCGGCGCCTCGAACTCGGCCCGGCTGATGGCGCCGTCCTTGTTCGCGTCCAGACGGTCGAACATGGCGGTGCGGCGCTCGGCCCGCTTGGCCTGACCGGCAGCGCGCATTTCCTCAGCCGTGACCGTGCCGTCGCGGTCGGCGTCGGCGGCGCGCAGACGCTCCACCCGGCGCTGGACGAAGTCAGCTTGCGACACCGGCTGAGCCATAGCGCGCGCAGGCCGCTGCGGGGTTGCGGTTTGCGCGACGGCCACGCCGCCGAAAACGGTCAGAATGGCGATGGCGGCGATCCCGCCAAGGGTCTTGTTCATCTCGATGGTCTCCGCGGGCCTCAGCCCGAAAACATCCCTGTCGAGAAGTAGAACGCCGGTCGGATCAGTTTCCGTCGCCGACAAAGATAGCCCTCCCCCTCGAGGGGGGAGGGTTGGGTGGGGGTGCAGCCATGCGATCAGCCGGTCATGCACTGGAGACGCCGACCCTCCAGCCGCCCGCGCCTAAAAGCACACCTTAGCGTCCACACCCCCATCCCCGGCCCCTCCCCCCTCGAGGGGGAAGGGAGCAGGAGAGCCGTGGCTCAGGCCTCTGCGCTCGGCAGCGCCGCCTCGAACGCCCGCCGGGCCCGCAGGCGCAGATCGATCAGCCGCGCCTTCAGCGTGTCAAAGTCCGCCACCCCCACCGTCGCCGCCAGCCGCTGCTGGAAGCCCGCCGGCTCCGCATCCGGGTCGCCCTTGTCCTCGAAGGCGCAGGCCATCAGCTGACCCAGTTGCTGATGCGTGCGCCAGCTGTCGGCCAGGATGGGATCGTCCTTCAGCGCCTCCAGCGTCGAGACGGTCAACGGCTCGCCCGCCGCCGCCGCGCACAGCTGGCGGTACTGGGCCACGAACTCGGCGTCCACCTGCGCCCCCGCCGACAGCTTCAGGTCCCAGAAGCCCTTGGGCCGCCGCTCGCGATCCATCAGATCGCGCATGGCCCGCACGTCACGCGCCACGTCCACCCCAGGCCTGGGCCGTCGTAGCGCCGCCTCCAGCGTCGCCTCGACCCGCGCGCCGAAGGCCTCGTCGCTGGCCCAGACCAGCCGCCCGCGCGTCAGGGCCATGAACTCCCAGGTCTCGGCCTCGGTGGCGTAGTAGTCGTCCAGCGCCTCCAGCCGCACCGACACCGGCCCCTTGGACCCGGTGGGCCGCAGCCGCATGTCCACCTCGTACAACCCGCCCTCGGCGGTGTGCGCCGACAGGGCGGCGATCAGCCTCTGGGTGAAGCGGCCGTAAAACAGGTCCGCGCTCCAGCCCTTGCCCGCCGAGACCGCCTCGGGCGCCGCCGCATAGACGGTCATCAGATCCAGATCCGACCCCGCCGTCATCTCGCGCGACCCGGCCTTGCCCAGGGCCACCACGGCGACCGCGCCCTCGAACGCCCCGCCCATCCGCTCGGCCTCGGTCAGGGCCGCCGGCGCCAGGCCCCTCATGCAGGCGTCGGCCAGGGAGGTGTTGGTCAGCCCGGCCTGCTCCGCCGTCGTCCGGCCAGTGATAACGTGCATGCCGATGCGGAAGGTCTGCTCGCGGTGCAGGCGGCGCACGGCGTTCATGGCCCCCTCGAAGTCGCCCGCCTCGTGCGCCTCGCGCACCACCTGATCGGCCAGACCCGTGTCCGTGCCCAGCGCCGTCAGGAACCGGGCGTCCAGAATGCCGTCCAGCGCCTGAGGCTGACGGCCCAGGGCGCGCGCCAGTCTAGGCGCGAAGGCCATGACCCCGACCACCAGATCGAACAGCTTGGGCTGGTTCAGGAACAGGGCCTGCACCTGCACCCCGGCGCTCAGACCGGAAAAGAAGACCGCGAACCGCCGAAACGCCGCATCCGGCGCCCCCGTCTTGGCCACCGCCGTCAGCAACTGCGGGGCCAGGCGTGTGAACAGCTCGCGCCCCCGCGCCGTCCGCGTCGCCGGAATGCGCCCGTGGTGCCAGCTGCGGATTGTGTCTGACACGGTCGCGGGCTCGGAAAAGCCCATCCGCTTCAGCGTCTCAAGCGTGCCCGGATCATTCTCGACCCCGGTGAAGACCAGACTGCCATAGGGGGACGACAGCTCTTCGCCGCCCTCGAACAATTCGCCATAGCGCTGATTGACGCCCATCAGCAGGCTTTCGACCCCGGCGTCGAACAGGCCCAGATCGCCCTCGCCCGCCAGCGCCGCCACGTCGGCCCGGCGCTCGGGATCGACCGGCAGCACATGGCTCTGCTCGTCGGCCAGCATCTGCACCCGGTGCTCCAGCCCGCGCAGCTCGACATAGGCGGCGGCCAGTTCGTCGCGCGCCTGGGGCGCCACATGGCCGCGCTCGGTCAGGGCGTCCAGCGCCTCCAGCGTCCGCGACGACCTCAGCCCCGGATCGCGTCCGCCCAGGATCAGCTGCTGGGTCTGGACATAGAATTCGATCTCGCGGATGCCGCCGCGCCCCAGCTTCAGATTGGCCCCCGCCGCGTCCAGCCCCTCGCCGGTCTTGTGGACGTGGATCTGTTTCTTGATCGACTGGATGTCGAGCACCGCCTGATAGTCCAGGCTGCGGCGCCAGACGAAGGGGACCAGAGCCTTCAGGAAGTCCGCGCCCTCGCCCATGTCCCCGGCGCAGACCCGCGCCTTGATGAAGGCCGCCCGCTCCCAGTTCTGTCCGACGGATTCGTAATAGGCCAGGGCCATGGGCGCCGCGACCACTGGCGGGGTCGAGGACGGATCGGGCCTCAGCCTCAGATCCACCCGGAAGACATAGCCGTCCGCCGTCCGCTCGCTCAGCAGGGTCGCCAGACCCTGGGCCAGGCGGTTGACGAAGCCCTGCGCCTCCACGCCCTCGCCCAGCGCGCCTTCCAAGACATCCGGCTCGAAGAAGAGCGACAGGTCGATGTCCGAGGAATAGTTCAGCTCGAACGCCCCGCCCTTGCCCATGGCCAGGACGAACAGGCCCGGCACAGGCCCGCGCGGATCATCCGCCGCCGAGGTCAGCTTGCCGCGTCGGCGTTGATCGTGGGCCAGACAGCGCAGCGCCGCCTGGGCCGTGGCGTCGGCGAACCGCGACAGCGCCCCTGTGACCGCATCCAGATCCCAGACCCCGCCGAGATCGGCCAGGGCCGTCAGCAGATGCAGTTCCGCCTTAAGCCAACGCAGCGGCGCCTTGGCCTCGTCCGCCGGTCCGTCGATCGCCTCGGTCGCGGCCAGGATTTCAGCCAGCCGCGTCTCCGGCGCCGTCTCCAGGATCTGCCTCAGCCGCTCCGGCCAGCGCCGCGCCAGCCCGCCCAGATAGGGCGAGGCCGCGAACACCGGCTCCAGCGCCCCCCAGGCCCCGTCCAGCGTCGCGCGCCAGCCTTTCGCCTCCGCCGCCTCGACCAGCCGCTCATGGATGCGGCCCGCCGCCTCCGCATGGCGCACCGGCCCGCACGGCTTCAGCCTCAGACCCAGAGCGTCACTCATCAGTTCGTCCCGCTCGCGGTTCCACTGGCAGGGGGCAGGATCAGGGCCACCCGCAGACCCGGCCCCTGCCCGCCATAGGCCCCCGGTCCTTCATCCAGCTGCACCCGCCCGCCGTGGGCCTCGGCCACCGCCGTCACCAGCGACAGACCCAGACCCGAGCCCGCCTCGGTGCGGCTGTTGTCCAGCCGAACGAAGCGTTGCAGCACGCGCTCGCGGTCCTCGTCCGGCACGCCCGGCCCGGTGTCGGTGACGGAAAACTCGATCTCGCCCGACGACCGCCGTCGCGCCCGGAACTTCACCGCCCCGCCCGACGGCGTGTATTTGATAGCGTTGTCGATGATGTTGGCCAGGGCCTGGGCCAGGAAGGGCTGATTGCCCTCGATCATCAGCCCCTTCTCGATCTCCGACGAGAACTCCAGCCCCTTGTCCTCGCCCGAGGGCTCGTACAGCTCGGCCATGTCCGTGGCCAGTTCGGCGGCGTCGAACACCTTGGGATCGGGCGCCCCGCCCGCTTGCAGCCGCGCGATGGCCAGAACCGTGTTGAAGGTCTTCAGCAACAGGTCCGCCTCGTCCAGCGCGATGCCAAGGGCGTCCACCCCCGACACCTTGCCGGCGTCGGCGTCCATCAGCGCCACCTCCAGCTTGGCCCGCATCCGCGTCAGCGGCGAGCGCAGGTCGTGGGCGATGGCGTCCCCCGCATGGCGGATCGAGGCCATCGAGGCCTCCAGCCGGTCCAGCATGGTGTTCAGCCCCTGACCCAGCTCGTCCAGTTCATCGCCCGAATGGGTGACGGGCGCCCGCACCTTCAGGTCGCCCTCCTGCACCGCCATGACCACGCGGTTGAGCCCGCTCATCGACTTTTCCACGCGGCGACTGATCACCAGACCGCCGCCGATGCCGAGGATCAGGACCATGATCATGGCCCCCCACAGGGCCTGGGTCAGGCGCGCCAGATAGGCCTCGATGTCGCCGATGTCCTCACCGACGAACAACTGCTCGCCGCCCGCCAGCGGCATCTCGACGCCGATGGCCTGACGCTTGCGGACCTTGCCGGCCTCGTCGGTGTCGGTCAGGCGGAAATCGTCCCAGCGCCCGCCCTGCACCGCCGCCCCCGGCTCCAGCGGCGAGGTCGAGATATTGCCGGTGATCGTCTTCCGATCCTTGTCCATCAGCAGATAGAGATAGGACCCGCCCCGCAGCGTCCGGTCGACTAGCGCCTGGTTCAGGGCGTCCACGCCCCGCGTCCGGTAAACCGCCGTCAGGGCCTCCACCTCGGCCCGCACCCCCGCCTCGGCTCGCGCCCGCGCCTCCGACGCCGAGGCGACATAGACGTAGGCCAGCACCGCGCTGGCCGTGGCCACGAACAGCGCCAGAAACAGCAGCGTCAGCCGAAACGGCGTCCGCCTGAAAAGCGAGGGCAGTTTCATATCAGGCGGGAGGCTGAAGGCTTACGCCTCCAGCCGATACCCCGCGCCGCGCACGGTTTGCAGCATGGCCCGGTCGAAACCCTTGTCGATCTTGGAGCGCAGGCGGCTGATGTGGACGTCGATGACGTTGGTCTGTGGGTCGAAGTGGTATTCCCACACCTTCTCCAGCAGCATGGTGCGCGTCACCGACTGGCCGGCGTGGCGCATCAGGAACTCCAGCAACTGGAACTCGCGCGGCTGAAGGTCGATCTCGGTCGCGCCGCGATGCACGGTGCGGGCGATCAGGTTCATCTCCAGGTCGCCGACCTTGAGCACGGTCTGCACCCCGCCCGTCTCGCGACGGCGCGCCAGGGCCTCGACCCGCGCGATCAGTTCGGCGAAGGCATAGGGCTTCACAAGGTAATCGTCGGCGCCGGCCTTCAGCCCCGTCACCCGGTCCTCGACCTCGCCGAGCGCCGACAGGAACAGGACCGGCGTCTGATCGCCGCCCTTGCGCACCGTCTCGACCATGCCGACGCCGTCCAGACGCGGCATCATGCGGTCCACGACATAGACGTCGTAGCCGCCCTTTTGCGACTCCAGCAAGCCGAAGGCGCCGTCCACCGCGTGCGTGACCTCGTGCCCGGCCTCGCTCAGGCCGCGCACCATCGCCGTCGCCGCTTCAGCGTCGTCCTCAACCACCAGAATACGCATGGACCCCTCCTGAATACAGATTCGGCGGCGATGTTAGCGCATCGCCGCCGATCCCGTGAGTTACGCCTTATTCAGACTTGGAAAGCTCCAACACGACCGAGGTGTTGCCGCTGGACGTGCGCACCAGCAGCAGCACACCGGGGCGTCCCGCCGACCGGGCCGCATCGACCGCCGCCTTGAGGTCCGCCGCCGAAGACACCACGCGGTTGTTGGCCCGCATGATGACCGTGCCTACCGGCATCTGCATCTGCCCGGCCTTGGAGCGCGGCTCCACCGCCGTCACCACCACGCCGTTGACGCCGTCCGGGATGGAGTAGCGCTGCCGCAGGGCCGGGGTGATCCCGGTCACGGTCATGCCTTCCACCGCCTGCCCGGCGGGGGCTGACGGCGTCGCCTGTTCGCCTTCGTCCTCGCCTGAACCTGCGCGCAGCTCGGCCTCGGACGGACGACGACCGGCGCGAACGTTCAGCGTCTGGCGGCGACCGTCGCGCAGCACTTCCAGCCGCAGGGCGTCGCCGACCTTGGCGCGGGCCACGCGGCGCGTCAGCTCGGTCGAGCTGTCGATGGCTTCGCCATTCACGCTGACCACGATGTCCTCGACCTTCATCCCGGCCTTGTCGGCGGGGCCGTCAGCCGTGACGTCGCCGACATAGGCGCCCTTGGTGTTCTCGGGCAGGCCCAGGGCCGCCGCCGCCTCGCTGGACAGGGTGACGATCTGCACGCCCAGATAGCCGCGCTCGACGGTCTCGCCGCGCATCAGCTTGTCGGTCACGCTCTTGGCGGTCGAGGCCGGAATGGCGAAGCCGATGCCGACCGAGCCGCCCGTCGGCGAGAAGATCGCCGTATTGACCCCGATCACCCGACCATAGATGTCGAAGGTCGGCCCGCCCGAGTTGCCCCGGTTGATGGCCGCGTCGATCTGCAGATATTCGTTGTAGCCCGCCGGATCGATGTCGCGCGACATGGCCGAGACGATGCCCGCCGTGGCCGTGCCGCCCAGGCCGAAGGGGTTGCCCACGGCGATGACCCAGTCGCCAACGCGCGGCGCAGCGGACTCTTCAAAACTGACGAACGGGAAGGCGTCGCCTTCGACCTTGATGACCGCCAGGTCCGTGCCTTCGTCGCGACCGATCAGACGCGCCTTCAGCTCGCGCCCGTCGCTGAACTTGACGTTGATCTCCTCGGCGTTCTCGACGACGTGGTTGTTGGTGACGATGAAACCGTCGGCCGAGATCAGGAAGCCTGAACCGGCGCCCAGAGCCGTGGTCGAATCGTCTTCGTTCTCGCCCGACCCCCCGCCGCGCGGCGCGCCGGGAATGGGCACGGCGCCGAAGCCGGGGATCTGCAACATGCCGGTGGGCCGCTGCACCCGCGTCTTGACGTCGATCTGCACCACGGCGGGCGCGACCTGCTGGAAGATGTCGGCGAAGCTGAGCGGCGCGCCCTGCGGCGGCGCAAAGGCCAGACCGGCGGCCCCGGCCGAGGGAACCAGCCGTCCCGCCTGCGCCGCTGCGGGCGCCGCATGGGCGCCCGGCCACGTAATGACCCCGCCCGCCGTCGCGACAGCAGCGAAGGACAGGCCGACGGCCGCCCCTAGAATGAACTCCTTGCGTTTCAGCATCGTCGTCCTTGCAGTCCTGAAATCTGGAGCTCCAAAAGCTCCGTTCGCCCATGGATATAGGGGGTTGCAGCCTAAGCCAATGCACGCCCTCGCGATGGTTGTCCCTGATCCGCGTTCGCCGTGAGGCGCGCGTGCGTCAGGATCGCGGCGAAACGCTTTCGCTTTGGACAGAAACAAAGGCCCTCCCCCTCGAGGGGGGAGGGTTGGGAGGGGGTGCAAGCATGCCCTTTCAGGGCTAGGCGCGGGTGGCGCGACAGCTGCGGCCGACTATCCGCGCTCGGCCTCGTCAGACTCGGCGGTGAGTTCCGCCAACGCCCGTTCCTCGTCCGCCGTCAGAGGCTGCACCTCGACCCGCCGCCGCCGCGCCCGCCACACGAACACCGCCCCCGCCCCCAGCACCAGGGCGAACGGCCCGAACCACAGCAGCCAGGTCCCGGCCCGCACCGGCGGCTGGAACAGGACATAGTCGCCGTAACGCCGCACCAGATCCTGACGCACCGCCTGATCGCTCTTGCCCGCCGCGATCTCCTCGCGCACCAGACGGCGCATGTCGGCGGCGATGCCCGCCGGGCTGTCGGCGATGGATTCGTGCTGGCAGACGACGCAGCGGATGTCGCCGAACAGGGCCCGCGCCCGCGCCTCCTGCGCCGCGTCCGGCAGAGGCCGATCCGGCGCCGGTGGCGGCTCCGCCATCGCCGCGCCCGCCGCGAGAGCCAGCGCCCCCGCCAACGCCGCCAGCCGCCTCACGCCTTGACCTCCATCTTGCGACGCGAACCCGCCCCGACCCGCAGCCGCCGATCCATCAGGGACAGCACCCCGCCCAGGGCCATGATCGCCGGGCCGAGGAAGATCAGCCGCGCCCACGGATTGTAATAGACCCGGACCGTCCAGGCCTGCTGGCCGTCGTCCGCGCGCGCCCGCTCGCCCATGACCACATAGACGTCGTCCAGCCCGCGGAAGTCGAGCCCCACCTCGGTCGTCGTCTGCCCGCCCGCCGGGAAGAAGCGGCGCTCGGCGGTGACGACGCGCTCGACCGCACGCCCCTCGACCGGCATGACCGTCAGCCGCCCCTGCTCGGCCAGATAGTTCGGCCCCTCGATCACCTCGACCGCGTCAAGTCTCACCCGCCACGGCCCCGACGAGACCACGCCGCCCAGGGGCACGGCCGCCGCCGCCTCGGCCTTGAAGCTGGTCTCGACCACAGCCCCCAGGATGAAGACGCCCAGACCCGCGTGGGCCAGGGCCATGCCCCAGGCCCCCAGCGGCAGACCCTTGCCCCGGCGCAAGGTCTCAGCCAGCGGCGCCCGGAAGGCCTTGGTGCGCACGCCGACCTCGGCCAGCGCCCCCAGGATCAGCCAGGCCCCGACGCCCAGACCCGCCGCCGCCAGCGCCTTCCTCGGCTCGAACAGCAGGAAGGCCGCGAACGCCGCCACGACCGCCAGACCCGCCGCCAGCCACAGCCGCTGCAAGGCCCCCTTCAGGTCGCCGCGCTTCCACGCCAGCAGAGGCCCGGCGGGCAGGATCAGGCAGGCCACCAGCAGCAGGGGCACGAAGGTCGCGGCGAAATAGGGCGGCCCCACCGAAATGGTCGCGCCCGAAATCCCCTCGAGGATCAGCGGATACAGCGTCCCCAGCAGCACCGTCGCCGCCGCCGCCGTCAGGAAGAGGTTGTTCAGCACCAGCGCGCCTTCGCGGCTGATCGGCGCAAAGGCCGCGCCCGACCGGATCGCCGGCGCCCGGAACGCAAATAGGATGAAGGCCGCGCCCGCCGCCACGCCCAGGATGGCCAGCAGCATCATGCCCCGCTCGGGATCGACGGCGAAGGCGTGGACGCTGGTCAGGACGCCCGAGCGCACCAGAAACGCCCCCAGCATGGAGAAGGTGAAGGCCAGAATAGCGAGGAAGACCGTCCATCCCGCCAGCGCCCCGCGCCGCTCGGTGACGATGGCCGAGTGCAGCAGGGCCGCCCCCGCCAGCCACGGCATGAAGCTGGCGTTCTCGACCGGGTCCCAGAACCACCAGCCGCCCCACCCCAGCTCGTAATAGGCCCAGAAGGACCCCAGCAGGATGCCGACCGTCAGAAAGGCCCAGGACGCCAGCGCCCACGGCCGCACCCAGCGGCCCCAGGCCGGATCGACCCGCTTCTCGATCAGGGCGGCGACCGCCAGCGAGAAACAGACCGAAAACCCGACATAGCCCGCGTAGAGCAGCGGCGGATGGAAGGCGAGCGCCGGGTCCTGCAACAGGGGGTTCAGCGACGCCCCCTGCACCGGGGCCGGGTCCAGCCGGGCGAACGGGTTCGACGTAAAGACGGCGAAGGCCAGGAACATGGTCGACAGCGCGCCCTGCACCGCCACGCTCGACGTCTTCAGCCCGAACGGCAGGCCGCGCGCCTGCGCCAGCGCCCCGCCGAAGCCGGTCATGACCAGACACCACAGCACCAGCGAGCCTTCATGGCTGCCCCAGGCGGCGGCCACCTTGTAGAGCATCGGCTTGTCGGTGTGGCTGTTCAGGGCCACGTTCGACACCGAGAAGTCCGACACCGCAAAGGCGTAGATCAGGGCCGCAAACGCCAGGGCCGTCGCCGCTGCCGAGGCGATCAGCGCCCCGCCCCCGGCCCCCGCCAGCACCGGGCTCAGCCTCAGCCGCCCCGCCGTCGCCAGCGCCGTCGTCAACCCCGCCAAGACCAGGGCCAGGATCAGCGCAAACGCCCCCAGTTCGACGATCACAGGCTGCGGCTCGCTTGGCTCGGGGGCGCTTCGCCCGTCTCAGGCCGCCACTCGCCCTTTTCCTTCAGCCGGTCGGCGACTTCGCGCGGCATATAGGTCTCGTCGTGCTTGGCCAGCACCTGACTGGCTTCAAACACGCGGTCGGGGCGGAAGGCGCCCTGGGCTACGATGCCCTGCCCCTCGCGGAACAGGTCGGGCAGGTCGCCGTGATAGCTGACCTTGGCGGTCCCGGCGTTGTCGGTGACGACGAAGGCCACCGTCCCGTCCGCGCCCTTGACCACGCTGCCGGCCTCGACCAGCCCGCCCAGACGGATCACCCGCCCCGCCGGCGCCGCTTCCTCGGTCACTTCGGACGGCGAGAAGAAGTAGGTGACATTGTCCTTCATGGCCCACAGCGACAGGCCGACCGCCAGGGCCAGCACCGGCGCCGCCGCGGCCACGATCCACAGACGCCGCCGCGCCTTGGGCGATTTGGGAAGCCAGCTCATGTCAGGACATCACAGAAGGGTTGCAGCGCAGGCTCATCCGGCCCCGCCCAATCGTTGTTGCAGTTCCGCCCGGCGCGGATCGTGCGGCTCCAGCGCCGCGATCAGCGGCCCCCAGGCCGCCGCCGCCCCGGCCTTGTCGCCGCGCTTCAGCGCCGCCTCGCCCAGGAAATAGCGCGCGCCCAGCTGATCCGGGTCGCGCTTCAAGGCCTCGACGAAGGCTGCCTCGGCGTCGCCGCCGACCGCGCCCTCGTTGGCCCGCACCAGGCTCTCGCCCAGCCGCGCCCAGCTCTGGGCGTCGTCCGGCTTGATCGCCAGCGCCCGACGGAAGGCCGAGGCCGCGCCGATGGGGTCGCCCGCCTCGAAGCGCGCCGCGCCCAGCATGACCAGGGCCTGATGATCGTCGGGCCGATCCTTGACGATGCGGCCAATGACCGCCGCCGCCTGCGCCGGCTCCAGCGTCTCGGGCGAAGAGGCCCAGTCCCGCACCCGCGTCTCATAGGCCTGATCCGCCATGCCCGGCGCGCCGATCCCCAGATAGAGCGCCAGCGACGCCGCCGCCGTCAGCCCGATCCCGGCCAGCACCCAGACCCGGTCCTTCGATCCCGCGACCGGCGCCCGCGCATCGCGACGCGCGGCCAGCAGCCGCCGTCCCGCCTCGGCCCGCGCGGCGGTCCAGCCCGCCTCGTCCAGCAGGCCGCGTGTCTTCAGCCGGTCCAGCTCAGCCAGTTCGCGCGCGCCGGCCTCGCGGTCGACCACAGCCTCGGTATCCGCCCCGCGCCGCGCGCCGGCCAACACCAGAAGCCCGGCCATCGCCGCCGCCAGTCCCGTCATGATCCAGAAGATCGTCATGCCCTGCGCTCTAGCGGATCAGGCGCGCCGACGCGAGGCTCCCGAGGTCGCAGCCTCGACCGCGACGCTGGGCGGCGCCCCGGCCACCGTCAGCCGCCGCCGCACCGTCCGCTGCGCCTCGCGCGCGCCGATCTGACCCAGCAGTTCGGCGGTCAGGGCGATACGCTTGCGCGCCACAGCCTCGTCCGCCGCCTCGCCGTCGTTCAGCCGCTCGATGGCCTCGTCGGCCCAGGTCGCCAGCCGCCCGGTCAGGCCTTCCGCCGTCTGGCGTCGTTCCGCCTCGCAGCCGAACACCGCCGCCGGACCGCGCACCAGGCCGATCACCGCCAGTAGGGCCTTGGCCCGCGCCGCAGCCGCCACATCGACCGGCTGATCCAGCCTTGGCGACGGCCGGGTCATTCGACCGACCAGGGCCGTGCGCTCGACCGGCAGGACGGCGACCGCCGCCCGCTCCGCCGCGGTGAACAGTTCCGACAGCCGCAGCGCGATCTTCAGCCGCGCCTGCCGCACCGCCTTGCCCCAGGCGCTGTCGCTACGCAGCGGCAGGCTGACGTCGATCTCCGACAGGGTCTCGGCGCACCAGTCCAGATCGGCCTTCAGCGTCGCCGGGTCCGCGCCCTCGGCGGTCGGGTCAAAGGCCGTGGCCTGGGCCGCCCGGTGGGCCAGCGCCGTCACCACCCGGTCGATGAAGACCGCCAGCTCGCTCTCGCCCAAAAAGGTCTCGCGCCCCGCCACCGGCGTGGCGTGGGCCACGACCCGCAGCATCATCCGCGCGTCCGACAGATGGGCGAACAATATCTCCATCAGCCGCTCCGCCCCGTCCGGCGCGATGCTCGCCGCCTGCCGCAGGGCCAGCTTCAGCTCCGCCGTCGCCGCCGATCCGGGCCGGCCCATCCAGGCCTCCAGATGGTCCAGACAGCGCCGCGTCAGCCCGGCCAGATCGAAACAGGCGGCCAGTTCCGCGACTTGATCCGCCGTCGCCTCGGGCCACAGGCCCTCGCCCTGATCCCGCACCGCCGAGGCCGCGCTCAGGCACAGCCGGTCCGCGACCATGCGCGACAGCTCGTCGTCGCGATCCAGTTGCGGCAGCAGTTCAGGTTCATTGCGCGTGGCCAGCCGCCACAGCCGCGCCGGAACGCCGCTCGGAAAGCTCAGCCCCTCCAGCCCGTCGGCGCGCGGCCGGAACAGCGGCGACAGCGGCGCAAAGGCCGCGTCGCGCCGACGCCGATCCAGCCCCTCCGCCTCGACCATGTCGCGCAGCGCCCACGCCCGATCCCCCGTCATCGCCGCCGCCAGCGCTTCCAGCTGGGACAGCAGATGATCCGGGCAAGCGGCGATCAGCTGGGCCAGAGCAGCCCTTTGCGCGACCGACAGGTCCGCCATCCACACTCCTCCGGCCAAACCGAATCCCGGCCACGGGACCAAGGGTGCGCCCTTCGGGTTAACAGGGGATTTTGCCGCGCCGCGAAGACGTTCAGACGTCCATTCGCTCGACCAGAGGACGCGCCTTCAGGGACTGGACGGCCCGCTTGATCGCGTCGAACACGGGCCCCGCCTCCTGCTCCATCTCGTCATAGGCGCGCTCGAACGCGCCATCCAGACTGTCCAGCAGGGCCAGCTGTTCGCGTCCCTTGTCCGTGATCGCGATCAAGCTCACCCGCTGATCCTCGGGATCGGGCTGGCGCGTGACCAGTTCCAGCTTCACCAGCTTGGGGATCTTCTGCTGGATCAGCTGATGCGAGCGATCCAGCGCCCGCCCGAGATCGGCGACCGAGACCGGGCCCAAGGTCGCGATCGCCATCATCAGGGACGACGACTTGACCGGAATGACCAGACCGGCGCGCTTGAACACCTCGGCCGACTGCTGCTCGATCAGTTCGCTCAGCTGCTCGCTGAGACGGCCCAGATAGGTGCGGTTCAACTCGATCATTCGTCTGACGCCTCCTCAATCCAGGCGACGATAGCTTGTCGTCTCGCCAGACTTCTCCAGGCGCTCCAGTCCGGCGACGGCGCCGCGGACCCGCACCAGCCGGAAGCGGTAGTCATCCGTTCCCTGAACCGCAAACAGATCCTTGCCTATCGGATCGAGCGCCAGGACGAAGCGGTCCCGCCAGTGATAAGCTAGACCGCCCCGCGTGCGAACCAGCGTCCGCCCCTCATAGGCCCCGGCCGCCGCGTCCATATCCGCCGTGCTCGGCGCCTGACCCGCCAGCGCCAGCTCGACCGGAACCAGCGCCCATCTGGCGTCCGCGTCGCCGGCCTCCGCCCGGCTCTGCAGCAGGAATTTCTGCGCGACCAGCAGCGCGTCCGAGGCCGGGACCGCCAGATCGGGAGTCACGCCGACGCCCTCAAAGTCCTGCCCCTTGATCGGATCGCGGATCTGGCCGAACGGGACCTGCAACATGAAGCGGTCGTCGACCGGCACGCGGGTCACAGGATGCGCCCCGCCGGCGGTCTGCTCCCCGATCACGGTCGCCCGCCCCAGACGCTGCAACGAAAACGCCATCCACTCGGCGGCGGAAAACGACGTCGATCCGGTCAGAACCACGACGGGAATATCTCCCGAACGCCGCCCAGGCACGGCGGGCAGGCTCCACTGGCTTCGCGCCAACTGCACGCCCTTTTCATTGTAGTTGTAGTCGAAGAAGGCCTGATCCTTGCCCGCCGGATAGAGGTAGCTCATCAGGAACTGCGCCATCTCCAGCACCCCGCCGTTGTTGTGGCGCAGGTCGAAGATCAGCCCCTTGGCGCCTTCAGCGAACCGCATGGCCGCCGCCGCCGTCTCCTGGGCGTATTGCGGATCGGCGAAGAAGTCGAAGCGAACATAGGCCAGGTCGCCGTCCAGCCGACGCGCGTCACGAAAACCGAAATTGGCCCCGCGCTCCCGGTCACGCTGCGCCTGAGTGCTGGTCTCGCCGCCCGCCTTCGCCTGGCGGTCAGCGGCGACCTCCTCGGGATCAAAGACCACCGAGAAATGCAGGTCCTCGCTCGCCTTGACCATCCCTTGCGACAGGGTCTCTGCAAACGCCCCGGCCTCGACCGGCCCAGCCTCCACCCGTCGCTCCAGCTCAGCCGATATGGCGGGGATGCGGTCAGGAAAGACGTAGTTCTGCTTCAGCGCCGTATCGAGGCGCGCCACCAACTCCCGCTGCGCCCCCCGATCCAGCGTCTGCGCCCCAACCGGCGCCGACCCCATACCGAAGACCGCCAGCAGCGAAAGGAAAGCGCGAGTCTTCATCATCGACCCCATCATGAAATATATTGCGCAATATGTTGTATAAATCGACGATGTCAAATCCCCTTCGCCCGACCGAATAGCCCGTGCTGGGCGAGCGGAGACGGCGAGCCGCAGCGCTTCAAACCGAACTGAAGAAGGCCAGGACGGCGCCCTGAACCCTCAGCATGTAAACGCAACACCAGAGCGAGGCGCCATGCCCGGTCCGCTCGAACTGGCGTATGATTTTGGCCGCCGTCCTAATGTCCGCTGTCGGCGCCGAAGCCCAATCCCGCAATCGATCGAGGCTGTGTAAAAACGTGCGGACCCACGGCGGGGCGGAAGGTGGCGAC
>NZ_QLLC01000045.1 GCF_003350205.1 Brevundimonas bullata | reverse complement strand
TTCTCTTTCCAGATCAACGATTTCAAAGACCAGGACCGGAACAAACCAGCCAAACCGTTTAGCGCCCGTTCGCGGCGGAGGCGGTGTTTACCGCCCCTGATTTTCCGTGTCAAGCAGTTCTTTTTAAAGAACTTTCTCTCAACACTCCCGAACCCGAAGGCCCGGCGGAGGCGGCTATCTAAGGAAAGCCAAACTCCAAGTCAACCGAACCAACTAACCTTTCTGAAGACCTAAACGCCGAAGCTTTCAGAGCCGCAGAAGACCGACAGGAAAAGCGAAGAAGCCTCCCGCACCGGCAAATCAGCGATTTAATCGAAGCGCGGAACCTAGCTGAAACAACCAAAGGAAGCAAGAAGTTTTTCAACCCTTGCCCCACCAAAACTTCGAAAACCTAGTCTCCGAAGCCCCGTGGGCCAGCCCGTCTCCGAGCGAGCGGCGTCTATACGGACCACCCATCGAGTCCACAACCCTCGAATGACAAATTCGCGAACTATCTCAACGAACCCGAGTCCCAGAACAGTGAAGCCCGCCGTCTGAAGCGCAGCACCCTTCAACCGCAGGCGTCGCGCAGGTCACGGACGCCGTCCAGGATGAAGCCCAGGGTAGGCTCGTGGCATAGCCGCCCATCCACGACCTTCTCGGCGACCATTCCGATCACGATCTGCCGGCGGATCACCAGGCGGGAGCATGTGGCGATGAAGGTCTCGTTGAGCTGCTGCTGGGCGCGAACGCCGCCGAGAGCCGAAGGCGACGACGTCAAAGTCAGCACCGGCTTGTCTCGCAGGCAACTGCTCGTGCCTGGTCGAGACAGCCAGTCCAACGCGTTTTTCAACACCCCGCTCATGCCGTGGTTGTATTCGGGAGAGATCACCACGAGCCCGTCCGCTGTGGCGATGTCGCGGCGCAGGGCGGCGACCGTTGCGGGCGCATCCTTGCCATCGAGGTCGTCATTAAAGAGCGGGATATCCTCCAGCGATCGCACCTCCAGGCGCATGTCGCCCGGCAAGGCGTCACGAAGCGTCGTCAGTATGGCGGTGCTGTAGGCCTCTCGGCGCAGACTGCCGGACAGGCCGATCAGGGAGAGCGACATGTCAGGCTGCGGCTGCAGACGCTCGCGCCATGTCCAGCGCCACGTCCATAATCATGTCTTCCTGCCCGCCGACCATCTTGCGCCGGCCCAGCTCAACCAGGATGGCCCGCGTGTCGAGCCCATGCTCGGCGGCGGCCTTTTCGGCATGGCGCAGGAAGCTGGAATAGACCCCGGCATAGCCGAGCGTGAGGGTCTCGCGGTCAACGCGCACGGGTCGGTCCTGAAGCGGTCGGACCAGGTCCTCGGCCGCATCCATCAGCGCATAGAGATCGCAGCCGTGGTTCCAGCCTTGCACCTCGGCCGCCGCGATGAAGACTTCGAGCGGAGCGTTGCCGGCGCCGGCGCCCATGCCGGCCAGCGACGCGTCAACGCGGATCGCCCCGCCCTGCACCGCAACGATGCTGTTGGCCACGCCGAGCGACAGGTTGTGATGGGCGTGCACCCCGCGCTGCGTTTCGGGCTTTAGCACCCGATCATAGGCCGCCAGGCGCGCGGCATATTGATCCATCGTCATCGCGCCCCCGCTGTCGGTGACATAGACGCAGTGCGCGCCATAGGTCTCCATCAGCTTGGCCTGCTGCGCCAGGGGCTCGGGTTCGGACATGTGGCTCATCATCAGGAAGCCGGACACGTCCATGCCCAGGTCGCGGGCGGCTTCGATATGCTGCCTGGCCACATCGGCCTCGGTGCAGTGGGTGGCGATGCGCACCGAGCGCACGCCCAGATCATAGGCGCGTTTCAGGTCATGCACGGTCCCAATGCCGGGAAGAAGCAAGGTGGTGAGCACGCTGTGTTCGAGAACGTCAGCGACTGCGCCGATCCACTCCCAGTCGGTATGGGCGCCGAAGCCGTAGTTGAAGCTGGAGCCCTGCAGTCCGTCGCCATGGGCGACCTCGATCGCATCGACCTTGGCGCGATCCAGGGCGCGGGCGATGGCCTGGACATGGTCGAGGCCGTACTGGTGGCGGATGGCGTGCATCCCGTCCCGCAGGGTCACGTCCTCAATGTACAGCTTGGTGGCGGTGGGATCGAAGGTCACGTAGCGATCCTTTCGGCGATCTTCTCGGCGGTCTTGAGCGCCGCCGAGGTCATGATGTCGAGATTGCCGGCATAGGCCGGCAGGTAGTGGGCCGCGCCTTCGACCTCGAGAAAGACGCTGACCTTCAGCCCGGTGAACTCGCCGCCCATTTCGGGAATGCGCAGAGGCTCGTTGTCGCCGATGGCCTCGAACTGCACCGCCTGTTTGAGGCGATAGCCGGGCACATAGGTCTGGACCTCGGCCACCATGGCCTCGACCGAGCGGCGGATCGCCTCGCGGTCGCCGTCGTCGCAAAGGCAATAGACGGTGTCGCGCATGATCAGCGGCGGTTCGGCGGGGTTGAGGACGATGATCGCCTTGCCGCGCGTCGCGCCGCCCACCTGGACGATGGCCTGGCTGGTGGTCTCGGTGAACTCGTCGATGTTGGCGCGCGTGCCGGGACCGGCGCTCTTCGAGGCGATCGAGGCGACGATCTCGCCGTAATGCACCTTGGCGATCCGGTTCACCGCCGCGACGATGGGGATGGTCGCCTGCCCGCCGCAGGTCACCATGTTGACGTTGGGCGCATCCAGATGGGCCTCGCCGTTGACCGGCGGGATCACATAGGGGCCGATCGCCGCCGGGGTCAGGTCGATGACCCGCTTGCCGTGCGCCGTCAGCACCTCGCTGTGTCGCCTGTGCGCGCCCGCCGAGGTGGCGTCGAAGACAATGGCGATGTCGACGAAGCCGGGCAGAGCGACCAGGCCGTCCAACCCCTCGGCGGTGACCGGCACGCCCAGGCGTTCGGCGCGCTTCAGGCCATCGGATTCGGGATCGATGCCGACGAAAGCCGCCATCTCCAGCGTGTCGGACAGGCGCATGATCTTGATCATCAGATCCGTGCCGATATTGCCCGAGCCAATGATGGCGACCTTGGTTTTGGGTTTGGAGGTCATCGTCAGCCCTCGCCATAGGTGAAGCGGACGTCGCCGAGGCCGTCGATGGCAGCGACCACATGATCGCCGGGGGTCAGCGCGACCATCGGGCCCAGAGCCCCCGCCAAGAGGATATCGCCCGCCTTCAGCGGTTCGTCGCGCTCGGCCAGGGTTCGCGCCAGCCAGGCGGCGGCATTGAGCGGATTGCCCAGCGCCGCCGCGCCGACGCCGGTCGACACGACCACGCCGTTGACGCTCATCGCCATCGCCGCCCCTTCGAGGTCCAGCCCGGCCAGCGGCGTCGTCGCCTCGGCCAGGACGAAGAAAGCGGAAGACCCATTGTCGGCGACCGTGTCGGCGAAGGTGATCTTCCAGTCCGCGATCCGGCTGTCGACGATCTCGATGGCGGCGTGAACGCTGGCGACCGCCGCCGCGACCTGTTCCACGCTCATTTCAGGATCAGGCAGGTCGGCGCCGAGGACAAAGGCGATCTCCGCCTCGGCCTTGGGCTGGATCGTCCGCTCAGGATCAAGGCGGCCGCCGTCGGCGATCCGCATGTCGTCGAAGAGGACGCCGAAGTCAGGCTGGTCGACCCCGAGCTGGACCTGGACCGCCTTGGCCGTCAGTCCCGCCTTGCGCCCGACGATCCGCCGGCCCTGGCTTTCCCAGAAGCGGGTGTTGATCGTCTGCACCGTATAGGCGCCGACCGCGTCGGTCGGGTCCAGAACATCGCGCAAGGGGGCGACGGCCTCCCCCGCATAGGCGTCGCGCAGCCGACGCGCAGCGGTTTCATAGGCATCTGACATCAGGCCGGAGCCCTATGCTTGCCGGGATGCACCGTCCCGCACTGGCCGCAGGTGCGCAGGTCCTCGCTGGCGTAGAAGGCTGCGAACAGGGGCGGCAGGTCGCGCACGATGCTCTTCAGCTGCACCTCGACGCGGTGAACGATCTCGCCGCAGTCGTCGCAATACCACTGGAAGGCGTCGGTCTCGCCTTCCGGCCGCTTGCGCTCGATCACCAGCCCGACGCTGCCCTCGACGGGGCGCTGCGGCGAGTGCGGGACGTTCGGCGGCAACAGGAAGATGTCGCCTTCGCGGATCGCCATGTCCTTGGGACCGTCCTCGGTCCACAGACGCAGGTTCATGTCGCCTTCCAGCTGATAGAAGAACTCCTCCAGCGGATCGACGTGGTAGTCGGTGCGCTGGTTGGGCCCGCCGACGACGGTGACGATGAAGTCAGCGTCTTCCCAGATCTGGGCGTTGCCGACGGGCGGCTTCAGCTGCTCGCGATGATCGGCGATCCACTGACGGAAGTTGAAGGGCGGGCCATAGGTCAGCATGGGCTTTGTCCTGGGATCACAGGTCGGCGCGCGGGATGAAGGCGGTCGCCTTGATCTCGATCAGCAGATGCGGGTGGGGAAGCTGGTGAACGGCGACGGTCGTGCGCGCCGGTCCAGATTCGTCGAAATACTCGGCGTAGACGGCGTTGTAGCCGCCGAAGTCATTCATGTTCACGAGGAAGCTGGTGACATCGACGACGTCAGCGAGGGAGCCCCCGGCATCGGTCAGGATGGCCCCGATGTTGTCGATCACCGCGCGGGTCTGTTCGGCGATGTCGAGGCTGACGACGCCGAATTCGTCCGCCGAGGCGCCGGCGAAGCTGTTGTCTGGCCGCCGCGAACTGGTGCCCGAGACGAAAACGAAATCGCCGGCGCGGCGGTAATGGGGAAAGCGGCCGCGCGGGCGCGCCTTGCCTGGGATGACGCGTCCTTCCCCGTTCTTGGCCCCGTTCTTGGCCTCGTTCTTGGCACCGCTCATGTCGCGCCGCCTACGATGGTGAAGCCGACCTGGCCGAGAGGTCCGGCGTCGAGCGAGACCGCACGCGCTGAACCGATGGCCGCCGCCGCCGTCGCCCCACCCAGCATCACGGTCCAACCGGGCTGCAGCGTCAGCCCCGCCGCCCCCGCCAGCCGCGCCGCCGCGACCAGAGAGCAGATCGGATCACCGAGGATGGCCGCGCTCGTCCCGGTCTCAGCGACGGCGCCGTCGACGCTCATCACCATAGGCACGTCGGCGACGTCGGTATCGGCGGGCAGCCAGGCCCCCACGACAAAGGCCGAGGACGAGGCGTTGTCGGCCACAACATCTCCGAGCGCGAAGCGGAAGTTCTCATAGCGACTGTCGATGATCTCCAGCGCCGGGGCGACGGCGTCAATCGCGGCGAAAGCCTCTTCACGGGTGATCTCGCCCGTGAGCGGCGCCTTCAGCCGCACCGCGACCTCGGGTTCGACGCGCGGGTGGATGAAGCGGGCGCGGTCGACCACGCCCCCGTTGGCCACCACCATGTCCGACGTCAGCCGCCCCCAGATCTGATCCTTCAGGCCCATCTGCGCCATCTTGGCTTCGCTGGTGAAGCCCATCTTGACCCCGACCAGGGTCGCGCCCCGCGCCAGGCGATGGTCGATCACCACACGCTGGATGTCATAGGCGTCGCTCAGCGCGAGTTCGCCTTCCTGCCCGGTGATCTGCGGGATCGCCTGGGCGTCGCGCGCGGCGGCGTCCAGTCTTGCGGCGATTGTCGCGATGTCGGTCATGTCGTCCCCTCCCCCTAGAGTTTGACGCAGATATTGGTCGGTTCGGAATAGAAGCTCAGCGAAGCCTCGCCGCCCTCGCGTCCGATGCCCGACAGTTTCATGCCGCCGAACGGCGTGCGCAGGTCGCGCAGGAACCATTCATTGACCCAGACGATGCCGGTCTCCATCTGCCCCGCCACGCGGTGGGCGCGCCCCACGTCGCGCGTCCAGATCGCCGCCGCCAGACCATAGTCGCTGTCGTTGGCCAGCTCGATCGCCTCGGCTTCGCTGTCGAAGGGGGCGATGTGACAGACGGGGCCGAAGATCTCTTCGCGCACGCAGCGAGCGTCGTGACCCAGGCCGGTCAGGATGGTGGGCTGGACAAAGGCGCCCTGATCCAGGTCGCTGCCGAATGAGGGCACGCCGCCGCCAGTGACCACCGTGGCGCCTTCTTCTCGCGCCAGATCGTAGTAGCCCAGCACCTTGTCGCGGTGGCCGTGCGAGATCAGCGGCCCCATGTCGGCGCCCGACCAGGGATCGCCGATGGTCAGGGCCTCGGCGCGCTCGGCCAGGGCCTTGACGAAGCGGTCGAAGATCGGCCGCTCGACATAGATGCGCTCGGTGCACAGGCAGACCTGGCCGCAGTTGGAGAAGACCGAGCGCACCGTGCCCGCAATGGCTTCGTCGAAGTCGCAATCGGCGAAGACCAGGGCGGCGTTCTTGCCGCCCAGCTCGAACGAGACCGGCTTCACCCCCGCCGCCGCGACCCGCATGATGGCGCCGCCCGTGGCCGACTCTCCGGTAAAGGTAATGGCGTCGATGTCGGGGTTGGCGGTCAGCCATTCGCCAGTCGAGGCGGCGCCGAAGCCGTGGACCAGGTTGAACACCCCCGGCGGCACGCCCGCGGCGTCCATCACCTCGGCCAGGAGGGTCGCGGTCGAGGGGGTTTCCTCGCTCGGCTTTACCACCACCACATTGCCGCAGGCCAGGGCCGGCGCGACCTTCCACGTCATCAGCAGCAGCGGCAGGTTCCACGGCGAGATGATCGCCACCACCCCCAGCGGACGCGCCACGGCATAGTTGATGGCGCTGCGCCCATCAGGAAGATCGGTGCGGAAGCTGGGCATGGCGCGCGCCTCGGCCAGCGCGGCGAAGGCGCGGAAGTTGGCGGCGCCGCGCGGAATGTCGATCGTGCGCGCCTGATGCAGCGACTTGCCGGTGTCGGCGATCTCGGCCGCCGCGAAGTCGTCGAAGCGCGCCTCAATCCCTTCGGCGACGCGAACCAGAAGCTTGCAACGCTCGGCCTGGGACATCCTGCCCCACGGCCCCTTCAGCGCGCGACGGCCCGCCGCCACCGCCCGGTCGACCAGGGCCTGATCGGCCTGCGACACACGCGCCGCGACCGTCCCAGTCACCGGGTTTACGTTGTCGAAGAACCCGTCGCCCTCGACAAAGGCGCCGTCGACATAGTTCAGAATGTCGCGCTGCGCGAAGGGATAGGCTGCGTTGTTCATGCCTGACCTCCGACCCGCACATAGCCGGCGGTGTTGCTGTGCGCCGCGCCGCTCTTGCCGACATGCCCGGCCATCTGGAGCAGCGACAAGAGGGTGTCGTTGAACTGCGTCGGCGCCTCGACGAAGACCGAATGGCCCACGTCATTGACCTCGACCAGGAAGGACCCCGCCACCTCCTCCTGCACCAGCCGCACCGCCTCAATCGGGAAGATCACGTCCTCGGTCCCGCACAGGAACAGGATGGGATAGCCCTTGTCGGCCAGGTCCGCTGCGGGGCGCGCCGCGAACTGGCCCGTCAGGTTGTGTCGGTCCACGGCGTTGAAGCTGGCGATCTGGCGATAGAGCATGGCCAGGTCGCTGGGCGCCTTGGCGCCCAGCACGCGGTCGATCTGATCCATGGCGGCGGTCTTCATGCGAGCCGCGTCCATGATCGCCTTCACCGCAGGGCTTTCGACGACGCCGTGCAGGCTGTCGCAGATGGCCAGGGCCGCGACCCTTTCGGGCGTCTGATGGGCGAAACCGATGCAGGTCCCCGCCCCCATCGACTGACCGACCAGCGCCACCCGGTCCTCGCCCAGATGATCCAGCAGGGCGACCAGATCCTCGACAAAGGCGTCGCGCCCCCGTCCGTCCAGATCGCGCGACAGGCCAAAGCCGCGATGATCGAACAGGATGACCCGGTTCGACCGCGCCAGACTGTCGATCTGGCCGTACCAGAGGGCGTGATTACCGCCGATGCCATGCGCCAGCACCACCGCCGGGCCCGCGCCGTGCGTCTGGTAATAGATTTCAGCGCCGGCGGTCTTCACGATCCCGCTTTCCATCACGCTACTCCCATTAATTTGCTGAGCCGAACGACGTAGTCGCCGAAGGCCGGATCTTCTCGCGTGACGCTGGGGTCGCGTGGACGCGGCAGGTCGATACGAACATCCTCGATGATCGTGCCGGGCCGTTCCGACATCACCAGCACCCGATCCGACAGCAACACGGCTTCGGAAATGCTGTGCGTGACCAGGACCACCGTCTTGCGGTCGCGCTGCCACAGACGCAGCAGCTCCATGTTGAGCCGGTCCCGCGTCAGGGCGTCCAGGGCGCCGAAGGGTTCGTCCATCAGCAGGATTTGCGGATTACGCGCCAGCGCCTGGCCTATGGCTACACGGTGCCGCAACCCGCCTGACAGCTGGTGCGGATAGCTGGCCTCGAAGCCTGTCAGGCCCAGGGTCTCGACCAGTTCGGCAAGCGCCGCCTCGTCCAGCCGCTGCGACGCGGCGTCAAGATTGATCCCGAGCAACAGATTGTCGCGTACATTGAGCCAGGGCAGCAGGTTCGACGTCTGGAAGACAAAGCCCATCGTCGCCGAGGGCCCGGTCACGGCCTCTCCGTTGACCTGGATGGCGCCCTCCTCGAACGGGATGAGGCCGGCGATGAGGCGCAGCAGGGTGCTCTTGCCGCAGCCCGACGGGCCGAGAACCGAGACGAATTCTGCGGCGCCGATGTCGGCGGTGACACCATCGAGCACCTTACGGCCGTCGAACGCCTTGCCGACGCCGGTGATGGAGATTTCCGCGCTCATGCCGCACGCCACCAGATGAAGCGTTCCCAATAGGCGACGCCGTAGAAGAGCAGCAGCGACAGGACCGTCACCGCGAACAGGGCCGCAAAGGTCAGGGTCGTGTGGCCCGAACCCGACGCCGTCAGGATCAGATTGCCCAAGCCGTCGTTCGAGCCGACGAACTCGCCGACCACCGCGCCGATGACCGCCAGCGGCATGGCCACCTTGCAGCCGTCGAGAAAGCTGGGCAGGGCCGCCGGCAGGCGCAGCCGCCAGAAGGTCTGCAGCGGCGTGGCGCGCAGGGCGCGGAAATGTTCCTCGAGGTGCGCCGGGGTGCTGGCCAGCCCGCCCAGCGTCGAAATGATGATCGGGAAGAAGGCGAACAGGAAGGCCATGATCAGCTTCGACGTCAGCCCATAGCCGAACCAGACGACGATCAGGGGCGCCAGACCGATCTTGGGAATGCTCTGCAAGGCGACGAACAGCGGATAGACGGTGCGTTTGGCCGTGCGCGAGAAATAGATCAGGGCCGCGATCGGCACGCCCAGCACCACCGCGATGATGAAGCCCCAGAAGACCTCAGTCAGCGTCACCAGGCTTTGCGCCAGGATCGGCCCGCGCGACTGCCAGAGCTCGGCCAGGATCGCGCTGGGCGGCGGCAGCAGATAGGCCTGAACGCCCGACCAGCGGACGCCGTATTCCCACGCCAGCCCCAGCAGCAGGAAGAAGGCCGCGCTGATCGCCGTGTCGCGGTTGAACAGGGCGCGGGTCACGCCTCGCCCTCCTTGTCCAGCAGGGCCTGGATGCGGGCCGGCGGCGGCACGAGGAAGCGTTCAAGATTCCAGCGATCGAAGGTCGCCATCTGCTTTCCGTCCCACACCGACGGGGCATAGGGATGCTCGGCGTCGATCTGGGTCATGTCGGTATAGAACTCGACGTTGTTGCCGTCGGGATCGCGGAAGACGAGGAAGCTGTTGGCGCCCGGTCCGTGCTTGCCGATACCCCGGTCGATCGGCACGCCGCGCGCCGTCAGCATGGCCGCGACCTTCTCCAGCTCCTCGAGGGTCTCCAAGCGATACGAGAAGTGCTCGACCGCCGGATAATGGCCTTCGGGCGCGTCCGAATGGCCGGGCGGCAGTTGCAGCAGGGCCAGGTCATGGTGGTCGTGGCCGGCGCGCAGGAAGACCATCTGATGGTCGATCCAGTCTGACACCTCCAGGCCCATGACCTCGGTGTAGAAGGCCAGCGAACGGTCGATGTCGCGCACCTTCAGGACCAGGTGCCCGAGCCGCGTCGGACGCGGACGATAGGCTGCGGGATCGATCACGGCTGTTTCCCCGTCGGAACGAAGGCGTTGGTGAAGAGCGTCTCGGTCGCGTCGAACCCCTGAAGCTGGCCGCTGGCCTGCAAGGTCGTGACGGTGCGCTGGATCTTCTCGGGCTTCAGCCGGTGCGACCCGCCCTCGGCCGCCATCAGGGCGGCGGTCTCGCGGATCTGCCGCTCGGTCACGGCCTCGTCGAGCAAGGGATAGTGCTTGCGAATGATGGTCAGCGCCCCCTGGGGATCGCGCGCCGCCTCGGCGTAGCCGCGATAGGCGGCGTGGGTGAAGGCCCGCACTAATTCAGGGTCGCTTTCGATCAGGGCGTCGCGCGTCGCCAGGCCGCTGCCATAAACGTCCAGCCCGAAATCGGCATAGGCGATCCGGCCGATGCTGACGCCCTTGGCCTTGGCCGCCTTGTCGAACAGGGCCATCGAATTGCCGAGCCAGCATTCCGCGGCGTCGATCCGTCCTTCGACCAGCGAGGAGACGACGATGGCCGGGTCAAGCTGGATCTGCTCGACGCTGGCCGGGTCGACGCCATTGCCCTGAAGCCAGGCCGGCATCAGGGCCTGAATGGCCGAGGACTGACCGGCGCCGAACCGTAGTCCAGCCAGGTCGGCAGGCCTCTTGATCGCATGCCGCTCCTTGACGAAGCAGGCACCGGCCGGGAGCTGCATATTGATGCCGCCGATCATCCGCACGGCGCCGCCCTTTGATCGGTTGAGCGCGACCGACAGGGGGTCCAGGTAGGCGAACTCGAACATCCCCTGGTCGAGTTCGTTGGCGGTCCGCATGCCGCCGAAGCCGCGCACGGGTTCGACGTTCAGCCCGGCGTCGGCGAAATAGCCCTTGTCGATGGCGACGAAGATTCCCGCCATGCTGCCTTGCGGCAGCCAGGCCATGTTGAACTGGACGGTGCGCGCGTCTTCGCGCTTGGCCGCCTTCGGCGCATTTCCGCCGACCACGCTCCACAGCGTCAGTCCGGCGATCGCGGCCACGATCACGACGGGTACGAGCAGCGCGCGGCGAGCAAGGATCGCCATCACGCACTCTCCCGGGGCAGGTGCGGCGCCGAGACCGGATTGATCAGCTCGCCGATCCCCTCGACCCAGGCGCGCATCACGTCGCCGTCCTTCAGGAAGACGCCGCGCCCCATGCCGACCCCGGCCGGGGTGCCCGAGGCGATCACGTCGCCGGCGCGCATTTCGAGGATCGTCGAGAGATAGGCGATCTGCTCATGGATGTTGAAGATCATCTCGGACGTATTGCCGTCCTGCATCGAGACCTCGTTGACGTCGAGGCCCAGACGGATGGCGTGCGGATCGCCGAGACAGTCGCGCGGCACAAAGACGGGGCCGAGCGGTGTGAAGGTGTCAAAGCTCTTGCCGCGGAACCAGTCGTGCGAGAACGGGAAGTCGGTCCGCCGGGTGCGGTCGCGCGCCGAGACGTCGTTGACGATGGTGTAGCCCGCGATCAGGTCGTGCGCCTCGCCCACGGCGACGTTCTTGCCAGCGCGGCCCAGCACCACGCCCAGCTCGACCTCCCAGTCGGGGCGCGACACCTGCGGCGGCACGACGACGGTCTCGTCGGGGCCGACCACGCTCTCGACCGTCTTGAGGAAGATATAGGGTTCGCTGTCGGCCTTGGCCGCCAGCTTGGTCTGCATCTCGGCGGCGTGTTCGATGAAGTTGGACGCCGCGCCGAAGATGCGACGGGGCTCGAACGGCGTCAGCAGCCTGGGCGCCGCCAGCGCCTGCCCCGAGGCGCCGGCAAGGGCGCGGGCCAGACCGAACAGCCCCTCGCGCCGCGCCTCCCAGTCACGGGTGATGGCCGTGACATCGTCCGCTACCGCTGCAAATCCATGCGCGGCGGCGGCGTCGTGCAGGTCGTGGAAGGCGTCACCCACCTTGATCGTCGGGCGCGGGCCGTCGGGACCGGCGCGGGTGGCCAGGGCAAACCAGGTCATTGATCGATCAACCTCTTGAAAGGAGAAGGCCGGCTGCGGCGCGAGGCCGCCCAGGGCGACGCCAGCGCCGATCCCTGCGATCGTGACGCGGCGGGTCCAGCGGGCGGGGTTGGGGACATCGGACATGGCATCAGCCAAAGGCCCGGATCAGCATCCGCGCCGACACCACGGCGAGGAACAGGCCGAACAGGATGCTCAGATGCCGCTTCGACAGGGCATGGGCGAGGCGCGCGCCCCAGGGGGCGGCGAAGAAGGACACCGGCGCAATGATCGCCAGACCGATCAGATTGACGTAGCCCAGGCTGCCCGTCGGCAGGCCGGGAACGTTCCAGCCGGTGACGATGAAGGCGATGGTGGCCGGGACGCTGATCAACAGGCCGAACAGCGCCGCAGTCCCGACCGCACGATGAATGGGGAAGTTGAACAGGGTCATGGTGGGGACGCTCAGCGTGCCGCCGCCGATGCCCATCATGCTGGAGAAGCCGCCGATGGCGAACGGCAGCAACTGCCCGCCCGGCCCGCTGAGGATGGCCTCGGCGATATGCCTGCCCTCCAGCGGCAACAGCATCTTGATCGCCACCAGCAGGGCGACGACGCCGAACACAGCCGACAGAACATCCCCCGTGACCCGCGAGGCGATCAGCACCCCGGCGATGGCGCCCAGGAAGATGGCGACGCCCCAACGCTTCAACTGAGCCATGTCCACCGCGCCCTTGGCGTGATGCGCGCGGGACGAGGAAATCGCAGTCGGGATGATGGTGGCCAGGGAGGTCGCGACCGCAACATGCATCCGCACCGCGGGCTCAACGCCCATCGACGCCAGCACCAGGTCGAGCACCGGGACAATGACGATGCCGCCGCCTACCCCGAGCAGCCCGGCCAGAAGGCCGCCCACGGCGCCGGTCAGCAGCATCATCGCCGCCAGCGTCAGCAGGTCCTGGTTGATGGCGTCGTGCACCCGGCTCCCCCCGAAAGTCAGTCATGACTTGTGCGGGTTGGCGGATATGCGGTCAAAGATAGAAAATCGGCCTATATATAATCAAAAATATATACCCAGGCAGTCGCGGCTACCTATGGCCTTTCCGAGATAGCCAATCGGCCAAAGGGTATAATCCTATATAGCCACGGCGCTTTAGCGTGGCCGGCATGATCAAGGTAGGCATAGCCGGGTTCGGCACCATCGGCCGCGTGGTCGCGCGCCATATCGAAGCCAGCGAACTGCCGCTGAGGCTGGCGGCGGTGTCCGCCGGCGACCGGGGTCGCGCCGAGGCAGCGATGGCGCAACTGCGAACGCCCATCCCCATCCTCGACACCGCCGCGCTGGTCGCCGCGTCCGACGTCATCGTCGACAGCGCCCCGACCGCGGCCTTCCGCGACATCGCCGAAACGACGCTGCGGGCCGGCAAGACCCTGGTGACGGTGAGCGGCGCGGCCTTGATGCAGTGGCCCGAGGCGGTCGATCTGGCGCGCGCCCATAACGGACGCATCATCCTGGCCACCGGCGCCCTGCTGGGACTGGACGCGGTGCGCGCCGCCGCCATCGGGACCATCCATTCCGTGACCATGGTGACGCGCAAGCCGGTCAAGTCCCTGGTCAAGGCCGAGCACGTCGTGCGCAACAAGATCGACCTGTCCGGCCTTACCGCCCCCCTCAAGATCTTCGAGGGCAGTGCGCGCGAGGGCGCCATCGCCTTCCCCGCCAATGTGAACGTTGCGGCTGCGCTGGGGATGGCGGGCGTCGGTCCCGACCGAACCCGGCTCGAGATCTGGGCCGACCCCATGCTGGAGCGCAATACGCACCGGATCGTGGTCGACGCCGACAGCGCGCGGCTGGAGCTCGCCATCGAAAATGTGCCGACCGACGAGAACCCCGGCACGGGCCGGATCACCGCGCTCAGCCTCGTCGCCGCGCTTCAGGACCTGGTCAGCCCCATCCGTATCGGAACCTGATTTTTCCCAACCCGGCCGCTGACCGCCAGCGGCCATCCCCATCCTGGAAAGGCCCGCCCCATGACGACCCGCCTGCGCCACGTCGCGATCGCATCCGCCGACCCTGACACTTCGGTCGGCTTCTTCACCGACGTTCTCGGCTGGACCCTGGCCGGCAAGATCGATAGCCGCAATGCGCGCGGCTATTACGTCACCGACGGCCACATCAACATCGCCCTGCTCTGCTTCAAGAACCGCCCCGCCGCCGGCATGGAGTTCCCGGAAGGCTATACCGGACTGCACCACATCGGCTTCCAGTGCGACGACATCAACGCCATCGTCGAGCGCTTCGAGAACTCCGGCTTCGCGCCGCGCCACGACGTCAACCTGGCCCAAGGCCTCGGCAAGAACCCGGCCAAGGACAACGCCGAGTACAAGATGACCGGGCCTGAAAACGTCATGGTCGACGTTTCCGAACGCGGCTGGGCCGGCACCGAAAGCTACAAGGGCAGCCCCGCCCCGGCGTGAAAATCCGCCTCGGCCTCGTATAGGAAAAACCCGCCGGAGCAGCGCTCCGGCGGGTTTTCTAATCTGCTGTTCTGAAGCCCGATCAGAGGTTCAGAAACGCCTTCGCATTGCCGCTCAGGATCTTGGCCTTCTGCGCGCCCGACAGGCCCTCATGTCCAAGGACCAAAGACCCGATGTCCTGCTCGCCCAGCGGGAAGGGATGGTCCGAGCCGAGCAGGACGCGATCCTCGCCCATGACATCGATCAGCAGGCTGAGCGCGCGCGGATCAAACACGGCTGAATCGACGAAGAAGCGGTCGACATAGGTCGAGGGCGGATGAGGGCAGTCGGCGCGAACGATGTCGCGATATTTCCAGGCGTTTTCGACGCGGCCCAGCAGGAAGGCGAAGCTGCCGCCGCCGTGGCCGAAACAGATGCGTAAGGATTTCGGCAGGCGCTCGAACGCCCCCGACAGGATCAGCGACAGGATCGACAGCTGCGTCTCCGCCGGCATGGCCACCAGCCAGGGCAGCATATACTTGGGCATGCGCTCGCGCGCCATCATGTCCCAGGGATGGATCAGCACCGCCGCCCCGACCTCGGCGCAGTGGGTGAGGAAGGTCAGCAGGCCTTCGTCGTCGAGGTTGCGCATCCCCATGTGGTTGCCGATCTGGACGCCCAGGTGCCCCGTCGCCATGGCGCGGCTGACCTCGGCGCAGGCCATGTCGATGTCCTGCAACGGCACCTGGGCCAAGGGCTTCATCCGTTGCGGCGCGTATCCGCAAAAGGCCAGCGCCTCATCATTGAAACGCTGCGCCAGGTCGCGCGCCTCCGCAGCCGGGCGTCCGTAACCGAACATGATCGGCGTGGCGCACAGGATCTGCAAGTCGATGCCCTGGGCGTCCAGCGCCTCGACGCGCCGCGCCGGGTCCCACAGGACGTCATCGACCGGGCGAAACTCTGTCCCGCCCTGCATGATGAAGCCCTTGCCGCCGCCCGTATCGCGAATCCACGGCAGCCCCTCGACCTCCGCCCGCGCGCGATAGGCCGCGTCCATCGCAGGGAAAAAATGGCTGTGCATGTCGATGACAGCCATGTTTTTTGAAGCCTCTATCGTCATGACTTTCGTCGCATCCCTGCCATCCATCATCCCCACAGCCGATTCAGGCGCGGGGGGCCATGAGGTTGAGTAGCGGGGGGCGGCTATCAACAATAATCCCGAGACTTGCCCCGGCTATTACAAAACAGCTATACCGCTTCCAAAGCGGCCTGGGGACGCATCATGCCCAAATTCCACGAGAACTTCCTGTTGGGGCGGCTGAAGCTGCGCCAGTTGCGCCTGCTGACGGCGATCGCAGACGAGGGCACCGTCCTCAAGGGATCGCAGGCGTTGAACATCGCCCAGCCCGCCGCGACCAAGAGCATCAAGGAGCTGGAAGACGCCCTGGGCGTCCAGTTGTTCGATCGATCCTCCCGCGGCGTGACCCCGACGGATTTCGGCAAGGTGCTGATCAAGCACGCCAAGCTGATCCTGACCCAGCTGCGCCATGCGGGCGAAGAACTGCAATCGCTTGAGGAAGGGCTTTCGGGCCGCGTCCATGTCGGCACCCTACTGGCTGCCTCGACCTCGCTGCTGCCGCGCGCCCTGGCGCGGCTGCGGGAACAGCGTCCGGGGATCGCGGTCACGGTGGCTGAAGGGACGATCGACCGGCTGATGCCCGGCCTGCGCACCGGCGACATCGACATTGTTCTCGGCCGCCTGCCCGAGTATCGCGAGCGCGAAGGCTTGAAGCAGGACGTCCTCTACCTCGACACCGTGTCCATCATGGTGCGCGCCGGCCATCCCCTGACCCAGCGCGCGTCACTGACGCTCGCCGACCTTGTCGACCAGGCTTGGGTGATGCCGCCGCAACAGACCTCGTTGCGTCGCCAGATCGACCACGCCTTCCGTCACGAAGGACTCGAGCCGCCGCACGACACGATCGAATCCGTGTCGATCCTGACCAACCACGGCCTGTTGATGAACACCGACATGATCGCCGCCATGCCGCACCTCGTCGGCGCCGGCCAGGCCGGGCTGGCGATCCTGCCGGTCGCGCTCGAAGGCGCCAGTTCGCGGATCGGCGCGACGACCCACGCCCATGTCGAACTGTCCGCCGCCGCCCGCTACTTCATGGACATCATCCACGAGGTAGCGGCTGAGATCCGCGACGAACTGGGACAGGCTAGGCCTTAGAGGCCGACTTCCGCGACACGCGCTTCCAGATGAAATAGGCCGCCGTAACGACCACCAGCCACGGCACGCCGGCGATCAGCGCCGTCTGCCAGAAGTCAGTATCGAGCGCCATCGTCACCGTGATCGCGGCCAGCAGCACCAGCCCCAGGATCTGGGCATAGGGGAAGAAGGGCATCCGCACCGGCAGATCGACGCCCTTGTGGCGGCGGCGGAAACGCAGATGGCTGGCCAGGATGGTGCTCCACACCAGCAGCCCGCCGAACAGCACAATCCCGAACAGGTAGTTGTAGGCGAGCGGCGTCAGGGCCGAGACCGAGGCCGCGGCCAGGATGCCCACGCCAGTGACCAGCGTCGCCCGCATCGGCGCCTTCTGCGCATTGAGCTGGCCCAGGGCGCGCGGCGCATAGCCCCCGCGCGCCAGAGAAAAGAGCATCCGCGAGCCCAGATAGATGCTGGTGTTCATCGCCGACAGCGCCGCCGAGGCGACGACGAAGTTCATGATGCCCGCCGCATAGGGAATGCCCGCGCTGGCGAACATTTTCACGAACGGGCTTTCGGTCACCACCTTGGCCCCGGACTCGGTCCACGGAATGAAGGCGACGATAATGAACAGCGCCAGGATGTAGAAGAGGAACAGCCGCCCCGCCATCGTGCGCAGCGCCGCCGGGATCGCCGTCTTCGGATCCTTGGCCTCGCTGGCGGTGCCGACGACGAACTCCAGCCCCATGAAGGAAAACAGCGCCATCAGCACGGCCATCCACACGCCGGAGAAACCGTTGGGCAGGAAGCCGCCCGGCAGGCCCGTGACGTTGTGCAGGCCGATGGGGGCGGCGCCGGTCAGGCCGAAGATCTGGCTCAGGCCGACGAGGATGAAGCCGACGATGGCCGAGACCTTGATCACCGTCAGCCAGTATTCGACCGTGCCGAAATTATGCACCGCGCGCGTGTTCACCCAGACGACAATGCCGGCGCTGCCCAGCGCCCACATCCACACCGGCGTGCCGGGGAACCACCATCGCATATAGATGCCGACCGCGATCGCCTCGCTGCCGATCAGCAGCACCTGCTGGATCCAGTAGGTGTAGCGCACGATGAAGCCCATCAGCGGCCCGAGGTAGATTTCGGCATAGGTGCCGAACGATCCCGCGGTCGGATGGACCACGGCCATTTCCGACAGGCTGAACACCATGATCACCGCGATCAGCGCGGCGATGACATAGCTGACCAGCACGCCGGGACCAGCGTAGCCGATGGCGATCCCCGAGCCCATGAACAGGCCGGTGCCGATCGCGCCGCCCAGGCCGATCATGACGATCTGCGCCTTGACGTGCCCCTGAGAATTTCCTCCACGCGGAGCTAGAGTCCGGCCCTTGAAAG
>NZ_QLLC01000044.1:551-18138 GCF_003350205.1 Brevundimonas bullata | reverse complement strand
TAACTAACCCAAGGACTCTGGTCGCCGCTGGATGAAAACTCAGAGGCACGTCACTTGATAAATAGGGGCCGACCAGGCGTTCAAAGCCAGTGCACGCGGGGATTTGCCCAGTGAAGTGAGACTGCGGCGACCATCCCAAAAAACAAATAACAGCAAAACAGGCAAAGTCCTCCGATCTCAGATCGGGCGGAGACTGGGCCGCGCATGAGCGCGGATGGTGGAGGGAACGGAGAGGGACCTGGCGGCAGCCACAGGACATTGAGCCGGCCAAAGGGCCGCGACGAGCCACCGGCTGGCGTGTGGGGGTAAGAGAGACAAGCTGGCTGGGGTCGGTGGCGGACAGAGAGGGACTGCCGCCACATCGTTTAAAATCAATCACTTAGCAGGCCGTGACTGCTACAAGTTTGAGGGGGAAGTGTAGCAGTCTGCCGCGCGCTTTCAAGGTGGTCCAAGCAGGTAGCAGCAGGCTGCGGCCATCATGCTTGGTTGAGTTCAAAGCCAACGTATCGTGAAAACTCCTCGGGATACTGAGCCAGCACCATAGTGAGGTGCGCGAGCGCGGCCGCTTCATAGCGATCAGTTGACGGCGGATTGGGGCTCGCCTTGACCGCCTCGTCGTAAGCTTGAAGCCCTGCGAGATAGATGTCTGAGCCATCCCCCAAAGCATATACAACGCCCCAGCGAGCGGACATGCGTTGCTGCTCAGTCGCTCGGCTATCAAGGGCTTGGTCGATTATCGTTGTGGCGTCCAAACGCAACTGTGTCGGCTCTAAGTAAGGCTTGGCCATGCGTGTAGATTGAACGGCGGCGTATCCTTTAGCTGCCATAAGCATGTCAGGTTTTAGATAGCCGTCATCGCCCGTCTCGATCCCAGCCTTCTTCGCAGCGCCCAGAGCAGCGCCCTCTCTGGCCCGCCGCGCGTCCAACGCCGCCCTGATCCGCTTCCGCGCGTCCGACGATCCAGCGGCCTGCACAATCATCGGGCTCATGCCCTGTTGAAGCATTCGGTGCGATACGGCGGTGGTTGCAGCCAGTTCGTTCAGCAAAGCATTGAATTCGCCAGCACTCAGTTCACGCTGTGCGGCGGTAAGTTGGGCTCTCGCATCATCATCGAACATCTGAATGGAGGCTGCGCGCTGCTTTTGCCGTTTGGCTTGGCCCATGACCCACCAAACGATTGCCCAAACGATAACGCCACCAATGATCCAGCCCAGCACAACACTCTCCTAATCTGTGCCCCTAACTCGCGGCCTAGTGGTTAAGCTCGCGTTTCCAAGGATAATGCGGGAGAGTGACAAGGTTGAATGTTCTGTCTATGTTCCTTGCAGCGATTGCGAGGCTGCTATGACCATTTTCGACCATTTCCCAAAAACGCCTATCGACATCGTAGCCCCAGACGGCACGCTTCGCTGTTCGACCACCGGCATCATCAGCGCCAATGAAATACAAGTTCCTGATGCATCTGTCGATGTGGAGGCTGGGGACGAAGTTCGGCGGCTTCTTCCAAGTGGAAAAGAGGAAGTCTTCATTATACGGGATGCCGTTTATTCTGACGGCTTAGGTCCTATCCCGCCGCATTATAGCCTCAAGGTGTTTCGTAAGGGATCGTTTGCCCGGCACACGGGCGGGCACTACATCAATGTGTCGGGAAGCAATGCGCGTGTTAACTTGCACTCAACGGACAACTCAACAAACACCGTCAGCACTACGTCGATATTTGCCCAGGTCGCGTCCGCCATTGAGCAAGGGGTGGAGGACGAGGCTGAGCGCGCGACCCTCCTTGAAGCCTTAAAAGCCATAGAGGCGAGCAATAGCGCGGAAGGGAAAGGGCAAGCCTATCAGCGGCTAATCGCAAACGCTGCCAATCACATGACCATTCTTGCGCCGTTTCTCGGCCCCTTGACCCAAGCGCTTTCACAGTAACCCCCGGCCGAAATTCGGCTTAGCTATGCGAGGGTAGACCTCCGATCCTAAGAGGCATCGGCTCCCCCGGTATCCCCTCCGGGCTGGCCGCAAATCATCATGCCACCAAGGCATTGCCTGCCGCCGCCATATCGCCAGCGACGCCGCCAGAAACGACAGGCTCACAAGTTGTAGGTTATGCGCTATGGCTCATAAGATAGATTGACGCGACATTGAGCCGGGCTTATGAGCCAGCTTAGAGCGCCACATAACTTATGAGCCAGTCATGCACCGCATCGCCTACTACCGCGTCAGCACCGGGGACCAGAGCATTGAGAGCCAGCGCCTCGCCCTCGGCGGGGACTTCGACCAAGAGTTCAGCGACGTAGGCGTAAGCGGCGGGACGCTGGCTGCTAAGCGGCTGGGCTTCGCAGACCTGCTAAGCAAGGTCCGGCCCGGCGATGTGATCCATGTCTATGCGGTTGACCGTCTCGGCCGGGACGCCTTGGACGTTCAGGCCACCGTCCGCCTCCTTATCGACATGGGCGTCACCGTTCACGTTCACGGCCTCGGCCCTATTGGTCGCGGCGTGGGGGAGTTGATCCTCGCCGTGCTGGCCCAAGTCGCAGATATGGAACGCCAGCGGATCAAGGAGCGGACGCAGGCAGGCCGGGACGCCGCGAGGGCCGCTCTGGAAGCCACAGGCAGGACCCACCGGGGGAAGGAAAGCCTCGGCCGACCGATGGCTCAGGACGCCGCCGCCGTGGTCGCATGGCGCAGGGAGAACGGGGCAAGCATCGCACAAACTGCCCGGCAGTTCGGCCTCTCCCCCGCCACGGTGAAACGCTACACAGCGGCGGCGACGTAGGGCCGGATCGCAGCGGCCACGCTAGACCGGATTTCAGGCTCGTGGGCGGGCCTCTCCAGCCCGCTCGACACTTGGGGCACCGACGCCCTCCCGGCGCCCCACCACCCTCCACAGGGCATATGGCGAAGGTGTCAGGTTTCGCCCAGGCATCGTCCCGCGCGACAGCCGGACCTGAGGGCCGATGGGATATTTTCGACGGGCGCGGCGACGGGAGTGCTCGTCCTTGATTGTGGAGCATCCCTCCAACAGCAAGAGCCGCTTATTACAGGCCCAACGAGCCGACAATTTTGTCTGTCGCTTCGCGCGTCTTGGCTTCGTGCTCCCAATAGGATTGCTCAGACACCTTCAATAGCGGCACGTCATACCCGCCGAAGCGGTAGGTTTGCGAATTTGCCGAGGCGCTTTGCAAAAGACTGCCGAGCGCCAGAAACATGGAGGCATCGACATCTTGGGAAAAACCTTGGGGGCGTTGCTTCAAGCCCTGAGCCAAAGAGGCGGCAGCGGTTGCTAACGGATGGGGACGCTGCCCCATCTTTCCATCGAACAATTCTGGCTTGGTCGAATAGAGCATTGCAACAAGGCGGCTAGACAGAGTTTTGACATCGAACTCTGGGCCAAACGGACTAGTTCTTCGGATGGCATCTTCGATGATGCCGCCCGCCTCAGTGAGCTTCGCCATGCTCTTGAATTTGCCAAACATCGTTAGTCCCCCGTTTCGGAATTACGCTCGCAATCCTAGCAGCTGAAAGCAATTGCCGTAAATGCCGTGGCCGTATGATCCACATTTCACGAGCCTCTGGCCGTGGTCAGAATGTCGGTCAAACAGGACGCGGACCAGCGCCTTGTGCGACTGGGCAACGGGATCAGGGCGCTCCGTGAGGAGTTGGGCCTATCTCAAGAGGCGCTGGCCGATGCGGCAGGCATCGACCGATCACACATGAGCCGGATCGAACGCGGGAAGCGGAATGTCAGCTTCCTCAACATTTGTCGGATCGCCGAAGCGCTCGACCGCAAGCCGTCGGATTTGTTAGTCGCCGGATCGCTCTGAACCGACCGCCTGTCGTCTAAATGGCGCGGGCGGCAGTTGCTTTCGAGGCCAATGAGATGACGACAACTGATATCCGCAAGGGTCTAGAAAACGCTATGACCGCCGCTGCGAACAAGGCCGCTGCGGACTACAGGGCGGCGCATCCTGAGGCGTCCCGCATGCAGGCGTCTGTCAAAGTCAACGCCTACCGGCAACGGCCAAGAGGATATAGCCAGTGGCCTGTAAAGCTCACGGAACTGTTTATTCGCACGCCTGCGGCAGCGGCGAAATCCAATGCGGAGTTAGTCGCATGGCTCAGCGAACGATACAACGGCTACGCCATCCCTGAGGCCGCGCTTTACAAGTTGCTATCCGCTTCTCAGCGGACAGCTATTGATAAGGCCCTGAGCGACGCCGGGATGACAGGGCGCACGAAGCCGAAAGATACTTTCTCCACTATCAAGCAGCGCTGGCAGGCGATGCGGGGCCGTGTTGAGGGCCTGAGATCGGCAACGGTTGAGGTGGTGTTCGCCGATGAATGCGTCGTCGTGGGAGACAAACGCTACACGATTGAGGCCGGGCGGTATCCGGCGATCAGGGTGGGGAAGAACCGGCTTCGGTCCGACATACTGGAGCAGTTGTTGCTCGGTTCATACTGACCTCCTTTCTTTCTTAAGAAAGGGGAAGAAAATGGCAAATCTGATTTGATACCCTAGGGGGACAGAAAACACCCGCCGCCGCCTTCCTGCATGGCACATTCACGGGGCGCATCTGTCTCAAATATCGTCCCACCCGGCCAATGGACTACAGCTGCGCTGAGGGGCCTCGCCACCCCTGACGAGCGATCACCCGGCCGGGTCCAAACCACCGCCCCAGCGCCCCGCTTTCCGGCCTTCTTGACTATCTCAGGGAAGCGGGCGGGGGCGGCAGGGTGAAGCCCGGCACCCGGTAGCGGGCCATGCCTTCGACCAGCGGGTGAAGAGGATATGCAGGGCCGTAATCGTCGCCCGTCTCACCAGTCTCATGCCCGGTAATGGCGTCATTGACCGCCTTATCCAGACGACAGGCGCGGGCGTAATGCTTGAAGCTATGGCGGAAAGAATGGAACACAACGCGGTCATCGGCGACGCCGCAAACCTTACGGAGGTAGCGGCTGAACCACTTGGACCAGTTGCCCATAAGTTCGCCCTCCGCTGTCGGGTTGATCTTATGGAAGATGCGCGCACGGCGCTCTGCCTTGGCGGCCGCCACCACCTTGAGGAAGCCCAGGGCGATTAGATCGGAGTGGATGGGGACGCGCCGCTCGCTCCCCTCCGTCTTAACCTTTTGGCCCCGTTCTTCGTTCTCTGCGAAGCGCATGACCCAAGCGGAATGTTCGCCGCCTTCTTCGTCTAGATAGGCTTCTTCATAGACATCATCGGGGTGAAGCTGCCCAAGTTCAGTCTGACGAGCGCCCGTGTAAAGCGCCAACAGCGGGAGCCAATACGCTGCTTCGCCACCACCTCCGACGGGACGAGCGCTATCTATATGAACGGGGCCGCTGAACATGGCCTTGAGTTCATCGCGATCAAAGTGCAGCCGTTTATCTTTGGCCCGCCTCTTGTCGGCAACCTTGATCCCTTTGGCGGGGTTCGCGGGGATCAGGTCATTGTCCACGGCGTAGTTGAACAGCGTCCCTAAGAAGGGGATGATGACGTTGATATTTCCCGGCGTTTTACCTTCGGCTAACAGGGCGTCTTTGAACGCTATGACATGCTGCTTGGTCACATCTTGGATCGCCAGCTTGCCGACGACGGCCTCGAACCGCTTAACCGTCCGCGTCAGGTCCCGCACCGTTCTCGGCTGCGGTATCCGCTCGGCCTTCCATTTGTCCAGCACATCAGCGAGCGGGACGCGGGGACCGCCGGATGCTGTGGGCTTGACGGCGGGAGCCGCAGCAAGGGCCGCCGCGCCTTCGCCTGTGAGGATCGCCAGCGTCGCCACCCGCATCCCCTCAGCCTCAGACAATGACAGGCCCACGGCATCGCCGCCGTCGAGGATAGCCTGATAGGTTTCCAGCCCTTCGCGGGCCTCAAGGTTGAAGTCTTCCAGACGCCCAGCCGCGAGGTATGCCGCCCGCTTCTTCCGCAGGCCGACAAGCGCCCGCGCCGCATAGGCGTCTATGTCTATGGGCTTGGTCGCTGCCTTGGTTTCGACGGTGGGGGCCTTCTCGGCTGCGGCCATAGCAGCCCGCGCCTCAGCGAACTCCCGATCCTGAGCGGCCCAAAGGGCGACATGGAGCCGCTTGGCCTCGGCCGGGTCCGCCGTCCCTAGCGCTTTGACGATTACTTCCTTGCCGCCATAGGCCGGGCGGAGGTCTTTGGGGATGACGCGGCGCGTGGAATACCGCCCGCCATCGCGCCTTAGAAGGCCAGTCAACACGTCTGCTCTCTCCGTATCGAGTGTAGCAGACATTCGGCCCCTAACGATTGTAAGTGACTGATTTTCCAACAAACTCTTTCAGATCAAGAGCTTGTAACACCGTGGCGGACAGAGAGGAAGCCCGATGGGCCTTCTTTTTCAATAACTTAGATGGACTAACCCACCCTAGGGCGGTCATTGAAATACAACGAGATTTTCCGCGTTTGGCTAACGGCCAGAGTTGGAAATCGAACACGAAAAACCCCGCCGGCGTTGCAGCGCGCGGCGGGGTTCAAAAGGGCTTGGTTCAGCACTCAAGGCCAACGGCATCCTACCGCGCTGCCTCCTCCATCGCAACGTCGGAGGTCAGCCAATGAGCCGCCTTCTCGACCTCGAGAATTTCGTCGCCGAAAAGCTGGCCTGGCATCAGCGCATCGCCAGCGACCCGACGGTTTCGCTCTCGGCCAAGGCCGTCGCCGGTTTCATTCTCCATGACCTGAACGCCAGCGAAGGCGGTGCCTGGCGTGGTCAGGAGAGCATGGCGGCAGGTCTGGGCGTCAGCGCGCGCCAGTTGCGGCGTCTGCTGGACGAACTCGAGGCGGCTTCATACCTGCAAGTCGAGGTCCGTAAGGGGCGCGGTCGAACCAATATTTGTCGCGCCACCCTGCCGGATGAACGGGCTGTTGCGTCGGAAAACCGGATATCAGCGGCCGCTCAAACTATCGAAAGGCGGACATCGGCGACCGTTCAAACGCCGAAAAACCGGACATTGGCGTCACGAAAACCGGACATGGATGTCCGACAATACCTTTATGACCCCATTAGAAGATTTCCGCCGACCGAGGCCCGGTGGTCGCGCGTCGAGGAGGTAACGCCAGCGCGGATCGTTCCCTTCGAGCATTCAGGCATTCGAGAGCGGGTGATAGGGATCGCGGGGGAGGGCGCTACGATCAGCTATCTCGACCCCGCTAGGTGGGATGCGGACGGCAGCAGCATCGTCTGCACCAGCGCTACGGGCTTTACTCGGTTGCGCGACCTTGCCGGAAAGCCCCTCGCCGCGATGGGCGTGTCCATCACGCTCCAAGCTGGCGGCGTTGGGCGACTGGCGGCATAGGCTTGGCGTTGCGGCGAATGAGCCGTTATTCGCCGCATATCTTGCAGGGAAGATCCTTGCATTTGCGGTGAATGCGGGCCACTTTCGCTGCGAAAGATGCGGTGATTATGACGTACATTCACGAACAGGACGGTTGGCCGGGCTTGCGCTGGAGCGACAAGCGCCTCGTTGAACCGCTGGCCGCCGTGCGCCATCGCCAGGGACGGTTGATCGGTCACATGGAGGCATTGGGCTTTCGGCTGCGAGAGGAAGCCGTCCTGCGAACCCTGACGGAGGACGTGCTGAAGTCCAGCGAGATCGAGGGCGAGGTGTTGGATCGGGAGCAGGTGCGCTCCTCCATCGCCCGGCGCCTGGGCATGGATGTCAGCGGGCTGATCGAAGCGGATCGCAACGTCGAAGGTGTCGTTGAAATGATGCTCGACGCCACGCAGAACTATGCTCGACCGGTGACTGCAGACAGGCTGTTCGGCTGGCACGCGGCGCTTTTCCCTACGGGGCGCAGCGGCATGAGCCGCATCACGTTCGGCGCGTGGCGCACGAGCGAGGGTGACCCCATGCAAGTTGTGTCGGGGCCTGTCGGGCGTGACCAGGTCCACTATGAAGCCCCGGAGGCGGCGCGGCTGGACGTGGAAATGGCGCGCTTTCTCCAATGGTTTGAGACAGCGGCGACCGATGCTGTTCTCAAGGCCGGGATCGCCCATTTCTGGTTCGTCACCGTCCACCCGTTCGATGATGGTAACGGCCGCATCGCCCGCGCCATCGCAGATCTCGCCCTGGCGCGGGCGGAGGGAACTCCTCAGCGCTTCTACAGCATGTCCGCCCAGATCCGCGCCGAACGGAAGGCCTATTACGACCTGCTGGAGACCACTCAGAAGGGCGACCTCGACATCACGCCTTGGCTGTTGTGGTTCATCGCTTGTCTGGATCGCGCCTTCGACGGCGCCGAGGTGATCCTCGCCAGCGTCCTGCGCAAGGCGCGGTTTTGGGAAGCCTTGGCAGGGCAGTCGCTGAACGAACGTCAGCGCAAGGTCATCAACCGCCTGCTGGACGGCTTCGAGGGGAAGCTGACGAACGCCAAGTGGGCGGCTTTGGCGAAGACTTCGTCAGATACCGCCCTGCGTGACGTCAACGATCTGGTCGGTCGAGGAATTCTGGTGAAGGACCCTAGCGGCGGACGGAGCACAAGCTATTCGCTGACTGTGTGATCGGTAAGGCGAGGATGCTGTAGGGAAATCGAACGTTCCTTGTCGCTTTGGAGACGACATCGCGTCTTCGAGTGGACATCCGGTCGGTGTCCGATGTGCGCCAAAAGACGGGATTGGTTCATTGTTAGGAAGGGGACGATCGTCTGGCTAGCGCGAAGGACTTCTGGCGCACATTGAAGGTCACGCGAGCCTTTGCAACCGTCCGTGCTACTCGTTGCCACTGATCTGATTTTATTTCTATGCGATCTGGCTGCGATTTTCCCGCTGACAACCTCAAGGCGCATTAGCGGATCAAGATGTTGGATTGGGCTTGGCTAGGTTAGTTTGGCTCCAGGCTGGGTCGTCGCTACCCCAGGTTAGTTTGCCGCACATCGGGTTGTGCGACTGGCAAAGCAGGGTTCCCACGGCGCGTTGCGATCCGCTGCTCGGCGTGGTCGGGTCCATGGGTCCGACCATTAACCCAACCGCGATGTTCGGATAAGCTTTGCTGCCTGCCTGCTCCGCCAACGCCAGACTGCTCGCGACCACGAACCGGGCGTTGGACAAACCACTCAGATCAAACGCCCTCTTGTGGGCCCAGCGACCGAATTCGGTATCGGAATCCAAGACTGGAACCAGCACCCAGTCGGGTTGATACAGGCGGATCATATCACCTACGGCCGAGTTGATTTGGAAGTCCTGGCAGATCAGGATCATCACTCTTCCTAGGCCATCGAGGTCCGCCACTGTCAGGGTTTCGCCGTCGAGAAGATCCTCTCCCAGCAGTTCTTCGGCTCCGATAGGATCCCAGCGAAACTTGGCTACTTGACCGGCGGTCATGGCATAGGGCCAGACCTTGCGATGACGCCAGAGCTCGGCACCAAGCGCATTATACATTATGGAGACATTTTCGCGTCGGCCGCGTTCGTCGCTCCGGCGACTTCCGCCGGATCCCGCGACGCTAAGCCGAGGCCATCGGTCTGCAGTTTCGGTCAGTTTCTCCGCGAAGCGCGTCGCCTGTTCCTCGGAAATCGTCAGTTCGGGAGCCATGGCGACGTCGAGATCTCCGAGACGCCTGACCCCTGCGAAGAATCGATCAGCGGCGTTCAAGTCGGATCGCGCCCGGATATCAAGGTGCGGTCCGCTCGGTCGATCCGGTCGCGACATTTCCAGTTCATCAGCGCGTTCGGCGACTACCACTACCCCTACGCTTTCCGACCCCGGCCGCCGATCACCTCGACGTGGTGCCGGCACCCCTTGGGCTGCGTCATGGCCGATTACCTTCTGGCTGATCTCTATTTTGCGGCCGTTGGCGTCCACAAAGCGCGGCGGGGCTGTCAAGGCGTTGAACCGGTCTTCCAGCGTCTCACCATTGAGGTGCGCCATCGTGCGCGCTCGGGCCGTAAAGGGCCCGCGTGGCGCGAGAATTCGGCTGTCGTCGACCGCATAGGGCTGCCCAAGCGTGCGCTGCTCTCGAGCGTCTTCTAGCCAGGCTGGCAAACGGCGGCGGCGGGCGCGAGAGGGCGATAGCAGCGCAGTTCGTGGATGGATCAAGAGGTAGACCTCATCCAAAACCTGCATGGCATCAAGAATGGCACCGCGCGCGCGTTCGAGGGTGCCGTCCTCGGTATGGAGAAGCCCTTCCAAAAGCTCTTGCGCGGCCTCCACCCCATTGTCGTAGGCAAGCAGATCGTCGATGTGCGCCTGGATGACATCGGGACGCCTGACGGCATCGTCGCGTTGAACATGCGACCAGGTTGCGGCCTGGTCCCAGAGCCGCAAGAACAAGGGGCCAGGAGTTCCGTCCGCGTCTTGGAAACTCGCGAGCGTCATTCGTCGATGGAACGCGACATGAGGCCCTCAAGCGCCTCCGCCGAGCGGATGAGCCCCGAAATGGTGTCCGCAGGGACATCAAAGAGCGTGCCGACCTGAATGAGGGTTTGCATTTCGCTCAAGATCGCCCTCGCTGGCTTGCGGAGAGAGCGCCCCACTCCGACCTCCTCATATCGGCGGATAAGCCCCGCGAGCATCTGACTTGTAGCTTTAAGAAGGTCGGCCACAACGGGAGCCACCTGAGCGCGAGGCTGGTTCGCCGCCATGGCGACAAGTTTAGCGGAAGCCGAGATATACTCCCAAGCGTAGCTGACGGTCCTCCCGAAGAAAACCGACGGCGGAGTGCGCAGTCGCGCGCTGCGGGGGGAGGACATCCGTCGCATCAACGTTAGCGCATGTTGACCGCGGTTTGTCGAACGCCCGGCCACCTCCACGATGTCTGAGAGGGCATTGGGTGAGGCGATCAGCGCATACTCATCTTCAAGGGCGCGCTCCAGATGGCTGGCCGCGCGCTCTGGATCCTCCTCGTGACGAAGCATGAGGAGATGTGCGCTGGCAGAGAGACGTCTGCGGTCCGGGTTCGGATCGGAATCGAGCTGCGGAAGGAGAGTGTCCACAACCTGCTTGGCTTCTTGGATGCGTCCCAGGCGCACGAGAAGTTGTGCCTTCATCAGCAGCAGGTTGCTCGTGTCAGCCTCTTCGGCCGACGCGCCCGCATCTCTGGCCCCGGCAACATAGTCGATGGCCTCTTCGATCAAGGGCATCGCTGCTTCGGGATTGTCTTCCATTCGAAGCGTCGCCATCCGCCGACGATAGCGGGAGCGCCGCAACATCGTGGATGGCGTCCAAGCGGCCCCGCTGACGATCTCGTCCCAACGCTGCAACTGATCGAACATGTCCGAGGGCGATTCCGGCGGATCGTAGATGGTCTGGAATCGTTCGAGCTGGATTGCATAAGCCTCTGACCACGCTAGGGGCTCCTGTTCAGCGCGATGCCGTAGCAGTTCGATTGCCTGTCTAGCGATATGTTCCAGCAGAGCCGGGTCAACCTCGTCAAACGCGAGTGACTCAAGGTCGATCGCTAGATCTGCGAGCTCCAAGAGATAGTCCCCGTCGAGTCCATCATAGAGTTCCGCCTCGGCGGCCCCTTCCATGAGGCGTTCAAGCTCCTCGGCGATCCGTGGGGGATCAGCTTCTCGTAAATCGTTCAGATAAGCGACGGTCACGGTCTTGTATTCAAGCCGTCGGTTGACGCTTTCCCGCCAAGCAGGGGAAATCTCGACGAGTTGAAGTTCTCGCCCAACGATCTGTTCTGCGAGCTTGCGGTAATCGAGCGACAACTGGTCATCTCTAGCCGACGGTGCCGCGAAGGGGGCGAGGGTTTCGTAGAAGGGCACGTTCTGGGCCGCTCTAACGCCTAGGTGCTCTACGTCGGATTTCGCGCGATCTGCGGAAAAAGCACCGGTGCGATGCAAAGCTGTCGCCGCGCGAGACCTAGCCTCCGCCTCATCCAGAAGTCCGTGGCGTGAGGTGCGCATCGGGACAGCGCGCAGCGTGACTGCTCCCCCCCGCTCCGCATGGATGGACGCTGCGACCTTTGCGATCCCCTCAATGTTCTGTCGATTGTAGATGAAGGTGAGGGCGACCGTGTCTGGCAACTGGATTGTACATAGACCCGCGACATCCGCGAATCCTGTCCGGCTATCCACAAGGATCAGATCGTAGTTCGACTTGGCCCATTTCCGAAGGCGCTCGATGAACAGACCTCCGCCGTAGTAGTCGACGAAGTCTGTCCACGAGAAGCGTACAAGCGCCTCGGCGTAGCTAAGCCGTTCCTCGTCCTCGATCCACTCGGAGCCGGCGCCGATAATATCAAGTCGGCCGGTTTCATGACGACCGTCATCCAGAACGCTGCACGCGCACGCGGCAAAAGGGGCTCCGCGATCATACTCTTCGAGCAGGGCATGTACGTCAGTCTCGCTCTCCGCGCCAAGCAGTCTCCGGCGCCAAGCCCACGCCAAGTCCAGAACGCCTTCGGCGGATTTGATCTCACGGGCGCGAGTGGGGTCGGACAGTCCACGGAAATAGAAGTCTAGGCCTGGCGCCTCCAAGTCCCAATCCATTACGAGGACCTTCAAGCCGTTCATCGCCGCCAAGAAGGCGACGTTAGCCATAGCCATGGTGCGGCCGACCCCCCCCTTGAACGAATAGAAGGTCGTGATACGGCCGCCTGCGGCCGGATCGATCATCAACTGGCCGCCGCGGGTTCATGCGGCACGCCAAGCAGTCGTGCGGCTTGTAGATAGCCCTCGATCTTCCCCGATTGCTCGACGAGCGCAGTCTTAACCGCAGGCTGCACCGAGCCGGCACCTCCGGCTGGTGTAAGCCTTTTTGCTTCGGCGTACTGCCGGGCACCGGGTGTCAGTAGGTTGACGGTCAGCTGTCCCATCTTTCGCCGACGAACGACGTCGTGTTCCTCAAGAAACTGTACTTTCCGGCTCACGGTTTCCTGTGTCTCATTGACCAAGCCGGCGAGCTCCACGCCGCTTTTCGGGCCTGACATAAGCGCGCAGATGTAGGGCTGGTACTTTCGATCAGCGATCACCTCATAGAAATCGTCGGCGGCCCGTTTGTCGAGGGCGCGCGCTGCCAGGTTCTGAGCAAATGCCAATCGACCGGTGGCCAGCAGATGCGCGAGATCCGGTTTTGCGTCAGCGTCTCCGCGTAGCGCCTTGCGCGCATCTTCGGAAGCGGCCGCTGCCCAATTGCGCACGGCATCCTCGAGGCGAGCGCTGATCTGCTCGAGAACAGCATTGTCTTCTGCAGCCAGTGCCGCCTCGAGACGGTCCGCTATGGCATCGAAAACAGAAGGGCTTAGGGTGCGGGCATCCTGCGTCTCCAGCGATTGAGCGAGGGCGGCCAATACAGGCCATGTCTTGATTTTCACAGGGTGGGTCTCCGACGATCTAGGTAAGCCCAAAGCCACTTGATATCAACTCTCGATCAACGATTAGGGTCCGCCCAACGTTATAAGCGCGCAGTGTGACCGCTTTCCCATCGCTTAAGGTTGATCAAGAGTTGATTGTACGATCTCAACGTCCGACTGGTCGCTGTGGGTGATTGAATTTCTCCTCAGTTTTTCAACGGGTGAAAGGGGCTGGGAGCGGGCTTGCTACTCGCCGAGGTGGTGCGAACGGTGAGGCGCTCGTGGGGCAGTCGCTGAACGAACGTCAGCGCAAGGTCGTCAACCGACTGCTGGACGGCTTTGAGGGGAAGCTGACGAATGCCAAGTGGGCGGCCTTGGCGAAGACCTCACCGGACACAGCTCTGCGCGATATCAACGATTTGGTCGGTCGAGGGATCCTGGCGAAAGAACCAGGCGGAGAACGGAGCACCAGCTACTCGCTGGCCGTGTGACCGATGAGGGGGCTTTAACTTGCCGAGCTTAGCGAACTCGGTTCTGTTATAGTCATGTCCTTCATACGCCCCGAGAAATATGTCTACTACTTCTGCGATGAAAGCTCCCAGGTTCGCGACCCCTATATGGCCGTAGCCGGCCTGGCCGTTCCCGATGCGGCCTTGGCTAAGATCCGCAATGACTTGATTGAACTCCGGAAAGCCAACGGCAATCCTCGGGAGGTCAAATGGTCCACCACCAAATCAAGGCGCGATAGCCCCGAGCGCGCGTTTGCTGACTATTTCGAAGCAGCGATCATGTCGGGCCAGATTCATTTCCATATCCGGTTCGCGCCCTTTGACGAATATAATCATAAATCCAGTGGGCCACGGCTGCGTTCTGATACGACAAGCAAAATGCATTTTCAGCTCTTGCTGCATCGGGCGCTTAGATTTTACGGTCCACGTTACAGTCTCAGGATTTGCCCCGACAACGGCGATTGTACCCGCGCCCTTCCAAGCCAGATTGAGACGCTTCATTGGATGTCCAGCGGAAAGTACAATACGCCTTCCGGCTGCATCGAGAGCATTCGATGCATGGATTCCGAGCGTGAGCCTCTCTTGCAGTTGCTTGATGTGCCTCTGGGGGCGCTGACGGCTCTAAGAAATAAGCGCGAGTTGTCAGCGCCTAAGCGTGATCTAGCCCACTACATTAAAGCGAAGTGGCCCGACCTCGACCTGCACGGGAACACACCCAACGGAAAGAAAGGATTTGTTGTGTGGAACGTAAAGCCCAAGGACACTAGGCCTCGTGACCCTTGGAGCTAGTTCTCTCTAGGAGAGCTGTCCAGCAAGTGCCGAAGGCTTCGCTCCAAGGGTAAGGGCAACATACCGGTGCAATCTAAGAATTGCAAAGCAATTCAGTCGCTTCAACCTGTTGAAATGGCGCCGGTTTTGTTTTTCTGTACAGTTTAGGCCGTTTCCCGCCGACTATGCGGGGGGGGGGGCGAAAATACATCCCGTCCTGACGTTCCCGGCGGCGCACGACGATGGCGCGGCACAGGGTGCGGACCCCGTTCGCTCGTGGAGTTTTATTCGCCTAGCATCCCAGGATCCCCATCCTCCAGCTCGAGCCATTCTAGCGCTTGGGGGTCAGTTTTTGGGTCCACACCGGGCAGGCAGAATACCTTATCACGGACCGTTATCGGATCGCCCAAACTCAAGGCGTGCTCGAAATGCTCGGCCACAACAAGATGTTGGGAGTGGTGGAGTTCGTTCCCACATCTGCACTGTTCAGGGTGTTCAGTTTTACACCAGACACCCGAGTCGCTCACCGTGAAATAGGCACCACGGGTAATGCCGAACCCGGCGGGTCGCGCTCCGAGGTGTTGAGTTTGTAGTTCCGTCAGCAGGATTGCGCCGTCACTCTGCTCCTCCAGATAGATGCCCTTGGAGTAAAAACTTCCTGGGCCGCCGTAGGGATGGCGGACAAGGCCGTCGATCTCTACCGCAACCGAAATCTTCTCGCGCAACAGGCTGGCCAGGCGCGGAAACGTCATCGCGCCGCTAGTTCCTCCGTGAAACAAGGTCTCTTGGGTCAGGAAAAAGGTCGTATCTCCGAAGCGCGTCCCAGGCTTGACGCTGTCGGCAAGCCAGAATCGTCGATACATGGCGGATGACGGCCCAAGGCGCCTGAGATGCTCGACTTCATATTCCGGCAGCGGCAGTCCACGGTCGAAGAAGTCGATCCCGAGTTCATCGTCCTCTAGCTCAAGCTTGGTCCAGGGAATTGACAGTAGGGCCGCCATGACCGGATCCGTTTTGGGTCCTGGGAAGAGACGTTCGGTCGTTAGCTCGAAGTGCGCCGCATAGGCACCGAATACAGCATTCGGCGCGCGGATTATCACGGATGCACAGTTGTCGGGTAGATTGCCCGACAATGGCCCGATCATGAAAGCAGATTGCGCCGAGCAGCGATGCCGCCCTTCTTCCGTTGCAATCTCCACCAGATCAACGGCGTTGATGCCTTTTGCTCGAAGCGCCTTGCGGTCGATCACGTAAAGACACCCTTCCCCCTCGGCCGGCTCATAGAGGGCGCGCGTTCGACGAACAAAAAAGGGATCCCTCCAACAATCCTCGATTAGTTCGCCGCAAGCTTCGGTTCTGTAGGAGTTGGCCGCAAACCAGCATGCCACTGCCGGATCGGTCGTGGCGTCCAGAAAGAATGACCGCCACCCATAGTGCTGCAGGATTGCTTGATCGACGGCCAAATCGGTTCGACCATCGAATGCCTTTACATAGGCGGAAAGAATGGAGCGGGAGTAGTGCCACCATTTCAGCATCCGATTCGGCTGACAACCATGGCGGTCGATGCTTGAGCGAAGGTCAGGGCCGCCGTCGCGCCGCAAGTACTCGCGCTTCTGTCCGCGCAGAAGAGCGCCGGGCGGTAACTCGGCCAGCGCCGTTACGAGCGTCTCCAGGTCCTCACATTCAATGGTTCGCATTTGCGTCTTTCGAAGGCTTGTTGCCCGCAGATCAAGCCATATGCCGCAGCTCAGAGAGTGGTCGGGGTTACGAAAAGTGGGCTCTTCTCGCGGCGCTGTGTCAGCCGACGTCGAACTTTGGCATTTTAGGCGTGGCAATCTTTGGCATTTCAGGCACGTCAATCTTGGGCATTTCGAACTTGAGCGCTGCTGCGATTTCGGTCCAGCGGTTCACGAACTTGCCCATGGCATCAGAGATCGCTTGCAGGTCTGCAGGATTGGGGGTGTCGCCCATGAACGCGCATAGCCCGACAGCGATTTCTCCGACTGCAGCCGTGGCGGCGCCTCGCGGTTCAATCTCAGCGTAGGCGGTCCGTAACTTCTTGAGGCACGCTTCGACCTCTCTTTGGTTGAAATGCGCGATCGCGTTCCGCAAATCATTGAAGCGAACCAGCGCGTGGCAAAGCTTGTCTGCTGCTTCAGGGGCTCCGGCCCAGGCGGCATTGAGAACGCTTACCTTGTGCGGGAACCCTAGCCTCGACAGCTTGTCTGCTCGAGGCAAAAGCGATGTAAGAACGACATCAATCTCCATCTCCATGGCAGCATGGTACGCGAAGATCTCGGGTGCTCGCTTGTCGATCCGGCCGGCGGCCTCGGCGAGGCGCCGTGTTCCCTCCCATGAGTCATAGTTTACGCCAGCCATGGTCACTCCAGCCCGTAGGTGATCGCGCAAGCCTCAGCGCGAATCCCAGATCATCACGGATTCGCGCCCGCGTCCTGCCTCCCGACGCCGTGTCCCCTGATGTTTGCGCCTTGTCAGCGGCCTCGTTGAGTACGTGGATCGCCCGCTCATCCCTTGTCGGCGTATCGACATCATTGGCGGGATGGGCGCTTCGTAGGTCTAGTCGAAGCGACTGATGCGAAGCGCGGCCATGACGCCGGGTCGAACTCGCGGCCGGGGCATCTCGAAGGGCGCAACCGCTTTTGACATCCTGATCGCACTGGCAGCATTGTTGGCGTTCTGACTCCCGCGTCAAAACGGAGTGATTTGCTTGCCTAGTTTTTCTGGAAATGACGCCGCCTCCCGCGCCTGGCGGCGTGAGCAGATGCAGATCAGTAGCGACTACGAAGGTTTGCCTCGTGATCGTCATGCTGATGCGATGTGCGCTGCCCTGGACGCTCTGAGTATATCCGACAAGGATCGCATCAGGGCGCTGACCGCCTACTTTAAGGCCCTGGCTGCGACGTCTGCCGAAAATGGCCGCTCTGACGAAAGGTGAGGCGATCAGAGCTGGCGCGGCTAGACCGCGCTGTGATCCCGGCAATGCCTCTCCGTCGTGATGGTTCGAGCATCGTCCGGTAACGGCCATCCAGTTCGCT
>NZ_QLLC01000044.1:0-541 GCF_003350205.1 Brevundimonas bullata | reverse complement strand
GGGCAGGGTGCAGGGGGCAGGATAGGCTTTGCGCCAGCATTCTTAATGTTTTGTGGGGTGGGAGTTAGCTTGAGCGAACTGTCATCACTGCCTAGGGCAGGATAGGCTTTGCGCCAGCATTCTAGATGTCTTGTGGGGTGGGGGTTCGCTTGATCGAGCTGTCACCACTGCCGAGGGCAGGATAGGCTTAGCGCCAGCATTGTCCTACAAATGAAGGGGTGGTGGCTTCTCGCATGACCGGGTGGGGCGCAGTCGTCCGGTCACTCCGATCCCCGCCTCGCGCTCTGCAAGTTACGGAGTTGGCGCAGGTGCTGGCCTGTCTCAGGATCAGCCTGGTGTCAGCTTTCAAATGTTGTGGGCGGCTGGGAGTTCGCTTGAGCGAACTGTCATCCATGCCTAGGGCAGGATAGGCTTACCGCCAGCAAAGTATACCTTTTGAGGGGTTTCTGGGCGTTGTGGACGGAGTGAGGGTGTGCTTCGGGCAAGCTGACGTGCCTCTGAGTTTTCATCCAGCGGCGACCAGAGTCCTTGGGTTAGTTAC
>NZ_QLLC01000043.1 GCF_003350205.1 Brevundimonas bullata | reverse complement strand
CCTTGAATCAGTCATCTGGTGATTTGGGAATCCACTTTGTCCACACTACCTAGCCCCGTCTCGGTATCGCCGCGGCCGGCGGCCGCCTTGACCAATGCCGACCGCGCGGCCCCTAGCGGAGTCACCCCTGTGTGCATACGCGAGCAAGCGCTCATAGAGCATGTGGCTTGCCCTCTAAACGGCTTGCGCCGTCTCCCTGGCATCTGGAAGACGGCGCAAGCACAGCTTCAGAAGCTGTAGCGCAGCCCCACGCCATAGGTCGCCGGGGCGCCGACCAGACGCGAGGCGCCGTTCAGTTCCGGGAAATAGACCTCGTCGGTGATGTTGCGGCCATAGGCGTAGACCGCCCAGTTGGCCGTCGTCTCCAGCTCCACCCGAGCGTTCAGCAAGGTGTAGGCCTCCGAAGTATTGCCCGGCGCCGCGTTCAGGCGGTTGCTCTCCTCGCCGTGGTGCGAGACGGACAGACGGCTGTCCAGGCGCCAGCCATTGGCCAACATCAGGCCATGGTTCAGCGAGACCGTCGCCGTCACGTCCGGCGCGCCCGGCAAGGGGTCGCCGACGGTCGACAGCACCTCGGCCACGCGCGCGGAGTTGAACGAGAGGATCTCGGTGTCCAGGAAGGCCGCCGCCACATCGAGATCCAACGTCTGGTTGGCTCCCTCGAAAAGCAGGGCGTTGACGGCGAACTCGATCCCCTTGCTTTCGGCCTCACCGACATTGGCGCGACCGTTGGTGTCATTGGCCAATCGGGTCGTCGCCTGCAGTTCCTTGAACGCGTAGGAGAAGACATCCACCGACAGACGCAGACGGTTGGTGGTCCAGCGCAACCCGGCCTCATAGGCGGTCACGGTCTCGGAATCGAACGGCAGGGTCTCGGCCTGGGTGAAGATCGAGGTGCCGTCGAAGCCGCCGCCGCGATAGCCCGTGCCCGCTGAGACGAAGACGTTCAGGTTCGGCGTGAAGGCGTATTTGGCCGTGACCCGGCCAGAGACATTGTCGTCCTCAAACGCACGGTCCCAGATGAAGGGGTTTGTCGTGGCGAAGGTCGTCGTGAAAGTCGAGATGCCCCAGGGGTCCAGGTCGTCGTTCCGACCGCTGAAGGTGGCTTCGTCACGGGTGTAGCGCAGGCCGCCTGACAGGGTCAGCTTGTCGGTCAGATCATAGTCGACCTGGCCGAAGACGGCGAAGCTGTTGCGCGTCTGCTTGTGCAGGTTGTCGTACTGGGTCCGGGCCGTATAGCTGGTCCAGTGGGTGTCGAAGTCGATGTCGTCAGAGACGTAGAAGGCGCCCACAATCCAGTCCAGCCGGCCGCCGGTGTCGTCGCTGAGGCGCATTTCCAGCGAGGTCTGGCTCAGGTCCTCGTCCGCGTCGAAGCGCGAGGCCGGATAGGGCGAGCCGTCGCCATTGCCCTGGACCGAGCGGGTCGTGCCCTGGATGTTGCCGATCACGGCCAGGTTCAGGTTGTCGGCAAGCTGATGCTCCAGCACCGCCGACACGCCGTAGATGTCGATGCTCTGGGTCGGATATTCCGACGAATAGAACTCGTAGGGGTCGTCGTTCTCGCCCGCATTGGCGATGTTGCTGTCCAGCGCCGCCGAGATGCGGTCGTACTGACGTGTATCGCCCCGGTCGCGACTGCCGAACAGCTTCAGCGTCATGCTGGTCTCGGGGCTGAAGTCCAGAGCCACGGTGGCGCGACCGGCGAACAGGTCCTGGTCGCCGAAGCCTTCACGGCGGCCCGGATCGACGATGGCCGGGACCTGGGTCTGGACGACGCCGCCGATCACCGGACGATAGCCGGCCAGATCGCCCGCGCCCGCGCCCGTCATGAAACCACCGCCCTGCTCCGCCAACACGGCCAGGCGCACGCCGACCTTGTCGCCCAGAGGACCGCCGACGGCCGCCTCCATGGCCAGGTAGTCATGGCTGCCGACCTCGACGCGCCCGGAGCCTTCGACCACGTCGCCTGGCCCCTTGGTGATGGCGTTGATGACGCCCGCCGTGGTGTTGCGCCCGTACAGGGTGCCTTGCGGCCCCTTCAGGATTTCGACCCGGTCCAGGTCGAACAGGGGCATGCCCAGGTAAGCGTTCGAGGTCTGATAGACGCCGTCCACATGCAGGGCGACCGAGGGGTTGCCGTTGGGCTTGTAGTCGTCCGCGCCGCCGATGCCGCGAATGCTGATCAGGCCGTAGTTGGTGCCGCCAAAGGCGTAGTTCACCGACACGCCCGGAACCTCGTCGACCAGATCGGTCACGCTGCTGATCCCGCGACGCGCCGCGTCATCGCCGTCCAGCACCGTGACCGCCAGCGGCACGTCCTGGATGCGCTGGGCGCGCTTCTGGGCCGTGACGATCACGTCCTCGACCGCAGTGACGCTTTCGGCTCCGAGGTCGGCGTGGGCGACTGCAACAGAAAAGGTGCGAGCGCCGACCGGCGCCACCGTCAATCCCGTGCCCTCGACCATCCGACGCAGGGCCTCGGCGGGGGCCAGGACGCCGACGACGCGGTTGGCGCGACGACCGCGCACGGCCTCCGGCGCGAACAGAACCTGCACGTCGGCGGTGCGCGCCAGGCTGGTCAGCGCCTCCTCCATCGACTGGCTCTCGATGGCGAAGGAAACGGCCGCGCCGCCGCCCGGCGACTGGGCCAGAGCCGGCGTGGCTGCGGCCACCGCGGCGACGGCCGAACAGGCAAGAAGCATGCCCTTGAAGGCGACGGCGCGCGGCTTGGAAATGAACATGGTAGCCCCTGAGATCTGGTCAGCCGCTCGTCGGCGGCTCCCCCTCAGAAACGGAAGGCGCCCCGCAGACCCCCACCTCGTCTTGGAAATTTCATCAAAGCGTAGCCGCTCCGTCAGACGCCTTTTGCGGCGATCCGATGCGCCAGGACCCGTCCGCCGTGCGCCGCACGGACAGGTCGAACCCTCGCGCCAGGGCCAGGGCGAACTCCTGCCCGCCGTCATAGCGGAATGAACCGGAGATGCGGACTTCGCCGGCCTGCGCGTCCGCCAGCGTCAGCCTGTCGGCCGAGTAGCGGTTGAAGCGTTCGACCACCTCGCTCAACGGTCGGTCGCGCACGACCAATCGTCCCATCCGCCAGGCCGTCTCGACCTCGACATCGGTGACGGCAGCCCGTGGTTCGCCGCCATGCCCCTCCCAGCCCTGCCCGGCTGTCAGGATCAGCGGCGCTCCGCCGCCCCGCTCCACCACCCGCACTCGGCCCTGCTCGACCACCACGTCCGGCCGCCCGTGCGCGTGGCTGGTTTGAAACCGCCCCTGGTCAATCGTCATAAGCCGGTCGCCGACCCGCAGCACGAAGGGCGCGGCGTCGGGCTGGATGTGAAAATAGGCCTGGCCGGTTTCGAGCACCGCCGCCCGCCGGTCGGCGCCGTAATCGAGGCGCAAACGCGACGACGGCGCCAGCGTCACCTCGGACCCGTCCGGCAGCGGCGCGGTCAGCCTCTGGCCCGCTTCCGTCGAGATCAGAGCCCGCGCCGAGGACGCCGCCGTCATGACCCACAGCCCGCCGCATGAGGCCGCAATGGCCCCGCCGGTCAGGCCGAACAGGGCACGCCGCCGCGTCAGGCGATGCGCGTCAGACCCCAGGGCCGTCGCTCGCAACGCCAGCACCTCAGCCTCTCCGGCGTCAAGCTCCAGAAGGCGCCAGGTCTGTTGGCAGCCGCGATAGGCCATGGCGTTATCGGGATCTTCGCTCAGCCACCGGCGGAACTCGGCCTCGTCCTTCGGATCAACAGCATCGCCGCTGTTCATCCGCGCGAACCAGAAGGCGGCCGGGTCGGCGTAGTCGTCGTTGCCCGGCTCAGGGATGACGGAAGCCATCAGCGATCGCCCTCGACCAGATCGAGGCGCAAGGCGGTCATCGCACGCGTCATGTGCTTTTCGACCGCGCTCACGGATATGCCCAGGCGCCGGGCGATCTGGAGATAGGTCAGGTTCTCGAAGCGCCGCAGGATCACCACCTGTCGCGCCCGAGGCGGCAGGGCGTTCAGCGCCGTCAGCATCTTTTTCAATCGCTGCTTCCCCGCGACGATCTGCTCGGCGCCCGGCGCCTCGCTGTCCGCGACCAGGTCGTCAATCTCGACATGCCGCCCCTGCCCCCTGGCCTGTTCGTACCGGCCCCGATCCCGCGCCATGTTGGCCGCCGCCTCGAACACATAGCCGTCGACGTTCTCTAGGCTCAGCAGATCGGCGCGGCGCAACAGGCGGACGAAGAGATCCTGCACCATTTCCTCGGCGTCGGCGGGCGATCGCGTCCGGCGCAGAAAGAAGTGAAACAAGGGGCCGCGAAGCCTTCGGGTCAGCCCCCCGAATCCGTCGTCGGGTGCGGCGCCCGGCGAGGGGAAGCGCGCGGCGGCTGAATTTTCAAACGGCTGGGTCACGCCCGGCTGATGAGGCCCAAGCGTCACCGTCTGATGTCGGTTGCGCGACAATCCCGTCGCAATTCCTCGGCTTCGGACGAGTGGGAAAAACCGTCACACAGCCTGGCTAAGGCGACCGAACACGACGGATCGGAGCAAGCCTATGAACATCTTCAAACGGATCGGCGCGGCCTTCGCCGTCACCCTGTCCCTGGGCGTATCGCTCACGGCGTCTTCGCCGGCATGGGCCGAGGTGTTCACCGTCGCCGTGGTGTCGGACACCCAGAACTACGCCGACATTACCCTGCCGCAACCACGCGGCGCCGACACCTTCGACCAGCAGATGCGCTATCTGGTCGATACGCAGCAAGAAAAGAACCTGGCCTTCGTCACCTTCGTCGGTGACATCGTCCAGCACGGCGACGGCCAGTTCCGTCGGTCGATACCCGACGCCGAAGGCGAGTACCGCTACTTCGACACCCGCGAGGAATGGGACATCGCCAACCGCGCGATCTCGATCCTCAGCCGCAGCGGCGTGCCGTTCGGCATGGTCCCCGGCAACCACGACTACGACAACTATTCCTGGTGGACCCAGGACGGCGGACCGGGCGCCTCCAAGCCCCTGGCGGGCGGTCGCACCTGGAGCCTCTACTTCGGGCCGGATTCGCGCCATTTCCGCGGCAAGGCCTGGTATGGCGGCGCGTCGGACAACGGGCTGAACAGCTACCAGACCTTCAGCGGCGGCGGACGGGAGTTTCTGCACCTGTCGCTGGAGATGGAACCCCCGCAGTCGGCGCTGGACTGGGCTCAAGCCGTCATTGACGCCCATCCGGGTCTTCCCGTCATGATCACCACCCATGAATGGCTGCGCCCCGACGCCCATGAACGGTCAAACGGCTACGCCAGCTATTTCCCGGGCGCCGACAACCTCACGCCCGATCAGATCTGGGACCGCTTCATCCGCAAGAACGCCATGATCTTCATGGTCCTGAGCGGTCATAACTACACTCGCCCGGTTGAGGGCGTGTCCAACGGCGAGAACCTGCGGATCGACCTCAACGACGCCGGACATCCCGTCTATCAGCTGATCCAGGACTATCAGGGCAATACGGTCGGGCCGGACGGAACGGCGGACTCGGCCAATGGCGGCGCAGGCTGGCTCAGGTTTATGGCCTTCGACACCGACGCCCGGAAAATCCGCTTCTACACCTACTCGACGCTGCTCGGCCGCTATGCCGGCCTTGACGGCGAGGCCACCTTCGGGGTCGCGCCGGAACGATCAGCCTTCGAGCTGGACTTCCCGCCACAGCTTCAGCACTGACCTGCGATGTTCGCAGCCACGCAACGAGCATCTATTACAACTGTAGAAACCGAAACAATCACGACGGAATAACTGGACTCGCAACAGCGAATAAACGGTTGATGCAAAATGGAGATTAACTCCGTCTCCTGCATGGACCGCATCTCGACGCCCTTCCTGACCATGGAGGACGGCGTCTGGCGCGAGCGACGGGGGTTCCGCGACGGTCAGGTCAGGGATTTCGGCGAGGGCGGCCCTCACAGGCTCTATCGTTTCAACACGCCCGATCAGGTGAACCTGCCCGCCCTGACCGGGGCTCGCACGAGCCCGGCGTGCACCTGGGCGAGGCCATGCCAGACCCGGCGCCCGCAACGGCTCTGTTGAAAAGCGAGGGCGTCCGTATCAGCGGCTAGGTCGCCGTCGACGGGTGCTTGGCGAGCAGGTGCTGGCAGCGTCTCGATGGTGGAGCAGCAAAGCGTTTCGGCTCATCGAATGGCGCCTCGGTGCTCTCGGAAGGCGCTGACAATGGTGCGCAGCGCTGCCTTCGACTTGGGATCGGTCAGCGTCGAATGGAGCACGATCTCGGACGACGGAAGCGGCGGCAGCCCGAACCGCTCACTGATGTCGACGGTGCCGGCGGGCGCAAGCCTGCGAGAAAAGGCCGAGGTCGCCAACCCGGCCGACACCGCCGCATCGACCGCTGAAGACCCGCCGCCCAGGAAGACTTCGATCCAGGCGATTCCGGCCTGATCCAGTGCGCGGGTCGCGATGTCGCGAACGCCGCAGGCGGGAGAGAGGGCAGCCAACCGCAGCGGCTCATCTTCGCGCCGCTCGAACTGAGGCGCGGCGAACCAGCCGAAATGTTCCGGCCCTAGGATTTCGCCATCGCGGCGATCCTCATCCCGCCGAATGATCGCCGCATCCAGTTCGCCGCGATCAAAAGCGTCCAGCAGAACACGCGAGTTTTCCAGCCTCACCTCGATCGTCAGGCAGGGGTCATGCGCATTGAGACGAGCCAGCAGGATTGGGACTTCAGGTCCAGCGACGTGGGCGGCGATCCCGAGAACGAAACGACGTCGGCCGCCGCCCAGCGAGGACAGGGCCTGTTCGTGAGTGCTCAGAAAAGCCCGCGCAGGTTCCAGAAAGAGCGCGCCTTGGGCAGAAAGGCGCACCGCGCGCGGCGTGCGTTCGATCAACCTGTGTCCGAGCCCCTCCTCCAGCCGCCTCAGCTTCACGCTGACCGCGCCCTGGGTCGTCGCCAGCGCTTCGGCGGCGCGCGTGAAACCCTGCAGGTCGGCGATGGCGACGAAGGTCCTGACGGCATCCACATCAAGCGACTTCATTTCAATCATCCAAGATTGCAATCTCTGTAATCCGAAATCATCTCGTTTCGTTGTGGTCAAGTTCGAACTATCTCGCCTCGGCCGGCGACCTGATCCCGCCCGGCGTTTCAGAGATGACCCGCAATGTCCCGTCGCCCGTCCCAGAGCACCCTCGCGCTCGCCGCCGTCACCCTGTCATCCCTGATGTTCGGCCTGGAGATTTCCAGCGTGCCGGTCATCCTGCCCACGCTTGAACGCACGCTCGGCGCCGACTTCGTCCAGCTCCAGTGGGTCATGAACGCCTATACGATCGCGGTCGCCACCGTGTTGATGGCTGCAGGCGCCTTGGCCGATCGCTTTGGCCGCAAGCGTCTGTTTCTGATCGGCGTGGTCGCGTTCGGCCTGACCTCCCTCGTGTGCGGGATCACCCATGACGTCGCCGTCCTGATCGGCGCTCGCCTTCTTCAGGGCGTCGCGGGCGGCGTTATGCTGATCTGCCAGGTCGCCATTCTCTCCCACCAGTTTCAGGACGCCCGGGCCCGGAGTTCGGCCTTCGCCTGGTGGGGCGTTATTTTCGGCATAGGGCTGGGGTTCGGCCCGATCATCGGCAGCGGCATCGTCGCTGTGGCGGGCTGGGAATGGGTCTTCCTCGTTCACGTGGCCCTGGCCCTCGTCACCTTCACGCTTGGTCTGATCGGAGTCCGTGAATCGAAAGACCCGCAGGCCAGTCGCCTGGACATTGCCGGTATCCTGACACTTTCCACCGCCGTCCTGACGCTAACCGCCTTCATCACCGAAGGCCCGCGCCTGGGCTTTGCGTCCCCTCTAGCGCTGGCGATCCTGGCGACTTCCGTCGTCGGTTTGATCGCCTTCGTGGTGGTCGAACGCCGCGTCGCTCATCCGATGTTCGACTTCAGCGTCTTCCGCAGCCCAGCCTTCTCCGGCGCCCTTGTGGGGGCCGTCGGCATGAACCTCAGTTTCTGGCCGCTGATCATCTATCTGCCGATCTGGTTCCAGGCCGGCCTTGGCTTATCCCCGATCGGCGTCGGACTGGCTTTGCTCCTCTACACCCTTCCCACCCTGATCGCGCCGCCTCTGGCCGAGCGGTTGTCGCTGCGCTTCGGCCCCGGCCTTGTCATTCCTCTGGGCCTGTTCGCCATCGGCGCCGGCCTGATCGCGATGCGCCTGTCGCTCGAAATGCCCGGCGCCGGCTGGCCGTTCCTGGCGCCGGGCCTGCTGCTGGCTGGCGCAGGCCTGGGCTTCACCAACACGCCCGTCACCAACACGGCGACTGGCGCGGTCTCCAGCGACCGGGCCGGCATGGCTTCAGGCATGGATATGAGCGCGCGCATGATCACCCTCGCGATCAACATCGCCGTCATGGGCGCGATCCTGTTCAACGGCGTCCTGGACCACCTGAAGGGTTCGGCCATCGCGACAGCGGTCGATCTTCATCTCGCCGCCGAACGCATATCCGCCGGGAATCTCCAGTCCGGCGTGGCGACCAACCTGGCGCGCGAGACGCTCAGCCACGGCTTCGCGCTCGTGATGATTTACGGGGGAATAGGCTGCTGGATTCTGACAGCCGCAAGCGCTGTCATCTTCCGGAAGCGGCGCGTGGCCGATCAAGCAGCTTCAGACCCTGGCGATACGCCTCACCGTCACAAGACAAAGCAATGGTGCAAGGGTGAAGACGCCGAACAGCCAGCGCGCCGCGCTTGCGGTTCCCGTCGTCCCGCCCGGATCGATCAAGCCCCCGGCATTGGCCACCATTCCCGCGAGCGCGGCGCCCATGGCCGTAGAGAATAACTGGACGGTTGTCAGGGAGGCGCCGGCCAGTTCCTGTTCGCTCGGGATCGCCGCCTTGATCACCCGGGTCAGCAGATGCGGCCATGCCAGGCCGACGCCCATCCCGATGCCCGCCAGGGCCAGACAGATCGGGGCCAGTTCCAACCCACCGCCGGCGCTGACGTTTGGCGCCAGCACGGTCAGAACCACCATGCCGACCAGGACAAGGAGCGGGCCGGCCATGACCATGCGATCAGCGCCGCGCCCGCCCGCCCCTGCACTGGCGATCGAACCGAGCGTCCAGCCGGCAGCCATAAGGGCCGCGAGATAGCCTGCCACGAGCGGAGATTGATGATGCAAAACCTGCAGGAAGAGAGGCACAAAAATCTCTCCGCTTGTGACCGCCATGGAGAGCAGGAACATGGTCGCGTAGAGCGCGGCGATCGATGTTGTCGGCCGAAACGCCCCAAGGGGCAGCAGCTTCAGCCGGGCGCGCCCCTCCACCCAGACCAACAGGCCCGTCAGAACGATGGCTGCGACGACGCCGAGAATATTCCAGGTCAGGCCGGGCAAGGTGCTGCCGGCCGAGATCGCCAGCACTGCGGCCATTAGCAAGGCGATCTGCGTGAAGGGGATCGCCGATCGCTCGGCCGGCCGGGCATCCCCCTTCGGCAAGGCCATCGCCGCCAGCAGGGCGAATAGAATGGCGACCGGAGCGAGCGACCAGAAGGCGGCCCGCCAGACGCCAAGCTGAGCGAATACGCCGCCGACCGCAGGGCCGACCAGGGTCGCGACGCCCCACATGCCTGAAACGAGCGCCATTGCGCGCGGCCAAAGGGCTTCGTGGAACACCACCCGGATCATCGCATAGGCAAGGGCAAAGAGGAATCCGCCGCCAAGTCCCTGGACGAGACGCCCAATCAACATGATCGGCATTGAAGGCGAAACCGCACAGATCAAGGCGCCGATGGCGAAGACCGCAGCCGCGATCGCATAGCCGCCCCTTGGCCCCGCCCGCTGGAGCAGCCTGGTCGAGAGCGCGGACCCCATGATGGAGGCGACGACGAAGACCGTCGTGTTCCAGGCATAGAGATCCAGCCCTCCGATATCGCGAACAACCGAAGGCAGGATGGTGGTCGCGATGTAGACGTTGATCGCATGGAGAGCGACGCCCCCGACAAGCGCGAGCGACCGTACGCCGTTCGCGCCGGACAGCAGGGCGGCCCAGCCGACCCTCGGCGGGACGAGGAGCCCCTCACCTGTATCGTCGTCCACCGACCGTATGGGTTGCGAGCGCGGCTCGGGCGGGATGTCGCGAGAGTTCATGTCAGCTCCACTTCGGGATCTCATCCGCAACCGCGGATGCGAGCTTGCAAGGGCAAGCCGACGCGCCTTATGAAACCTCAACCATAGTTGAGGTCAAGAAGCTTCGTGAACATGCCGATCGACGTCCGCATCCCGCTTTCGGTCGGAGACATTGCGCGTCGCAGCGGCGTCGCGGTCTCGACCATCCACTTCTATGAGGCAAAGGGGCTGATCCAGGGATGGCGTAGCGATGGCAACCAGCGCCGCTATTCCCGCGACGTCCTGCGCCGCGTCGCCATCATCAAGGTGGCTCAACGCGCCGGCATTCCGCTGGCGGCGATCAAGACGGCGCTGGCTAAACTCCCTTCCGACCGAGCCCCCACCTTGGAGGACTGGCGACAGCTCTCCACAAGTTGGCGAGACATGCTGACTGACCGCATACGCAGCCTGGGTCAGTTGCGTGACCAGCTTGACGGGTGCATCGGCTGCGGCTGCCTCTCCATGGCCGACTGCCCCCTCAGAAATCCGAGCGATCGTTTGAGCCAACTCGGCGAAGGCGCTGTCCTGCTCGAACGAGACACGACAGCAGACCTTCGCAAAGGCGACGGCGATGAGGGAACTCAGAGATCTTCACAAATCAACCGAGCGACATGACCACCCGCCCTTCGATCTGGCCTCTGTGCATGCGGGCGAAGATGTCGTTGATGTTGTCCAGCGGTTCGATTGTATTGATCGACTTCACCTTGCCGTCGGCCGCAAAATCCAGGGCTTCCTGAAGGTCCAGTCGCGTGCCGACAATCGACCCACGCACCGTCGTCCCATTCAGCACCATGTCGAAGATCGACAGGGGAAAGTCGCCAGGCGGCAGGCCGTTCAGGGCCACCGTCGCCCCGCGCGAAGTCATGCCCAGGGCCTGTTCGAACGCCTTGGGCGACACGGCCGTGACCAGCACCCCCTGGGCGCCGCCGTCGGTCTGGCGCTTGATGTCGGCGGCGGGGTCGTTTGAGGTCTTGGCGTTGACCGTCACGGTCGCGCCCAGGCGACGGGCCAGGTCGAGCTTGGAGTCGTCGATGTCGACCGCCGCCACGTTCAGGCCCATGGCCTTGGCGTACTGCACCGCCAGGTGGCCCAGACCGCCCACGCCCGAGATCACCACCCAGTCGCCCGGCTTGGTGTCCGTGACCTTCAGCCCCTTGTAGACCGTGACCCCGGCGCACAGGATGGGCGCAATCTCCTCGAAGCTGATGTTGGCCGGCAGGTGGCCGACGAAGTTCGAGTCGGCGACGACATATTCGGCGAAGCTGCCGTTGACCGAATAGCCGGTGTTCTGCTGATCATGACACAGGGTCTCCCAGCCGCCGAGGCAGTGCTTGCAGTGGCCGCAGGCGGTGTAGAGCCAGGGCACGCCGACGCGGTCCCCCTCCTTGACGTGCTTGACCCCTGCGCCGACCCCCGAGACATAGCCGACGCCCTCATGGCCGGGAATGAAGGGCGGGTTCGGCTTGACCGGCCAGTCGCCCTCGGCCGCGTGCAGATCGGTGTGGCAGACCCCGGTGGCCTCGATCTTCACCTGGATCATGCCGGGACCCGGCGTCGGGATCGGCGCGTCCTCGATCACCAATGGTTTGCCGAACTCACGCACGACAGCGGCCTTCATGGTCATGGCCATGATCACTACTCCTCGGTTGGATCGCGAAAGAGAAAAGGCGCGGACTGAACGCCCGCGCCTTCAAAAGGATCAGAAGAAGCCCAGCTTGTCCGGGCTGTAGCTGACCAGCAGGTTCTTGGTCTGCTGATAGTGGTCCAGCATCATGCGGTGGTTCTCGCGGCCGATGCCCGACTTCTTGTAGCCGCCAAAGGCCGCGTGCGCCGGATACTGGTGATAGCAGTTGGTCCAGACCCGCCCGGCCTGAATGGCCCGGCCGGCGCGATAGGCGGTGTTCATGTCGCGCGACCAGACGCCGGCGCCCAGGCCGTATTCGGTGTCGTTGGCGATCTCCATCGCCTCTTCGAAGGTTTTGAAGGTGGTCACGGCCAGGACCGGACCAAAGATCTCCTCCTGGAAGACCCGCATGTCGTTGGTGCCCTTGAACACGGTCGGTTTGACGTAATAGCCGCCCGACAGGTCGTCCGGCAGCAGCGACTGCTCCCCGCCCGTCAGGACCTCGGCCCCTTCGTCCTTGCCGATCTTCAAATAGCTCAGGATCTTCTGTAGCTGCTGGTCCGAGGCCTGGGCGCCGACCTGGGTGGACGGGTCCAGCGGATCGCCCTGCTTGATGGCCTCGACGCGGGCGATGGCCTTCTCAATGAAAGCCTCATAGATGTCTTCGTGGATCAGGGCGCGGCTGGGGCAGGTGCAGACCTCGCCCTGGTTCAGCGCGAACATCGCAAACCCTTCCAGCGCCTTGTCCAGGAAGGCGTCGTCGGCGTCCATCACGTCCTTGAAGAAGATGTTGGGCGACTTGCCGCCCAGCTCCAGCGTCACCGGAATGATGTTCTGCGTCGCGTACTCCATGATCTTCTGACCGACGGCGGTCGAGCCGGTGAAGGCGATCTTGGCGATGCGCGGATTTGTGGCCAACGGCTCGCCGACCTCGACCCCCGTGCCGGAGACGATGTTCAGCACGCCCGCCGGCAGAATGTCCTGGATCAGTTCGGCCAGCAGCAGGATCGAGGCCGGGGTCTGTTCCGCCGGCTTCAGCACGATGCAATTGCCCGCTGCCAGGGCCGGGGCGATCTTCCACGCCGCCATCAGGATGGGGAAGTTCCAAGGGATGATCTGGCCGACCACGCCCAGCGGCTCGTGGAAGTGATAGGCGACCGTGTCGTTATCCAGCTCCGAAATGCCGCCCTCCTGGGCGCGGATGCAGCCGGAGAAATAGCGGAAGTGGTCGATGGCCAGGGGGATGTCCGCCGCCAGGGTCTCACGCACCGGCTTGCCGTTGTCCCAAGTCTCGGCCTCGGCCACGGCCTGAAGATTGGCCTCGATCCGGTCGGCGATCCGATTGAGGATCAGCGCGCGCTGGGCGACGCTGGTCTTGCCCCAGGCGTCCTTGGCGGCGTGGGCGGCGTCCAGCGCCAGTTCGACGTCGGCCGCGTCCGAGCGAGCCACCTCGCACAGGACGCGGCCGTTCACCGGGGAGGTGTTCTCGAAATAGCGGCCGTTGACCGGAGCGACCCACTGGCCGCCGATGAAGTTGTCGTAGCGCGTCTTGAACTTGGGCGTCGCGGCGCGGATGAATTCGGGCTTGGTCACGGAAAGAGCCTCCTGCTGGTTTCCTCGGGCGTCGATTGTTCGACGTCGTTTGAGGCCAGTTTGGTCGGCAGGGGACGAAGCGCCAGACGCCCTCGCAATGGTGCGGCGCAAACCTGTCGCAGGATTGCGACAGGTCAGTGCAGGTCGATCAGACCCAGACGATGCAGCTTGCGATGCAGGGTGGCGCGACTGACGCCCAAGGCCCGCGCGGCGGCCGAGACATTGCCTCCGCTGCGGGCCAGAGCCCGCCGCACAGCCCCCCGCTCGGCCTCCAGCAGGTCCGCCTCAGCCCCGCCGGGCGTCAGCAGGTCCGAGGCCGGGAGCTGGGCCGCGATCCGCTCGTCGGTGATGGCCAGCGACAGACGCGCCGCCCTTGTAGCCCCGATGACCAGATCATCCCGGTCCACCGCCAGCAGGGCCGCCGCATTCCGCTCAGTCGCCCCGCCCGCCAGCACGATGCGCGCGTCGGCGAAGGCCTGTCGGAAGGTCTGGGCCTCGATAGCACGGGCCGCATCCGAAACGGCCGCCGAGATTAGCCCCAGGATGGCCTCGGTCGCGTCAGCGCGGCAGGAGGACACGTCCAGCGCTCCGGCCAGTCGCCCCATGTGGTCGTGGATCGGGTGGGTGATGCAGCTCAGCCCCGTATTGCGGGCGTGGAAATGCTGTTCGCGGTGGATGGTCACGGCGCGATGCTCGGCCAGGGCCGTGCCGATGCCGTTGGTGCCCTCGACCGCCTCGGACCAGACCGCGCCGGGCCACAGGCCCCAGCGATGGAAGGTCTCGTCGTCGGCCGCCGCACCGCGGCGCTCGACCGGCACGCCCTCGGCGTTGGTCAGCAGGACGCAGCACCCGACCCCGCCGACCGCCAGGAACAGCCGATCCAGCACGCCCTCAGCCGCCCGCGTCAGCGGCTCCATGGCCTGACGCGCCTCAAGAAGCTGCTGTTCGGTGACGGTTTCGACCCGGCCATGCTCGACGGGATCGAGGCCGTAAAGGGTCATCGAGCGCCGCCACGACGCCGCCAGCGCCGAGCGCGCGCCCGCTCCCTCGTCCAGCGCCTGCCGGATCAGACTGCCGTGATCACCGCGCCACCGATCAGCCATGGTCGGTCTCCAAGGGTTCCCTCGACGCAATTTGACGCCTCACTCCGCCAAACGTCAACAGCCCGCTCAGGGCGGCTCAACGCCCACACGAGCGATGGCCAGACCTGTGGAACCGGCGCCCGCAGGTGCTAGCGTGGCGATTACGAGCGCGGCAGCCTAGGTACAAGCGGATCGGGGCGTTTCGACTCTTGCGTGTCGGCTCCGCTTTTCGGAGACTCCGGCATGAAACGTGCGCTGAGGAGATTGCCGCTCGCGAAACAGCGTGAACTCGACGCCGCCGCCAGCGACAAGCGGCTGGAAGACCTTCGCGCAGCCGTGACCGCCGGCGATTGAGTGATAGGGCGCACCGCGCGCCCGATGTCCGGGGGGACAGTTTTTGCGGCCATACTTCAAATCCAGCATCGCCGACCTTGAGCGGCTCTTCGACCAGGTTTCATCGGACCGGCAAGGTTTGCAGGCGCTCGCGAGCGAATTGGACCACCGCTCGACCGAACGCGCCAGAATCCTGTCGCGCAGGGTGCAGACCGCGCTCGACGGCCTGACCCCGCCCCTGCACAAAGCGGTAGTGGCGGCGCCCGTCTCGTCCGAGCCCTTCGCGCCATCAGTCGAGCCGGAGCCGTCCGCCAGGCCGAGCCCCAAGCCGGCCAAACCTATCACCAACGACGCCGTCGACATCCTCCAAGCCTGGACGGCGCTGGAGGTGCTTTCGCCCAGGGGCTATGTGCGGCCCGAGGATTGGACGAACGGCGACCGAGGCTCCATCGCCCAGTTCGAACGGGGCCTGCCTTGGGAACGCGGCGACAAAGCCAAGCCGGGCACGCGCGTCTACTACCAGATCATGCTCGGCGCCGTGGACCTGCCGAAGGCCATCGAGCGACTGACGCGAGTCTTCAGCGACACTCGGGCGGAGCGTCCGCAGGCCCGGGGGAAGGCGCCGCTGGCCGTCCTGATCGTGGATCAACGGGGGCGTCCCATTGAGGACGATCCCGTCATGGTCGCCAGCTTCGGCTGGGGCCTGCCTCAGGCCCTGGCCGGCCGGATCGGTTCGCTGGCCGATTGGGCGAGCGTGGAGCCCGGACTGATCGAACGGGTCGAGACCATCGTCCGCCAGCAAGACAAGGCCGGCGATCCGGTTCCAGTCACCTCGGAAATGCTGACGCGCGCCTATCGCGATCTCGTCGGCGCGCTCGGCCTGCCGGCCGATCTGGTCAGCCCGCCGGCGTTCGCGGTCCGCAGCTATGTGGGCTTCAAGAGCGCCGAAACGCCCTCCCCTCTGCTGATCAACAGCTTCTTCCTGCGCGACCTCAAAACGGCCCGAACCCTGGTGCGACAAGGCCAGACTCCCAAGGCGCTGCGGCAATACCTGGGAATGGTCGCGCCTACCGAGCAGCGAAACCTCCTGGACAGCCGAGCCGCGCTCAGCGGCGCCGTCGCCCCTCATCTCCACCCGCCCGTGCGCTGGCCTGGCCGAGGACGCCATCCTCTGGTCCTGTTGCAGCAGGCGGCGGTCAATCTGGCGCGACAAGAGACGCGGGATGGCGGCGTCGTCGGCGTGAACGGTCCGCCGGGAACCGGCAAGACCACCCTGCTGCGCGACCTCGTCGCCGCCGTCATCACCGACCGCGCACAAGAGATGGTCGCGTTCGACGATCCTGAGGAAGCCTTCACCGCGGCGAACCAACGCCTGAAGGCCGGCAGCGGATGGTTTGACCTCTATTCGCTCGCCCCGGGCCTACGCGGTCACGAACTGCTGGTCGCCTCGTCCAACAATAAGGCCGTGGAAAACATCAGCGCTGAACTGCCGGCCTCCAGCGCCGTCGCCGACGACGAGCCTGGTCTGAGATACTGGAAGACCACATCGGACGCGCTGCTCCAACGGGACAGTTGGGGTCTGATCGCCGCGGTGTTGGGCAACGCCGGCAACCGCCACCATTTCCGGCAGACGTTCTGGTGGGACAAGGATGTCGGTCTTTCCACCTACCTCGACGCGGCCAGGGGGTCGCGGCCGGTGGTAGAAGAGGAAGGCGATGGACCTGACGCCCCCATCACTGAACGCCCTCCCCGCGTGGTCACGGCCGAGAACGCACCCTCCAGCCGCAGTGAGGCGCTTCGACGCTGGGAGGGCGCCAGGCAACGCTTCGCCGCGGCCCTGCGCGACAGCGAAGAGGATCTGGCGGAGCTCGAAACTGTGCGGCGGCGGTGGGCGACCCTGCCTCGCCTGCTGCAGGCGTTCGACAAGCTGCGCCAAGCCTCCACACTTCGACCAGGCTTCTGGAGCCGCCTCTTCCGGCTGAGCAAATGGCGAGCCTGGCGTTCAGCCCTTGCAGAAGCTCGGACGGACCTGGAAGCGCCTCTCGCCGCGACAGCGGAGGGCAAGACCCTGCCGGCGCCGTTGCTGGATCGGCTGGGTCGGTGGAGCAGGCTCGGCGATCCACCGAGCCCAGAAGGGCAGCAGATATTCGACGCGCTATCGAGTGTCGTGGCCGCCGTGGCGGTTCGTCGTCAGGAAATCGGTGCGCGCTTCGTCGATCGCACCTTCTTCGATCAGGCTCATGAGGACCTTCACAAGGCGACACCTTGGCTGAACGAGGTGAGCCAGCGCCGCCGCGACCAGGTGTTCGTCGCCGCCATGGAGCTCCACAAGGCCTTTATCGACGCCGCGGCCCGTCCGATCCGCCACAACATCGGCGCCTTGATGAATGTGTTCGCTGGCGCCTCGCTGACGACGCCCGAGAAGCGCGCCCTGCTTCCCCATCTCTGGTCTTCACTGTTCCTGATCACGCCCGTGATCTCGACGACTTTCGCCTCGATGGACCGCATGTTCGAGGGCATGCCGCCGGAAAGCCTGGGGTGGCTCCTCGTCGATGAGGCCGGCCAGGCGACGCCGCAATCGGCGGTCGGCGGCCTGATGCGTAGTCGACGGGCCGTTATCGTCGGCGACCCCATACAGATCCCGCCGGTTGTCACTCTCCCCGATACACTGACCGATGCGATCCAGCGCCATTTCGGCGTGGACCCGGACCGCTTCAATGCGCCGGCGGCGTCGGCTCAAACCCTGGCGGACGCCGCGACGCCCTATATAGCGGAGTTCTCGACCGGGCCCGGCACGCGGACGGTGGGCGTCCCCCTGCTCGTCCATCGGCGGTGCGCCGATCCGATGTTCAGCATCGCCAACGCCGTCGCCTATGGCGGATTGATGGTTCAGGCCAAACAGCCGGGCTCCTCGCCCATCGGCGACGTGCTGGGGCCATCGCGCTGGATCGACGTCCAGGGTGGCGCGACAGATAAATGGTCGCCGGAGGAAGGCGAAGCGACGATTGCTCTTCTATCAGAGCTTCGTCGCCGGGAAGTCGAGCCTAACCTATATGTCGTCACGCCCTTCGTCGTCGTGAAGGACGGATTGTACCGCGCGATTCTCGAAAGCCGCGTCCTCGAGGGCTGGGTCCCCGATCCCAAGGAATGGATCAAGGAGCGCGTCGGCACGGTCCCCACACCGTTCAAGGGCGCGAGGCCGAAGCCGTGATCTTCGTGCTCGGCGCGCCCCTCGCCCAACAGCGCGGCGCACGCGGTTGGGCCGGCGGCCAGCCCAACCTGCTCAACGTCGCGATCACACGCGCCCAGGAGCGGCTCTATGTCGTCGGAAGTCGGACTGCCTGGGAGAACGCAGGAGTGTTTGCAGCGCTCGCTCGACGGTTGGCTGGATAAACCCTCTACTCGACTTGTCAGGCGCGCTGAGGTCGTCGGGGGTGATCTCGTTCAACAGCCGGGTGCGCCATTGCGGCAGGACTTCCCGATTGAAAATCGACCGGCGCATGTTGCGGGTGCTGTCCGCCATGGGCGCGGTGTCCATCCAGCGCTGGGCGACATGCTCAAAGCTGCGCGTCTCCTTCAGGCGACGCTTGGCCCACTGCTTCTCCAGCGCCTGCGAGACGCCTTCCGCGAGCAACGGCGAGTGATACCGTCAAAAGGGTCGGCATCACAAAAGCGAGACCCTCCGAAAGGCTTCGAAGGGTCTCGTCTGAATTCACTTTTACGTCAGTGACTTACAGGCGTTTTCGGAAGCGATGCCGAAAACTGCCGAAAGGCCTGTATCATTCCCACTCGATTACTTGCTGCTTTATAAGCCGTTGCAATATCAGTACTTTTTAGCAATCATCGACATCTCTGCCGACTAAAACACCTCACACAAATAAGCCTGTTGAAAACAAACACGTTTTCGAGGGTATAAAATCTGCGTGATGTCGGTATCTTTTTCTCCCTATTTAGGCTCAGGACCCATTGAATTGCGGCGTGCGATCTGATTCAGGCTCCTGAGGAG
>NZ_QLLC01000042.1 GCF_003350205.1 Brevundimonas bullata | reverse complement strand
GGGCCGAGGGGCTGGGGGATCTGGAGCTGTTCGAGCCCGTCGCGCCAGTGGGCGAGGGGACCTCGGCGGAGGCGATCGTGCGGCGGGTGATGGCGCGGCCTGCGGGAAGCGTGGCGCTAATCGTCATGGGGCCGATGACCAATCTGGCCCTGGCCATGCGGGCTGAGCCGAGTCTGGCGGGGCATCTGGGGCCGGTGGTGGTCATGGGCGGGGCGCGCAGCGAAGGCGGCAATATCACCGCCAGCGCCGAGTTTAACATCTGGGCCGACCCTGACGCGGCGGCCGAGGTCTTTGCATCCGGTTGCCGGATGATCGTTCTGGGGCTGGACGCCACCCATCAGGTGCGCGCGACCGAGGACCGCATCAGTACCATCGAGGCGGTGGACACGGCCTCGGCGCGGGCGTCGGCGGCCATGCTGCGCTTCTCGCAGCGGACCGAGCGGGAGATCGTCGGCTGGGACGCCGGGCCGCTGCATGATCCCTGCACCGTGGCCTGGCTGTTGAAACCCGAGCTGTTCGAGCTGGCGCCGTGCCGCATCGCGGTGGAGACCGAGAGCGAACTGACGCGCGGGCATACGGCGGTGGAGTTCCGGGTGGAGGCCGCGACGGCGAAGCATTTCTGGGCGACGAAGGCGGATGCGGACGGGGTCTTCGCCCTGATCGCGGAGAGACTGGGAGCCGGGCTATGAGGATCACCGTCGTCGGGTCGATCAATCTGGACATGACAGCCTCGGCCCCCAGCCTGCCGGCGCCGGGCGAGACGGTGACGGGGGCGACGCTGGCCCGTCATGCCGGCGGCAAGGGCGCCAATCAGGCCCTGGCGGCGCGGCGTCTGGGCGCCGAGGTCAGCCTGATCGGGCGGGTCGGCGAGGACGAGATGTCGGGCGCGGCGGTGGCCCTGATGCTGGCGCACGGGGTGGACCTGTCGGGGGTCGAGACGGACATCGCGGCGCCGACCGGCGTGGCCCTGATCGCGGTCGATCCCAGCGGCGAAAACCAGATCGTGGTGGCCGCCGGGGCCAATCACTTTGTCACGCCGGAACAGCTGCCGGCGCGGATCGAGACGCCGCTGATCGCCCAGCTGGAGCTGCCGATCGAGACGGTCGAGGCGGCGGTGGGACGGGCGACGGACTTTGTCTGCGTGAATCTCGCGCCCGCTGCGCCGGTGTCGGAGGCCCTGCTGCGCCGCGCCGACCTGATCGTGGTCAACGAGACCGAGGCCGCCTTCTATGGCGAGGCCCTGCACGTCGGCGGCGGGCTGGTGGCGGTGACGAAGGGGGCGCGTGGGGCGGTCATGTACCGGCGCGGGGTGGAGATGGCCTGGGCCGTGCCGCCGCGCGTCGAGGCGGTGGACGCGACCGGCGCGGGCGACGCCTTCGTCGGGGCCATCGTGGTGGCTTTGCTGGACGGGATGGCGCCGGATGCGGCGCTGCACTTCGCCTGTGCGGCGGGGGCGCTGGCCGCGACACGGCCGGGCGCGCAGCCGTCGCTGGGGACGCGGGAAGAGGTGGAGGGGTTGTTGGCGGAGTGAGGCAGCGTTTCTCCCTCCCCTTTATGGGGAGGGTGGTCGCGTAGCGACCGGGTGGGGAGGGTGAGGCGATGCCAGGCGCTGCGTCTGAATAGCCGAGCGCCCCCACCCGACTTCGCCCTGCGGGCTCAGCCACCCTCCCCATGAAGGGGAGGGAGAAAGGGCGTTAGAACTGGATCACCTGCCGCACCGCCTGACCGTCGGCCAGGGAGTCGAAGGCGGCGTTGATGTCGTCGAGCGCCAGGACGCCGCTGAGCAGGCGGTCGACCGGCAGGCGACCCTGGCGGAAGAGGGCGACGTAGCGGGGGATGTCACGCACGGGCACGCAGGTTCCGATGTAGGAGCCCTTCAAGGTGCGTTCTTCGCCGACGAGCGAGACGACGTTGACGGCGAGGGCGGCCTCGGGCGGGGGCAGGCCGGCGGTAACGGTGGTTCCGCCGCGCCGGGTCATGCGCCAGGCGCTGTCGAGGGCGCGGACCGACCCGGCCATTTCGAAGACGAAGTCGGCGCCGCCATTGGTCAGGGCGCGGACCTGATCGACGGCGTCGGGATCGGCGGCGTTGACGGTCTGAACCACGCCCTCGGAAGCCAGCGCGCGGGCCAAGGCCAGCTTGTCCTCCGACAGATCGACGGCCACGACCCGCGATGCGCCGGAGGCCAGGGCGCCGAGGACGCTGGCCAGGCCGACGCCGCCGAGGCCGACGACCACCGCCGACTGGCCCGCGCGGAGACCCGCCGTGTTCACCACGGCCCCGACGCCGGTCAGGACGGCGCAGCCGAACAGGGCGGCGTGCTCGAACGACAGGTCAGGGTCGATCCTGACCAGCGAGCGGCGCGAGACCACGGCGTGCTCGGCGAAGGCGGAGCAGCCGAGGTGGTGGTTCAGGGTCTCGTCGCCTGAGTGAAGGGCGCGGCGGCCGGTCAGCAACTCGCCCCGGCCGTTGGCGCCGGCGCCGGGTTCGCACAGGGCGGGGCGCCCCTCGGCGCAGGGGCTGCAGTGACCGCACGATGGCATGAAGACCATGACAACATGGTCGCCGATCTGGAGGTCGGTGACGCCGGGGCCGAGGGACTCGACCACGCCTGCCGCCTCGTGGCCCAAGGCCATGGGCAGGGGGCGGGGGCGGTCGCCGTTGATGACGCTGAGGTCGGAATGGCACAGGCCCGCAGCCTTGATGGCGACCAGAACCTCGCCCGGACCAGGATCGTCGAGGGTGAGAGTCTCGATGCTCAGCGGGCGGCTGTCGGCATAGGGGCGCGCGGCGCCCCTGTGGCGCAGGACGGCGGCGCGGGTGGTGGTCGGCATGGTCAGGGCTCCCATCTGCTGGCAGGCTAGGCCCATGACGTAGCGGAGGCCAAGGGGCGGCGATGGCGGAGCGGATCAGGGGCAGGCGCGGCGACTATGGGCGGTTCGTGCGGCTGACGACGCGGTGGGCGGACAACGACGCCTATGGCCACGTCAACAACGTCGCCTATTACGCCTTCATCGACACGGCGGTGAACCAGATGCTGATCGAGGCGGGGCTGCTGGACGTGACCGGGTCCGAGATCATCGGGGTGGCGGCCGAATCAGGCTGTCGGTTTCACGCCTCGGCGGCCTATCCCGACGTGATCCACGCCGGGGTGCGGGTCGGACGGCTGGGATCGTCCAGCATCCGCTACGAGATCGGCCTGTTCCGCAACGATGAGGATGAGGCGACGGCCGAGGGCTTTTTCGTCCACGTCATGGTGCGGCGCGAGACGATGCGGCCCGCAGCCATCCCGGAGGCGCTGCGGGCGTTTCTGGGTGGGCTGACTAAGCCTTAGCGCTCGTCGTACTGGCGCAGCAGGAACAGGGTTCCGACGGCGGTCAGGGCGCCCAGGGCGAAGGCGGCGACGATGGAGCCGGTGGCGGCGGCGGTGGAGACCGTGACCGGGCGCTTGGCGTACCATTCGACGATTTCGCCGGCGTGGGCGTGGTCGATGCCTTCATCGTAGGCGTCGTCCAGATAGGTGTCGTCGGCGGCCATCAGCGTCTCCTCGTTACAGGCCTGCGCTAAATCCCCGGCGCAGTCGGGCGGTTCCCTGTCGTGACAGAGGATCACACTTCCAGTAAAGCCCTCGCCTCACGTTTCAGAAATCTGGCAGCGAGATTCATGGCCGGCCACTCGAAATTCAAGAACATCATGCACCGCAAGGGGCGCGCCGACGCCCAGCGCTCCAAGCTGTTCTCCAAGCTATCGCGCGACATCACCGTGGCCGCCAAGAACGGGATGCCCGACCCGGCGCTGAACCCGCGTCTGCGTCTGGCGGTCAACAACGCCAAGGCGGAAAGCCTGCCCAAGGACGTGATCCAGCGGGCGATCAACAAGGCCTCGGGCGGCGACGTCGATACGATGGAAGAGGTCCGCTACGAGGGCCGCGGCCCCGGCGGCGTCGGCATCATCGTCGAGGCCCTGACCGACAACCGCAACCGTGCGGCCTCGAACATCGGCGCGGCCTTCAAGAAGAACGGCGGCGCGCTGAGCGAGATGAACTCGGTCGCCTTCATGTGGGATAAGGTCGGCAAGATCACCTACAAGGCCGAGGCGGGCACCGAGGACGAGGTCATGGAAGCCGCCATCGAGGCCGGCGCCCAGGACGTCGAGAGCGATCTGGTCAAGCCGGACATCTATGAGGACGCGCCGGGCCATACGATCTGGACCGCCTATGAGGACCTGAACGAGGTGGCCGAGGCCATGTCCAAGGTGCTGGGCGATCCCAAGTCGACCGCCATCGTGTGGAAGCCGCAGACCGAGGTCGCGGTGACGGGCGAGGCCGTGGGCACCCTGTTCAAGCTGCTGGACGCGCTGGACGCCGAGGACGACGTGTCGGCGGTCTATTCCAACGAAGACGTCTCGGACGAAGACGCGGCCAAGTACGCGGGCTGATCCTTACGAAGGACAGTCCTGCCAGTCCTGATCGGGCTCGGCGGCCATGAGGTCGCCGAGCGTCGGCAGGTTGCGTTCGGCGTCGGCGCTGACGGTGATGTAGGACAGGGCCGAGGCCGTCGGCGCCTCGCGCCGATAGACCGTCAGGGCGAAGGGGGCGTGGCCGGGGGCATCGACGCGCCAGACGCCGTTGCTCTCGCCCGCGCCCAGGGCGTAGCAGCCGATCGGATAGACCTGTGCGCCGCGCACCCGCAGGGCCTCGACCGGGTCATAGGGGATGGGCTGGCCCGTCGCCGACCAGTTGAAGATGATCCGCGTCGTCGGCGTGCGCGTGACCTCGACATTCAGACCCGCCAACTGACCCTGTGACGGGGAGGTCCAGCGCACGATGGACGCCCGGCGCTGAACATCGGCGGGGTCGAGCGCGGACGGGGTTCCGGCGACGAAGACCGACAGGATGGCGTCGAGCATGGGGTTGGCGCGGTTGAGGGCGATCCATTTCTCGGCGCAGGCGCCCTCGGCATAGCTTTCCATATTGGCGGTTTCAGCCCGGGCGAGGGTGCAGCGCTGCATGAACTGTTCGCGCGTCTCCTCCTGAAGGGCGGCGGCGGCGGGCGTCGTCACGGCGGCGGACAGGCCCAGAGTCTGGCAGGCGAGAAAGGCAACGAAGAGGGCGGCGCGCATGGCGGCTTCCTTTCGGCGATCACGGATTGGCGAATGATGCGCCCGATGTCGGTTGCGAGCAAGCGGAGCCGGGAGGGGTGTTTCCGTCTGCGTGGACGTCTTGCTAAGCTTGTTCGGGACGGAGAGGCGGGGGGCTGAAATGACTGAAGATCAGGATCCGCGCCGGGATATGCCGGGGGCGAGTGCGCCGCCGGTAGAGGGGCCGGTCTGGCTGTGGGTCAAGCTGGGCGTCTGGGTCGCGAGCCTGCTGGTGATGGCGGGCGCGGCCTGGGTTCTGTCCACGGTGCGGGTGCGGATCGACCTGCCGCCCGCAGCCGAGAGGACGCCGTCTGAAACCCTGTCCTCCTATACCGTGCCGCCCGAGGAGCCGAGTCCGGCGCCTGCGCCCTATATGAACGATGAGGGAGAGGCGATCCTCAATCCGGTCTGGCTGCAGGCGCCGCAGCCTGAGTTTCCGCTGGCGGCGCAGCGGGCGGGCGAGGAGAGCGGCGCGGTGAAGCTGGAGTGCCGGACCCGGGTCGACGGCGGCGTGCGCGCTTGCCGGATCGCCGAGGAGGCGCCGGCGGGCGTCGGCTTTGGCGAGCAGGCGGTAAAGGCGACGTTGAAGGCGCGGGTTCGACCGCGTCTGGAGGATGGCCAGCCCGTCGAGAGCAAGATCGCCTTCACCATTCGCTATCGGCTCGAATAGGCGGAACGGGCCGGCGCGGCAAACCGTTGCCGCAGGATGAACCTGTCAGAGATCGAGAGTTTCGCCCTGCCCATCCTGGGCGCCGTCGTGGCCGGAGGGCTGATCGGGTTTGAGCGCGAGTGGCGCGGGCGGGCGGCGGGGTTCCGCACCCATATCCTGGTCAGTCTGGCCTCGGCCCTGCTGATGCTGGCGGCCATGGGACAGGCGGACTGGGCGTTCCGCGCCCTGCCGGACGAGAACATCGTCACCGACCCGACGCGGATGGCGCACGGGGTGCTGACCGGCATCGGCTTCCTGTGCGCGGGGGTGATCTTTCGCACCGGCTTTTCCATCCATGGACTGACGACGGCGGCGAGCCTGTGGATCACCTCGGCCATCGGCCTGTTGTTCGGGGCGGGCTTGTTCACCCTGGGCGTCGTGGGGACGGTGGTTACGGGGCTGATCCTGATGGGGTTGCGGCTGGTCAGCGTGCGGTTGCCGGCGCGGGTGCTGACCGATGTCGAGGTGCGCTGGCGGCGCGACGGGCCGTCGCCCGAGGCTGAGGTCGAGGCGGCGCTGAAAGCCATTGACGCCACGCCGCACCATGACCGGTTCGAACTGATCGACGGCGGGGCGACGGTGCGGCGCAGCTGGCGCATCAAGGCCGGGAGCGAGGTTGAGCTGAAGGCGCTGGCGGCGCGGCTGTGCGCCCTGCCGGGTGTGACGGACTACCTGCTGGACCCGCGGGATGATTGAGCGACGCGGCCCTCTCCCTCCCCTTCATGGGGAGGGTGGCTGAGCCCGCAGGGCGAAGTCGGGTGGGGGCGCTTTGGCAAATCAAGCGCCGTGCTCCGTATCGCCTCGCCCTCCCCACCCGGTCGCTGCGCGACCACCCTTCCCATGAAGGGGAGGGAGAGGGATGGCTTGCCGCCGTCAGCGGCGCGGTCCACGGTGGGCGGTCCTGTGCAGCTTGAGGTTGGGACATGACGGTGGCCGGAACAGTGGACTGGGCCTTGATCGCGCCGGTGGCGGCGGCGATGACGGCGGGCGGTCTGATCGGGATCGAGCGGACCTATCACGGGCATCCGGCGGGGTTCCGCACCCATATCCTGGTCTGCATGACCTCCTGCGTCCTGATGCTGGCGGCCATGCATCAGTCGACCTGGGCCTTCGTCGCCCTGCCGGATCAGAGGCTGGTGATCGACCCGACCCGGATGTCGCATGGCATCCTGACCGGCATCGGCTTCCTGTGCGCCGGGGTCATCTTCCGCGAGGGGTTTTCGGTCCATGGCCTGACCACGGCGGCGTCGCTGTGGACCACCTCGGCGGTCGGGGTGATGTTCGGCATCGGCATGTGGGACCTGGGGCTGATCGCCGGCGGCGCGACCCTGTTGGTGCTGGCCATCCTGCGCTTTTTGGACGCCCGTCTGCCGCACGTGGGGGTGATGGACGTGACCCTGCGCTGGGCGCGAGGGTCTGCGCCGGATGAGGCGGTGCTTCGCGGTCTGCTGGCCGACAGCGGGCTGAAGCCGGTGCGCATCGGCCATGTGGTCAGCCACGACGGCCTGATCCACGAACACCACATCAAGGCGCGCGGGCCGATGCCGCTGCGGGTTCATGATCTGTCGATGCGGCTGGGGGACCAGACGGGACTGGCGGGGTTCTCGGTCATGCCGAGGGATGATTGAGAGGATGACTGAGGCTGGCCGTCATCAGCCTGCCGTCATCCCGGGGCCGCGCAGCGGAACCCGGGACCCAGGCGGCGGCGCATGTACGGCCATGGCTTGCCTGTAGCTGAAGCCTGGGTCCCGGATCGGCCTGGCGGCCGTCCGGGATGACGGAAACCGGCGCATAGTCTCGCGGTCATTGTTCGCTAACCCTCTTTGGGGCATGACTGGAACGAATGACGAACGTATCGACTCGAATCCTGGGGCTGGACCCCGGTTTGCGCCGCACCGGCTGGGGCGTGATCGAAAGCGAGGGCAGCCGCCTGCGCTGGATCGCGCATGGTGTGGTGGCGCCCGCCGAGAAGGCGCCTTTTCCCGAACGGCTGCTGCATCTGCTGGAGGAGGTGGGGTCGATCTGCGCCGCCTATGCCTGTGACGAGGCGGCGATCGAGGAGGTCTTCGTCAACATGAACGGGGCCTCGACGCTGAAGCTGGGCCATGCGCGGGCGGCGGTCATGCTGGCCCCGGCAAGAGCGGGCTTGAGCGTGGCCGAGTACGCTCCCAGCCTGGTCAAGAAGGCCGTGGTCGGCGCCGGCCAGGCGGACAAGAGCCAGGTGGCCTTCATGATCAAGCGGCTGTTGCCTGCGGCGGGCGACGTGAAGGCGGATGCGGCGGATGCGCTGGCGGTGGCTATCACCCATGCGCACCATCGGCGGAGTTTGAGTTTGACGGCGAGTTTGAAGGGCGCGGCATGATCGGGATGCTTCTTTCCTCCCCATTTCATGGGGAGGTGGCGCGGACGCGCAGCGGCCGTGACGGAGGGGGCGACACGACGTCAGCCCTCTGCGCCGCCCCCTCCACCACTTCGTGGTCCCCCTCCCCACAAGTGGGGAGGAAAGAGCGATGATCGGGCGGTTGCGCGGGGTTCTGGCCGAGGTCGGGGAGGCGGAATGCCTGATCGACTGCGGCGGGGTGGGCTATGTCGCCGCCTGCGGGGCGCGGACCCTGGGGCGGTTGCCGGCGCCGGGCGACGAGACGACCTTGTATATCCATAGCCAGTGGAGCGAGGACGCGGGGCCGCGTCTTTACGGCTTCCTGTCGCGCGACGAGCGCCGGGCCTTCACCGTTCTGCTGGCCATCCAGGGCGTGGGGCCGAAGGCGGCGCTGAGCGTGCTGGACGTGCTGCCGCCGGGCGAACTGGCCAGCGCGGTGGCGCGTGAGGACAAGGCGGCGGTCGGCCGCGCCAATGGCGTGGGGCCGAAGCTGGCGCTGCGCATCGTCACCGAACTGAAGGGCAAGCCGCTTGGAGCGTTTTTGGGCGACGGGCATTTTGCGCCCAACGCGCCGGGCGTTCACGCCGAGGTCGCCGCGGCTCCGCCGCCGCCGAGCGTGACGGGCGAGGCGGTCGCGGCCCTGCTGGGCCTGGGTATCGCCGAGATCAATGCGCGCCGGGCGGTGGATCAGGCGCTGATCCGGCTGGGGGATGAGGCGGAGCTGCCGGCGGTGATCCGCGCGGCCTTGCAGGAGCTGGGGCGGTGAGGGGCGCGTTTGGGGCGGGGATCTTGTCGTGCGCGCGCGACGCGGCCTATGACGGCGGCCTCCCTGAAACGCAGTCAAGGTTTGAAAATGAACAAGAAATTGCAGGTCGTCATCGTCTTCGTCGTGGGACTGGTCGCGATGGCGGTGGGGTACGCCGTCCTGAAGATGTAAGGCGGACCGGCGCGGGAGCGATGTGATGACGGATGACCGGCTGATCGCTCCCGACGCCGCGCCCGGCGAAAAGCACGACCGCGCCTTGCGGCCGCAGACCCTGGGCGAGTTCGTCGGGCAGTCGGCGGCCAAGGGCAATCTGAAGGTCTTTATCGACGCCGCGCGCGGACGGTCCGAGGCGCTGGATCACGTCCTGCTGTTCGGACCTCCGGGTCTGGGCAAGACCACGCTGGCGCAGATCGTGGCGCGCGAACTGGGCGTGGGCTTCCGGGCCACGTCAGGCCCGATCCTGGCCAAGGCGGGGGATCTGGCGGCGATCCTGACCAATCTGGAACCGCGCGACGTCCTGTTCATCGACGAGATCCACCGCATGTCGCCGCTGGTGGAGGAGATCCTCTATCCGGCGATGGAGGATCATGTGCTGGACCTGATCATCGGCGAGGGGCCGTCGGCGCGCAGCGTGCGCATCGATCTGGCGCCCTTCACCCTGGTCGGGGCGACGACGCGGGCGGGCCTGCTGGCCACGCCGCTGCGGGACCGTTTCGGCATTCCGCTGCGGCTGGAGTTCTATACGCCGGAGGAGCTGACGGCGGTGATCCGGGGGGCGGCGCGCAAGATGGGCGCGGCCATCACCGAGGACGGGGCCATGGAGATCGCGCGTCGGGCGCGGGGCACGCCGCGCATCGCCGGGCGGCTGTTGCGCCGGGTGCGGGACTTCGCTGACGCGGAGGGCAAGAGCATCGACCGGCTGGCGGCGGCGCGGGCCCTGGCGCGGCTGGAGGTCGACGAGGCCGGGCTGGACAGTCTGGACCGGCGCTTCCTCAAGGCCCTGATCGAGAACTATGGCGGCGGGCCGGTGGGGATGGACACATTGGCGGCGGCCATCGCCGAGGCGCGCGACGCGGTCGAGGACGTGATCGAGCCCTATCTGCTGCAACAGGGCTTCATCATGCGCACGCCGCGCGGGCGGGTGGCCTGTGCGCGGGCCTATGAGCATCTGGGGCTGGAGGCGCCGAAGGTTCAGGCGGCGGCGCCGCCGGATCTGTTCGGGAAGTAGGGTCTCTTTCCTCCCCATTTCATGGGGAGGTGGCGCGGCGCGCAGCGACGTGACGGAGGGGGCGACTCCACGTCAGATGTCTGCGCCGCCCCCTCCACCGCTACGCGGTCCCCCTCCCCATGAAATGGGGAGGAAAGAGGCGCTGTTCGGAACCGCTCGCAAAAGGGCTTCACCCGTTCGCCAAACCCGGCCATGCTGGCGCTTGAAGGAGACGGGCGATGGCGCGAGGCGGGATCGGGACGGACCAGAAGATCGCCGTGCTGGGCGCGGCGGTGCTGCTGCTCGGGGCGCTGAGCCTGGTGGCGCTGAACCAGGGCGCGCGGTTCGGGCCGAAGCAGGCGACGGCGGCGGAACGCGCCCTGACCCAGGTCAAGGCGCAGATGGGGCCGACCGCCGAGGTGCGGTATCTGGAAACCGGCAAGCGCCGCGCCGTCTGCGGCTATGCCGGGATCGCCGGGCAGAAACAGGCGGTGGCCTTTGTCTCGCGGCCCAACCGCATTCTGATGGGCGACGATCCGCTGGGCGCCGAGTTCGCGGATATGAAGGCGGAGTTCTGTCCGGGCTTCAACGCGGCGGCGTCGGCGGCTAAGCCCTCGGCGACGACTTCCGCTCAGGGCTGATCATGACCAACCAACCGACCGCCGGCCGTTTCGACGGGCTGGATCATCTGCTGCCGGTGCGGGTCTATTACGAGGACACCGACTTCACCGGCCTAGTCTATCACGCCAACTATGTCCGCTATTTCGAGCGGGGGCGGTCGGACTTCCTGCGGCTGGCAGGGGTGGGGCACGCCGAACTGCTGGAGCAGGACGAGCCGCTGGCCTTTGTGGTGGCGGACCTGGGGATCAAGTACCTGAAGCCGGCGCGGATCGACGACGCCCTGGTGGTGCGCACCCGCTATGAGGCCATCAAAGGGCCGAGGCTGATCATTCGGCAGACGGTGGAGCGCGACGGCGAGGTGCTGTGCAGGGCCGATGTGACGGCGGTCTGCATCCATCTGGACGGGCGGCCGCGGCGGCCGAGCAGGCGGTTGGTGGAGTTGGTGGGGCCGTGGCTGACGGGGGAGTGACCTTCCTCCCTGTCGCGTAGCGATGGGGAGGTGGATCGGCGGCGTAGCCGACGAGACGGAGGGTCAGCTCGGCATCTGCCCTCTGTGCCGCCCCCTCCACCGCTACGCGGTCCCCCTCCCCATGGAATGGGGAGGAAAGAATGCTGAAGCCTCGCAATAACGCGCTTGTCAGAGGCGGCCCCCGTGACGCGGGGCGCGACGACCGCTAGACCGCCGCCATGAAACCGCCACGTCCGCCCGCTCGATAAGGGCAGGACGACACCGGATCTGACCCAAGGACGCCGTATGACCCTGCCTGCCGACGCCTCCATGCTGAATCCCATCGAGCTGTTCATGACCGCCGACTGGGTGGTGAAGACGGTCATGGTCGGCCTGGCCGCGGCCTCGGTCTGGTCCTGGACCATCATCATCGACAAGGCGGTGCGTTTCTCGCGCATGAACGCCCGCGCCAGCGAATTCGAGAAGCAGGTCGAGAGCGGGCGGTCGCTGGAAGACGTGGCGGCTCAGGCCGGAGCGCAGCCGGTTGATCCCCTGCCGCGGATGTTGGTGCTGACGCTGCAGGACTGGCGCGAGGCGCGCTCGCGCGGGGCCATGACGGACACGCAGGGCTCGATGCTGATCGCGCGCATCGACCGGGCGCTGGACTCGGTCATCGCCCGCGAGAGCCAGAAGATCGAGAACGGTCTGGGCGTGCTGTCGGTCGTGGCCACGGCCTCGCCCTTCATCGGCCTGTTCGGCACGGTCTGGGGCATCATGAACGCCTTTGACGCCATCGCGGCGGCGGGCAACACCAATCTGACGACGGTGGCGCCGGCCATCGCCGAGGCCCTGTTCGCCACGGCCATCGGTCTGGCGGCGGCCATCCCGGCCTATATCGCCTTCAACGCCTTCTCGGTGACGGCGGGCAAGTTCACGGGCCGTCTGGAGGCCTTCGCCGACGACCTGCAGTCGGCCATCGCGCGGCGTCTGGGCGCGCCCTCGGCTCCGCCGCCGCCGCCGCCGCCGTCTGCGGACCTGAACCTGCGTCGGGGCGCCTGATCCATGGCGATGGGTGGAGGAGGCGGCTCTAGCGGCGGGCGCGGTCGGCGTCGGGCGCGCAAGCGGCCGCTGAGCGAGATTAACGTCACGCCCCTGGTCGACGTCATGCTGGTGCTGCTGATCATCTTCATGATCTCGGCGCCGCTGCTGACCGTCGGCGTGCCGGTGGAGCTGCCCAAAACCGAGGCCAGCGCCGTCGAGACGGCCGACAAGCCGATCACGGTCTCGATCGACCAGAACGGGGCCATCTTCATCGGTGAAAGCGAAGTCCGCTGGGAGCAGCTGGCGATCCGCGTGGCCGAAGAGGGCGGCGAGAAGGCGCGCGACAAGGCCGTCTTCATCCGCGCCGACGGCCGGGCGCCCTATCAGGCCGTGGCCCGCGTGATGGCGCGCCTGTCGGCCTCGGGCTTCACCAAGCTGAACCTGATCACCGACACGGCGGCTGACGAGACGGCGGAGGGCTGACGGCTTTGCGTCGACCCAGTCCCGCCATTGTCGGATCGCTCGCGCTGCACGCCGGGGTGGTGGCGCTCGCGCTCGTGTCGTGGTCGTCTAAGGTGGATGAGCCCAAGCCGCTGGTGAACTCGGTGCCGGTGTCGATCGTCTCGGACATCGAGATCGCCGCCGCGCCCGCCGACAATCCGCAGCCGGAGCCTTCGCCCGAGGATGGGGCGACGGCGCCGGTCGAGACGCCGCCGGAGCCGGTTCCGCCGACGCCGACGCCGCCGCCGCCTGCGCCGCGTCCGACGCCTGTGCCGCCGACGCCGCGGCCCACGCCGCCCAAGCCGACGCCGCCGACCCCTGCGCCGCGTCCGACGCCGACGCCGACACCTCGACCCACGCCGCCGCGTCCAGCCCCGACGCCGCCTGCGCCTGCGCGGCCCGCGCCGCCCGCACCTGCGCGCCCGACCCCGCCTGCGCCGGCCCGCCCGGCGCCCGCTCGGCCCGCGCCCGGTCTGGACCTGGACGCCCTGGCTGGGCCGCCGCGCGTGACGCCGAACCGAGGGCGTCCGGCTGCGGGGCAGCAGGGATCGGGGACCGCGAGCCAGGCGACAGGGCCGCAGATCACGGCCATCTTCAACCAGGTCTATCCGAACTGGATTCTGCCCTGTGATATTCCTGGGGCGGACGAATTGCGGATTCAGGTCGATCTGACCCTGTCGGCGGACGGGCGGATCACCAAGGGGCCGACCCTGGTCAATCCGCAGTCCAGCGCCGTCTATCGTGCGGCGGCGGACGGGGCGCTGCGGGCCTTGCGTCAGACGGCGCCGTTCGACGTGCCGACGGGCTTCCCCGGCGGCCAGTATCGCCCGACCTTCAACACCGAACGGGCCTGCGCCAATCGGTAGAAGAACTTTCCTCCCCATTCATGGGGAGGTGGATCGGCGGCGTCAGCCGACGAGCGGAGGGGGCGGCGCTGTCGCTTGCTGGTTAGCGTCTCGAAGGGCGACCGTTGCGCCGCCCCCTCCACCACTTCGTGGTCCCCCTCCCCACAAGTGGGGAGGAGAAGGGGCGTAAGTCTGAAAGTCGCCCCATTCAGGGGCAAGCTTGTCCGCCACAAGCTGGTTTTTGTCATACGGTCTGGCGATAAGGACCGACGAGCCGTCCAACTTCTGGGAGTTCCCTATGCGTCTGCATCTTCTTCTCGCCTCGGCCGCCGTGGTTCTGATGGCGGGGCCGGCGTCGGCCCAGACGCAGACCCAGCCTCAGGCGGGGCCGGGGCAGCAGACCGGGCCGGTCGAGGTCGAGATTGATCAGGGCGTGCTGCGTCCGCTGCAGATCGCCGTCGTGCCCTTCACCGGCCAGAACGGGCCGCAGATTTCCAATGTCATCAGCGGCAACCTGAAACGGTCGGGCTTCTTTGATCCGCTGAACCCGGCCAGCTTCATCGAGACCGGGCTGACCTTGGCCAATGCGCCGAACTTTCCGCAGTGGACCTCGATCGGGGCGCAGGCGGTGCTGTACGGCGGGGTGACGCCGCGCGCCGACGGGCGGGTGGACGTGGGCTTCCGCCTGTATGATCCCTATCGTCAGTGCCAGCTGGTCAGCTATCAGTTCACCGCCACCTCGGAACAGTGGCGACGGATCGCGCACAAGATTTCCGACGTCATCTATCAGCGCATGACGGGCGAGGCGGGCTTCTTTGATTCGCGCGTCCTGTTCGTGTCGGAGAGCGGCACCCAGCTGAACAAGCTGTCGCGTCTGACCATCGTCGATCAGGACGGCTACAACCCCGTCTTCCTGACCCAGGGCGACGAGATCATCATGTCGCCGCGCTTCTCGGCGTCCAACCCGGACGAAGTCACCTATGTGGCCCTGGGCAAGGATTACAGCCGCATCTACCTCTACAACCTGTCGACCGGGCGCCGCGAAAGCCTGGGCGAGTTCGACGGTCAGGTGCTGGCGCCGCGCTTCTCGAATGACGGGACCAAGATCGCCTTCTCGATCATCCGGGGCGGCAATACCGACGTCTATGTGATGAACCTGCGCACGCGCCAGCTGTCGCGCCTGACGTCCGATCCCGGCATCGACACCTCGCCGTCGTTCAGCCCGGACGGGAACCAGATCGTTTTCACCTCGGACCGCTCGGGTTCGGCCAAGCTCTATACGATGCGGGCGGACGGCTCGGGCCAGCGCGCCATTTCGCGCGGCGGCGGCAGCTATACGGCCCCGGCCTGGAGCCCGCGCGGCGACATGATCGCCTTCACCAAGCAGTCGGGCGGTCGCTTCCATATCGGGGTGATGAAGTCGGACGGGACGGGCGAGCGCATCCTGTCGTCCAGCTACTTCGAGGAGGGCCCGTCCTGGGCGCCGAACGGCCGCTACATCGCCTTTGCGCGTCAGAGCCTGGGCGGCGACACGCGTCTGTGGACCGTCGACCTGTCGGGTCGAGTGGTGGCGCAGGCCGGTTATGACGGGCGCGGGTCGGACCCGGCCTGGTCGGGTCTGCTGGACGCGCCGCCGGCCAGCCTGGGCATCGGTCAGGGCGCGGATTCCTGCCCGGCCTGACGGGGTTACGGCTTCGTGAGATCACGAGCGGAGCCATTCCCATAAACTGTGCGTTATCGCGTCTGGCGCGACGCGGCGCCGCAGTCTAGCTGACCATCGATATAGCCAAGCTTGAGGCCGCCGTCCTCAGAATGAACACCAAGGAGCCGACCCGATGAACACTTCGACCCTGATCAAGCTGGCGACCGTGAGCGCCGCCGTGGCCGCCCTGGCCGCCTGTGCGCCCAAGCCAAAGGTCGAGCCCGCTGTTCCGATGGAGCCGAGCCAGCCGACCGCGCCGCAGTATCCGACCGCCCCGACCGGCCCCGTGACCGGCGGCAATGTCGGCGCCGCCATGCCGGGCTCGGAGCAGGACTTCGTCGTCAACGTCGGCGACCGCATCTATTTCGACCTGGACTCCTATTCGGTGCGCCCGGAAGCCCAGCCGCGTCTGGACGTCCAGGCCGCCTGGCTGGCCCGCTATCCGCAGGTCACGGTTCGCATCGAAGGCAATGCCGACGAACGCGGCACGCGCGAATACAACCTGGCCCTGGGCGCCCGCCGCGCCGAGGCCGTTCGCACCTATCTGATCCAGCGCGGCGTCCCCGCCGGCCGCATCGACACCATCAGCTTCGGCAAGGAGCGTCCGATCGTTGAAGGTTCGAACGAGGCCGCATGGGCTCAGAACCGCAACGCCCACACCGCCATCGTGTCGGGCGCCCCGCGCTAAGAAACGCGCGCCAGCGACGGAATGAAGAGAGGCGTCGGCTTTGCAGCCGGCGCCTCTTTTCTTTGCGCGCCGCTGGGACCAAAGTCCGCGCCGAATCCGGGGGGAAGCTGAGTGATGGATCTGGAAGCAGCGGGCGGCGCCGTGACGGGCGGCATCATCGCGGGCGCGATCGAGAAGCCGACGGGGCAGGCGGGCGAGCATCACACGACCTGCGCCGACTGCGGGGCCGAGGTCACGGGGCGGTTCTGCTCCAACTGCGGTCAGGCGGCCCATGTCCACCGCACCCTGCTGCATCTGGGCGAAGAGCTGCTGCACGGGGTGATGCATTTCGACGGGCGCTTCTGGCGCACCCTGCCGTTGCTGGTGATCAACCCCGGACGGCTGACGCGGGAATGGGTGCAGGGCAGGCGCACGCGGTATGTGTCGCCGCTGGCCATGTTCCTGTTCACCCTGTTCGTCATGTTCTTCGCGCTGAGCTTCATGCCGCAGCAGGAGATGAAGCTACAGGGGTTGCCGGAGCAGATCTCAGCCCAGCGCGAAGCGATCGCCGAGGCCGAGCAGGTAGTGGCCGCCGCCCAGAAGGAAGTCGATGCGGCTGCGGCGGCGATGGAGCCGTCCGGCGACGCGCCGCCAGAGGTGAACAGCGGCGCGCGGGCCGGCGTCGCCGCCGGGGTTCTGGCTGCCGCTCAGGCCGGTGTGATCAGCGAGAAGGCCAAGCTGGAGCGGCTGGAGCATGACGCCGTCGAGGGCCGCAAGGACGGTCTGACGCCGGGGTCCTGGCAGGCCAGCGTGGCGGACATCGCGGCGGATGTGGGCAAGAACGGCGAGGCCAACGGCCTGACCAAGACCGTGGCCAAGAAGCTGAAGAACCCGGACCTGGCGCTCTACAAGCTGCAGCAGACCATCTACAAATTCGCCTTCCTGCTGGTGCCGCTGTCGATCCCTTTCGTCGCCCTGATGTTCCTGTGGAAGCGGGGCTTCACCCTGTATGATCATGGGGTCTTTGTTCTCTATTCGCTGACCTTCATGTCCCTGCTGCTGATGGTGGTGGTGCTGTTGGCGACGACGGTGAAGGGGGCGGGACCGGCGGCGGGACTTGTGGCCAGCCTGATCGTGCCGGTGCATATGTTCGCCCAGCTGAAGGGGGCCTACAGCCTGAAGGTCTTCTCGACCCTGTGGCGGACGGTGGCCCTGGTGATCTTCTGCGAGATTGCGGCGACCCTGTTCATCGTTTCGATCATCTATCTGGGGCTGGGGCACTGATCTTGGTCCCGAACTTGGCCTTGCGACCGCCGCAAATCGATGGGACGACTTGAGACATGCTGAAGCTGCCATTCCGACTGACAAAAACCGCCGCCATGACCACCATCGGCCTGACCCTGATCGGGGGGGCGGTGGTCGCCCAGGTCGCGCCGATGGAGGCTGTCCAGTGGGACAAGCGCCGTCTGGACCAGCTGGACCGCAACGTCCGCCGTCTGGAGCGCGCTCTGACCCAGAGGAACGCCGCCGGCCAGCCCGTCCTGGTCGAGCCGGACCCCGAGGTCGTGGCCCTGCAGGGCCAGATGCAGATCATGGATCGCCGCCTGTCGGACCTGGAGCAGACCTTCCAGCGGGTGAACGCCGATGGCGAGCGCCTGACCTTCCAGCTGGACGAGGCGACGCGCGACAACGCCGCCCTGAGCCGTCGTCTGCGTGATCTGGAGGGCCGCGTCGAGCGGGCTGAAAAGGCGGCTGAGGAAGAGGCCGAACTGAACGGGCCGATCGTGGCCAACTCGCCGACCGGCGACGCGGCTCAGGACCTGACGGCGGCGCTGCGGCTGCTGGGGACCGATGGTCCGCGCGGACAGCGGGCGCTGGAGACGGTCATCGTCACCTGGCCCAATACGCCGCAGTCGCGTGAGGCCAACTCGCGTCTGGGCGACCTCTATGTCGCGGCGCGCGACAACGCCGCCGCCGTGCCCGCCTACGCCGCCGCCCTGAATGGCTGGCCGCGCACGCCCTGGGCGCCGGAGACGACGCTGAAGCTGGCCGAGGCCCTGCGCGCCACCGATCGGGCGACCCAGGCCTGCGGCGCCCTGACGGAGTTCACGCGCCGCTACGCCGAGACGGCGACGGCGGCGCAGAAGACCCGCGCCACGCAGCTGCGCACGCGGGCGAACTGCAGCTGAGCCCAGACGACCCCGAGGGGCTGACCAGCCGGGTCTTCGCCCGGCTGGATGGGCGGCTGGATCATGAGCGGGCCGAGCCGGTGGCGGTGGCGCTCTCGGGCGGCGGGGATTCGATGGCCCTGCTGCATCTGGCCGCCGACTGGGCGACGGCGCGGGGACGGCGGCTGCTGGCCCTGACGGTGGATCACAATCTCAATGCCATGAGCGCAGACTGGACCCTGTTCGCGGGCGAGGCCGCGCGCGCGGTCGGGGCTGAATGGCGCGGGCTGAGCTGGGATGGAGCGCGGGCCGGGCCGGGACTGACGGCGCGGGCGCGGGCGGCGCGGCATGGGCTGATCGCCGAGGCGGCGCGGGCGGCGGGGGCGCGGGTCGTGCTGCTGGCTCAGACGCTGGACGACGTGGCCGAGGCGGACTGGATGCGGGCGCGCGGCTCGACCCTGGGGCGGGTGCGGGAATGGTCGCCGTCGCCGGTCTGGCCGCAGGGGCGGGGGCTGATGCTGCTGCGGCCCCTGCTGGAGGAGCGGCGCGAGGGGTTGCGGGGTTTCCTGCGGGCGCGCGGGCAGGGGTGGGTCGAGGACCCGGCCAATGGGGATGAGCGG
>NZ_QLLC01000041.1 GCF_003350205.1 Brevundimonas bullata | reverse complement strand
AGAAGGCTAACCTAATTCGCTCGAGCTGGAGGCGTTTTCACACAGCCTCGGTCGTTTGCGAAATAGGCGGCGGATCGACCTAGATCGCGCCCATGGCCAGGAAGGCGCGGCCGGCGGCGAAGTCGCCGGCTTCGAAGCGGGCCTCGGCGACGCTGTCGTCACGGAACAGGAACTGGATGACGAAGCTCTCGCGCGGGTCCAGCTGGGCCAGGGCGTCGGCGGCTTCGGTCGAGAAGGTCCAGACCTCGCCCTGACGCGCGCCTGCGGGCAGCAGGGCCGGATCGGCGGCATGGGCGGCGGCGGCGAAGAAGACCCGTCGCACGGATTCCGGCGGCAGGCCCCCGCCGGTCAGCCAGACCCGGGGCGTCTGTTCGCGGTCGCGCATCACCAGCCGCGCAGCATAGGGCCGGGGTCGCCCCACAAAGGACACCACCGCGGCCGGCGTCGTGGCCGTCGGCCCGGTTCCGGCCAGGCCGAAGCGCACCGGCGAGCCGCCGGTCGCGCTGTCCTGCACCAGGCGCCAGCCGATCGTCTGACCTTGATAGCGGTCGCCGCGCCAGGCGGCGCGGTCGCCGGGGAAGCTCATCCGCGCCGCCCGCGACCAGCCGGCGAAACCCGCCTGCACCCGCGCCCGGACCCGGTTCAGGTCGCGGTCGTCACAGGCCGTGCGCGACGCCTTGGACCGGGCCCGCGCCGCCGCCGCCGTCAGATCCGCCGCCGAGGTTCCCGCCCGCAGGGCCGCGTTGCGCGCCTGCAAGGCGGCGGCGTCCAGGGCCGCGATCAGTTGGGGCTCGAACAGATCGCACTTCTGATGCGCGGCCAGCATGAAGGCGCGGTCATAGAAGGCGTCGGTCACAGCCGCGCCGACCGGCGACGCCAGCGCCATGGCTGCGAGCGTCGCGGCCAGCATTCTGCTGGCGGAACGGGGGGAAAGGCCTATCCTCATGGGCTCGACCCTAGGGCCGCAAGGTTCCGGTCTCGTGTCCAATCAGGGTTAGCGAATTGCTTCTTTCCACCGATGTCTGGGCCGGCGCCCTGATCCGCCGCGCCGAACTGGAAGGCGCCTACGCCACCGTGGTCAAGAAGGGGGATGCACGCGGCGGGGCCGTGATCGTCAAGGCCTATAATACGTCTGACCGCACGGCGCGCCTGTTCGCCGAAGCCACCGGCATGGACGGCGAACCCCTGTGGATCCAGCCCGTCGTCAGCGACAGCGAGAGCGAGCTGGACGCCTATATCGAGCGCCAGCGCCGCTATGATCCCGACCTCTGGGTGGTCGAGATCGAGGACCGGCAGGGCCGGCATTTCCTGACGGAGAAGGTGCAGGAGGGGTAGCGGTCTTTTCTCCCCATTCCATGGGGAGGTGGCGCGACGCCGAAGGCGGCGTGACGGAGGGGGCGGCGGGGCCTTTTCCGAGTTTCCGCCTCAGATAGCCGCCGTCACGTCGCCCCCTCCACCGCTACGCGGTCCCCCTCCCCATAGAATGGGGAGGAAAGAGGCGAGCAGCGCGGCCCCCCCCCTCATCATCCCTAACCGCACGTTCACCGCGTTCGTGAACGGGACCGCAAGCGAGTCGCCGGTAAGCCTGTCTCCTCGGGCCAGAACGGCCTTGCGTAGCGGTGGACGGCCCATGCTGTTTCTCTTGAACGACGTCGTGTTCGATCTGGACGAGGCCTGCCCGGCCCCGAGCCACGACGTGCGGCGCTTCGAGAAGCTGGACTTCGACTATGTGCTGGAAATGGGCTGCGACCTGTTCGCCGAAGACCCCCTGCTGCACCGGACCGATCCGGCCCGCGCCCGGCGTCTGGCCTGGCTGATCGCGCACAAGACCGAGGGCGTCAACGCCGCCCTGTTCGCCGCGCCCGACGCCGGCTGCGCGCCCGAACTGGTCGAGCCGCGCTTCTGCGCCCTGCCCGAGATGATCATGCGCCAGCTGCAATCGCGCGCCGCCCACGGCCGCCTCAGCGCCGTCGCCGCCGACAAGGCGGTCTGGGGACGTCTGGCGGCCTGACGCCGCCGCCGTTCGCGCGGCTAGATCAGACTGAACAGCAGATGCACCGTCGTCGCCCCCAGGCAGATGACGCCGAACCCCGCCGCGAGGCAGAGGGCCGGATGGATTTCACGCTGATTGCGGACGGGCGGGACCTTGCCCGGATGCACCAAAGCCATGTCGTTTCCTTTCCCTTGCGGCGTCGATCTCATGGACCGGCGTCTCACAGAAACGAGCATGCCCCTAAAAGCCCCGCTTCGCGAAGGGTCTTTCACGGCATCGTGACAATCGACTTTTGAGCCCGCCCGCGCTACCTGCCGCCCCATGTCGAAACTCACGCTCGCTGAAGAGGCCGGTCGCCGCCGGACCTTCGCCATCATCGCTCACCCGGATGCGGGCAAGACGACCCTGACCGAGCATATCCTGCTGGCCGGCGGGGCCATTCGCGCGGCGGGCGCCGTGCGGGCGCGCGGCGAGAACCGGCGGACCCAGTCCGACTGGATGAAGATCGAGAAAGAGCGCGGCATCTCGGTCTCGGCCTCGGTCATGACGTTCGAGCACACCACGTCCGACGGCGTGGCCAAGATGTTCAACCTGCTGGACACGCCGGGCCACGAAGACTTCTCGGAAGACACCTATCGCACCCTGACCGCCGCCGACTGCGCCATCATGGTGCTGGACGCCGCCAAGGGCATCGAGCCGCAGACGCTGAAGCTGTTCGAGGTGTGTCGTCTTCGGGACATCCCGATCATCACCTTCATCAACAAGCTGGACCGCGAAGCCCAGGACCCGATGGCCCTGCTGGACGAGATCGCGTCACGCCTTCAGCTGGACCCCGCCCCGATCTGGTGGCCCGCCGAGAGCGGCAACCGTCTGCGCGGCATGGTCGAAATGGGCACCGGCAAGTTCCAGCCCTATGCGAAGAAGCCTGCCGGCTCGAAAGAAGACGTCCCCCACCCCGCGGCCCTGCCTCTGGCCGAGGCCGCCCAGTACTTCGAGGCCGGCGAGCACGAGGCCCTGATGGAGACCCAGGAGCTGATCGAGGCCGGCTATCCGACCTTCAACCGCCAGTCCTTCCTGGAAGGCCATATGACGCCCGTGCTGTGGGGTTCGGCGCTGCGCCACTTCGGCATCGACGAACTGCTGGCGGCCATCGGCGAATGGGCCCCGCCGCCCAAGGTCATGCCCGCCCGCAAGGAAGCCCCGCCCGAGACCCGCAACGCCCCGGCCCCCGTCGAGATCGAGGTCGAGCCGGGCCAGGCCGAAGTCACCGGCTTCGTCTTCAAGGTCCAGGCCAATATGGACCCCAACCACCGCGACCGCATCGCCATGTTCCGCATGGCCTCGGGGTCGTTCAAGCGCGGCATGAAGCTGAAGGTGCAGAACACCGGCAAGTCGCTGAGCGTCAACGCTCCCATCATGTTCTTTGCCTCGGACCGTGAACTGGCCGAGGACGCCTATGCCGGCGACGTCATCGGCATCCCCAACCACGGGGTCCTGCGCGTCGGCGACAGCCTGTCGGAAAGCGGCCTGATCCGGTTTGCGGGCCTGCCCAACTTCGCCCCGGAAATCCTGCAACGCGTCCGCGTCAAGGACCCGCTGAAGGCCAAGCACCTGAAGAAGGCGCTGGAGGGTCTGGCCGAGGAAGGCGTGACCCAGCTGTTCCGCCCCGAACTGGGCTCGGACTTCATCGTCGGCGCCGTCGGCCAGCTGCAATTCGAGGTCATGGCCGACCGTCTGGGCGAGGAATACAACCTGGACGTCATCTTCGAGCCCAGCCCCTACGCCGAGGCCCGTTGGGTGGCGCCCGCCGGGGAAGGGACCAAGGCCGACCTCGAAGACTTCGCCGGCAAGTACCGCCCGCAGATGGCCGTCGACATCGACCAGGCCCCGGTCTTCCTGGCCAAGTCGTCGTGGGAAACCGGCTACGTCTCCGAACGCTTCCCCAAGATCGCCTTCACCAAGACCAAGGAACGGGGCTGACCCTCAGGTCTTGCTGATCGACACCCCGCCGTCGACCAGCATGGCCGTGCCGGTCATGAAGCTGGAGGCGTCAGACGCCAGGAACAGGGCGGCGCGGGCGATCTCGTCCGGCGTCGCCATCCGCTTCAGGGCGTGCATCCCCTCGACGAAGGCGATGATCTCGGGCGTGTGGGCGAACTCGCGCCCCGCCTCGGTGTCCGTGCCGCCCGGCAGCAGGCAGTTGCTGCGCACGCCGCGCGCCCCGAACTCGGCGGCGATGACGCGCGACAGGCCGACCAGCCCCGCCTTGGCCGCCGCATAGGCCGCCATGCCCGGCATGCCGATGGCGTGACCGACAAAGGTTGAGGTGAAGATCAGCGAGCCGCCGCCGCGCGCCACCAGGGCCGGGATCTGATGCTTTGCGCCCAGGAAGGCGGCGGTCAGGTTGATGTCCAGCGTCGTCTGCCAGCGGTCCAGGGCGATCTCGGGCGTCGGCTCATTGGCGCCGATGGCCCCGGCGTTGTTCAGGGCGATGTCCAGCCCGCCGAACCGCTCGACCGCCGTGCGCACCAGACGCTCGGCCAGGGCCTCGTCGCGGATGTCGCCGGGCACGGCGACCGCGCGGCCGCCCTCAGCCTCTATGGCCGCGACCAGGGCCGACAGCTCGGCCTCGCGTCGGGCGGTGACGACCACCGCCGCGCCTTCACGGGCGAACAGGCGGGCGGCGGCGGCCCCGATGCCGGAACTGGCCCCGGTGATGATGGCGACCTTGTCGGTGAGTGCAGGCATGACGACCTCGTGCGTGAAAGAGGTCGCCTTCCTTTCATGACCCGACGCCGGGGTCTGGCGGTCTTCGGACGTCGCGTTCAGGTCGAGGGCGCGGTCGCCGCCTCCGGCTTCGGGGCGATCTCGAAGCGGACCATGAACCACTGGACCAGGGGACCGTTGGCCAGGGCGTAGAGGACGGTGCCGACGCCCGCCACGCCGCCCAGCAGCCAGCCGATGGCCAGGACGGCGACCTCGATGGCCGTGCGCGCCCAGCCGATGCGCCAGCCGCTGATCTGCACCAGACCCGTGGTCAGCCCGTCGCGCGGGCCGGGGCCGAGGCCCGCGCCGATATAGGCCGCCGTCGCCGCCCCGTTCAGCACGATGGCCGCCGTCAGGAAGACGATCCTCAGCGCCAGCCCCTCGATGGGCGGCAGGGCCAGGAGCGCCACATCCGCCGCCGTGCCGATGACCAGGACATTGCAGAGGGTGCCCACGCCCGGCTTCTGGCGCAGCGGAATCCAGATCAGCAACACCAGGGCCCCGACCAGGTTGACGACCATGCCGAGGCTCAGCCCCGTCAGCTGCGACAGGCCCTGATGCAGGACGCTCCACGGATTGAGGCCCAGATCGGCCCGGACCATCAGGGCCAGAGACGCCCCGTAGAGCAGCAGACCGAGTTGAAGCTGGATGAAGCGACGCATGAACATGGGGCCATACAGTCGATAATTGGCCTTGTTTTATAGAGCCGCTTTCGTGACGATGGCCTTATGCGCGACAGCCTGGTCAACGCCGCCTCCCTGTCTCGTCAGCTCAACGGCTGGCGTGGGCCCGACGGCGAGCCCGCCTATCGCCGCCTGTCCGAGGCGTTGAAGCTGCTGATCCTCGACGGGCGGCTGTCGCTGAACGCGCGCCTGCCGGGCGAGCGGCGGCTGGCCGAGACTTTAGGCGTCAGCCGCATCACCGTCAGCGCGGCGCTGGACCGCCTGCGGGCCGAGGGCTTTGTTCTCAGCCGGACCGGATCGGGCAGCGTCACCGCCCTGCCCGCCAGCGCCGCCTCGCGGCCGGTGCGGCTGGACGGGCCGATGCAGGGCGACGACACGCCGGGCGTCATCGACATGGCCACCGCCTCCATGCCCGCCGACGAACAGGTCCACGCCGCCTACGCCCGGGCGCTGGAGGCCCTGCCCGCCCACCTGCCGGGCCGGGGCTATGAGCCCGTGGGGATCGAGGCCCTGCGTCGCGTCGTCGCCGACCGCTACGCCGCCGAGGGTCTGGCGACGTCGCCGGACCAGATCGTGGTCACGGCGGGGGCTCTGGGGGCGCTGGCCATCCTGCTGCGGGCGACGACCCGGCCCGGCGACCGGGTGGTGGTGGAGCACCCCGGCTATCCCCATGCGCTGGACGCCTTGGTGCAGGCGGGACTGGACCTGACGCCGGTGGCCATGACGCCGCAGGGCTGGGACATGGACGGGATGCTGGCGGCCATCGCCCGCGTCAGGCCGCGTCTGATCTACCTGATCGGGGCGCACCAGAACCCGACCGGCCATGTCCTGTCGGCGGACGACGAGGCGGCCCTCGCCGCCGCCGCCGCCCGCGTCGGCGCCCTTCTGGTGCTGGACGACACCCTGCGCGAGCTGTGGTTCGACCGCCCGCCGCCGCCGCCCGTCGATCACGGCCCGCACGTGGTCCGACTGGGCTCGACCAGCAAGCCCTACTGGGGGGGCTTACGCGTCGGCTGGCTGCGCGGCCACGCCGACGTCGTCGACAGGGTGATCCGCCGCCGCCCGTCGCTGGACCTCGGCGTGCCGGTCATGGAGCAGCTGGCCGCCGCCGTCCTGCTGAGCGGCGATCCCGCGCCGCTGGAGGCCCGACGCCGGACCATTGCGCGGCAGGAGGCCCATCTGCGCGCCCGGCTGGCCGAGGCCCTGCCGGACTGGAAGACGCGCCGTCCCGAGGGCGGCCTGTCGCTCTGGGTCGAACTGCCCCGAGCCGACAGCACCCGTCTGGCCCTGGCCGCGCCGGACCACGGGGTGCGGATCGCGCCCGGCGTGCGCTTCGGCGTCAACGGCGCTTATGAGCGCTTCCTGCGCCTGCCCTTCAGCCGCCACGAGGCCGATCTGGACCGCGCGGTCGAGAGGCTGGCCGCCGCCTGGACCAGTCTGGACCGGAGCAAACCGCGCAGGACTCCGCGGGCCGATGTCGAGCCGGTGATCTAGCTCCGTCGCTCCAGCCCGAAGGTCATGGCGAACATCAGGCCGCAGACCAGGCTGGAGGCCAGAAGCGCCAGTCCTGCCGAGCGGTCCAACAGGACGCCGTAGCTGAGCGGGGCCGCCGCCTGAAGGAAGCGGGCCGGGGTCAGGATCAGGGCCTGACGCGTGGCGTAGTTCTCCTTGCCGAACAGGTGCAGCGGCAGGACGCCGGAGGCCACCGACAGCAGGCCGTTGCCCGCCCCCTGACCCAGGGCCACGGCGCCGGCCAGACCCTTGCCGCCGAGATAGGCGACGGCCGCCCCCAGCGGGTGCAGCAGGGTCGCGAGCCGCAAGACGGCGATGGGCGATCCCTTGCCTGAGGTCAGAAAGGCCAGCAGCCGCACAGCGACCGCCGCGCCCGCCATAAGCGTGGCCGCGCCCGCCGCCTGAGCCGGCTCCAGCCCCAACCGCCCCAGCAGACGCGGCAGGTGGGCGCTCATGGCCGTGGCGATCCACCAGGCCCCGGCGAACAGCACCGCCAGCCGGATCATCCGCCCGTCCCAGCGCACCGGCGCGCTGTCCGCCGAGGGACGCGGCCCGGCGCGACCGTCCGGCAGGATCGTCAGGTAGAGCGGCAGACAGACCAGCAGATGCAGGGCCGCCCAGCCGAAACAGGCCCCGCGCCAGCCGACCGCCTCGATCATGGCCAGGGTCGCGGGCCAGCCCAGCGCCCCGCCGAAGGCCCCGATCAGGGACACCGCCGTGATCGGCTTCTTCGCCGCCTCGCCGTGGAGGGCGACCAGAACCGCGAAGGCCGGGCCGTAGAAGCCGACCCCCATGCCGATGCCCAGCGTCAGGATGGCGGCCACCACGCTGACCGGCCCCTGCGACAGGCCCAGACCCGCCAAGCCGAGCGCAAAGACCACCGAGGCGACCGTCAGCACCTCGCGCCCGCCGCGCCGATCGACCCAGCGTCCGCCGAAGGGGCTGAGCGCCGCCGAGATCAGGAAGGCCCCGGACAGCCCCGCGAACACCAGCGACGGCGTGGTTCCCGTCCCCGCCGCCAGCGGCTCGGCCAGCACCCCCAGCAGATAGTAGCTGGAGGCGAAGGCGACGATCAGGCCGAAGCCGAGGACGGGGACGATCAGACGAGAGGCATGGGACGACATAAGGCGCTGTCGTCGCCGCATTGCCGCCGGGGCGAAAGCGACCTATCGGGAGAGGCATGTTCGAAAACCTCACACCCGGCGCCGCCCTGCCCTCGCTGAACGCCTTGCGGGCCTTCGAAGCCATGGCGCGGACCGGCAGCGCGACCCTGGCGGGGGCCGAGCTGAACGTGACCCACAGCGCCGTCAGCCGACAGGTCAAGGCGCTGGAGGCCCAGATGGGGGTGCGGCTGTTCGAGGGGCCGCGTCACGCCCTGAGCCTGACGCGGGCGGGCCGGGACCTGCTGCCCGGCCTGACGGCTGCGTTTGACGGCCTCGCCGCCGCCGTGGCCAGGGCGCGCAGCGAGGGTCAGGACCTGCACGTTGCCGTCAACGCCAGCCTGTCGGTCAAATGGCTGATCCCGCGTCTGGCCGACTTCGGGCGGCGGCATCCCGAGGTGCGGGTGCATCTGGTGGAACTGGCGCCCCATGCCGTCAGTCATCGCGGCGCCGACGTGGTGCTGCGTCTGCTCGACCCCGAGCGGATCGAGACGCTGAAGGCCGAGCGGATCATCGCCAACGCCGTCGGCCCGGTGATCGCACCCTCGCTGGCCGGCGACGATCCGCGCGCGGCGGTGCTGACCGCGCCGCGACTGACCGCGCGTACCCACGTCACCGGCTGGAAGGACTGGGCCGAGCTCAGCGGGCGGCGCTCAACAGCCACGTCCGAACGTCCGGTCGCCCACCTGCATTTCGTGCTGGACGCGGCCCTGGCCGGCTGGGGCGCGGCGGTCCTGCCCTGGGCGCTGGCGGCGGAGGCAGTGCAGGACGGGCGGCTGCTGGCGCCGTTCGGCTTTCACGCCGACGGCGGCGCGGTCTCGGCCATTCCCGGCGCGGGCGAGCCGTCGCGGGCGCGGCGCGCCTTCGTCCGCTGGCTGGTCGATCAGGGCCAGGCCGTGCCCCCTGCGCCGAGACCTGAGCCGCCGCATTGACTGCAACCTGAAGTTTGCATGAACGCGTCTTTCATCCGACACACGACCGTGGTTCTCTATGGCGGTGCGGCGCCGGGTTCACTCTCGTCGGGGCGCCGTGGAGTTTCAGATGTTCATCGCTGTCGTCACAGCCGCGCTTGCGGTTCTGGGCCAGGCCCAGACGACCCGGCTCGTCTCCTATGACGAGGCGGTGCGGTGCGCTGGACTGACCCAGGCGGCGTCTGAGCTGGAAGGCGGCGAGAGCCGTTATGGCCGCACCCTCTATGACGCCGCCCTCTACTGGTCGCTGGCGGCCATGCAGGCGGCGACCGCCTCGGGCCGCGACCCCGTCGCCGCCGAGAACGACCAGACCCGCGCCCGTCTCGATTCGGTCAAACGCCTGTCCGCCGGTGAGGCCGAGGCCCGCGCCGTGCTGACGCGCTGCCGCCAGAAGACCCCTCGTCTGGGCTAAAGTCCGCGCCGCGCCGGACCCCGCGCGAATTTCACGCATATGCTCAAGTCGAACCCATCCCGCGGCGCTGCGTTTGCTTGTGCGTCACCAGGATCGCCCTCGCGATCCCGAAGCGGGACGATGAAGGCCAGCGATGTTCGAATTCGGCAGAGACCTGCGACGGTTGTTCGAGAAGGCGCGCGACAGCGACGATCTCGGCTGGCTGGAGCTGATCGGCCTGGGTCTGGTCGAGGTCGAGGCCCGGCAACAGACGGTGGACGCCGGGCGCGTCTCCTGCCCGCGCCCGCATGACGCGGCCCTGCGCGCCTCGGCCCTGTGGCGCGAGCACGCCCGCCGCTGCGGCGCCGCCGCCAGTCTGGACAAGGCCGAGGCCGCCGCCCGCGACGCCGCCCGCCACGCCCGCAACGACGACCAGACCATCCGTGCGGCGCTGGAACTGGCCCATACCGGGATGCTCGCCTTCGACCTGTGCGGCGAACCCGAACGGATCGACGCGGCCCTGACCCTGCTGAAGGCCCTGCCCGCGGCCCGTCGCAGCGACACCGCCGCCGCCGTCGCCGCCCTGAACGCCCGGCTGCGGGCGCGCTTGGCCTCGATCTCGGGCGAGATCGCGGCGTTGCAGGAAGCCTCAAGCCTGATGGACGCCGCCCTGCACGGCCTCAGAGGCCACCGCCCGCTGGAGGATGATCTACGGCTGGACCGCGCCGCCCTGGCGCTGGAGGCCGGGCTGGCCGCGCGCGATCCGCGCCTGCTGGATCAGGCCGGCGGCGATCTGCGTGCCCTGGTGGAGGCCGCCTCGCCCGAGCAACGCCCCCTCAGCCGCGCCCGCGCCCTGGCCCTGTGCGCCGCCGGTATGGCCGCGCTGGCGGCCATCGCCGACGACGTCACCGCCCGCGATCAGGCCCACGCCCTGTTCGACGCCGCCGCCGACCAGTTCACCCCCGACCACAGTCCGCTGGACTGGGCCGCCATTCAGGTGCTGCGGGCCGAGCGCGAGACCCTGCCCCTGCTGGTCCTGATTCAGGCCGAAGCCCTGACGGAGGGCGGCGGACTGGTGCTGGGCGCCCTGGCCCACGAACGCCGCGTCGCCCAGGAGACCACCCGCGCCGGTTCGGTCGGCGACCTGTCGGCCCTGCTGGAGATCGAGACCGGGCTGCGCCGGCGGCTGGTGCGGCCGTCGATCCTGGCGACCCCGCTGGACTGGGCCTCGGATCAGATCGGCATGGCGCGGATCGCCCTGGCCCGCGCCCGCTGGACCGGCCAGACCCCGCGCGGTCTGGGGCTGATGCTGGTCGAGGCCGCCGCCACCGCCCGCGAACACGGCGCCCCGGCCCTGGCCCAGCGCGCCGAACGCCTGGCGCGGACGCCGGAAACCGCCTGAGGCGCAAGCGCCGCCGCCTCTCCCTCCCCGTTCGGGGAGGGTGGTCGCGAAGCGACCGGGTGGGGAGGGCCAGGCGACACCGAGCGCCGCGCTTGACTTGCCGCGCCGCCCCCACCCGGCTTCGCCTTGCAGGCTCAGCCGCCCTCCCCCGCTGGGGGAGGGAGAAGTCAGGCCCCGGCCTTGACCCGGCCCCATTGGGCGCCTAGCTGACGGGCTTCTCTGAAAGGCCCCTTACCGTGACCGATCAAACGACCGCCCCCGTTGGCGCCGCCGCCGACCCCGTCCACGCCTTCATCGCCCAGACAGTCGCCGAACATGACGTGGTCCTGTTCATGAAGGGCACGCCGGACGCGCCGCGCTGCGGCTTCTCCTCGCTGGCGGTGCAGATCCTCGACCACGTGGGCGCGGCCTTCGTCGGCGTCGACGTGCTTCAGGACGAGAGCCTTCGCGACGGCATCAAGAGCTTCACCGACTGGCCGACCATCCCCCAGCTCTACGTCAAGGGCGAGTTCGTGGGCGGGTCGGACATCGTGCGCGAGATGTTCCAGGCCGGCGAACTTCAGGCCCTGATGGTCGAGAAGGGCGTGCCCCTCGGCGAGGCCTAAGCTTTATGGCCCGGCCGCAGCTGCAACCGCGTGAAGACCGCGAGGTCTTCGTCGTCCCGCTGGACGTGCGGCCGGAGCACATCGACGAGAACAACCACGTCAACAACGTCGTCTATGTCGGCTGGCTGCAGGACGTCGGCACGGCCCACTGGAACGCGCGCTTCGACGAGGCGACGCGGGCGAAGTGGTCCTGGGTCGCCCTGAGGCACGAGATCGACTACCTGCGCGGCATTGCACCCGGTTCAGTCGGCGTCGTCGCCCGCACCTGGGTCGGCGACCCCCAGGGCCCGCGCTTCAACCGCTATGTCCGCATCGAGGACGGCGAAGGCCGCCTGTGCGCGCAAGGCCTGTCGGAATGGTGCCTGGTCGACGCCGAAACCCTGCGCCCCGCCCGCATCCCGGCGGAGATGCTGGGGCCGTTTTCGGCTTAGCGACTTGCCCTTTCCTCCCTGTTGCGCAGCAATGGGGAGGGGGACCACGAAGTGGTGGAGGGGGCGACGCCATGGCCGACAGCATAAGTCACGAGCGTGCGCGCACGATGCGACGCGCGTTGACGCCGCCGGAAGCCCAACTGTGGGCGCAGTTGAAAGGGCGCAAGCTCGAAGGACTGAAGTTCCGTCGCCAGCACCCTGTCGGTCCCTACATCCTTGATTTCTATTGCGCCGAACTGGCGTTGGCCATCGAAGTCGACGGCCTGATCCACGGCGACGCGGATCAGGTGCGCCACGACGGGCGCCGCACGGCCTGGCTGGCAACCAAGGGCATCTCAGTTCTACGCGTTGCGTCCTGCGACGTGCGAGACGATGTCGAGGGTATTTTGAACGCGATCAGGAACGCAGCGCTCAAACGGCAGGCGTAGCGCCGCCCCCTCCACCGCTACGCGGTCCCCCTCCCCACGAAGTGGGGAGGAAAGACTTGGCTTTTGACTACAAACTGATCGGGTTCAGCACGCGAACTGCCGCGCCGGGGGTCAGGCCCAGTTCGGCGTAGGTCCAGCTGACCGTGACGCCTTCGCGGACGATGGCGCGGCACAGGTCCGGGGTGCGGCGGGTCAGGCTGAGTTCGGCGGGGTCGCCGTCCTTGATCTTGACCTCGAAGCTGGAGGCCTCGGTGCAGCCGTTGGAGCCGACCACGACGTTCAGGCGCTGGCCGTCAAAGTCGACCTTGCGGACGGCTTCCAAGGTCTCGGTCTCAACGGCGACGCGGTCGGACATGACCGAGACCTTCTCCCCGCCCTCGTTCGAATAGATGACGCAGCCGCCCAGCAAGGGCAGCAGGGCGACGGCGGCGAGCGCGGGGAAAAGACGCATTTAGTTGGCCTCGGCGGGCGACGAATGGATGACGCGGGTGGTCGGCTTTTCGCTGGCGATGATGATGCAGCCCGACAGCAGGGGGGCGGCGACGGCGGCGACGGCGAGAGCGATGATGAGACGGCGCATGGGGGATTTCCTTATTGGCTGGCCGCAAACTGCCAGCGTCACCGTGCGGGATCACGTGAATAATCGGAAAGGGTGGGCTTGAACGAAACCGCCACAGTCATAGCTACTGTGTCGCCCTCCTCCCCCGACCATCGAAAGATCCCTCATGAGCCTGCTGTTCACCCCGCGCGCCGTCGGGCCGCTGACGCTGAAGAACCGCATCGTCGTCGCCCCCATGTGCCAGTATTCCGCCGTGGACGGCGTGCCCCAGCCCTGGCACGCCCAGCACATCGGCCGCCTGGCCCTGTCCGGCGCCGGCCTGGTGGTGATCGAGGCCACGGGCGTCGAGGCGGCGGGGCGCATTTCCTGGGCCGACACCGGCCTGTGGAACGACGAGCAGGAAGCCGCCTTCGCCAAGATCATCCGCGACATCCGCACCTATTCCGACACGCCCATCGGCATCCAGTTGGGCCACGCGGGGCGCAAGGCCTCGACCAATCCGCCGTGGATCGACCGAGGCGGCCCCGCCCCCGCCGACAAGGCGTGGGAGACCTTCTCCGCCTCGGCCCAGGCCTTCAAGGCCGACTGGCACACGCCTACGGCCCTGGATCAGGCGGGCATGGACCGGGTGGTCGCGGCCTTTGTCGAGTCAGCCAAACGCGCCGACCGGGCCGGGTTCGATCTGGTCGAACTGCACGCGGCCCACGGCTATCTGCTGACCCAGTTCCTGTCGCCGCTGTCGAACGAGCGGACCGACGAGTTCGGCGGATCGCTGGAGAACCGGATGCGTTTCCCGCTGCGGGCAGCCCAGGCCCTGCGCGACGCCTGGCCCCGGACCAAGGCCCTGGGCGTGCGCTTCAACGGTTCGGACTGGACCGAGGGCGGCATCACCCCGGACGAGGCCGCCGTCTTTGGTCAGGCCCTGCACGCCATGGGCTACGACTATCTGCACCTGACCAGCGGCGGCAATGTCGCCACGGCCCGCATCCCCGGCGACCAGCCCAATTATCAGGTCGCCTTCGCCGAGGCGGTCAAGGCGGCGACGCCTGAGGCCAATGTCATGGCGGTGGGCATGATCGTCAGCCCGCAACAGGCCGAGGACCTGCTGACCCAAGGCAAGGCCGACCTGATCGCCGTGGCCCGCGCGGTGCTGGACGACCCCAACTGGGGCCACCACGCCGCCGTCGCCCTGGGTCAGCCTGAAGGCCTGCCGGTCCAGTACGAACGGGCCGGCGCGGCCCACTGGCCCGGCTATGCGACGGCGCGGGCCTTGGCTGACGGGTCCGTCGCGGCCTGATCCTTCAACGGCGTCGCCGCGATCACGGCGGCGCCGTTCGACAAGGCGTCGGCTTCCGGCTGGGGCCGGCCCAGCAGATAGCCCTGGACCTCGTTGCAGCCCTGCGCACGCAGGAAGGCCAGCTGCTCGGCGGTTTCGACGCCCTCGGCCAGGACCGGGATGGCCAGGCTTTCGCCGATGGTCAGGACGGCGCGGATGATGGCCCGCGACTGCGGCCCGGCGCCGTCCAGCTCGGTCATGAAGGAGCGGTCCAGCTTGATCTTGTCGAAGGGGAAGGCCCGCAGGGTCGACAGCGAGGAATAGCCGGTGCCGAAGTCGTCCATGGCGATGGTGACGCCGAGCGCCTTCAGCTGACGCAGGACGTGGGTGGTGCGCTCCATGTCGCTGATCATGGCCGTCTCGGTGATCTCCAGCTCCAGCCGCGAAGGCGCCAGGCCCGTCTCCAGCAGGACCTGATGCACCAGGCGCGGCAGGTCCACATGGCCCAGCTGCACCGGCGACAGGTTGACCGCGATCCTGTGCGGCTCGGCCCAGGCGGCGGCCTGCTTGCAGGCCTGACGCAGCACCCATTCGCCGATGGGCAGGATCAGGCCCGTTTCCTCGGCCACGGGGATGAAGTCGGACGGCGGGATGTTGCGGCCGCTCTCGTCCTTCCAGCGCAGCAGGACCTCGTAGCCGGTGGCCTTGCCGGTCTCGACCGAGGCCTGGACCTGATAGTGCAGCTCGAACTGCTCGTTATCCAGGGCCTCGCGCAGGGCCTGGGTGACGCGGCGCCGCGCGCGCACGGCCTGATCCATATCCGCCTCATAGAAGCAGATATCGACCGTCAGCGACCCCTTGGCCCGGTACATGGCCAGGTCGGCGTTGTTGATCAGGGTCGACAGGTCGTCCGCGTCCTGGGGCCACAGCGAGACGCCGATGCTGGCGCCGCAGGACAGGTCGGCGTGTTCGATGTTGACCGGCTGGATGATGGCCGCGCGCAGGCGCTGGGCCACGGCCAGGGCCTCCGCCTGCGACGCCACCGGGGCCATGGCCACGAACTCGTCGCCGCCTTGCCGGGCGACGAACTCGCCGTCCCTCAGCGCCTCGCGCAGATGGTCCGAGATGCGGCACAGCAGCTGGTCGCCGACGGCGTGGCCGTACAGGTCGTTGACCTCCTTGAAGCGGTTCAGGTCCAGGGCGAACAGGGCCAGGGTCTCGCCCGGCCTGATGGTCGCTGTCTGGCGGCTGAGACGCTCCAGGAAGGAGGCGCGGTTGGGCAGGCCGGTCAGGCTGTCGTTGCGCGCCAGATGGGCGATGCGGCGCTCCTGGGCCTGACGGGCGCGCAGGTCGCGCACGGCGTAGAGCATGACATGGCCCTCGCTGGCGTGGTCGCGCTTGGCCGACAGTTCGATCGGCAGGACCTCGCCCGCGGCGGTGGACAGCGACGACTGGACCATGTCCCCGTCGACCAGACGCGCGGCGTCCTCGGCCCAGCGCGACAGGCTCTGGCCGATCACGGCCTCGCGCTCCAGGCCCACCAGCGTCAGCAGGACGCTGTTCACGCCGACGATGACTCCGTCGCGCTCGACCGCCATGCCGTCCACGCCGCCCTCGATCAGGTGTTGCAGGCGGATTTCAGCCTGGCCGCGCGACTGATGGTCCAGCGCATAGCTGGCGGCCCCGGCGCCCAGGACCAGCAGGCCCACGCCCGCCACGCCGATGGCGAGAATGTTCTTGGCGTCGTCGCCCGTCAGCGCGCCGTCCAACGGCGCGAACGGCAGGATGGTCATGGCCGACATGGCCGTGAAGTGCAGGACCACGATGCCCAGAACCATGAACAGGACCGCCAGCCAGCGTCCCTTGGCCGTCGGCCACAGCTTGTCCGCCTTGAAGGCCAGGGCCCCGAACAGCAGCGAGCCGACCACGGCGACCACCACATAGGGGACCGACCACTGGATCACGGCGTCGACGGCGAAGGCCCCCATGCCGATGAAGTGCATGGCGGCCACGCTCACGCCGAACGTCAGACCGCCTGCCAGACCTGAGCCCGGAAAACGTTGCGCGGCCAGCAGCTGGGCCGCCCCCGAGCCGAGGATGGCGACCAGCAGCGACAGGCCCGTCAGACCCGGCTCATAGGCGATGGCGATCCCCGGCTCATAGGCGATCATGGCGACGAAGTGGGTGCACCAGACCGTGGCGCCGCCCGCCACCGCGCCCAGGAAGATCCAGGCGGCGCGCGCGCCGGCCCGCGTGCTGCGGACCCGTTTCAACAGGCTGATGGTGATCCAGCTGCCCAGCACGCAGACAAGCGCGGCCAGGGCGACCAGCGCCAGGTTATGGGCGGTGGCCAAACAATCGACGATACGCATGAAATCCGAACGGAGAACGCGACAGGGAGGATCGGGTGTCTAGCCGCCCAATTCTTAACCCGCCGTCCTTCGTCATGGCTAACGAAGCCTTGCCGCCGGATCAGGACGCCTCGTTCGCCTTGGCGTCCGGGCGCATCATATAGGGGTTGTTGACCAAGACCTCGGACCCCGGCTCCAGCCCCAGTTCCTCAAAGGTCCACTGCAACTGCACCCCCTCGGACTTGACGTCCGAGCAGCGGTCCTCATCGACGCGGCGCAGGGTGATGACGGCGCTGTCGCGCAATCGGGTGATGAAGGGTTTGACGTCCGCCTTGCTGGTGCAGCCGTTCGAGCTGACCCAGAAGACGGCGACATCGCGGGTGAAGGCCGCCGCGTGGATCGGCTCCAGCTGGCCGGGCATTCCGGCGGTCGACACCGCGCCGGTCGAAGCGCAAGCCCCCGCCAGGACGGCGACGGCGGCGATGGCGCAAAGGGCGGTGGTTCGTCTCATCTCGGCCTTCCGGGGCGGATCATGGTCCACCCGGTCAGAATGCGCTGCTTCCTTCACCAAGGGAACAGCGGATGCTGAATAAGAAAGAAGCCCCGGTTCGCACCGGGGCTTCCATCAACTCTATCGTCGAACGCCTGAAATCAGGACGAGTAGTATTCGACGACCAGGTTCGGTTCCATCTTGACCGGGTACGGCACGTCGGACAGTTCCGGCACGCGGACGTAACGGACCGAGAAGCCGCGATCACCCTGTTCCAGGTAATCAGGCACATCGCGTTCCGACGACTGCTGGGCTTCGAGCACCAGAGCCATGTGGCGCGACTTTTCCTTGATCTCGACGACCTGGCCCGGCTTGACGCGGTACGAACCGATGTCGACCTTCTTGCCGTCGACCGTCACGTGGCCGTGGCTGACGAACTGGCGAGCGGCCCAGACGGTCGGGACGAACTTGGCGCGGTAGACGATGGCGTCCAGACGCGATTCCAGCAGACCGATCAGGTTTTCCGAGGTGTTGCCCTTGCGGCGGCCGGCTTCATCATAGATGGCCGAGAATTGCTTCTCGGTGATGTTGCCGTAGTAGCCCTTGAGCTTCTGCTTGGCCTTCAGTTGCAGGCCGAAGTCCGAGACTTTCGACTTGCGGCGCTGACCGTGCTGGCCGGGGCCGTACGAGCGCTTGTTAACCGGAGACTTGGCGCGGCCCCACAGGTTTTCACCCATGACCCGATCGAGTTTGTACTTGGCGCTATGGCGCTTGGACATAAGTCACTCTTCATGCTGATGCGGCCCGGCCCCTCCCCGATTGGAGCGGCGATCTCAACGGCGGTCCACGCATCGTCCGTAGTCAATCTGCGCCTCGGGCCGGAACCCGATGCGAGAAGAGCGGGCTTATGAAGGCCCGCCCTCCCGGAGTCAACGTCGAGGCTCAGGACTCGGGCGTCCAGACCAGGGTCTCGCCCTGTTTGGTCACGCGGCCCAGGCCCGGCCAGGGGAAGTGGACGGCGTAGATCCGCGTGTTCCGCTCGGCGGCGCCTTGCAGCAGGGCCTTGCGGCTGGCCTGGGCGGTCGGGGCGTCGCCGTCGAAGGCGATGGTCCAGTCGGGCTGCTGCACCGAGATCACCGAGTGGTGCGCCGTGTCGCCGATATAGAGCAGGCTCTGGTCGCCGGAGGTGATCTCATAGGCGGTGTGGCCTGGCGTATGGCCGTTCACGGCGACAGCCAGGATGTTCGGGAGGACCTGAGCGCCCGGCTGGAAGGTCTGCACCTTGGGCGTAATCCCCGCGACCAGGGCGGCCATGTCCTTGTTGGCCTTCAAGGCCGCCCATTCGGCCGCCGTCATGCGGATGGCGGCGTTGGGGAAGACCAAGGCGCCTGACGCATCCAGCAGCCCGCCGACGTGGTCGCCGTGACCGTGCGAGATCAGGATGTCGGTGATCTGGGCCGGTTCGACGCCCGCCGCGCGCAGCGAGGCGAGCAACTTGCCCTCCGTGCCCATCTGGCTGCCGGCGCCGGTGTCGAACAGCACGACCCGCTCGCCGTCGCGGACCAGCAGCGGCTGGATGTCGAGGTCGATCTTGTCCGCCGACAGGCCGGCGGCGGTCAGGACGGCGGAAACCTCGGCCTGGGTTCGGCCGACGCCCAGGGTCTTGCTGTCGTTCGGAACCGTCAGCCGCCCGTCGAGCAGGGCGTAGGCTTGCAGGGCGCCGATGGTGAAGGGATGCACGTCGGGGCTGGCGGCGACGGTCGTGGCCGCAGCCGAGGCGTCGGCGGCCGGGGTCTTGTCGGCCGGCGGCGAACAGGCCGTCAGGGCGGCCGCGAGGGCGGCCAGGGTGATCAGGGAGGCGGAACGGATCATGGAGGCCCTCAAGCAAAGCGTTGCAGCAGGACTTGAGATGGGACGCCCCGCACCGCCCGCAACCGGCGCCGCCAAAAGAAACGGCCGCCGCCCCGGTCAGGGACGGCGGCCGCAGGATCAGGCCGATAGCCGGGCGTTTCAGCCCTTGGCGGCGGCGAAGAGTTCGTTGACCTTGTTCCAGTTCACGATGGACCAGAAGGCGGCCAGGAACTCGGCGCGGCGGTTCTGGTACTTCAGGTAGTAGGCGTGCTCCCAGACGTCGGCGACGAGCAGGGCCGCGCCCTTCTCCTCGGCGAAGTCCATCAGGGAGTTGTCCTGGTTCGGCGTCGAGATGATCTTCAGCTTGCCGTCCTGCACGATCAGCCAGGCCCAGCCCGAACCGAAGCGGCCCAGGCCGGCCGCGTTGAAGGCCTCCTTGAAGGCGTCCATGCCGCCCAGGTCGGCGTCGATGGCGGCGGCCAGCTCAGCCGAGGGTTCGCCGCCCGTGCCGACGGGGGCCAGGCCTTCCCAGAAGAAGGTGTGGTTCCACACGCCGCCGGCGTTGTTGCGCACGGCGACCGGCAGGGTCGACATCTTGGCGAACAGTTCGTCGAACGACTGGCCTTCGACGCCCGCAGCGGCCACGGCCTTGTTCAGGTTGTCGACATAGGTTTGATGGTGCTTGTCGTAGTGGAAGCTCATCGTCTCCTTGTCGATGACGGGCTCCAGCGCGTCGTGGGCGTAGGGCAGCGGGGGCAGGACGAAGGCCATGGGAGGTTCCTCTCGGCGGTTTTGAGTCTTCTGGCCCCTATCTAGGGCCGCGCGCTGCATACCCAAGCCCCTGCGGCGACGTTTGTTCAGTTTTTCGCGCAACAAGGCCGTTCTGGAACCGGATGGGCGAAACAGTTGTTTCCCAAGGGTCGCCCCGACACCTCCCCCCGTGACCTTCCGAAAGGAGGATCGCCATGCTTTCTCGTTCCCCCCGCCGGCCCGCCCCCCTGACCGACGCCGAAGCCGAGACCCTGAGACTGCAACTGCTGGAGATCATCCCGCGCCTGCGCCGCCACCAGTTGCTCGACCTGGCCGACACCCTGCACGACGCCGCCCGCGAACGCCGCGGCGCCGAACCGCGCCATTTTGATCTGAGGGTGTGAGGCTGGGGCTACGCCTGCACCTGCTTTAGAGGGTTGAGGGTCTAAAGCGGCTACGTTGAATGTCCGCGAAGGGTGGGAAGCGGAAGTCAGCTTTGCGATATCTGGAAGGGTGTCATCTGATCCCGCAGCCGCGCCCAGCGGCCTGTTCGGAAGGCAGTCAGAGCCAGTTGCTCCGTGTCGCCGTCGTGAACCCCGGTAATCGTCAGCCCCAACGTCTCAAGAACGATGAAGCCGAACACCTGTTGGGCTTGCCCGTCGTCTCTGACCAAGCGTTCGAAGTCGGCCTTTGACGAGAGCGGCCGTGCCCCGTCCACAACGGGGTCGGCTTGGGGCGCAACGCCAACCTCTGCCAGCCCGGCGTCATCAAAAGTCAGCTGAATATCCGGATAGGCGAAGACCGTTTCACCCGAACGATTTTGCGCTGTCGAAATAGGCTTTCCCCACCGCTGCTGCACCTCATCGAGTGATGCACCAAAGGTGAGCCCGGCGACGCCTACGTTCGGTTGAATGTCCAGCATGGATGGAGCTTCGCAGCGCGTTCGAACGTCCGCAATGGGTCGAGGCTGTGTAAAAACGTGCGGACCCACGGCGGGGCGGAAGGTGGCGACG
>NZ_QLLC01000040.1 GCF_003350205.1 Brevundimonas bullata | reverse complement strand
CTCGTCGCTTCAATCCGCTTGTGGGTCAGGCACTTTGTCCACACCACCTAGGCTTGGGTGGCGGCCGGAACTCCATGATCAACACTAAGGAAACCAACCCGCGTCCTGACGCGCCAGCGTCCCGGGACCAGGGTCTGGAAGAGGTGCGCCTGCGCCAGCAGGCCATCGGCGTGAAGCTGCGCCATATGTTCGACCAGGTGGTGAACGAGCCCGTTCCCGACGAATTCCTGGACATCCTGCGGCGGGCCGACGAGCGGTCGTCGACCAAGGAGGGCCAGTGAGCAGCACCGGCGCCCCGCCTAAACCGCCCTCCGCCGATGACGATGGTTTCAAGAAGGAACTGGTGACGCTCATCCCTCATCTGCGCGCCTTCGCCCGGACCCTTACCGGCGACCCCACGGCTGCCGACGACCTGGCGCAGGAAGCCATGATGAAGGCCTGGGACGCCCGGGCCAGCTATCAGATGGGCACGAACATGAAGGCCTGGACCTTCATGATCCTGCGCAACCAGTTCTATTCGGAGAAGCGCCGCTCGTGGCGTCAGACCCAGCTGGATCAGGAAGCCGCCGAGCGGACCCTGGTGGCGGTCGACGATCCCGAGGCGCCCGTCGCCCTGGACGAACTGCGTCAGGCCCTGAAGACCCTGCCCGAGGAACAGCGCGAAGCCCTGATCCTGGTCGGCGCCGGTGGCTTCGCCTACGAAGAGGCCGCTGAAATCTGCCAGTGCGCCGTCGGCACGGTGAAGAGCCGCGTGTCGCGCGCCCGCAAGGCCCTGGCGGCCACGCTGGAACGCGGCGGCTATGGCCGCGACGGCAAGGCGGCCGGCGACGCCATGCGCTCCATCCTGGCCGACGCCGACCGCCTGAGCGGCGCCAGGCAAAGCTGAGGCATGCTGCGGTTCGGCCGCCCATGGGCGCGCAAGCTCGGCCGTCCCAGCGTTCAGGGCATCCGCTTCCGCATGGGGCTGGCCATGGCGGCCGCCCTGCTGCCGATCCTGGTGCTCAGCGGCGTCCAGACCCAGGCCGAATTCCGTCGCCAGGCGGATGACCGTCGCATCGACCTGCAACTGGCCGCCGAACGCAGCGCCACCGAGGCCAAGGCGCGGATCGACAGCACTGTCGTCCTGTTGCAGGCCCTGGCCCCGGAGGCTGCCGGCTTCTACTGCGAACCGCGCCTGACGGCCCTGGTGTCGCGGCTGGACGGCCTGTCGGCCCTGCAGCGCTACAGCGCGACCGGGGAGCCCGTCTGCGCGTCCCGCAGCAGCGACAGCGAGCGACCTTCCGCCGAGGTGCGCAGCCAGGACTGGTATCAGCGGCTGAGGAACGGCGAGGACGTGGTCATGGTCCGCGCCCCTGATGCGCCGGGATCGCTGATCGTCGCCGTTCGTTCGGAACGTCCGCTGGGCGCGTTTCAGGGCGCGATCGCGGCGGTGATCCCGCTGACGGCCCTGCAGCCCGATATTCAAGACCCCGCCCTGCCGACCGGCTCCCAGGCCGCCCTGACCGACGCCGACGGCCGCGTCCTGGTCGCGACCGACCCGTCGACCTTCGCCATCGTCGACGACAAGGGCGCGACCTGGACCCGGCGCGCCCAGCAGGGCCAGGCCGCCCTGTTCGAGGCGCGGGACGCCAAGGGGCGCAGGCATGTCTACGCCGGGACTAATCTGGCCGGGCGCGATCTGTTCGTCCTGCTGGCGGCGCCGACCTCGGGCCTGCTGTCGTGGGCGCGGCTGAACCCGATCGGCACCTTCCTGCTGCCGCTGGCGGCCTGGCTGGTGGCCTTCCTGGCCGTCATGCTGCTGTCCGAGCGGATCGTCATTCGGTGGCTGGTCTATCTGGAGCGGGTGGCCTCCATCTATGCGAAGGGGCGCTTCTCGGTGCGGCCGGTTCAGGCTGAACACGCCCCCGCCGAGATCCGCACCCTGGCCCGCACCCTGGGCGCGCTGGGCGAAACCATCACGACCCGCGACAAGGCCCTGCTGGACTCGCTGGACGAGAAGGACGCGCTGATGCGCGAGATCCACCACCGGGTGAAGAACAATCTGCAGATCATCTCGTCCCTGCTGTCGATGCAGCAGCGGGCGGTGACGGACCCGGCGGCGCGCTCGGCCCTGGGCGACACACGCCAGCGGATCACGGCCCTGGCCCTGATCTATCGCACCCTCTACCAGAGCGAGGACATCCGCGAGGCGGACTCGCGCACCTTCCTGACGGAACTGGTCGGGCAGTTGATCGCGGGTGAGGCCATGCGCGGCCCGCTGGTCACGAGTTCGGTCGAGGCCGACGCCTTGATCATTGATCCTGACCGACTGGCCCCCGTGGCCCTGTGGCTGGTCGAGGCCGTCTCCAACGCCCAGAAGCACGCCTTCGCCGGGCGCGGCGGCGACCTGAAGGTCCGCTTCAAGGTCGCGGGCGACACCAGCGTTCTGGAGGTCCAGGACGACGGACCGGGCATGGGCGACCGCGACTCCACAGGCGTGGGCCGCACATTGATGAGCGCCTTCGCCAAACAGCTGCGCGGCCAGGCCGAAATGCTTGAGGCGCCGGGCGGCGGCTCTATCGCCCGCCTGACCTTCCCGACGCCCGAAGCGCCCCAGGCCAGCCACTCTTTGTCAGCTTGACAGGAACCTTGGCCACGCCATCGCGTTTCTTGTGCGAGGGGCGTCTCCCGACACCCTGCCCTCTTCACTGGAGCCGACCCATGCGCAAACTGTTCGTACTCGCCGCTGCCGCCGCCCTGCTGACCACCGCCGCCTGCAACACCGTGGCCGGCGTCGGCAAGGACACCCAGGCCGCTGGCTCCGCCGTCGAAGGCGCCGCCCGCGACGCCAAGAACTAAGACTTCGACGACCGATCAATCCCCGTCGCCCTCACCGGCGGCGGGGATTTTTTGCGCCTGCCGCGCAGGGCCTCAGGCGAAAGCCCAGGTCCCAGCGTCCGCTGGCCCATCCGGGTCGCCAGCGGCCGGGCGACCCGGGCGCCGGTGAAAGACCGCACGACGGGCCCGCGCGACGGGACGCCAGATCATCCTGGCCGCCCTCTGACCGCTAAGGACCAGGCGCGCCTTGACCACGGGCCAGCGCGCCCTTCCCGCAATCAGGCTGACTGCGGCGACCAGCTCGACATAGGCCAGAACGTCGCCGGCCATCAGCAGGGCCAACTCCACCGGGAGAATCTGGATCATCATGATCGCGCCGAAGACGATGATCAGCGACCGGATTCGACTACCGCTGAACGCCTCGCCCGTCTTCTCCATCACGAACCTGCGGCTCGGCCGGTGCGCCGAACAGGCCATTCCGACCACCGCCAGGAAAAGCGGCAATAATGGAAAGCCGCCGGTCAACAGCCCCGGCGCGGCGACGAGCCCCGCCGTCAGCGCCAGCCCGCACCACAACATCACCTCATGATCGTCCGACATGATCCCCCCGCAACCTTGGCTTTGAAGGTGGGGACCGGCCGGACCGCACACAAGTTCGAATTTCAGCGTTACGGTCTAGGCGTTCCCAAAGGTCAGGTTTAGCTTCGCACGGCCCCGCTCAGAGGGGCGCGAACTCAGGGACGAAACCCATGCGCGTCGGCGTACCCCGCGAAATCAAGACCAACGAACATCGCGTAGGCCTGACCCCGACCGCCGCGCGCGAATACGTCGCCCATGGCCATGAGGTCCGTATCGAGACCGGCGCCGGGCTGGGCGCGGGCTTCACCGACGCCGACTACGTCAAGGCGGGCGCGACCATCGTCGCCGACGCCGAAACCGTCTTCAACGACAGCGACATGATCGTGAAGGTCAAGGAGCCGCAACCCGTCGAATGGGCGCGGCTGCGCGAAGACCATATCCTCTTCACCTATCTGCATCTGGCGCCCGATCCCGAGCAGACCAAGGGCCTCCTGGCGTCGAAATGCGCCGCCATCGCCTATGAGACGGTGACGGACAGGAACGGCGGCCTGCCCCTGCTGGCGCCCATGTCCGAGGTGGCCGGGCGCATCGCCGTCTTCTCCGCCGCCGAGACCCTGTTGAAGCACAACGGCGGCATGGGCCTGCTGTTCTGCGGCGTGCCGGGCGTGGCCCCTGCGCGGGTGCTGGTGCTGGGCGGCGGGGTCGTGGGGCTGAACGCCGCGCGCATGGCCATGGGCCTGGGCGCCGAGGTGGTGGTGCTGGAACGGTCCATCCCCCGGATGCGCGAGATCGACGAACTGACCGGCGGGCGGGTCATCACCCGCTATTCCTCCATCGGCGCCATCGAGGAGGAACTGGTCAAGGCCGACGTGGTCATCGGGGCGGTCCTGGTCCCCGGCGCCGAGGCCCCGACCCTGGTCCGCCGCGACCAGCTGAAATCCATGAAGCCCGGCAGCGTCCTGATCGACGTGGCCATCGACCAGGGCGGCTGCTTCGAGACCTCGAAGCCTACGACCCACGAAGACCCGACCTATGTCGTCGACGGCGTGGTCCACTACTGCGTCGCCAACATGCCCGGCGCGGCGCCGCGCACCAGTTCCGAGGCCCTGACCAACGCCACCCTGCCCTTCGGCCTGGCCCTGGCGGACAAGGGTCTGGCGGCCCTCAAGCAGGACCCGCATCTGGCGCGCGGCCTGAACGTGCTGAAGGGCGAGATCACCTATCCCGCCGTGGCCGAAGCGCTCGGGCTGTCGTGGAGCGATCCCTTCGGCGTCTGGGCGCGGGGGTAGAATCACGCGCGGCCTTCACTGGCCTGTAAATCGCCGCTCTCTTCGGTCATAAGGCGCCCATGAAGTTCCTCGACCAGGCCAAGATCTACATTCGCTCGGGCGCCGGCGGCGCCGGCGCCGTCTCGTTCCGACGTGAAAAGTTCATCCCCAACGGCGGCCCGGACGGCGGCGACGGCGGCAAGGGCGGCGACGTCTGGGTCGAGGCCGCTGACGGGCTGAACACCCTGATCGACTTCCGCTACCAGCAGCATTTCAAGGCCCAGACCGGCCATCACGGCCAGGGCCGCCAGATGCACGGCGGCAAGGGCGACGACGTGGTCCTGCGCGTTCCGGTCGGCACCCAGGTGCTGGACGAGGACAAGGAAACCGTCCTGCTCGACATGGACAAGCCGGGGCTGAAGGTGAAGCTGCTGTCCGGCGGCAACGGCGGCTGGGGCAATACCCGCTTCAAGGGCCCGACCAACCAGGCGCCGGCCTACGCCAACCCCGGCCAGGAGTTCCAGGAGCGCTGGATCTGGCTGCGGCTGAAGCTGATCGCCGACATCGGTCTGGCCGGCCTGCCCAACGCCGGCAAGTCGACCTTCCTCGCGGCGGTCTCGGCGGCCAAGCCCAAGGTGGCGGACTATCCCTTCACCACCCTGACGCCCAACCTCGGCGTGGTGGATCTGAGCCCGTCGGAACGCTTCGTCATCGCCGACATTCCCGGCCTGATCGAAGGCGCGCACGAGGGCGCCGGCCTGGGCACCCGCTTCCTGGGTCACGTCGAGCGTTCGGCCAGCCTGATCCACCTGATCGACGGCACGCAGGAAGACGTGGCCGAGGCGTACCGCATCATTCGCGGCGAGTTGGACGCTTACGGCGAAGGCCTGGCCGACAAGGTCGAGCTGCTGGCCCTGAACAAGATCGACGCCCTGTCGCCCGAGGAACGCGAGGAAAAGGTCGCCGCGCTTAAGGAAGCCTCGGGCAAGACGCCCTTCCTGGTGTCGGGCGTGTCGGGCGAAGGCGTGACCGAGCTGCTGCGCGCCGCCTGGGCCGAGGTCCGCCAGACCCGCGGCGAGATCGTCGTCGAAGGCGACGACGTCGTTCCCGAGACGCCGGGCGGCTGGGCGCCTTAAGCAAGCCCCGGCTTTCCTCCCCATTTCATGGGGAGGTGGCGCGTCGCCGCAGGCGAGGTGACGGAGGGGGCGACGCCGCCCTTTGCCTTTCTCGCGCTTGAAAGTCGGATCTCGCGCCGCCCCCTCCACCACTTCGTGGTCCCCCTCCCCACACAGTGGGGAGGAAAGCGGAAGCACAGATGACGCGACGGTCGCCGCCCCCTATGTTCGCGCCATGACCGACGCGCCCATCGAATCCGCCGCCCGCCCCCTGACCCAGGACGGACCGCCGCCCCGGCTGTGGCTGATCGACGCCTCGGCCTATATCTTCCGCGCCTATCACGCCCTGCCGCCCCTGACGCGCAAGTCGGACGGCCTGCCCGTCGGGGCGGTGCAGGGCTACTGCAACATGTTGTGGAAGCTGATCCGCGACATGAAGGGCGAAGACGGCCCGACCCATCTGGTCGCCGTCTTCGACCACTCGGAAAAGACCTTCCGCAACACCCTCTATGATCAGTACAAGGCCCACCGCCCGCCGGCGCCCGAGGATCTGGTGCCGCAGTTTCCCCTGGTGCGCGAGGCGACGGCCGCATTCGGCGTGCACGGCGTCGAACTGGCCGGCTATGAGGCCGACGACCTGATCGCCACCTATGCCTGCAAGGTCCGCGACATGGGCGGCGAGGCGGTCATCGTCAGCTCCGACAAGGACCTGATGCAGCTGATCGGGAACGGCGTCGTCATGTACGACCCGATGAAGGACAAGCGCCTGGACGAGGAGGCCGTGTTCGAGAAGTTCGGCGTCACCCCGGACAAGGTGGTCGAGGTCCAGGCCCTGATCGGCGACAGCGTCGACAACGTCCCCGGCGCCCCCGGCATCGGGCCGAAGACGGCGGCCCAGCTGATCCACGAATACGGCGACCTCGACACGCTTCTGGCCCGCGCGGGCGAGATCAAGCAGCCCAAGCGGCGCGAGACCCTGATCGCCTTCGCCGACCAGATCCGTCTGTCGCGCGAGCTTGTGACCCTGACCTGCGACGCCCCGGCGCCGGAGGCGGTCGACGACTTCCTGATCCGCGATCCCGACCCGGCGGTGCTGTCGGAGTTTCTGGAGCGGATGGAGTTCCGCTCCCTGTTGCGCCGCGTCGGCGACGGCAAGGCGCCGCAAAAGGAGGGCTCGGCCTTCGCCCGTCAGCCCTCGGCCCCGGTCGCTACGCCGCGCTATGGTCAGACCGAGGTTGCGACGCCCGACGCGGTCCACGACTTCGACCGCGACAAGTACGAGTGCGTGCAGACGCTGGAGGATCTGGACCGCTGGATCGCCCGCGCCCGCGCCGCCGGCGTCATCGGCTTCGACACCGAGACCGACGCCCTGTCGGCCACCCATGCGGGCCTGTGCGGCGTCTCTATCGCGGTCGGCCCGAACGAGGCCTGCTATATTCCGCTGACCCATGACCATGAGCCGAGCGGCGACGCAGGCCTCAGCGGCGGCTTCGACTTCGGTCTGGAACCGGCCCAGGGCGAGGTTCGCGAGCCGCTGACCCAGATCGACAAGCCCACCGCCCTGGAACGGCTCAAGACCCTGCTGGAAGACCCCGCGGTGCTGAAGGTGGGCCAGAACATCAAATACGACCTCGCCGTCATGGCCCGGCGCGGCATCCGCGTGTCCCCGATCGAGGACACCATGCTGATCAGCTACGTCCTCGAAGGCGGGCTGCACGGCCACGGCATGGATGAACTGGCGCGCCTGCACCTCGGCCACGAGACCATCCCGTTCAAGAGCGTGGCGGGCGCAGGCAAGAGCCAGAAAAGCTTCAAGCACGTCGAGTTGAAGCCCGCGACCTGCTACGCCGCCGAGGACGCGGATGTGACCCTGCGGCTCTACAGGCTGCTCAAGCCGCGTCTGGCGAGCGAGCGCCTGACCACGGTCTATGAGACGCTGGAACGGGGCATGCCCGCCGTTCTGGCCGACATGGAGCTGAACGGGGTGCGGGTCGATCCCGACCGTCTGCGCTCCCTGTCCTCGACCTTCGGTCAGCGCATGGCCGAGCTGGAGGAGCAGGCGCACAAGCTGGCGGGCCGGCCCTTCAACGTCGGCAGCCCGCGTCAGATCGGCGAAATTCTCTTCGGCGAGATGAACCTGCCCGGCGGCAAGAAGACCGCCAGCGGCCAGTGGGGCACCGAGGCCAGCGTGCTGGAAGAACTGGCCCTGACGCACGACCTGCCGCGCGCCATCCTGGACTGGCGCCAACTGTCGAAGCTCAAGGGCACCTATACCGACGCCCTGGTCGCGGCCTCGGACCCGACGACGCACCGGGTGCACACCTCCTATCAGCTGGCGGCGGCGACGACGGGGCGTCTGGCCTCCTCCGATCCCAACCTGCAGAACATCCCCATCCGCACCGAGACCGGCCGCCTGATCCGTCAGGCCTTCATCGCCTCGCCGGGCCATGTGCTGATCAGCGCCGACTACAGCCAGATCGAGCTGCGCCTCTTGGCCCATATCGGCGACATCCCCGAGCTGAAGCGCGCCTTCAAGGCGGGCCTCGACATTCACGCCGCCACCGCGTCGGAGATGTTCGGCGTGCCGGTCGAGGGCATGCCGTCGGAAACCCGCCGCCGGGCCAAGGCGATCAACTTCGGCATCGTCTACGGCATCTCGGCCTTCGGTCTGGCGGCTCAGCTCGGCATCGATCAGGGCGAGGCCGGGGCCTATATCAAGACCTATTTCGAGCGCTTCCCCGGCATCCGCGCCTACATGGACAAGACCAAGACCCAGGTGAAGGCCGACGGCTTCGTCACCACCGTCTTCGGGCGTCGCATCCATATCCCGGCCATCCATTCCAAGTCAGGCGCCGAGCGCCAGTTCGGCGAACGCGCCGCCATCAACGCCCCGATTCAGGGCGCCGCCGCCGACATCATCCGCCGCGCCATGATCCGCATGCCCGCCGCCCTGGCCGAGGCCGGGCTGAAGACCCGCATGCTGTTGCAGGTCCACGACGAACTGATCTTCGAAGCCCCCGAAGCCGAGGCCGAGCGCGCCCTGGTCGTGGTGCGCAAGATCATGGAAGGCGCCGCCGACCCCGCCGTGGCCCTCAGCGTGCCTCTGGTGGTCGAGGCCAAGGCCGCCTCCAACTGGGACGAGGCGCACTGATCCAGCGTTGAGCGTTTCTCTCTAATCGCTGCAAACTTCTAAAAGAAACGCGCAGCGATCACGGCTGTTCGGGGTGAAAATTTTGCCTAAACCTTGACCACTTGGAACATCCCTCCAAGAACAAGGTTCAGTTGTGAAAAAGAGTCTGCTGCGGCTGTCGGTCGCCGCTATTGCCCTGACGGCGGCCGTCCCCGCCTTCGCCCAATCCGCCCCGGCGCCGGTGGAGGCGCCCGAACCCGAGGCCGTCGCCACGGTCGACGAGGTGGTCGTCACCGGCTCGCGCATCCGCCGCGTCGATCTGGAGGGCGTCGCCCCCGTCTCGGTCCTGACCGGGGAGGCCATCGACACGCGCGGCTTCCGCAGCGTCTTCGACGCCCTGAGCCAGGCGACCCAGAACACCGGCTCGGTCCAGGGCGAAGATTTCGGCGCCACCTTCACCCCGGCGGCCAACGTCATCTCGCTGCGCGGCCTCGGCCCCAACCACACCCTGGTGCTGCTGAACGGGCGACGGGTGGCGGAGTATCCGTCGGCCTACAACGGCTCGGTCAATGCGGTGAACCTGGCCAACCTGCCCAACGCCGTGGTCGACCGGATCGAGGTCCTGACCGGGGGCGCCGGCGCCATCTACGGCTCGGACGCCATCGCCGGGGTGGTCAATATCAAACTGAAGCAGAAGACCGACGGCTTCGACGCCTCGCTGCGCTATGGCGGCACCGAACAGGGCGGCGGCGAGAACTGGCGTGCGCAACTGTCGGGCGGTCGCAGCTGGGACCGTCTGGATGTGGTCGGCAGCCTGGAATACAGCCGGCGCGACGCCATCTTCTGGGGCGACCGCGAGATCAGCCAATCCTTCACCCGCTACGCCGAGCCGGGCGTGGTTCCGCCGGCCCTGTTCTCGAACCGCAACCCGATCACCCGCGCCTATTATGATCCGCCCGCCGGCCTGTGCGAGGGCCTGGGCGCCTTGCAGGGCGGCACGGTCGAGCGCGTGGTCGCGGCCAGCGGCGGTTCCTACTGCGGCAGCGACGCCTTCTACAGCACGCGCACGATCCAGACGCAGAAGGAGTCGGGCAACGCCTATCTGGGCCTGACCTATCGCCTGAACGATGATGCGGAACTGTTCGGCGAGTTCTTGTACGGCAAGACCCAGGTCGACAACGTCGTGCGCTCGCTGAGCTGGAACAAGACCTTCTGGAACGACACGGCCGGGCGGCTGGAAACCTGGAACCGGGTGCTTACGCCCGAGGAGACGGGCGGCGCCTTCGGCGTCGGCAACCGCTACGACGAGGAGAACTGGAACGCGGTCCTGGGCGTGCGCGGCCACATTGGCGACTGGCGCTATGAGGCCGCCTTCAACCGCTCGGAATACGTCAGCGATCAGAGCCGCGTGCGGCTGCTGACCGGGATCGACGCCTTCTTCCTGGGCGCCCAGCAGGGGACGCGCGACGTCGCCGGCACGACCCAGCCGGTCTATGCGCCCGCCGCCAACCGCCTCTACACGCCCCTGACCTCGGGGGAGTTCGGCACGGTGGCCGACCGCTTCACCGACCACAACACCTCCTGGCTGCAGGACTTCACCCTCTCGGTGGACGGCGACCTGTGGCAGCTTCCGGCAGGGGCCTTGCAAGCCGCCGCCGTCGTCGAGATCGGCGAGCAGGGCTACAAGAACCAGCCCGACGCGCGCCTGAACAACGGCGTCGCCTGGAACACCAGCGGGTCGCAGCCCTCGGGCGGCGAGCGCAAGCGTCAGGCGGCGGGTCTGGAACTGCGCGTGCCGATCCTGGACCAGCTGACCGCCACGGTCGCCGGCCGCTACGACCGCTACGAATACCGGGGCGAGTCGGTGGACAGCCCCACCTACAGCCTGGGCCTGCAGTACCGGCCCATCCCCAGCCTGATGCTGCGCTCCAGCTATTCGACCAGCTTCCGCGCCCCGGACATGAACTACATCTTCGCCACCGAGACGCGCGGCTACTATCCCGGCGTGACGGACTATTATCAGTGCCGTCTGGAGGAGCAGGACTATTCCAGCTGCGACATCCAGTACAACATGGACTTCACGCGCGGCGGAAACGCCGAGTTGCAGCCGGAGAAGGGCAAGTCCTTCACCGCCGGCTTCGTCTGGACGCCCAGCAAGGCCTTCGACATCCAGTTCGACTATTATGATCTGGAGATCAGCCAGCAGGTCACGTCGCTGAGCGAGGACATCATCCTGCGCACCGAGGCCGACTGCCGCATTGGCCGCACGCCCAGCGGCGGGACGGTCGATCCGACCTCGGCCCTTTGCCTAAACTATGTCGGACGGGTTGCGCGCAATCCGGGCGATGCGGCCATCAATCCGAACCAGGTGACGCGCATCACGGTCAATCCGATCAACGCGGCCAGCGAGACGACGCGCGGCTTCGACGCCACCGTCAACGCCCGCCACGACTTCGAGCGTTACGGACGGCTGAGCGGCAGCCTGACCTACACCAAGGTTCTGGAGCACGAATACCAGCAGTTCGAGGGCGACCCGACCTTCGACTATCTGCGCGACCTGTCGCGTCAGTCGGACTGGCGTGACCGCATGTCGGGCAGCGTCACCTGGGACGTCGGGCCGTGGACGACCACCCTCTACGGCGTCCGCTACGGGACCATTCCGACCAATGACTATGCCTCGGAGCGCGATCCCTACGCCGTGTTCAACGCCAGCGTCCGTTATCGCGTCAACGACAAGGCCTCGGTCTCGGTGATCATGAACAACATCGCCGACCGCTATCCCGAGGACCGCACCGGCGGCTGGCCGAACTATTCGATCGGCTGGTACGACATCTACGGCCGTCAGACCTGGGTCCAGCTGGACTACAGCTTCTAATAGGACGGGAGGGGGCGGCGACGTCCCCTCCCCTTTTCCCGACGACAGGGCTAGGCTTTGGTTTCCGGCAGCAGGAGCGGACCATGAGCCTCGACCCCGAGATCCACGACAACGCCGAGGCCCGGCGCTACGAGCTGACCGTGGAGGGTGAAACCGCCGTGGTCATCTACAACCCGGTCGCGGGCGGCCTGCTGATCACCGAGACCATCGTGCCGATCCCGCTGGAGGGACGCGGCATCGCCAGCCGGATGGCGAAACACGTCTTGGCCGACCTGAAGGCGCGCGGCCTGGTCATCCTGCCGACCTGCCCCTTCTTCGCCGGCTACTTGAAGAAGCACCCGGAATACGCCGAGCTGGTGCATCCGTCGTATCGCGCCGCGCTGGGTCTCTAAGGTCGCCTCAGGCGGCCGCGCCTGCTAGGGCGGGGCGATGAAGAACGAGACCCTGGACGTCCTGATCGTCGGCGCCGGCGCGGCCGGCATGATGTGCGCCATCGAGGCGGGCAAGCGCGGCCGCCGCGTGCGCGTCATCGACCACGCCCGCGCGCCCGGCGAGAAGATCCGCATCTCGGGCGGCGGACGCTGCAACTTCACCAATCTGGGGACCAGCGGGGCGAACTTCCTGAGCGAGAACCCCCGCTTCGCCCTGTCGGCGCTGAAGCGCTTCACCCAGCACGACTTCCTGAAAATGGTCGAGCGCCACGGCATCGCCTGGCACGAGAAGACCCTGGGCCAGCTGTTCTGCGACGACAGCGCCAAGCAGATCATCCGTATGCTGACGGACGAGATGAAGGCGGCGGGCGTGACCCTGTCGCTGGGCCTGGGCGTGACCGCGATCAGCCGCAGCGGCGACCGTTTCGAGGTGGCGCTGGACGACGGAACCTGCGTTTCGGCCGCCTCGCTGGTCGTGGCCACCGGCGGCAAGTCCATCCCCAAGATGGGCTCAACCGGCTGGGGCTATGAGGTGGCGCGCCAGTTCGGCCTGCGGCTGACCGAGACGCGGCCCGCGCTTGTTCCCCTCACCTTCGAGCCGACCCTGCTGGAGCAACTGGTTCCGCTGGCGGGCGTGGCCGTGGACGCCATCGTCAAAACCGCCCCCAACTCGGCCTCAAGCAGCCCGAAGGGCGATAGGCCCCAGTTCAAGGAGGCCATGCTGTTCACCCACCGCGGCCTGTCCGGCCCGTCGATCCTGCAGATCAGCTCCTATTGGCGCGAAGGCGAGGCCATCACCGTCAACATGGCGCCGAGCGAAGACGTCGCCGCCCGGATGCTGGCGGCCAAGACCGAGAACGGCAAGCAGGCTGTGCACACGGCCCTGGGCCACATCATTCCCCGCCGTCTGGCCGAGGTCATCTGCGCCCGCGAGGGTCTGGCCGGCAAGCTGGCCGAGATAGGCGACAAGAAGCTGCGGGCCATGGCCGAGACGGTCAACGCCTGGACGGTCAAGCCGGTCGGGTCGGAGGGCTATCGCACCGCCGAGGTGACGCTGGGCGGGGTCGACACCGCCGCCCTGGACCAGCAGACGATGGAGGCCAAAACCGTCCCCGGCCTCTTCTTCATCGGCGAAGTGGTCGACGTGACCGGCTGGCTGGGCGGCTACAACTTCCAATGGGCCTGGTCGTCGGGCTGGGCCGCCGGGCAGAGCTGCTAGGAACACAGCCCCCTGCGGCGTCTGCGCACGTTGTGAGGCGGGCGGGCCCTCCCTAGTTTTCGTCGCAGCGGGACGGGCCCCTCTGGCGCGGCGAAAGCGGCGTGATGTCGGACCGCATCATTCGACCCTGAGGACCCTATGCCCCTATTGATGTGCCCCAACGACAACGCCGCCATGCAGACGCTGGACCGCAACGGCGTCCAATTCGACATGTGCCCGACCTGCCGCGGCGTCTGGCTGGATCGCGGCGAACTTGAAAAGCTGATGGCGAGCGCCGCCGAGGAGGGTCGCGCCGCCGCACCGCAGCCGACCTATCAGCAACCGCTCCAGCAGCAACCCATGCAGCAGCCCCATCAGCAGCCATGGGGCGGCGGCCAGCCGCAGGGTTATCGCGAGCCGCCGCGCTACAAGGACGACGACCGTCACCGCGACGGCGGCTACTACAAAAAGAAAAAGCGGATGGACATCTTCGACATCTTCGACTGATCGGCGCCGCGGCCTGGGCGGCCAAACTCAGGCCGCGAGGCCGACCGCCTGCATCAGGGGCCGCAGCGTCTGCAACGCTTCGGGCGCCGCGCCCAGGGCGGCGCGGACCTCGGGCGAGCGGAACAGCTTGATCGCCTCGGCCTTGGCCCGGTCGGCCACCGGGCCGGTGGGGCCGGTCTCGCCCGCCGCTAGCCGCAGCAGGGCCGCCAGCTTCTGCGGCGCAGGGGCCGGGGCGCGGACGATCTGGGCGGTCAGCTTGGCGTCCGCTTCGACCGAGCCGCCGACCAGGCCCAGGGCCGTGACGATGGCGTCGCGGTCCCGGTCCGACAGGGCGGCCTTGCCGACCGCGCGCTGCAGGCCGCTCAGCGCCATCAGCTTCTGGCCCGTGGTCTGATTGAGGGTCCGCATCTCGGTCTCGAAGCGCAACGAGGTGACGCAGGCGTCCAGCCAGCGCGCCGCCGAGCGCTTGTTGGCCCCGCCGGTGACGTTTTCGCACAGTCGCGCCAGCCGCTCGGCCTCACGCAGCGCCGTGGGACAGCCGCGTACATAGGCGGCGACGAAGTCGGCTGTGACCAGGCTTTTGGAGCGCTCGCTGAAGGCGGTCTGCACCTCTTCCAGCGTCAGCAAACGGCCCGCCGTGGCGGTCAGGGTCATGGCCAGGGCGCGCAGGATGTCGATCTCGCCCTCGGCGTCGCCGGGACGCAGGCGACGCTGGCTCATCAGTTCGCGCACCACCATCCGCGCCAGCGACGCCGCCAGCAGGGGGAACTCGCCCGCCGCCAGCCGCTCGCCCAGACGCGCCGGCCCGCCCTCGACCGGCGGGACCAGAACGGCCAGCTTCGGATCGCGCGCGATCAGGGCGGCAATCTCACGCGGGGCCACCATGCGCACCACGGCCGCCAGGCTGGAGCCCTGATCCAGGGCCGGGCCGACGATCTGGGCCAGACTGGCGCGCGAGCCGAACAGTTCGCACAGGATCTGTTCGACCGGCACGAAGACCAGGGCCCGCGGCGGGCCCTCGGACGGGGCGCGGTCGCACAGGTCCATCAGCCGGTCCAGACGCGCCCGCGCGCCCTTCAACCCCTTCAAGGCCCCGGCGACGACACCGCCCATGATGAAGGCGCGGTCCGACGATCCGCTCAGCCGATGCGCCACGTCGGCGACCGAGCGTTCGGCCAGACCGGGAAACTCGCCGCGTCGTCCCGCCCGCAACAGCCGTTCGATCGCCTGTTCGGAGAGGCGTTGGTAATGGCGCACCAGATCATGCACCACCTGACCCGTGGCCTGGGCCTCCGGCACGGCGACCTTCTGGATGGCGTGCTGAAGCTCGACGCCCGAGGCCTCGAGCCGCTCAGCCAGATCGGGGCGATGCAGCAGTTCGAAGGTCGTCGCCCCCTGACGGGTCAGCCAGTCCTCCAGCACCCGACCGATCAGGTCGCGCGCGTGGGGGGTATAGAGGTCCTGCACGCCGCGACAGCCCGGTCCGGTCCGGTCGTCCTGGATCTTGGGCTTGCGCTTCACCTCGGGCGCGCCGCGCGTCAGGACGGTGACGCTGGCGAACTCCATGGTGTCGGGGTCCAGGGTCTCCTTGGTCACGCGCACGGCGCAGGCCTGACCGTCGCGCAGCAGGTCTTCGGCCGTCTCGACCGCCAGCTTGCGGTCCTCGGTCGCCATCGACAGCGACCAGGACGACGGCGGCGTCTTGCGGACATAGATTTCGTAGTGAACCGGACCGGCCATGGCGTCTTTCACGCGGAACTGGCCGCCACCCTGCGCCGACAGGCTTTAAGGCGAGGTTTCGCCTTTTCCCGGCCAAGGTTGAAAGACAGGCTCTGGCGAACCATTTGCTGTGGCCGTAATGTCACCCCGATGGGATAGAACGGTTACGCTTGTCGCGCGTTGAGCCATCAACACGCGACGGATGATCGAACGACCACCGCCGCCCGCACTCAGGAGAAGCCCTTGGCCAACATCACTCTGGTCGACGACGACGAGAACATCGTCGCCTCCGTGTCCCTGGCTCTGGAAAGCCACGGCCACAAGGTCACGGCCTATCATGACGGCGCTTCGGGTCTCGAGGCGCTGGAGACCACGCCCCCGGATCTGGCGATCCTGGACGTGAAGATGCCGCGCATGGACGGCATGGAGGTGCTGCGCCGCCTGCGTCAGACCTCGCAGATTCCCGTCATCATGCTGACGTCCAAGGACGAGGAGATCGACGAGATCCTCGGCTTCAACCTCGGCGCCGACGACTATATCCACAAGCCCTTCAGCCAGCGTCTGCTGATCGAACGGGTCAAGGCCCTGCTGCGCCGCACCGGCGCCGACGGCGGCGAGGTCGAGACCGCCGCAGAAGCCGCCGGCAAGGCCATCAAGCGCGGCAAGCTGTCGATGGACCCGGCCCGCCACGAGAGCACCTGGGAAGGCAAGCCGGTCAAGCTGACCGTCACCGAGTTCCTGCTGCTTCAGGCCCTGGCCCAGCGCCCCGGTTTCGTGAAGAGCCGCGACAGTCTTATGGACGCCGCCTACGACGATCAGGTCTATGTCGATGATCGCACCATCGACAGCCACGTCAAACGGATGCGAAAGAAGTTCCGGGTGGTCGATCCCGAGTTCGACGCGATCGAGACCCTGTATGGCGTCGGTTACCGCTACCGCGAAAGCTGAGATCGAGGACGGCCGGCCGCGGCGTCGATTCCGCTTCGGCGGGTCGCGCCTCGGCGGCTTCATCCTGGCCCTCAACCTGCTCAGCCTGCTGATCCTGTTCGGCGGGGCCCTGGCCCTGAACGAATGGCAGCGCGGCCTGATCGAAGCGCGCCAGGAATCCCTGTCGGTGCAGGCCAAGCTTCTGGCCAATGTGCTGGGCGAACTGGGCATCACCCAGGGCGAACCCTATCCCATGCTGGACCCCGGCGCGGCGGGGCTGTGGCTGCGCGACAACTTCATTCCCGAGGGCCAGCGCGCGCGCCTGTACGATCAGGACGGATTGCTGGTCTCGGACAGCTTCGCCGTCACAGACGCCATTCCGGGCGAGGCCCTGCCCCCCGCCAATCCCGCTGGCACGGCCCTGGCGCCCAGCGAGCCGTCGCCGCGCGAAACCGCGCGGGTGAAGCGCGCCAACGCCGAACTGTCCGCCGAGGTCGAGCGCGCCCTGCAAGGCGAGCCCCAGGCCGACATCCGCCGCAATGAGAACGGCGACCGGGTCGTCTCGGTCTCCCTGCCGGTGCGCCATGTCCAGCAGGTGCTGGGCGTGCTGACGCTGGAAGCCGGCGACGTCGACGAAACCCTGGCCGCGCAGCGCCGCGCCCTGACCCCCTTCGCCCTGGTGGCCCTGGCGGTGAACCTGCTGTCGGCCCTGGTGCTGCACCTGTTCGTGGCCCGGCCCGTCATGCGGCTGTCGGCGGCGGCGGATCAGGTGCGCCTGCAACGCGCCCGCGCCATCTCCCTGCCCGACCTGGAGGACCGCAAGGACGAGATCGGCGACCTGGCCCGCGCCCTGGAGTCCATGACCGACACCCTGTCGACGCGCATGGACGCCATCGAACGCTTCGCCGCCGACGTCAGCCACGAGATCAAGAACCCCCTGACGTCAATCCGCTCGGCGCTGGAGACCCTTCCCCTGGTCAAGACCGACGAGCAGAGGGCGCGGCTGACCAACCTGCTGCAACAGGACGTGCGGCGTCTGGACCGGCTAATCACCGACATCTCCAACGCCTCGCGTCTGGACGCGGAACTGTCGCGCGACCGCCCGCGCCTGATCGACCTGAACGAACTGCTGGGCGACATCGTCGCCGTCTACGAGGGCGGACAGAAGCCCGGCGAGGCCATGGTCCGTTTCGCCTCGACCGGCGAGGCCGCGCGGGTGCTGGGCCGCGACATTCCCCTGGGCCAGGTGTTCCGCAACCTGATCGACAACGCCCGCTCGTTCAGCCCGGCTGACGGCGAGGTCCGCGTGCGTCTGGAACGCGACGACAGCCGCCCCGACCTGCCCTTGCGCATCCGCGTCGAGGACGACGGCCCCGGCATTCCAGCGGAAAACCTCGAGACCGTGTTCGAGCGCTTCTACACCTCGCGGCCCAAGGGCACGGCCTTCGGCGCCAACTCGGGTCTGGGCCTGTCCATCGTGCGCCAGATCGTCGACGCCCATGGGGGCCGGGTCCACGCCGAGAACCGCGTCGATGGGGACGGCCAGGTCGTCGGCGCCCGCTTCGAGGTGCTTCTGCCCCTGGCTGGACGACGTCCATGACCCAGCCGATGCAACCGCTGCACGCCACCGCCGTGGCCCGCCATACGCCCGCCGGATGGCGCGGCGTCCTGATCCAGGGTCCGTCGGGCGTCGGCAAGAGCGATCTGGCCCTGCGTCTGATCGGTCAGGGCTGGCGTCTGATCGCCGACGACTGGACCCATCTTTGGGCCTCTGACGGCGCCCTCTACGCCGCCGCGCCCGCGACGATCACGGGCAAGATCGAGGTGCGCGGCCTGGGCATCGTCGCCGCGTCGCTGTGGCCCCTGGCCCGGATCAGGCTGGCCGTCGCCTGCACCCACGAGGCCGTCGAGCGCCTGCCGGAGGCCGCCGCCTGGACCTGGGACGGCATCTCGATTCCACAGCTGCGGCTGGACCCGCGCCCGGCTTCGGCAGGTCAGGTCGTCGCAACCGCGCTGGCCGCTCTTTGAACCGGCGCGCGATTGGCCTATGAAGGCCGGCTTGCAGATCAGTCTGGACGCCTCAGGGCGTTCGCTGAGGACAGCGGTGCGGGGCGGATTGTCTTGGTGAAGCCTTCATGATCGGGCTGGTGATCGTCACTCACGGGGGCCTGGCCTCCGAGTTTCTGGCGGCGATGGAGCATGTGGTCGGCCCTCAACGGGGCGTGGCCGCGATCTGCATCGGCCCCGAGGACGACATGGAGCGGCGGCGCCGCGACATCGTCGACGCCGCCGCAGCCGTGAACGACGGCGACGGCGTCATCCTGCTGACCGACATGTTCGGCGGCACGCCCTCCAACCTGGCGATTTCCGTGATGGAGCAGACCCACGCCGAGGTCATCGCCGGGCTGAACCTGCCCATGCTGATCAAGCTGGCCAGCGTGCGCACCCGCGAAAGCCTGGAGACCTGCGTCGCCCATGCGCAGGACGCCGGGCGCAAATACATCTCGGTGGCGTCTTGGGTTCTGGCGGGCGAGAAATGACCGACACTCCCATGCAGCAGGGGACCGTTCAGGGACCGATCCAGGTCACGGTCGGCATCTGCAACCAGCGCGGCCTGCACGCCCGCGCCTCGGCCAAGTTCGTCAAGCTGGCCTCCAGCTTCGAATCGGAAATCCGCGTCACCCGCGACGGCGTCACCGTGGACGCCCGCTCGATCATGGGCCTGCTGATGCTGGGCGCCGGCATCGGCTGCGGCGTCGACATCGAGGCCGAAGGCCCCGACGCCGCCGAAGCCATCGAAGCCCTCAGCGACCTGGTCGCCCGCAAGTTCGACGAAGACCAGTAGGCCCCCGACCGGCCTCAGACCGTCCCGGTGATCTACAGGGTTGGAACACCAGGGCCAGGCGGCCCGCCCCGCAGGCTCAACAAAAAAGCCAGAACTGAAATCCGCGGCTAAAGCCTGTGTACAGCCTGGGCCACCGCAGCGGCGGCGCGATCCAGATCATCGCCCCCGCAGCCCGACAGCAGGATCTCACCGAGGTTCGGTCGGGCGTCATCGCGCGCGGCGCGGCGATAGGCGGGGTCATAGTGGTCCTGCATCAGGGCCGTCGCCAGGGCGCGCAGATCGCCGGCGCGCGACAGCTGACGCCAGGCCTCGACGGTTTCTCGACTGTGATGGCTCGGCAGGCGGCGCAGCGCCGTGTCTCGCGCCTCGGCGTCGTGGTCCAGGGCGGCGTAGTCCTCGAGCACCCGCGCCACACGCGCGGTGATCGGCGCATTCAGCACCAGGCGCGGCGCGGCCTTCATCGCCGACCACAGGATCGGCGGCAGGGCCAGCCGACCGATACGGCTGGACTCCGCCTCGACCACGATGGGCTGCGCCGGGTCCAGCCCGTCAAGCGCCGCCAGCAGCCGCGTCTCGAACAGTTTCTGAGACGGCTGGGCCACGCCGGTCCCTCCGAACAGCGAGCCCCGATGCTCGGCCAGAGCCTCCAGGTCCAGGCTCTGCACGCCGTGCGCGGCCAGACGGGAAAGCACCGCGGTCTTGCCGCTGCCGGTCAGGCCGTCCAGCAGGACAAGGCGAGGCGCCGGGGCCGTTTCCGGCTCATACAGACGCGCCACAACCTGACGCCGCCAGGTCTGATAGCCGCCGTCCAGACGCGTCACCGGCCAGCCGACCTGGTCCATCACGGTCGTCATCGCCGTCGACCGCTGCCCGCCGCGCCAGCAATAGACCAGGGGCTGGAAACCGCCGTCCCGATCCGCCAGCGCGCCCTCCAGATGATCGGCGATGTTGCGCGCGACCAGGCCCGCGCCCAGTCGACGCGCCAGGAATTTGGAGCGCTGCACATAGACGGTTCCGACCTCGGCCCGCTCGGCGTCGTTCAGGACCGGCAGGTTGATCGCGCCCGGCAGGTGATCCTTGGCGAACTCGCCCGGACTGCGCACGTCGATGATGGCGTCGTAGCGCGCCAGGGCCTCGCGGCCGACATCGGCGCTCAGCCGCGTCGTCAAACCACGACCACCGAGGGCGCGCCTTCGCGCACCCGACCGACCCGCCGGGCCGAGGCGAAGCCCAGGCTCTGGACCAGTTGCATCACGGCCTCGGCGCCCTCGGGCGCGACCGCGATCAACAGGCCGCCCGAGGTCTGGGGGTCGCTGAGCAGATCGCGCCGCCATTCGGGCAGAGCCGACGGCGTCGTGACCGCCTCCCCATAGGCCGCCCAGTTGCGCACGGACGCCCCGGTCCGCACCCCCGCCGCCGCCAGGTCCTCGGCGCCCGCCAGATAGGCCGGTCCCGTCAGCTCCAGCTCGACGGCGACGCCGGCGCCACGCGCCATCTCCAGCGCATGACCCAGCAGGCCGAAGCCGGTCACGTCCGTCACGGCATGAACCTCGGGCATGGTCGCCAGACGCGGGCCGGGCGTGTTCAACTGCGTCGTCGAGGCCATCAGGGCGGCATAGCCCGCCGCGTCCAACCGTTCCTGCTTGAAGGCGGCGCTGAGCACGCCCACGCCCAGGGCCTTGGTCAGGATCAGCACGTCGCCCGGCTGGGACCGGCGATTGGTCAGGACCCGATCAGGGTGAACCAGGCCCAGGGCGACCAGGCCGTAGATCGGTTCGACGCTGTCGATGGAATGGCCGCCCGCGACCGGCACGCCCGTCGTGGCGCAGACCGAGGCCCCGCCCTCCAAGATCCGGCCGATGGTCTGGACCGACAGCTTGCCCACCGGCATGCCCACGATGGCCAGGGCGAAGATCGGCGTCGCCCCCATGGCGTAGACGTCGGACAGGGCGTTGGCGGCGGCGATCCGGCCAAAGTCGAACGGGTCGTCGACCATGGGCATGAAGAAGTCGGTCGTGGCCACCAGGGCCTGGTCGTCGTTCAGCCGCCACACCGCCGCATCGTCAGACGTCTCGGCCCCCACCATCAGATTGGCGAAGGGCGCCGCCTGGGGCGCGCCGACCAGGATGGATTGGAGCACGTCGGGCGCGATCTTGCAGCCGCAACCGCCGCCATGGGCCAGGGTCGTCAGTCTGGGTTCTGCTTGGGTCATGCCCCCG
>NZ_QLLC01000004.1:136897-144115 GCF_003350205.1 Brevundimonas bullata | reverse complement strand
GGCTGGGGCGGCGGGGGGAGGGGTGTCGTCGCCGGTCGGCTCCAGCCGCAATCGACCACGCAGACCAAAACCGCGTTCTTCGGTTGGCTTGGGGGTGCGCTCGGCGGCGGGCTTCGGCTCCAGCTTGGGCTCGATGGGGCGCGCCTTGTAGCGCGGCGTTTCAGGGACGGGCGCGGACAGCAGGGGCTCGCGGCGGCGTCCGCCGGCGGTGTCCCCCGAAACCACGCCCATGACGCGCACGGCCTCGGTCAGCATCTCATAGTTGCGGCGAACCCGCTCCTGAAAGCCGGATTCCAGGGCTTCAGTCTCGTCCGCAGCCTTTCTGGACGCGGCAGACAGGGCGGCCAGACCGTCCTCGACCGAGGCGCGCACGGCGTCCACGCGGGCGGCGGCTTCTTCGGGCAGACGGCTGGCGCGGTCGTCCATCTCGGCGACGGCGGTCTCGACCTGAGCCAGGGCGGCGGTCATCCGGTGCAGGGTGCCTTCCAGACGCTCGATGACCTTCTCGCCGGTCAGATCGACCATGTCGGCGGTCTGGTTGACGATCTTGCGGGCGCCGTCGATGCGGGCTTCGGCGGCTTCGTCTGCTTTCTGGGCGGCGTCGAACAGGGACTCGCCCAGACGGTCGGCGCGGATCTGAGCCTGTTCGATGGCGGCGGCGGCGGCGGCGCGCTGATCCTCGGCGGTGGCTTGCAGAGCCGACAGGGCGCGGCGGGTTTCCTCGACCAGCAGGTCGCGGGCCTCGGCGGCCAGGGCCTCGAAGCGGTCCAGCGCCAGCTTGGTGGCGTGGTCGAAGCCGTCGGCCTCGCGCTGAGACAGGTCCACAAGCGCGCGGAACTGATCGGCGGCGGCCTCGATCTGGGCCTTGATAGCGGTGCTGACGTCGCCGCTGGTCTGGTTCAGTTCGCTGGCGGCGCTGCGGGTCAGGGACAGCTGCTCGGTGAACTGGGCGCGCTGGCTCTCGATCTGGGCCGAGAAGTCTTCCTGATCGGTGCGCAGGGCGTAGGCGGCGGTGACCAGGGAGGCGCGCTGCTGGCTCAGGCCTTCCTCGACCGACTGGATCTGTTCGGCGACGCCGGTTCCGGCGGTTTCCAGACGCAGGGTCTGGCGGGCCAGGTCGTCGGCGGCGGCGCGTGCGGCGTCCTGGGCTTCATTGGCGGCGGCGGCCAGGTCGGCGGCGCGGGCGGCCAGGGCGGCCTCGGCTTCGCGCAACTGGGTCTGGGCCAGATCCGAGGCGTCCACCACCATGCGCGACTGGCGCTCGACGGCGTCGACGACCCCGGCGGCCTGGCTGTCCAGTTGCACGCCCAGGGCGCCCATCTGCTCACGCTCGCGGCCCAACTGGTCGGCCAGACGGCGGGCCATGCGACCGGCGCCGTCGGCGGCTTCGTTGAGGCGGACGGTTTCCTGAACCAGGGCTTCGCGCAGCAGGCTCATGTCGTTGCGGGCGCGCTCGGCGGCCAAGGCCGCCTGATCGATGTCGCCGCGCAGTGCGGTCAGCACCTGACCCGTCTGATGGGCGGCCAGGGCGGTCGGGCCGACCAGGGCCTCGGCCATGTCGCGGGCGCGGCGGGTCTCGAGGGCCAGGTTGGCGCCCTGGCGTACGGCGTGGGCCAGCATGATGGCCAGACCGGCGGGGGCCAGGGCGATCAGGGCGTAAACGGCCAGACGCAGGGGCTCCAGCGCCACCGCACCCGAACCGAACTCATAGGCGAACCAGGAGGCGACGCCGCCGATCCACAGGGCCGAGGCCACGCCGGCGATCAGATAGGCGTTGCCGCCGGGACGTGCGACGGCGGCGCGACGGCTGGTCGTCGGGGTGGAGACAGGGGCGGGCGGAGGCGTCTCATCGACGACGGCGGGCGGCGCATCGGCCGAAATCGCGAACGGGGGCAGGTCGGATGCTGGCTGGGCGTGCAGGGCGGCGGCGCGCTCCTCGGCCATGCGCTGTTCTTCCAGCAGGCGGCGACGGCGGCGTTCGGACATCGGCTTCTCGGGCTGAGGCGCGCGTTCAAGCTCAAGCGCGTCGTCGAGCACGGGCTCCAGCTCGTCATCAGGCGCGACGACGGGGGCGGAGTCGTCGTGACCCTCTCCCGGTTCCGGGTCGGAAAGGTTGAGCGGCGGCCGATGGCTGGACTTCATGGGGCGTCGATCTCGATCACTATTCGCCGGAAACGCGGCGAGGGCGCGCGGAGGGATTGGACCCTAGCGGCTCGATCCGGCTGCGCAAAGGCTCGGACGCAGGGATTCAGTGGGAAGATCGGGGATGATCGCCGCTGAAAAGACCGGATCAGCAGTCACCGGGCGCGGCGACGGCGATGGTGGCGGTTGGCTTGTCCTTGCAGTCCTGCACGCGCTGGATCTCACGATCGGCGTGGCGCGGGGCGTGCAGGTCGACGCCGAACTGCGACAACGCCGCCGCAGCGAGCATCGCAATCAGGCCAGCCAGCATTTCCAGCAGCATTTGCATAGTCGGCCTTATGGCAGACGCAGGGCCGATTTACAATGAGGCGGCAATATGAAGCGGAGCTGTAGGGCCTCGACTTGGAACGAAAACCGTCGGAGCGTCACTGTAGCCTCGAATGCGTGGCGGATCGTCACGAGAATCAGACAGCTAAGGCCGTATGCACGACCAGGGCGACACCTATGAAGGCAGCCTGCTCGACCCCGGGCGCGACTGCTGGCGCGTGGCGACGGCGCACCGTTTCACGCCGTTGATGGAGAACAACGCCTATTTCGACGCCCTGGCCTCGGCGCTGAAAAAGGCGAAAACTTCGATCGTCGTCCTGGGCTGGCAGTTCGATCCCCGCACGCGACTGGACCCGGAATCCCCTCTGACCGACCGTCGCGGCGAGATCGGTCATCAGCTGCGGATGCTGGTGCGCGAAAAGCCCGATCTGGACGTGCGGCTGCTGATCTGGAAGTCGCCGCTGCTGATCGCCGCCTCGCAGGGCTTCTATCCCCACAAGGCGCAGCGCTGGTTCAGGAAGCGGACGGTGGAGTTCCGCCTCGATCAGCCCGGCATCCTGGGCGCCTGTCACCATCAGAAGGTGGTCGTCATCGACGACAAGGTCGCCTTCTGCGGGGGCGGGGACATCGCCACGGATCGCTGGGACACGGCCGAACATCTGGACGACGACCCGCGCCGCTGCCAGCCCTCGGGCCTGTTCAGCGCGCCGCGGCACGAGGTCATGTGCGTCATGGACGGCCCGGCGGCCAAGGCGCTGGGCGATCTGGCGCGCGAGCGCTGGTATCGCGCAACGTGGGAGCGCACCGTGCCGGAAGAGGTGGCGGGCGATCCGTGGCCCGACGGGGTCGAGCCGGCCCTGACCGACGTGCCCGTCGGCATCGCCCGCACAGAACCGCGCGTCCGGGGGCGGCCCGAGGTGCGCGAGAACGAGGCCCTGCATCTGGAATCCATTCGCCGAGCCAAGCGGCTGATCTATCTGGAGAACCAGTATTTCACCTCGCCGATCATCGCCGCCGCCCTGGCCCAACGGCTGGCCGAGCCGGACGGACCGGAGATCGTTCTGATCTCGACGGGGCGTAGCCCCAGCTGGTTCGACGGATTGACCATGGACACAGCCCGCGCCGAGGTCCTGTACCGACTGGAGCAGGCCGACGCCTACAACCGCTTCAGCGCCTTCAGTCCCAGGACGGCGGAGGGCGACCGCATCATCGTCCATGCCAAGGTGTCCATCATCGACGACCAGTTGCTGCGGATCGGCTCGACCAATCTGAACAACCGCTCACAGGGGCTGGACACCGAATGCGACGTCGCCGTCGAACCGACGACGGACGAGGGGCGCGAGGTGGTGCGGCGTTTCCGTCAGCGCTCACTGGGGCACTTTATCGGAGTGTCGGGCGACACCTTCGCTCAGGCCGAGGCCATCATGGGCTCGGTGGGGCAGGCCATCATGACCTTTGGCTCGGAGCGCATGAGCCTGCTGGGATCGACCCCGCCCTCGCAGGTCGAACGCATGTTCGCCGAATGGCAGTTGGGCGATCCCATGTCGTCAATGGACGCCTGGCGGCCATGGAAACGGCTGAACCGGACGCACCGCACCCGGCCCCGTTCGGAAGGCGGTCAGGCGCCGGGCTGATCCCGGAACTCGAAGTCGATGGCCAGGGGCAGGTGATCGGACGCGGACCGAGCCAGGGGATGCAGCGGCGTCATGGCCCCCGTCACCCTGATCTCCGGGCTGACGAAGCAGTGGTCGATGCGGATGGCGGGGAAGCTGGAGGGGAAGGTCTTCACCGAGGGCTTCAGCCCCAGTTCGCGCTGGGCGTCGGCCAGTCGTCGCGTCAGGGCCTGATAGGGACGAGTGATCGAGGTGGCGTTGAAGTCGCCTGTCAGCAGCGTGGGTCCGGTGCAGCGGGGATCGCCCAGCCAGTCCGGCCCGACCAGGGCCGCCGCCTGCATCCTCTGCTCTCGCGGCACCAGGCCGAAATGGGTGTTGAAGACGTTCAGGATGGTCCCGTTGAAGTCGATGGCCGACCACAGGGCCCCGCGCGGTTCCAGCCCGCGCAGGTTGGGCAGGGTCGGCAGGGCGGCGGCCCGCATCAGGCGTTCTGGGTGCGGGGTCAGGATGGCGTCGCCGTACAGCTCCGCCTCGACCTGCATGGCCGGATGAAAGCGGAAGCTCATCGACAGAAGTTCGGCGATGGCGCTGGCCTGATCGACGCCGTCGGTGCGGGCGCGGCCGACGTCCAGTTCCTGCAGACAGACGATGTCCGGTTCCAGTTCGGCGATCACGGCGGCGACGCGCGCCACGTCCAGCTTGCGGTCGACGCCGACGCAGCGGTGCACATTATAGGTGACGAGTCTGGGCATGGGTCCTTGTCGGCGCGGTCGATCCCGCAGCCTGTCTATCCGCTCTAGATGACAACCAGACGGTCGGGGACCTCGTTGATATCAGCGGATCGCGGCGGAAACTGTTCCGCCAGCACATTTCCGCACAGGGCGATGGCCTGTTGCATCCCCTCGACCGGCTGATTGCGGCGCAGACCTTCGGTGAGGGCGGCGACCGCGTCGGCCCAGACCTCGGGACTGACGCAGGCGTGGATGCCTTCGTCGGCGATGACCTCGACCTGATGATCGGCCAGGGCGGCGAAGATCAGGACCCCGGTGCGGGCTTCGGTGACGTGGAGGCCATGGGCCAGGAACTGCTGCATGGCGGCGCGGCGCACGCGCGTGCGGCGCAAGGGGGCGGGGGTCAGCAGGCGCTTCACCGCCGGGATCAGGGTCAGCAGGAAGACGCCGAGGAAGACCGCCGCCTGCACCAGGGCGTAGGCGGCCAGGGTCTGTCCGATCTCGACCTCGCGCGCGGCGGCGTGGGCGGCCTGCCATTCGGCGCCCCAAAGACCAGGCAGACCGGGCAGCCAGTGGGCGCCGAAGCCGAGCGGGATCAGGGCCAGGGGCAGCAGAAGAGCTGCCGCCGCCGCCCACGCCAGGCTGACGTCGCGATAGGAGGACACCTGTCGCGCCACGACGCAGAAGATCTCGCCGGAGGTGTTTTCCTCGGCGCGGGCGATGGCCTCTGAGACGCGGGCGTGATCCTGTTGTGTGAACTGCATCACCATCCCCCCGAAGCGCCGCCCCAGCCGCCGCGTCCGCCGCCGCGACCCTGGTTCTTCAGCGCCTCGCTGGCGGCCCAGATCAGGATAGGGGTCAGGCCGTCGCCGCCCTTGCCGCCGCGTCGACGTTTGCCGCCCGCCGCCGCCCCGACCAGGCTGACGAACAGGAAGAAGAAGATCAGGAAGATGATCAGGGCCGGCAGGATCGGCGCCTCGCGCTCGCTCGCCGCGCTTTTCGCCTCGGCCGCGCGGGCTTGGGCCTCGGCCGGATCGGCGGTCAACTGGGCGATGACGGCGTCGGTCCCGGCGATGATGCCGGCCGCGTAGTCGCCGGTGCGGAAGGCGGGCAGGATGTCGTCTCGGATGATCATGGAGGAATAGGCGTCGGTCAGGACGCCCTCCAGCCCATAGCCGACCTCGATGCGCACCTTGCGTTCGTTCGGCGCAACGATCAGCAGGGCGCCGCCGTCGTTTTCCTTCTGACCGATGCCCCAGTGGCGACCCAGCTGATAGCCGAAGTCCTCGATTTCCTGATCCTGTAACGAGGACACGGTGACGACGACCAGTTGATCCCCGGTCTGCTGTTCCAGCGAGGCCAGTTTGCCGGTCAGGGCCTGTTCCTGTTCCGGGGTCAGCAGTTGGGCGTCATCGACGACCCGGCCCGTCAGCGTCGGAAACTTGATCTCGGCGGAGAGGGCGGGCAGGGCCGCCAGCCACAGGGCGAGACCGAGCAGCAGCGCCGGGATCAGACCCGGCGCTCGTTTGTCACTCAGGCCGAGGGCTGAAGGGGTCATGTCGGGCTGACTACGCCGCCGGCGCCGGGGCTGCGGCAGGCGGTGTGGAACCGGGCGCAGCGCCTGGCGTCGTCGCCGGCGCGCCGCCACCCGGCTGGGCGCCGGGGACGCCGAGGTTGAAGTTGACGGTCGGGGCGCTCTGGGCCTCGGCGGTGGCCGTGAACAGCTGCATGGGCTTGGAGCCGCCATGCAGTGTCTTGGCCCAGATGACGGTGGGGAAGGTGCGCAAGGTCGTGTTGTAGTCGCGCACGGCCTCATTGTAGTCGCGGCGCGCCACGGCGATGCGGTTCTCGGTGCCTTCCAGCTGGGATTGCAGGGTCAGGAAGTTCTGGTTGGCCTGAAGCTGGGGATAGGCCTCGACCGTCACCAGCAGCCGCGACAGGGCGGACGACAGCTCACCCTGCGCCTGTTGGTATTGCTGGAAGGCGGCGGGGTCGCTGAGGCTGGAGGCGTCGACGTTGATGCTGGTGGCCTTGGCGCGGGCCTCGATCACCTGGGTCAGGGTGGTGCGTTCCTGAATGGCCGCGCCCTGAACCGTGGCGACCAGGTTCGGCACCAGGTCGGCCCGGCGCTGATACTGGCTCTGGACGTCGGCCCAGGCCGCCTCGGCCCGTTCCTGCTTGGTCGGAATGGTGTTGTAGCCGCAACCCGCCACGGCGGGGGTCAGGACGACGACAGCGGCGACGGCCGCGAGACGGGGCGAGAATCCAGCCATGAGTTCCTCCGGCGGTCGGCAGGACCGCTGATCCGCTAAAGACTATCGGAGCGGAAAGGCTCCGCTTCAAGGCTGGAATTTTGACAACCATCTCCCTTCCCCCTCGAGGGGGAAGGGAGATGGTTGTCAAAA
>NZ_QLLC01000004.1:0-136818 GCF_003350205.1 Brevundimonas bullata | reverse complement strand
ACCCCCACCCAACCCTCCCCCCTCGAGGGGGAGAGCTTTGGAAGCTCTCAACTGTTCAGATCATCCGGCGTGACCCCGACCGAGCGGCAGGCGGCGGTGTAGGTGTTGGCCAGCAGGCAGGCGATGGTCATGGGGCCTACGCCGCCGGGAACGGGGGTGATGCGTCCGGCGACCTCGACGGCCTCATGGAAGTCCACGTCGCCGACGACGCGGGTCTTGCCCTCGGCGGCCTTGACCGGGTCCTTGGAGGGCACGCGGTTGATGCCCACGTCGATGACGGTGGCGCCCGGCTTGATCCAGTCGCCCTTGATCATTTCGGGACGACCGACGGCGGCCACCAGAATGTCGGCGGTGCGGCACAGGGCGGGCAGGTCGCGGGTGCGCGAGTGCGCGATGGTGACGGTGCAGCTTTCGCCGAGCAGCAGCTGCGCCATCGGCTTACCAACGATGTTGGAGCGGCCGACGATGACGGCGTTCAGGCCCGCCAGGTCGCCCAACTGATCCTTGAGCATCATCAGGCTGCCCAGGGGCGTGCAAGGGATCATGCCCGGCAGGCCGACCGCCAGACGCCCGACGTTGACGACGTGGAAGCCGTCCACGTCCTTGTCCGGGTCGATGGCGCCGAGGACGGCGGCCGAATCAATATGTTTGGGCAGGGGCAGCTGCACCAGAATGCCGTGGATGCCCGCGTCGGCGTTCAGCGCCGCGATCAGGGCGAGCAGGTCGGCTTGCGTCGTCGTGTCGGGCAGGCGGTGGGTGTCGGACCGCATCCCGGCCTTCTGCGTCGTCTCGCCCTTGTTGCGGACGTAGATCTGGCTGGCGGGGTCTTCGCCGACGATGACCACGGCCAGGCCCGGCTTGACCCCGTGGGCCGCTTCCAGCCGCGCGGCGGCGGCGGCTACGCGCTCGACCAGGGTCTGCGAGAAGGCCTTGCCGTCGATCAGCGAGGCGCGGGCGGGTTCGTCAGCCATGATCGGCTCCAAGGGCTTGGGAACTGGAAAGCGTGGCCGCGATTTACAGCCGCTGCGGTTCGGCGTCTATGATAGCGCCAGCAAAGAGGTTTTCATGCGTCATTCTCAGTTCGGGGCCCTGTTCACGGCGGCCAGCGTTATCGCCCTGCTGTCGTCCGGCTCCGTTTCCGCCCAGACCGCGACCGACATCCGTATCGGCGCCGAGGTTCGCGGGCGGCTGGAAGAGGGGGATAAGCGCACCCGTGGCGGCGACGCCTACCGCTACGACGACTATCGCGTTCAACTGCGGGCCGGTCAGCGGTTGCAGGCCGAACTGCGCAGCAGCGACTTCGATTCCTTCCTGGCGATCTACGCCGAGGGCCGCGCCTCGGGCGAGCCGCTGGCGACCGACGATGACGGCGCCGGCAGCGGCATGAACGCCCGCCTTCGCTTCACGCCCGAGACCGACGGTGTCTACATCGTCCGCGCCAGGGCCTATTCCGGTCTGGCGAGCGGCGCCTACACCCTGGCCCTCAGCGAGCGGGTGGCGCCGCGTCAGCCGCGTCCGGGCCGAATCACCGTCGGCGGCGACGTCTCGGGCCGCCTGAGCAGCGGCGACGCCGAGGACGAGGACGGCAATATCTTCGACGCCTACGCCTTCCGGGCCGACGCAGGGGATCGCGTGGCGGTCCTGCTGGAATCCGACGACTTCGACCCCCTGGTCCGCGTGGGCCGCATGGTCGGAGGCTCGTTCGTCCAGTCGGCCCAGAACGATGACGGCGCGGGCAAGGGATTGAACTCCTATCTGGTCTTCACGGCCCCTCAGGCCGGGGAATATGTGATTCAGGCCGCCTCTGTCGGCAGCGGCGTCGAGGGCGATTATCGCCTGTCGCTGGAACAGGGCCCGCCGGCCCCTGAAGCGCGCAGCATCGCCATCGGCGATGAGGTCAGCGGCCGTCTGGACGACGACAGCGCCCGTAGCGACGCGGGCGCGCCCGCCGACCTCTATCGCTTCACCGGACGCGCCGGGCAGCGCGTGGCCATCAGTCTGAAGGCCGACGACTTCGACAGCTACCTCGAGTTGTTCGACGCCAACCACAACAGCCTGGCCACCGATGACGACAGCGGCGGCGAGCTGAACGCACGCCTGACCTTCGTCCTGCCCGACGACGGCGACTATCTGATCGAGGCGCGCGGCTTCTCGGACGCCAACGGCCGCTATGACCTGAAGCTGGAAGAGGTGGCGCCGCCGCCGCCGCCGACGGCGCTCAGCTTTGGACAGACGGTTCAGGGCGACCTGAAGGAGGGCGGTCCGACCGACGACGCGGGGCGGCTGTTCGACGGCTATGCCTTCAGCGGAACCGAGGGCCAGCGGGTTCAGGCCATCATGCGTTCCGGCGACTTCGACGCCCTGTTGCAGGTCGCCAAGGCGGGCGAGGAATTCGAGGAACTGGCCAGCGACGACGACGGTCTGCGTCAGGGCACCGACGCGCGTCTGACCTTCACCCTGCCGGAAGACGGCGACTACATCCTTCGCGCCCTGCCTTATTCGAGCAGCGGCAAGGGTCTGTATTCGCTTGAGTTCGCGGATCGTGGACCGGAGCCGGGGCCGGGCAGTCTGCTGATCGGCTCGACCGCGCGCGGCGCTCTGACGGACAACGACGCCCTGACTGACGAAGGGGTGTCGTTCGATGCCTACACCTTCAAGGCCAAGGCTGACGAGAAGCTGCGCTTCACCCTGATCTCTCCCGCCTTCGACGCCGTGGTCGAGGTGGGCGAGGACAAGGAGGGCGACTTCCGCGGCCTGGCCGAGGACGATGACAGCCTGTCGGACACCCACGCCCGTCTGGACTGGACCGCGCCGCGCGACGGGACCTATGTCGTGCGCGCCCGCAGCTTCGCGCCGGGTTCGACCGGCGACTATGTCCTGACTGTCGAGCGTCAGCCCTGATGTGTTGCAGGTGAGCGACGACCTGATCCTGGGCCGCAAGGACCAGCACCTGGATGTGGTGCTGTCCGGCGGCGGGCGGCACGCCCTGGCGTCGGGCTTCGACGACTGGCGCTTTGTCCATGAGGCCCTGCCGGATCTGGATCACGCCAAGATCGACCTGGGCGCCGACTTCCTCGGTCGGCGCTTGCAAGCGCCCCTACTGATCAGCGCCATGACCGGCGGACCGGCCCGCGCCGAGGCCATCAATGCCCGCCTGGCCGAGGCGGCCCAGCATCTGGGCATCGCCCTGGCCGTCGGGTCGCAGCGCGCGGCCATCGAGGGCGGGGCGACGGGGGGGCTGGATCGCTCCCTGCGCGACCGGGCGCCCGACACGCCGATCCTGGCCAATATCGGCGCGGCCCAGTTGACGCGGGGGTTTGGCGTCGAGCAGGCCAGGCGGGCGCTGGACATGATCGGGGCGGACGCCCTGATGGTGCATTTGAACCCCTTGCAGGAAGCCTGTCAGCCCGAGGGCGACCGCGATTGGTGGGGCGTCGGCGCCGCGCTTCAGGCCCTGATCCGTGATCTGGACGCGCCGGTCATCGTCAAGGAGACGGGGGCGGGGATTTCCGCCGTCACCGCCCAGCGTCTGATCGCCATGGGCGCGGCGGGCGTGGACGTGGCCGGGGCCGGGGGCGCCAACTGGGGGCTGATCGAGGGCGAACGCGCGACCGATGCGACGGACAAGGCCCACGCCGCCGCCTTCGCCGCCTGGGGCATCCCCAGCGCCCGCGCCATCGCCGAGGCCCGCAACGCCTTGCCGGAAGCCCTGATCATCGGGTCCGGCGGGGTGCGCGACGGCGTCGATGTCGCCAAGGCCGTGCGCCTGGGCGCCGACGTGGTCGGCATGGCCTCGGGCGTGATTCAGGCGGCGACAGAGTCCACCGAGGCGGTGGTCGCCCACTTCCAGACGGTGATCCGGCAACTGCGCACTGTCTGTTTCTGCACCAACGCCGCCAACGTGGCGGCGTTGAAACGCGTACCCTTGCTAAGTGTAAAATAAATCAACTGTTTAGGCGCTCGGGTTAGGGCGCTGGTTCGGAACACTACGGAGCCCCCTCATGCGTACCCTTTTGATGACGACCGTTCTGGCGTCGGCCCTGGCAGTCGCCGGCGCCGCCTCGGCCCAGAGCAGCATTCGCCCTGGCCAGACCATTCAGGGCAATTTCAGCGCCAAGGACGCCCGCATGGGCGACGGCTCGCACTACCGTTGCTACGTCGTCCAGACCAACCCGGATGAGGCCTATACGGTCACGCTCAGTTCGTCGGACTTCGACACCTATCTGTCGGCGGGGCCGGGCGCGGACTGCGACGACACCTCGGTCTTCAATGACGACGGTCCCGACATGGGCACCAACTCGCAGCTTCGCTTCGCCTCCAGCGGCGGTCTGTGGATCATCAAGGCCAATACGCTGAGCGAGGGCGAGACCGGCCGTTATGAACTGCGCGTCTCTGCGGGCGAGCGCGTTCGTCCGACCACCCAGGTTCTGCCGATCGCGGTCGGCGAAAGCCGCTCGGGCCGTCTGGAGTTCAGCGACCGTCGCGCCGACGACGGCTCCTTCTACGACTGCTACGCCCTGACCATCTCGCGCGCGGGCAGCGTCGCCATCCGTCTGGATTCGGGTGATTTCGACGCCTACCTGGGCCTCTATGAAGGGCCGCAATGCGACGGCGACTCCATGGCGTCGGACGACGACAGCGGCGGCGGCACCAGCGCCCAGATCGTGCAGAGCCTGCGCGCCGGGACCTACTCCGTCCGCGCCAACACGCTCGGCTCGTCGGAAGAGGGCGACTACACCCTCAGCGTCACTTCGCGCCGTTGATGTCGGCGGCGGCCTCGGTCAGATCGACCGGGGCCGTCTCCACGACCGCTTCCGGCAAGGGGCGGTCGAAACCGAAACTATAGTCGTCTGGCTCCAGCCGAACGATCCGGGGCGGGGTCGGCGTCATCGGCTCCACGATCACGGGCTGCGGGGGCAGGGGCGACGTCGGCTCCACCCAGGCGGTGTCCAGTGCGGTCCCGTCTGCGCTGAGCGGCGCGAGAGCCGCTAGCCGTTCCGGGTCATGCTCATAGCCATTGTTCAATTCGCCTACCGCCAGAATGGGGCGGGGGGCCAGTTCCGGTTCGACCGGGGCCACCACATCGACGCTGATCGAAGGCCCGTCCGCCATCGGCCCGTGAGCGATCGAGGTCGAGCGCCACAGCATCCAGCCCCCGCCGATCAGGGCGGCCAGGCCGGCCGCTGCAATCGTTGTCGTCGCCGCCTTCTTCATCATTCACCGATCCTGACGCACCCCTTCTAGAAGCGCCGACGATCGATAGGGTTCACGCCGTCAGTTGTCGCGGTCGAATGCGGCGACCGCCTCACGCAAGGCTTGCGGGTCAGACGCCGTCAGCAGGGGGCGCAGGGCCTCGAACTTGGCCGTCGGCCACTCGTAGATACGAAGGCTGAGAAGCAGGGCTGTCGTCTCGGCGTCGAAGCGGCTGCGGACCGGCTTGGCCGGATTGCCCGCGACGATGGCATAGGGCTCGACGTCGCGCGTGACGATGGCGCCCGAGGCGACAACCGCCCCTTCGCCGATGGTGACGCCGGGCATGATCATGGCCCGCATGCCGATCCAGGCGCCGTCCCCGATCCGCGTGTCGCCCTTGCCGACATAGGCGTCGCCGATGACTTCAGGGAAGGGATAAAGGCTGAACCAGTCGGTGCGGTGGGTGTGGTTGCCGCCCATCAGGATGACCGCCTCGGCGCCGATGCAGACATAGTCGCCGATATGCAACTGATCGACGGGCCACTGCGACTCCCAGGCCGCCAGGCTGTAGGCGTCGCCATAGAGGTAGCGCACGACGCTGGACTGGAAATCGCCGGTCCAGGCGTCGCTGTAATAGGAGTGTTCGCCCCGCACGTGAATGTTGGGGTTGGTCACGCTCTGGTGGAGATACTCCACCTTCGACCAGTGTTTGACGTCGTCCATGTGCGAGGCTCTCCGTGGTTTACGCCGAGGGCAGCAGGTCGCCGGCGAAGGCGCGATAGCGACCGGCCCGCACCGCGTCCGTAGCCCGCGCGATGTCTGGCGCGAAGTAGCGGTCGGCGGAATAGGGCTCGGCGGCTTCCCGCACGATGGCGTAGGTCTGTTCCAGTTCCGGCGACGAGGTCAGGGGACGACGGAAGTCGATCCCTTGGGCGGCGGCCAGCAGTTCGATGCCCACCACGGTCGCCGTGTTGGCGGCCATGTCCAGCAGGCGGCGCGCGCCGTGGGTGGCCATGGAGACGTGGTCTTCCTGGTTGGCGCTGGTCGGCACGGTGTCGATGACGCAGGGGTGGGCCACCATGCGGTTCTCGGCCACCAGGGCCGCCGCCGTGACCTGGGCGATCATGAAGCCGGAGTTCACGCCGCTGTCCTTGACCAGGAAGGCGGGCAGGTCGGTCATCTTGGGGTCGACCAGGATGGAGGTGCGGCGCTCACTGATATTGCCGATCTCGCACAGGACCATGGCGATCTGATCGGCTGCATAGGCGACGGGTTCTGCGTGGAAGTTGCCGCCCGAGATGACGTCGCCGTCCTCGATGAAGACCAGCGGATTGTCGGTCACAGCGTTGGCTTCACGCTCCAGCATGGCGGCGGCGTTGCGCAGGACGTCGAGCGTCGCGCCCATGACCTGGGGTTGGCAGCGCAGGGAGTAGGGGTCCTGCACCTTGGCGCAGTCGTGGCGGTGACTGTCGCGGATGGCGCTGTCGGCCAGCAGCTCGCGCAGGCGGCGCGCCACGTCGATCTGGCCCGGCTGGCCGCGAAGGGCGTGGATGCGGTGGTCGAACGGCGCGTCCGAACCCAGAAGCGCATCGACCGATAGGGCGCCGGCGGCGACGGCGGCGGCGAAGACGTTTTCGGTCGCGAACAGACCGGCCAGGGCCAGGGCCGTCGAGCACTGGGTGCCGTTCAGCAGGGCCAAACCTTCCTTGGGGCCCAGGACGACGGGCTTCAGCCCGGCCTTGGCCAGGGCCGTCACCGCGTCCAGCGTTTGACCCTGATAACGGGCCTCGCTGACGCCGATGAGGACGCAGGACATGTGGGCCAGCGGGGCCAGGTCGCCCGAGGCGCCGACCGAGCCCTTGGCCGGGATCAGCGGCAAGACCTCGGCGTTGACCATGGCGATCAGGGTCTCCAGCGTATGCCGCCGAACGCCCGATGCGCCCTTGGACAGGCTGGCGATCTTCAGCACCATCAGCAGGCGGGTGACGTTCTCGTTCAGCGGCTCGCCGACGCCGCAGGCGTGGCTGAGAACCAGGTTCTTTTGAAGGGTTTCAAGGTCTTCCGCCGCAATGCTGGTGTTGGCCAGCAGGCCGAAGCCGGTGTTGATGCCATAGACCGTGCGCCCCTCGGCCAGGATAGCGGCGACGACCGCCGCGCCCTTCTCGACATTGGCCCAGGCGGCGGGCGTGAGTTCGACCTGAACAGGGCCGTTCAGGACTTGGCGCAGCTGATTAAGAGTCAGCGGGTCTTGGCCGATAAGGATCTTCGTCATTTCTTCTTCTCCTCCCTTCCCCTCGAGGGGGAAGGGCCGGGGATGGGGTGTAGGCAGTTTGCCTGAAATCGGGAGCGCGGGAGGCGGCGCTTCCAGAGCCATTCACAGAACGGGCGGAGGCTTCACCCCCACCCAACCCTCCCCCCTCGAGGGGGAGGGCTTTCAGGTCATGTCAGGCTCGGCAGGTTCAGGCCGTGTTCGCGCGCGGCGTCCTTGGCGATGTCGTATCCGGCGTCGGCGTGGCGCATGACGCCGGTGGCCGGGTCGTTCCACAGGACGCGTTCCAGCCGCTTGGCCGCTTCCGGCGTGCCGTCGGCGACGATGACGACGCCCGAGTGCTGGGAATAGCCCATGCCGACCCCGCCGCCGTGGTGCAGCGACACCCAGCTTGCGCCCGACGCCGTGTTCAGCAGGGCGTTCAGCAGGGGCCAGTCGGACACGGCGTCCGAGCCGTCTATCATGGCCTCGGTTTCGCGGTTCGGGCTGGCGACGGAGCCGCTGTCCAGATGGTCGCGGCCGATGACGATGGGGGCCTTGAGCTCGCCCAAGGCCACCATCTCGTTGAACATCAGACCGGCGCGGTGGCGGTCGCCCAAACCGATCCAGCAGATGCGCGCCGGCAGGCCCTGGAAGGCGATGCGCTCGCCCGCCATGTCCAGCCAGCGGTGCAGACCGGCGTTTTCGGGGAAGAGCTTCTTCATCGCCGCATCCGTCTTGCGGATGTCCTCGGGATCACCCGACAGGGCGGCCCAGCGGAACGGCCCGATCCCGCGGCAGAACAGCGGGCGGATATAGGCAGGGACGAAGCCGGGGAAGTCGAAGGCGTTCTTCACGCCTTGATCGAAGGCGACCTGGCGGATGTTGTTGCCATAGTCGACGGTGGGGATGCCCATGGCGTGGAAGTCGAGCATGGCCTGAACGTGCACGGCCATCGACTGACGCGCGGCGGCCTCGACGGCGGCGGGGTCGCTGACGCGCTTTTCTTCCCACTCGGAGACGGTCCAGCCGGAGGGCAGGTAGCCGTTGACGGGGTCGTGGGCGCTGGTCTGGTCTGTCACCAGATCCGGGCGGACGCCGCGCTTCACCATTTCAGGCAGAAGGTCAGCCGCATTGCCCAACAGCCCGATTGACAAGGCTTTCTTGTCCTTGAACGACTGCTCCAGCAGAGCCAGGGCCTCGTCCAGGGTCTCGGCCATGACATCGACGTAGCGGGTGCGCTGGCGGAACTCGATGCGGCTGCGCTGGCACTCGATGGTGATGCACGAGGCGCCGGCCATGGTCGCAGCCAGAGGCTGGGCGCCGCCCATGCCGCCCAGGCCCGCGGTCAGGATCCACTTGCCCGACCAGTCGCCGCCATAGTGCTGGCGACCCGCCTCCATGAAGGTCTCATAGGTGCCTTGGACGATGCCCTGGGTGCCGATGTAGATCCACGACCCGGCCGTCATCTGGCCGTACATCATCAGGCCCTTGCGATCGAGTTCGTTGAAATACTCCCAGGTCGCCCACTTGGGCACCAGGTTGGAGTTGGCGATCAGGACGCGCGGCGCGTCTTCGTGGGTGCGGAAGACGCCGACCGGCTTGCCCGACTGGACCAGCAGGGTCTCGTCGGCCTCCAGCTTTTGCAGCTGCTCGACGATGGTGTCGAAGGCCTGCCAGTTGCGGGCCGCCTTGCCGATGCCGCCATAGACGACGAGGTCCTCGGGACGCTCGGCCACCTCGGGGTCGAGGTTGTTCATCAGCATACGCATGGCCGCTTCGGCGGCCCAGGTCTTGGCGGTCTTTTCAGGCCCGTGCGGGCTGCGGATGATGCGGGTGTTGGGCGTGGCGCTCATCGATTCCTCCATGCGGCCCAGAGTGCGGGTTGGGCCGTCGTTTGGGGGAGTGTTATGTCTAGACATTATCGCGTGCAAGGGGCAGTTTCGATTCATGGATCATGAGCCGCTTCATCGACGGATCGCCGGCGACATCGAGCGCCGCATCGCCTCGGGCGAATGGCGGCCGGGTTTCCGCATCCCGACCGAGGCCGAGCTGATGGCCGAGTACGGCTGCGCGCGGATGACGGTGTCGCGCGCCATGTCAGACCTGTCGGCGCGGGCCCTGGTGGTGCGGCGGCGCCGCGCCGGGACGGTGGTGGCCCATCCGCCGGTGCATTCCTCGGCCCTGGTCGCCATCCCCGACATCCAGTCCGAGGTCGAGGGCAGGGGGCTGGCCTACGCCCATCGCCTGCTGGGCCGCATCGTCCGCCCGGCGCGCCCCGACGAAGGTCTGGGGGAGCGGGTGATCGAGCTGGAGACCCTGCATCTGGCCGACGACCTGCCCTTCGTCTTCGAGCGCCGCCTGATCTCTCTGACCGCCGCGCCCGAGGCCGAGGCCGCCGACTTCACCACCCAGCCGCCGGGCGGTTGGCTGCTGGCCCACATGCCCTGGACCGAGGCCGAGCATCGGATTTCCGCCGTCGGCGCCGATGTTGAGACCGCCAAGCATCTGGGTCTGGCCGACGGCGCCCCCTGTCTGCGGCTGGAGCGCCGCACCTGGCGCGACGGCCAGGGCGTGACATGGGCGTGGCAGACCTTCCCCGGCGCGGCCTACGATCTGGTCGCCCGCTTTTCCCCCACCAAAGGATGATCCCGATGAGCCAACCGTCTGAAGCCCTGGGATGGCGCTCCGTCGGCGATCTGGTGGGGAACCATCCCGACGCTTCCGTCGCCCTGATCGGCGCGCCGCTGAACGAGCGGTCGCTGACGCCGGGCCGCTGCGATCTCGGCCCCAAGACCCTGCGCGCCGTCCTGCCGCGCCTGTCGACCTATGACGTCGAGACGGGGCTGGAGCTGGACGTTCTGGTTCACGACGCCGGCGACGTGGCGTTGAAGGCCGTCTCGCCGTTCGACGCCTTCGAGCCGGTGCGCAACGCGGTGGCGGCGCAGGCCCACCGCGCCCTGACCATTCTCGTCGGCGGCAACAACGCCATCACCCGGCCCGGCGTTCACGCCCTCGGCTTGGATCGCGTGGGCGTCCTGACGCTGGACGCCCATTTCGACCTGCGCGACACGGATCAGGGCCTGACCAACGGCAACCCGATTCAGGCCTTGCTGGACGATGGGCTGGACGGCCATCGCATCAGCCAGGTGGGCCTTGCGCCCTTCGCCAACACCCGTCGTGCCCATGAAAAGGCCGAGGCGGCGGGCATCAGCGTTCGCACCGCCCGTGAGTGCCGCCAGCGCGGTCTGGCGACCGTGGTGGTCGAGGAACTGGAGCGCCTGTCGTCGCTGTGCGAGGTCATCTACGTCGACTTCGACATCGACGTCATCGACCGCAGCCAATGGCCCGCCAGCCCCGGCGCGCGCCCCGGCGGGGTTTCGGTCCACGACTTCTTCGACGCCGCCCGCGCGATAGGGGCTCATCCCAAGGTCCGTGCCGTGGACCTGACCGAATACGACCCCTCGCTGGAAGTCGGGGACCTCGGCTCCCTGACGGCAGGGCGTTGGTTCTGTGAAATCCTCAGCGGGGTGGCTGCGCGATGATCTCCACTTCCTGCTCCCTTCCCCCTCGAGGGGGAAGGGCCGGGGATGGGGGTGTAGCCGCCTCGTCGGCCATTCGGGGTCGGGAGGCGGCGCGGCCGTCGGCGTCTCCCGCGTCGTGTTTGACAGCGCTTGCCTTCACCCCCTCCCAACCCTCCCCCCTCGAGGGGGAGGGCTTGCTGTTTTCGACTGGAACGTTCGATGATCCTAGCTGATCGCCTTCTCACCGACTGCCACGTCGCCGCCATGACCGAAGGCGGCGCCCCCTATGGCGCGATCGAGGACGCTGCCATCCTGATCCAGGGCGGGCGCATCGCCTGGGTCGGGCCGCGCGCCGATCTGCCTGTGCACAAGGCTGTGGAAACCGACCGTCTGGGCGGGCGCTGGGTCACGCCGGGCCTGATCGACTGTCACACCCATCTGGTCTTCGGCGGCGACCGCTCGGGCGAGTTCGAGCGGCGGCTGGAGGGGGCGACCTATGAGGAGATCGCGCGCGCCGGGGGCGGCATCGTCTCCTCGGTCAAGGCGACGCGCGAGGCCCGCGAGGACGAGCTCTACGCCTCGGCCTGCAAGCGTCTGGAGGGGCTGAAGGCCACGGGCGTCACCACGGTCGAGATCAAGTCCGGCTATGGCCTGGACCACGACAGCGAGCTGAAGATGCTGCGCGTCGCCCGCCGCATCGGGCGCGAGGCCGGCGTGCGGGTGCGCACCTCCTATCTGGGCCTGCACGCTGTGCCTCCAGAGCACAGAACTGACCGCGCCGCCTATGTGGACAAGGCTGTGGATCAAATCCTGCCCGCCGCCCATGCCGAAGGTCTGGTCGACGCGGTCGACGCCTATTGCGAGCCCATCGCCTTCACCACGGACGAGGTGGCGCGCCTGTTCGACAAGGCCGAGGCTCTGGACCTGCCGGTCAAGCTGCACGCCGACCAGTTGTCCGACGGCGGCGGCGCGGCCCTGGCCGCGCGCTATCACGCCCTGTCCGCCGACCACATCGAACACACGACCGAGCCGGGGGTTCAGGCCATGGCCGAGGCAGGCGTGGTCGCGGTCCTGCTGCCCGGCGCCTTCCTGATGCTGCGCGAGACCAAGGCGCCGCCCGTGGCCCTGCTGCGCCAGCACGGCGTGCGCATGGCGGTGGCTACCGACTGCAACCCCGGCACCTCGCCCGTCGCCTCGATGACAGCAGCGCTGAACCTGGCCTGCGTCCAGTTCCGCCTGACCCCGGAGGAAGCCATCGCCGGCGCCACCCGTCACGCCGCCCGCGCCCTGGGGTTGCAGGACGAGGTCGGAACCGTCGAGGCCGGCAAGGCCGCCGACCTAGCCGTCTGGGACATCAGCCGCCCGGCCGAGCTCTGCTACTGGCTGGGCGCGCCGCTGCTGTATCGACGCTACCTGGGCGGCCTCGTCTCCTAAAGGTTGTATTTCGTCGTTATTCTAATCTAGGGTTGTTGGCGGGGAGGCCGACAATCATGGATGCAGACGACTTCATTCGCCGCTGGTCCGAGGCGCCGATCAGCGAGCGCGCCCACTACCAGACCTTCATCGGCCAGCTGTGTCGGCTGATCGGGGTCGCGGCGCCCGATGACGAGCGGACGGGCGACCTCGACTACTGCTCCGAGCGCCCGGTGAAGTTCCTGCACGAGGATGGCGGCAGCCATCCTGGCTACATCGACTGCTACCGGCGCGGCGCCTTTGTTCTGGAGGCCAAGCAGTCGGGCAAGCGCGGGGCGGGCGGGGCGCTGGACCCGCAGCCGCAACTGGCCCTGTTCGGGGGCAAGGGACGCCAGGCCGCGCCGCCCTCCAACACGCTCGAAACCCTGATGCGCAACGCCAAGCGTCAGGCCGAGAACTACGCCAAGGCCCTGGACGAGTGGCCGCCCTTTATCGTCGTCGTGGACGTAGGCCGGGCCATCGAACTGTGGTCCGACTTTGGGCGGCAGGGCAAGGCCTATGCCCCGTTCCCCGACCGCGCCCGCTATCGTATCGAGATGGCGCAGTTGCGCGACGAGGCGGTGCGGGATCGGCTGAGGCGGGTCTGGTCCGATCCGATGAGCCTGGACCCTGCCGCCCGCGTGGCCGAGGTGACGACCGACATCGCCTCGCGCCTGGCCTGGCTGGTCCGCTCCATCGGCGGGCGCGTGGCGCTCGGCGTGGTCGGACGACCCGATCCCGTGGCCAAGGCGGCGCGGGCCAATAAGACGGCTCTGTTCGTCATGCAGTGCATCTTCGCCATGTTCGCCGACAGCGTGGGCCTGATCGAGGACAAGGGTTTCAGGCGTTTTCTGGAAAGCTATCGCGGTCACGCGAACCAATTCCATCTAGGGGCGGGCGACTTCTTTCACCGCATGGACCAGGGCGGGCATTGTTCAGCCATTCGCCAGACCCTGCGCCGGTTCAACGGGGGGCTGTTCCGCCACGCTGCGGCCCTGCCGATCACCGAGGATGAACTGGAGGCCCTGATTGCGGCGGCTCAGCGCGACTGGGCCTCGGTGGAGCCGGCCATCTTCGGCGCCTTGCTGGAGCAGGCCCTGGCCCCGGACGAGCGCGCGGAACTGGGCGCCCACTACACCCCGCGCGCCTATGTCGAACGCCTGGTCGAGCCGACGATCATGGAACCCTTGCGTGCCGACTGGGAGGCCGTCGAGGCCAGCGCCATCGGCCTCTATATGGCGGGCGATCAGCGGGGGGCGCGCGGGATAGTGCGGGATTATCACCGCGACCTGTGCCGTATCCGCGTGCTGGACCCGGCCTGCGGCACCGGCAACTTCCTCTATGTCGCCATGGGCATGATGAAGGAGCTGGAAGGCGAGGTGCTCGCTGTCCTGGCCGAGATGGGCGAGGCGCAAGGCACCCTGGCGCTGGACGGACACACGGTCAGCCCGGAGCAGTTCTGGGGGCTGGAAAAGAACGCCTACGCCGCCTGGATCGCCGAGATGGTGATGTGGATCGGCTATCTGCAGTGGCATTTCCGGGTCTTTGGCGACGCCAAGCCGTCCGAGCCGATCCTGCGCAACTTCGAGAAGATCCGGCAGACCGACGCCCTGCTGTCGTGGTCGCGCGAGGAACTGGTGCGCGACGCCGTGGGACGGCCCGTCACGCGCGCCCGGCCCACACCCCGACCAGGGCGCAAGGACGGCGATGCGCCGGTGCTGTTCGACGCCGCCCCTGACGAGCGCGAGGTGGTTCGCCTGATCGACCCGCGTCCGACGCCGTGGCCGGACGTCCACTTCATCATCGGCAATCCGCCCTTCATCGGCGGCAAGGACCTGAGGCGCGAGTTGGGCGACGGCTATGTCGACGCCCTGTGGCAGGTGCGGCAGGGGCGGTTCCGCTCGGCTGATCTGGTCACGGCCTGGTGGGACCGGGCGGCGGATATCCTGACGGCCAAGGGCTCCAGCCTGCGCCGCTTCGGCTTCATCACCACCAACTCGATCACCCAGACCTTTTCCCGCCGCGTGCTGGAGCACCACCTGAAGGGCGCGCCGCCGATGCGGCTGGTCTTCGCCATTCCCGACCACCCCTGGATCAAGGGCGGCGATCGGGCCGCCGTCCGCATCGCCATGACCGTGGCCGAGCGCGGCGAGCCGGACGGGCAGGGAAGGCTGCTGACCGTGACAGCCGAAGACGGCCTGCATAGCGATGCGCCGGACATCGTCTTCAGCGAGGCGCGCGGCGCCGTTTCGGCGGATCTGACGGTGGGGGTGGACGTGACCGAAGCCGTCGAGCTGAAGGCCAACGCCCTGTTGTGCTCGCCGGGGGTCAAGCTGCATGGCGCAGGCTTCATCGTCGCGCCGGACCGGGCGGCGGCCCTGCTGTCGGCGTCAGAGCCTGAGGCGGCCTCGCCGATCCGCGCCTATCGCAACGGCCGCGATCTGGCGGACCGGCCGCGCGGCGTGAACGTCATCGGCCTGTTCGGCTGGGAGGAGGGCGAGGCGAGGCGGCGTCACCCGGCGATCTTTCAGCACGTCCTGGAGACGGTGAAGCCCGAGCGGGACCGCAACAACCGGGCCTCGTATCGCGACAACTGGTGGATTTTCGGCGAGCCGCGTCGCGAACTGCGGCCGGCGCTGGAAGGCTTGCGGCGCTATATCGCCACGGTCGAGACGGCCAAGCACCGCTGGTTCCGGTTTCTGGACGCGGACATCCTGCCTGACAACAAGCTGGTGGTGGTCGCCAGTGACGACGCGGCGGTTCTGGGCGTCTTGTCGTCGCGCCTGCATCAGCAGTGGTTCGTCGCCAACTCGGCGCGGATCGGCGTCTATGACGGCGACGCCGTCTATGTGAAGGGCGCTTGTTTCGACGCCTTCCCCTTTCCCGACCTCTCGGGGAGGGCCAGGGCTGAGATCGCGATCCTGGCGGACGAGATCGACGACCTGCGGGCGCAAGTGCTGGGACGACATGATTTCCTGACCATGACCGGCCTCTACAACGCCCGCGCACGGCTGGCGGCGGGCGCGACGCTGACCGAGGCCGAGCGCGCTGTGCATGATGCCGGATGCGTCGGCTGCTGGACCATTTGCATCAGCGGCTGGATGCGGCGGTCATGACCGCCTACGGCTGGCCGGTTGATTTGTCGGCGCAGGAGGCGGTGGTGCGGCTGGTCGCCCTGAACCGCGAGCGCGCGGTCGAGGAGGCGCGCGGCGAAGTGCGTTTCCTGCGTCCCGAATTCCAGACGGGTCGGGTCAAGACTTCGCGCCGGGCGATCCAGATCGAGGCGACCCTGGACGCCGCTGTCAGCCTGCCGTCACTGCCTGAGGCGCCGGGGCCTATGGCGTCCGCGCTTCTGCATGCCTTGAGACAGGAAGGCGTGCCGGTCGGGCCGCGCGCGCTGGCGGCCCGGTTCGGCGGGCGTCGGGGGCGGCGGATGGAAGACCGCATCGAACAGACCCTGGCCGTCCTGGCCGTGGCCGGGTCGGTGCAGCGCACCCAGGACGGATGGTTCACCCCGCGGCGAGTCTGATGCTAGCCTTCGCCTCTGGAACCGGGGGCGAGCAGGATGGCGCAATCACAGACGGACGTCGTCATTCTCGGCGGCGGCCACAACGGGTTGGTCTGCGCCTTCTATCTGGCGCGGGCTGGGCTGAAGGTGACGGTGCTGGAGCGGCGCGGCGTCGTCGGCGGGGCGGCGGTGACGGAGGAATTCCATCCGGGTTTCCGCAATTCGACCGCCAGCTATACCGTCAGCCTGCTGAACCCGCGCGTGATCGCCGACATGGAGCTGCCGCGCCACGGGCTGCGGGTGGTCGAGCGACGGGCGGCCAACTTCCTGCCCTTTGACGACGGGCGCTACCTGCTGACCGGCGAGGGGCGGACCCAGGCTGAGGTGGCCAAGTTCTCGGTGCGCGATTCCGAACGCCTACCCGACTATGAGGCGCGGCTGGAGACGGTCGCCGCCATCCTGCGCGACCTGATCCTGACCACCCCGCCCAACGTGGTTGAAGGCGGCTGGCTGGCGGCCCTGCCGGAGATGCTGAAGGCGGCGTCGCTGGGGCGGCGGGTCTCGGGTCTGGGCCTGGCGGCGCAGCGCGACCTGCTGGACCTGTTCGCCAAGTCGGCGGGCGACTGGCTGGACGGCTGGTTCGAGAGCGATCCGATCAAGGCCCTGTTCGGCTTCGACAGCGTCGTGGGCCACTACGCCAGCCCCTATACGCCCGGCTCGGCCTATGTCCTGCTGCATCACGTCTTCGGAGAGGTGAACGGCAAGAAGGGGGCTTGGGGTCACGCCATCGGCGGCATGGGCGCCATCACCCAGGCCATGGCCGCCGCCTGCGCCGAACAGGGCGTCGATATCCGGCTGGGTGCGCCCGTCGCCGAGGTGCTGACGGAAAAGGGCAGGGCGGTCGGGGCCGTGACCGAGGCGGGCGACGTGATCCGCGCCCGCGCCGTCGTCTCCAATCTGCATCCGCGCCTGCTGTTCGACCGGCTGGTCGATCCGGCGGTGGTCCCGGCGGACTTCACCGAGCGGATGGGCCGTTACGCCTCCGGCTCCGGCACCTTCCGCATGAATCTGGCCCTGTCCGAACTGCCCCGGTTCACCGCCTTGCCGGGGGCGGGCGATCATCTGACGGCGGGCATCATCATCGCGCCGACCCTGGCCTATATGGACCGCGCCCATGCCGAGGCGCGGCTGAACGGCTGGTCGTCCAAGCCCATCGTCGAGATGCTGATCCCCTCAACCCTGGACGACAGCCTGTCGCCCCCGGGGCAGCACGTCGCCAGCCTGTTCTGCCAGCACGTTGCGCCGGATCTAAGCGATGAGCATCGCGACACTGTGGCCGACCTGATGATCGAGACGGTCGAGGCCCATGCGCCGGGCTTCAAGGCCTCGGTGGTCGGGCGCCTGGCGTTGGGCCCGCGCGATCTGGAGCGGCGCTTCGGCCTGATCGGCGGCGACATCTTCCACGGGCGGTTGACGCTGGATCAGCTGTTCAGCGCCCGGCCGGTGCTGGGCCACGCCGATCACCGGATGCCGGTTCCAGGGCTCTATCTGTGCGGTTCCGGCGCCCATCCCGGCGGCGGGGTGACGGGCGCGCCGGGCCACAATGCGGCGCGCGCCGTCCTGAAGGACCTCAGGCCAGGCTGATGTTCATCGCCTTCATCAGGGCGTCCCGGATGGCGCCTTCGGTAAAGGGTTTCTGGATGGTCGGATTGCCGCGCCAGTGTTCGGGCAGGCCCGCCTCGCCATAGCCGGTCGAGAAGACGAAGGGGACGCCGCGCGCACGCAGGGCCTCGGCCACCGGAAAGACCTCGCGGCCCGCGACGTTGACGTCCAGCAGGGCGGCGTCCAGCGACGCCTCAGTCGTGGCGGCGATCAACCCGTCGTCGATATTGGATTCGGGCCCCACCACCGTGCAGCCCATGTCGTCGAGGATGGTTTCCAGCAACATGGCCACCAGGGATTCGTCTTCAATCACCAGTACGCGACGGCCCTGCAAAGCGTTGGTCATGCGGCTTCCTTACTCAACGGGATAGTGATTTCGGCGGTAAAACCGTCGTCGCGATATTGCATCTGAACCGTGCCCGCCAGATCGTGACGGACATTGCGTTCGATCAAGCGGCTGCCGAAGCCCCGACGTTCCGGCACGGTCACGGACGGCCCGCCGGTCTCGCGCCAGACGATGCCCAGCTGCGGATGGGTCTGGTTGGCCACCGACCAGTCGACCAGCACCCGACCGTCGCCGGACGACAGCGCCCCGTACTTGGCGGCATTGGTCGCCAGTTCGTGAAAGATCATGCCCAGGGACACGGCCATGGCCGGGTCCAGCGCCACGTTCGGCCCGTTCAGGGTCAGGCGATGCAGGCCGTGGGCCGTGGTTTCGTGCTCCAGCACCTCGCGCAGGTCGGCGCCTTCCCAGTGGCTGCGGGTCAGCAGGTCGTGGGTGTGCGACAACGACAGGATGCGCGACTGGAAGGTCTCGGCGAAGGAGCGGGGGTCCTCGTGCGAACGTGCCGTCTGCATGGCGATGGACTGGACCGTGGCCAGGGTGTTCTTCACCCGGTGGTTCAGTTCGTCGATCATCAGTTTCTGGCGTTCGGCGGCCAGGACGGTGTCGGTGACGTCATGCCCCTGGACGAAGACGCCCATGATCGTGCCGGCGTCGTTGCGGATCGGCTGATAGATGAAGTTGAGATAGCGGGTCGCCAGCAAGCCGTCGGGCGTCTGCTGCAACTGCACGGGGCTCTGCCGCCCCTGGCAGGGCTCGCCCGTCGCCAGCACCTCGTCGAGAAAATCATAAAAGCCCTGACCCGCCAGTTCCGGCAGGGCCTCGCGGATGGGCTTTCCGATCACGTCGCGATGGCCGATCAACTGACCATAGGCGCCGTTGTGTAGCTGGATCACATGCTGCGGACCGTTCAGCACGGCGACGAAGCCCGGCGTCTGCATGAACATGTCCAGCAGCTGTCGCCGCTCCGTCTCCAGCCGCCGATTGTCCGCTTGAACGCTCATGGCGCGACGGAACATGCCGCCGCCTATCAGGCTGTCCAGAGCCGAGGATGGGTCCGCGGGCCGAAGCCGCCCGACCTGACGACGCAGCCGTTCCAGTTCGGTGATGTCGCTGGTGTGCTGAAGGATGTGGGTGACGCGCCCCTCGACGTCCTTGATCGGGGTGTGGGTGCAGCTCCAGTAGCGGTCTTCGTAGGTCGTCGTTCCGTCGTCCTGCGGCACCGGAATGGGATAGTGAAGGACGGCCAGATGATCGGGTTTCCCGGTCGCCAGCACCTTCTCGAAGGAGGCCAGAAGTTGGCGAGCGTTTTCCTGCGCTTCCTGACCCGGACCCGCGTCGAATTCCTGCATCACCGGCTGATCCAGCAGCTCCTCGCGGCGGCGCTGGGTCACGTCCAGATAGGCCTGGTTCATCCCCGCATAGCGAAGCTCGGCGTCCAGCAGCATATAGGGATTGGGCGAGGCGTCGAACGCAGCGACCAGATCGATTGTCTTGGCGAGTGTTCGCAATATGACCCCCGTAGTCGCACACCTAACGCGACCGAAAGCGAAAGGGTGCGTGTTCCTGACGCAAAATCGGCGGGGATGTCCAGTCGCTGCGTCTGCGCCATGAATAGCTCTACTGCGCGTGATGGAAATGAAGCCCCACACCATGGCTGAGGTCGCCAGTGCGCTCTGCCCTCTTTCTTGTTTGAGGATAGACGGTGAGATGCATGCCGCCATAGAAAAAGGCCGCCGGGCGAACCCGGCGGCCTTTTTTGCTGGTCGGCATATCCGATCAGAACTTGAAGCTGGCCCGCAGCAGCAGGGTGTAGCGGACGTAGTCTTCCAGCAGTTCTGCGTCGCCGGTGATGGCCAGCATGCCCAGATCGTTGCCGATGTTGAGGCGGAAGCCCAGGATGGGGCCGCCGCCTTCGATGCTGGCGGGGTCCAGGGTGAAGGCGTCGCCGCCCGAGGCGAAGCGGGCGATGGTCGTGCCGGCGTCGACCGAGAAGTTCTGGCGCCAGCCGAGGCGGACCTCGGGGCGGATCCAGCCGTTCTGGCCGAAGCCGTAGCCGATGTTCACGGCGGCGACGCCGGAGAACATATGGCCGTCGCGTTCTTCGATATCGAGATCGAACCCGTCGCCGCCGCCCTGTTCGGTGCGTGCGTCTTCGCTCAGCGAGAAATACTCGCCGTAGATTTCGGGGCGGACGTTCAGGCGACCGAAGTTGCGTTCGTACGAAGCGCCGCCGGCAGCAGCCAGGGTGAAGCCATGCCAGTCGGACTCGTTCTTCAGGTTCAGACCGTCAGCGACCAGTTTGCGGGTGGCGTTGAACGAGGCGTAGCCGCCCGCAGCCCGCGCCCAGGTCGTCCAGTACTGGCCCTGGGCGCGCCAGTAGAGGCCCAGCTCCAGCAGATTGGCCGACAGGACTTCCTCAGCGGCCGCTTCGGGGTCTTCCAGGTCGGACGAGGTGAAGGCGGCGGACAGGCCGATGGCGCCCATGCTGGTGCCGCGTTCGACGCCGCCGGCGACGCCGAAGCCTTCCGAACGGAAGCCGTAGGAGTCGGTCTTGTCCTTGTCAGCGTAGAAGTTGATTTCCTGAACCCAGGCGCTGGTCTCGCCCGGCGCGGCCGAGGCGTTGCGGCCGGTCAGGGCGCGGGTCACAGCATCAACGCCGCTGGCCAGGGAGAGCAGGGGGCCGCCCGAGTGGTCGGGCAGCATCTGCTCGTAGATGTCGAAGAAGCCGTCGCGGCCTGTCTGGTTGAGGATGGCGTTGCGGATGGCTTCGTTCTGGCCCAGGGCGCCGTAGATCGAGTCATAGGCGGCGGATTCCACGCCGATCATGCCGGCTTCTTCCGCAGTGCGTCGACGAGCATCGACGTAGATGTCGCCGGCGGCGGCGTCGACGCCGGTTTTCACGACGAAAGCGTAGGGCGAGTTGGCCTGGACCGCGTCGGGGTCAATCGTGCCGGCGTTCAGGGTGTCGGCGTCGATGATGGTGAAGCGGGTTTCGGTCTGGATCAGGGAGTTGAAGCGAACGCCCAGATCTGCGCCGGTCGCGATATCGGCGGCGCCGTTGACCTTGAAGCCGCCGGAGGTCCCGTTGGCGGGGTCCAGCGTCACGATCAGCGCGCCGTCCGCGCCGACGTTGAGGCCGGTCACTGCCAGCTGGCCGGAGTGGCGTGCGTCGAGCGTGCCCTTGGAGATGTTGATGTCCAGCAGACCGTCGGCGTTCGACAGCTTTCCGGTCACAACGGCGCCGCCCGAGATGGACAGCGTGTCAGCGCCGGCGCCGAACGAGATGTCGCCCGTGACCATGCCGTTGCGGATGTCCAGCACATCGGCGCCGGAGCCCAGGCGGATCTCGCCCTGGATGGCCGGTTCCTTGCTGTCCGGCACGCCGTCCTTGTCGGCATCGGGCAATTCCGTGCCAGGTACGACGACGCCGTCCTGGATGAAGGAGACGCCCGTGGTGTTCTTGCTGAGATCGACGGCGACGGCCTTGCCGGTCTGGTCGATATCGGCCGTGGGGCTAATGCCGGAGGCGATCACGCCCGTGTTGCGGAAGCTGCTCAGCGTGCCGGAGTCATCCCTGATCGCCACTGCATCGGTCTTGGAACCGCCGACGCCCGCAGTGATCTGACCAGAATTTTCAAATGAAGGCAGGGAAGCGCCAGCTTCAATCAGGACGCCGGAAACCGTGTGCACGCCATCGGAGACGGCGGTCGCCTGGATCGTTCCCTTGTTGACCAAGGTCGGCAAATCGGCGCCGGCGCCGATCCGGACGGCGGTGCTGTTTGCGTTGAGCGCGCTCGCAGCAACAGTACCGGAGTTGAAGAAGCCGCCTTCAACCGTGACCGCTTGGCCGGTTCCCCCGATCCGAAGCCCTTGAGCGTTGACGCCTGCGTAAACGCCCGAGGCTTCGATGGAGCCGCGATTGATCAGACCATATGCGTTGTCGCCTGTTCCGACCGCGTTCAGGGTGATGGCGCTGGTGCTGGAGCCGACCAGAACAGCGGGCGCGCCGCCGTACGACTTGATGGTCGCGGTGCCCTCGGAAGCATCGGGAAGGCCGTCGCCGTCGCGGTCTGTGTCTTCACGGTTTTTGACGCCGTCGCCGTCGTCGTCTTCGTCGCCGTTCTTGACGCCGTCGCCGTCGTCGTCGCCTTCAACGCCGCCCTTCAGATACTGAGGGCCGGTGTCAAACACCACGCCGCCGGTGACGTCGCCTGCGATCCGCACGGCCGGACCGCCTTGCAGCAGGTCATCGGCGTCCAAGTCTTCAAGATAGAGGGTTTCGTTCTTGACGTCGCCCGTTGTCGGCTTGGCCGTAGGGGGCGTGGTGTAGCGATATCCCGTTGTGGAGATGGCACCCTGGATTTTGACCGAGCCCTGGACGTCGCCATCAAGAGCGACGCCGGTGGCGTTCTCACCCTGGGCGGAGATGCTGCCCAGGATGGCGACGTTGCCGGTCACTGGGCCCGTAACATGGACGCCGTAGCTGTTGTCGCCGACCACGCCGATCGTGCCAAGATTGGTCAGGTTGCCGACCAAGGGGGCTTCGATGGCGACGCCTGCGGAGTTGTTGCCCTCGACCTTGATGGACCCGCTGGCTTCGACCAGCATATTTCCGGTCAGGGGCGTCGCACCCGAGACACGGACGCCATAGCGGTTGGCGCCGCTGGCGAAGGGACCGTCCAGGTCGCCGTCCTTGTCGGTGTCGGTGTATTCTTCGATCGAGTCGGTGATGGTGATCGCGCCGCCGACCGTGACATTGGCGGTGTTACCGCCCTGCACCAGGATACCGGTCGCGCCATCGGCGGCCTTTTCCATCTTGATGGAGGAGCCGGCGTCCAGATCGACGTTGTTGCTGGAATCGACGGTGATCGCCGATCCGCTGGTCACGGCGATGGAGCCGTCCTTGTCCAGGCGGATATTGTCAGGCGCTCCGGCCTTGGCGGTCGATGTGGAGATCGGCGTGGTGCGCGCCGTCGAGATCACGGTCTCGGGCGTCGGCGTCGTTTGCGCCTGAGCGCCGACGGCGACCATCAAGGGAGCGATCGCCACTGCGGTCGCGAGCAGAATACGCATTAGTTAGAAACCCCTCGTGGACACACGCGCAACGACGCCAGCCGTCCGTCTATCAGGCTCGGCGTCGCCATGCCCCAAGTTTCTCGAATTTGAGGCGATTGCAAGGCCCGGCGTAGGCAGGCCCAGGTGAACCGCAGCTGAACGTCGTCATTTTCAAGCCCCCGCCGTGGGTTGTGGAAAAGGATGCTTGAGCGGAGCCGTTTCCGGGTCTACGGGCGATTCATGGTGAGTTCCAAACGCGCGCGTCGCATCCAAAGCCGATCCAACCGCGTTGCGGCGTCGAGATCTGGAGAAAACGCCTCAATGACTATGAGCGATATCGATGTTCAGGAAGGCGAACTGCGCCTGATCCCAGGGCTGGACGAAGAAGTCGCTGAAACGCTTAGGATACTGAAGGCTTCGACCTCTGATCCGCGGCCGCGTCTGGTGGACACCACCATGCTGTTTGCGCCCCGCTCGGGCGGGGTGAAGCGCTATCTGCTGTCCAAGAAGGCGTGGCTGGAGGCGAATCGGCCTTCGGTCGCCCACACGCTTGTGGTTCCGGGCGCCAAGCACCGGGCGGGGGCGGACGGCGTCGTCCAGCTTCATGCGGCCAAGCTGCCCTTCGGCGACGGCTATCGCTGGCCCAGTTCGGTGCGGCGCTGGGGGGCCTGGGTGGCGTCGATGAACCCGGCCGTGATCGAGGCCGGCGACCCCTATACGCCGGGGCAGGGCGCTCTGGAGGCGGGGCAACGCGCCGGTTGTCCGGTCGTCGGCTTCTGCCACTCGGACCCGGCCGGCCTGGCGGCGCTGCATTTCGGCGAATGGGCCAAGAAGCCGGTCGAGAAGCGCTGGGCTAAACTGTTTTCGCAATTCGACCGCGTCGTTTCGCCCAGCCGCTTCATCGCGCGGCGGCTGGAGGAAGCGGGCGTCGGCGGCATCGTGATTCGCCCCTTGGGCGTCGAGGTCGACACCTTCCGCCCGGATCGCCGGGATCGCGACTGGCTGCTGAAGAAGCTGGGCCTAGGCGCGGACGCGCGCCTGCTGTGCTTCGCCGGGCGCCCGGCCAAGGAGAAGAACGTCGATGTCCTGATCGACGCCGTGCAGCGCCTGGGCGCACCTTATCATCTGGTGCTGGTCGGCGCCGGGGCAGGGATGCCGCCCGAAGATCGCGTGATCTCGCTGCCCTATGAGAAGGACCCCAAGGCCGTGGCGCGGATCATCGCCAGCTGCGACGCCTTTGTTCACGCCAACGACAAGGAGCCGTTCGGTCTGATCGTGCTGGAGGCCATGGCCTGTGGCCGGCCAGTTGTCGGGGTCAACGCCGGCGGGGTGGCCGAGACGGTGGATTCGAGCGTGGGGCAGTTGGCGGTTTCCGCCGACCCGGCCGACTACGCCGAGGCTATCGAGGCTCTGTTCGCGCGCGACGTCGAGGCTCTGGGTCGGGCGGCGCGGGTGAAGATGGTCGAGCAGTTCGCCTGGAACCGCGTCTTCGAGGACCTGTCGATGCTCTATGGCGAGCTGAGCGGTCGGTCCGAGTTCGTCATGCCGCAGGAGGTCGCGCCGCTGAACTAGCGGCGCGACGGCGGCGCACGGCGTTATGCCTGCTGACTATGTCTAGGAATGTAATGGGGGGCGGTGTGCGCCATTCTCTTCGCTGAAGAGAATGGCGCGAGTGACGGGACTCGAACCCGCGACCTCCGGCGTGACAGGCCGGCACTCTAACCAACTGAGCTACACCCGCGTTGCTCGCTGGGAAGCCATGCGTCCCGGCGAGGGGCGTCGTTTAGGCGGGGAGGCCGGTTACTGTCAAGCGATCCGGCTGTGGATAACTGAAAAGATCGCGAGACCTCCGTTACTTGGCCGCAGCGGCGGCCTGCGGCGGAGCCACAGGGCCGGCGATCCCGCCGTCCATCGGCAGGTGTGACGCGACGGCCGGCGGCGGCGGCGTGTAGTGGACGCCCACGCCCGGTCCCAGTGGCAGGTCCAGCGCGACCCAGGCGGCCACCATGATCAGGCCCGCCACCAGGAAGGCCACGGCATAGGGCAGCATGGTGGCCATCAGCGACCCCAGGCCGAAACGCGGGTCCCAGCGCTGGGCGAAGGTCAGGATCAGCGGGAAGTAGCTCATCAGCGGGGTGGCGATGTTGGTGACGCTGTCGCCCATGCGATAGGCGGCGGTCGTCATCTCTGGGCTGATGCCCAGAAGCATGAACATGGGCACGACTATGGGGGCCAGCGCCGACCACTTGGCCGAGGCAGAGCCGATAAACAGGTCGAAGACGCAGGAGGCCAGCACCACGACGATCAGCAGCAGGGGCGTGGGCAGGGCCAGTTCGCGCAAGGAGGCGGCGGCGTTGACCGCCAGGATGGGCCCCAGGCCCGACCAGTTGAACATGGCCACGAAGTGGGCGGCGAAGAAGGCTAGGACGATATAGGGGGCCAGTTGGCTGATCCCCTCGCGCATCATGCGGACCAGGTCGTGGTGGCTCTTGATCGAGCCGGAGCCGACGCCGAAGGCCGCGCCGGCCCCAAAGAAGGTCAGGGCGAAGAAGGCGACCAGCGAACGATATAGAGGGTTGAAGCGCTGGGCGGGCTCGGCGTCGGCATCGACGAAGGGCGAGCCGGGCAGGAGGGTGACGAGCGTCCACAGGGCGATCATGGCCAGGATGGTCAGGCCCGCAAACAGCAGGCCGCGCTTTTCCGCTTGGCTGAGCGGCGTCTTTTCTTCGGCGGCAGCCGGGGCGGCGGAGGAGGGGACCCATGGCCCGAGGCGCGGTTCGATAACCCTGTCGGTCAGAAACCAGACAATGGGGGTGAAAACGAAGACGACGCCGACGATGAAGAACCAGTTGCCGGCGATGCTGACGGCGTAGGACGGGTCGATCAGGTGGGCGGCGGGCTCGGTGATGCCCAGAATCAGCGCGTCGCTGGCGCCGGAAACAGATTGCCTGCATATCCGCCCGAGACGGCGGCGAATCCGGCGGCCAGACCCGCCAGCGGATGGCGGCCCGCGGCGGCGAAGATGACGGCGGCCAGAGGAATGACGACGACGTAGGAGGCGTCAGAGGCGTGGTGCGACACCATGCCCGTCACCACCACGATAGGCGTCAGGATGAATCGCGGGGCGTTCAGCAGGGCGCCGCGAATGGCGGTCGAGAACATCCCGGTCCGTTCGGCGACCGAGGCGCCGTAAATAATTGTGATCACGATCCCCAGCGGCGGAAAATCGGCCAGGGTGCGCGGCATGCCGATGAACAGCCGCTCCAGATTGGCGGGGGACAGCAGGCTCTCGGCCTGCAGGAGGTCGCCGGTCACCGGGTTGACGGCGGACCAGCCCAGACCCGCGCCGACGAGGCTCAGCACGATCAGGCCAAGGATCAGCCACAGAAAGAGAAAAACGGGATCGGGCAGGCGATTGCCGACGCGCTCGATGGTGTTCAGCAAGCGGGCTGCCAGGCTCATGCTGCGACCTTGATGACAGAGGTATGGGAAGTCGCCATTTACGCGTATCGCCGGTGCAACTGGCAACGCTGCGGGCTGCGGCAAAACGCGCGCAATGTTGCGAACCGCTCGCAACACAAAAACCTTTGCCGACATGGGTTTGAACCCCGGCGAGGTTGGGTCTAAGAAGCCCCGAATCCGCCCCCTCCCTCGGCGGGCGAGGCAGCTCGAATGAACGCATTTCTTCTGGAATACCTCCCGATCGTCGTTTTCCTGGCGATCGCCGCCGTCCTGGGGCTCGGCTTCATGCTGGCCGCTTGGGCTCTGGCGCCGAAAAACCCCGACACCGAGAAGCTGTCGGCCTATGAGTGCGGCTTCAACGCCTTTGACGACGCACGCATGAAGTTCGACGTCCGGTTCTATCTGGTGTCGATCCTCTTCATCATCTTCGACCTGGAAGTGGCCTTCCTGTTCCCGTGGGCGGTGTCGATGTTCGACCTGTCGCACGGCGGCATGATCTTCGCCTTCTGGTCGATGATGATCTTCCTCGGCGTCCTGACGGTCGGCTTTATCTACGAATGGAAGAAGGGAGCGCTGGAATGGCAATAGTTGCGCCTTCGTCGCCCTTGGCGTCGCCCCTGGTCCCCGCCGGCTCGGCTGCGCGCTCGACCGTGGAAGGTTACGACCCCAAGATCCACGACAAGTTCTTCGAGCAGGTGAACACCGAGCTCGGCGAGCAGGGCTTCCTGACGACCTCGCTGGACGACGTCATCAACTGGGCCCGCACGGGTTCGCTGATGTGGATGTCGTTCGGCCTGGCCTGCTGCGCCGTGGAGATGATCCACCTGTCGATGCCGCGTTTCGACCTGGAACGCTTCGGCACGGCGCCGCGCGGTTCGCCGCGCCAGTCGGACCTGATGATCGTCGCCGGCACCCTGACCAACAAGATGGCTCCGGCCCTGCGCAAGGTCTACGACCAGATGCCGGAACCGCGCTACGTCATCTCGATGGGCAGCTGCGCCAACGGCGGCGGCTATTATCACTACAGCTACAGCGTCGTACGCGGTTGCGACCGCGTGGTGCCGGTGGACGTCTATGTCCCGGGTTGCCCGCCGACGGCTGAGGCGCTGCTGTACGGCATCCTGCAACTGCAGAAGAAGATCCGTCGCACGGGGACGATCGAGCGATGAGCGAACTGGTGCGCGTCGCGGAGCGCGAATCCGCCCTGACCCCGCTGGGGACCGAAATGGTCGCGGCTCTCGGTGTCGAGGCCGTCGTCGCCTATGGCGAGCTGACCCTGATCGCCCCGCGCGAGAACATCGTCGCGGTCATGACGGCCCTGCGCGATCAATTCGGCTTCCAGCAGCTGATGGACGCCTGCGGCGCCGACTATCCTGACCGCGCCGAGCGGTTCGAGGTGGTCTATCATCTGCTGTCGCTGACGCGCGCCGCGCGCGTTCGCGTCAAGGTGTCGACCGATGAAGTCGCCCCGGTCCCCAGCGTGTCGTCGGTCTATCCGTCGGCCGGCTGGTTCGAGCGTGAAGCCTTCGACATGTACGGCATGATCTTCTCGGATCACCCCGACATGCGCCGCATCCTGACGGACTATGGTTTCGAGGGACATCCGCTGCGCAAGGACTTCCCGATGACGGGCTATGTCGAGGTCCGCTACGACGAAGAGCAGAAGCGCGTGGTCTATGAGCCGGTGAAGCTGGCCCAGGAATATCGCAACTTCGACTTCCTCTCTCCGTGGGAAGGCGCTGAGTACCCGGCCCCGGTCCTGCCGGGCGACGAGAAGGCGGGAGCCAAGTAATGGCTGACGGCAATAACACTCCGGCGACGGCCGCCCCCAAGGCGATCGATCCGTTCGAGGACTACGAAGGCGGCCTGACCCCGCACGCGCGGGCGATGGACGACCGCAAGTTCACCATCAATTTCGGCCCGCAACACCCGGCCGCGCACGGCGTGCTGCGTCTGGTGCTGGAGCTGGACGGCGAACTGGTGACTCGCGTCGATCCGCATATCGGCCTGCTGCATCGCGGCACCGAGAAGCTGATGGAGGCGCGCACCTACCTTCAGAACATTCCCTACCTGGACCGGCTGGACTACGTCTCGCCGATGAACCAGGAGCACGCCTTCTGCCTGGCCATCGAGCGCCTGCTGGAACTGGACGTGCCATATCGCGGTCAGCTGATCCGGGTCCTCTATTCGGAAATCGGCCGCATCCTGAACCACCTGCTGAACACGACCATGCAAGCCATGGACGTGGGCGCCCTGACCCCGCCGCTGTGGGGCCACGAAGAGCGCGAGAAGCTGATGGTCTTCTACGAGCGCGCCTGCGGCGCCCGTCTGCACGCCAACTACTTCCGTCCCGGCGGCGTCCATCAGGACCTGACGCCGGAGCTGATCGACGACATCGGTCGCTGGTGCGCCGAGTTCCCGGCCAAGCTGGCGGACATCGAGAGCCTGGTCACTGAGAACCGCATCTTCAAGCAGCGCAACGTCGACATCGGCGTCGTGTCCAAGGAGCAGGCTCTGGCCTGGGGCTTCTCGGGCGTCATGCTGCGCGGCTCGGACATCGCCTGGGACCTGCGCAAGGCGCAGCCCTATGACTGCTACGCCGACCTCGAGTTCGACATCGCTGTCGGCAAGAACGGCGACTGCTGGGATCGTTACCTCTGCCGCATCGAAGAGATGAAGCAGTCGATCCGCATCATGGAGCAGTGCATCCACAAGCTGCGCAACTGCCCCGGCGAGCCGGTCCTGGCCGAAAACAACAAGATCACCCCGCCGCGCCGCGGTGAGATGAAGCGTTCGATGGAAGCGCTGATCCACCACTTCAAGCTCTACACCGAGGGCTTCAAGACGCCGGAAGGCGAGGTCTATGCGGCTGTCGAAGCGCCCAAGGGCGAGTTCGGCGTCTATCTGGTGTCGGACGGCACCAACAAACCCTACCGCGTCAAGCTGTCGGCCCCTGGGTTCCGCCACCTGCAGGCGATGGACTGGATGAACACGGGCCACATGCTGGCGGACGTGTCGGCCATCCTCGGCTCGCTCGACATGGTGTTCGGAGAAGTGGACCGATGAGCGTTCGTCGCCTCGCCAAGGAACAGCCTGAATCCTTCGCCTTTTCAGAGGACACGAAGGCCAAGGCCGAGTGGTGGATCAAGAAGTACCCGGAATCGCGTCGCCAGTCGGCGGTGATCCCGATCCTATGGCTGGTCCAGAAGCAGGAAGGCTGGGTCTCGGAACCCGCCATCCGCGCCATCGGCGAACTGCTGGGCATGGCCTATATCCGGGTGCTGGAGGTCGCGACCTTCTACACCATGTTCCAGTTGGAGCCGGTCGGTAAGACCGCGCTGATCCAGGTCTGCGGCACCACGCCCTGCATGCTGCGCGGCGCCAATGAGCTGATGCGCGTCTGCAAGGAGAAGATCGGCGACAAGGACGTCCTGTCCGCCGACGGTCGCTTCACCTGGCAGGAAGTCGAGTGCCTGGGCGCCTGCTCGAACGCGCCGATGGCCCAGATCAACGACTACTATTACGAAGACCTGACGCCCGAGACGATGGCCCAGATCATCGACGACTTCGCCGCCGGCCAGTCGCCGAAGCCGGGTTCGCGCGTCGGTCGTCACACCTCCGAGCCCGAGGGCGGCGCCCGGGTCCTGACGGACCCGACGCTCTACGACGGCTCGCGGGCCAAGAAGATCAAGTCGCTTCCGAACTCCCAGCCGGCGGCTGAGAAGGCGCCGGCCTGATGACGAGACCGAACCTCGACAGCGATGAGGGCAGGGCGGCCTACCGGGCCGAGCTGCGTCGCGTCGGCTGGCCCCTGCGTTGGGGCGGGCTGGCCTTGATCCTCGTCGCCGCGGGCATGGTGCTGGCGGTCAAGGACGGCAAGTGGCTGTCGGAAGACCTGCTGATCGTCGCCTATGGCCTGCTGGCCGCCGGCTGGGCGCTGGTCGTTACAGCTATTTTCATGCGCACCCGCCACCACAAGCGCCGTCTGGCGGAAGGACTTTAAGGGCTCATGGTCGGAATCCTCGAAGACAAGGATCGCATCTTCACCAACCTCTATGGCTTCCATGACTGGGGCCTGGAGGGCGCGAAGGCGCGTGGGGCGTGGAACGCCACCAAGGACATGCTGGACCTTGGCGGCGACTGGATCATCACCAACGTCAAGAACTCGGGCCTGCGCGGACGCGGCGGCGCCGGTTTCTCGACCGGCCTGAAGTGGTCCTTCATGCCCAAGGAAGTGAAGGATCGCCCTCACTACCTGGTCATCAACGCCGACGAGTCCGAGCCCGCGACCTGCAAGGACCGCGAGATCATGCGTCATGATCCGCACCTGCTGATCGAAGGCGCCCTGATCGCCTCCTTCGCCATGAAGGCCCACGCCTGCTACATCTACCTGCGCGGCGAATACGTGCTGGAGCGCGAGCGCATGGAAGCCGCGGTCAAGCAGGCATATGAGGCCAGGCTGATCGGTGACAACAACGTCCACGGCTGGGACTTCCACGTCTATATCCACCACGGCGCCGGGGCCTACATCTGCGGCGAAGAGACCGCCCTGCTGGAATCCCTGGAAGGCAAGAAGGGCCAGCCGCGCCTGAAGCCGCCGTTCCCGGCCGGCGCCGGCCTCTATGGCTGCCCGACGACTGTGAACAACGTGGAATCGATCGCTGTGGTCGGCACTATCCTGCGTCGCGGCGCGGACTGGTTCGCCAGCTTCGGTCGCCCGAACAACACGGGCACCAAGCTGATGTCCCTGTCGGGTCACGTGAACACGCCCTGCGTCGTCGAAGAAGCCATGTCGATCCCGCTGCGTCAGCTGATCGAAGATCACGGCGGCGGCGTTCGCGGCGGTTGGGGCAACCTGAAAGCCATCATCCCCGGCGGCGCATCCTGCCCGGTGATCACGCGCGAGCAGGCTGAGACCGTGCTGATGGACTTCGACTCCATGCGCGAAATGCGTTCGTCGCTGGGCACCGCCGGCGTGACCGTGATGGACGAGTCGACCGACATCGTTAAGGCCATCGCCCGCATCAGCTACTTCTTCAAGCATGAGAGCTGCGGCCAGTGCACGCCGTGCCGCGAGGGCACGGGCTGGATGTGGCGCGTGCTGGAACGCATGGCCGTCGGCGATGCCGATCCGTCGGAAATCGACCTGCTGCTCGACGTGGCCGGTCAGGTCGAAGGCCACACCATCTGCGCCCTCGGGGACGCCGCCGCCTGGCCCGTTCAGGGTCTGATCCGGCACTTCCGTCACGAGATCGAAGACCGCATCAACACCTACCGCAGCCGCCGCGCGAACTTCGCCGGCCATGCGATCGCGGCGGAGTAATCGTAATGCCTATCGCCAAGGTCAACGGCGTTGAAACCGAGTTCGAACCCGGCATGACCGTGCTTCAGGTCGCCGAGCGCGCCGGGCACGAGATCCCGCGTTTCTGCTACCACGAGCGCCTGTCCATCGCCGGCAACTGCCGGATGTGCCTGGTCGAGGTGAAGCCCGGACCGCCGAAGCCGCAGGCTTCGTGCGCCCTGCCGGCCGCCGAAGGTCAGGAGATCTTCACCGACACGCCGATGGTCAAGAAGGCCCGCGAAGGGGTGATGGAGTTCCTGCTCATCAACCACCCGCTGGACTGCCCGATCTGCGACCAGGGCGGCGAGTGCGATCTTCAGGATCAGGCTGTCGGCTACGGCCGTGACGGTTCGCGCTACGGCGAGAACAAGCGCGCGGTCGAAGAAAAGAACATGGGCCCAACGGTCAAGACGTTCATGACGCGCTGCATCCAGTGCACGCGTTGCGTTCGCTTCATCACCGAAGTGGCCGGCGTGCCGGACATCGGCATGATCTCGCGCGGCGAAGGCGCCGAGATCACGACCTATCTGGAAAAGAACATCGACAGCGAACTGTCGGGCAACGTCAACGACCTGTGCCCGGTGGGCGCCCTGACGCACCGCCCCTGGCAGTACCACTACCGCCCGTGGGAACTGAAGAAGACCGAGACCATCGACGTCATGGACGCCCTGGGCTCGAACATCCGCGCCGACGCGCGCGGCGCCGAGGTCATGCGCGTTCTGCCGCGCGTGAACGAGGGCATCAACGAAGAGTGGCTGTCGGACAAGAGCCGCTACGCCGTCGACGGCCTGGCCCGTCAGCGTCTGGACAAACCCTATGTCCGTGAGAACGGCAAGCTGCGCGTCGCCTCGTGGGACGAGGCGCTGAACGCTGTCGCCTCCAAGATCAAGGCGGCTTCGGCCGACCGCATCGGCGTCATCGCCGGCGACCTTCAGGACGCCGAGTCGATGAAGGCGACGCTGGACCTGTTCCGCGCCCTCGGCTCGGCCAACACCGACTGCCGTCAGGACGGCGCCGCGATCGGGCAGGGGGCTCGCGAGGGCTGGCTGTTCAACTCCGGCCTGCAAGGCATTGAAAACGCAGACGCCATCCTGATCGTGGGCGCCAATCCGCGCACCGAGGCGCCTCTGCTCAACGCCCGCATCCGCAAGGCCTGGCTGAAGGGCGCCGCCGAGATCGGCGTCATCGGCGAACAGGTCGACCTGACCTATGACTACAACTACCTCGGCGCCGGTTCGAAGACCCTGGGCAAGCTGCCCAAGGCCGCTGTCGACTTCCTGACCAAGGCTGAACGCCCGGCGATCATCGTCGGCGCGGGCGCCCTGATCGGCGACACCGGCGCGGCTGTGCTGAACGCCCTGGGCGCGCTGGCCAAGAAGGTCGGCGTGGTCAAGGACGGCTGGAACGGCTTCAACGTCCTGCACACCGCCGCCGCCCGCGTCGGCGGTCTGGACATGGGCTTCGTCCCCGCCGAGGGCGGTCTGGACGTGGCTGGAATGCTCAAGCCGGGCGCGCTGGACGTGCTGTTCCTGCTGGGCGCCGACGAGGTCAACGCTTCGGCCTCGGACGCCTTCCGCGTCTATCTGGGCTCGCACGGCGACCGCGGCGCACACGGCGCCGACGTCATCCTGCCGGGCGCCGCCTATACCGAGAAGTCCGGCCTGTACGTGAACACCGAGGGCCGGGTGCAGATGGCCGAACGGGTCGTCTTCCCGAAGGGCGAGGCCAAGGAAGACTGGGCCATCATCCGCGCCCTGTCGGAACGGGTCGGCCAGAAGCTGCCGTTCGACACCCTGGAGCAGCTGCGCGCCAAGCTGATGGGCGACCATCCGACCTTTGGCCGTATCGACTATCTGGCCCCGGGGGCGTCGTTCGACGTGGCGGCTCTGGGCGCCAAGGGTGATCTGAGCGACGTCGCCTTCGTCTCGACCATCGTCGATCCCTACCTGACCAACCCGATCGCGCGCGCCAGCGAAACCATGGCCGAGCTGTCCGCCGAGCGGACTGCCCCGGTCGTTCTGGCGGCGGAGTAAATCATGGACGCTGCGACCTCCTTCTGGGCCACCCCCCTCGGCTGGACCCTCGCCACCCTCGGCGGCATCCTGATCGTTACGGTCGGGATCCTGATCTCGCTGGCCTTCCTGCTGCTGGCGGACCGCAAGATCTGGGCCGGCGTGCAAATGCGCAAAGGCCCCAACGTGGTCGGCCCGTTCGGCCTGCTGCAGTCCTTCGCTGACTTCTTCAAGTTCGTGCTCAAGGAAATCGTCGTCCCGTCGGGGTCCGACAAGGTCGTCTTCCTGGCGGCGCCGCTGATCACCTTCGTCCTGGCCTTCATCGCCTGGGCTGTGATCCCGTTTGCGCCGGGCTGGGTGATTTCGGATCTGAACGTCGGCATCCTCTACATCCTCGCGATCAGCTCGCTGGGCGTGTACGGCATCATCATGGGCGGCTGGGCTTCGAACTCGAAGTATCCGTTCCTGGGTTCGCTGCGTTCGGCGGCGCAGATGGTGTCCTATGAGGTCTCGATGGGCCTGGTCATCATCAACGTCATCCTGCTGGCCGGGACGATGAACCTGACTGAGATCGTCACCCAGCAACAGGGCGCGTTCTGGAACTGGAACATGTTCGGCGGAGGCGCGGGTACTTGGCCGACGATCATCGTCATGATCCCGATGACCGTGGTCTTCTTCATTTCGGCCCTGGCCGAGACCAACCGTCCGCCGTTCGACCTTCCCGAGGCGGAGTCGGAACTGGTGGCCGGTTATCAGGTCGAATATTCGTCGACCCCCTACCTGCTGTTCATGATCGGCGAATACGCCAACATCGTCTTCATGTGCGCCATGATCAGCCTGCTGTTCTGCGGCGGCTGGAACCCGGGCTTGCCGCAAGCCTGGCTGGACGCGCTGCCGGGCTGGCTCGAGCAAGCCATCTATCTGGTCACGTTCCTCGCCAAGATCGTCTTCTGGTTCTTCATGATCGCCCTGACCAAGGCCTTCGTGCCGCGCTACCGCTATGATCAGCTGATGCGCCTGGGCTGGAAGATCTTCCTGCCGACGTCGCTGATCGCCGTGGTGGCCGTGGCGGCCTGGCGCGTCTTCGCGGTGGGTGCGTGATGGGCGTTCGCGCCACATCATTGCTTGCGCTGGCCCTCGTCGCCGGCCTGTCGGCCTGCACCTTCAAGCCGATGGACCCCGCTGCACCCGAGAGCGCAGCCGCGCGGCTGGAACGTGTCGAGCGCGAACGCCGCGACGATGCGGACAAGCGCGCCTATTGCCAGCGGCTGTCGCGCGATGATCCGCGCTTCGATCGCGACGACTGCAAGCGGCAGGTGAACTGATGGCCCGCGCCCTCATGATCCTGCCGCTTCTGGTCGTTCTCGGCGGCTGCGCCTCGTATGAGGCCGATCCCGTCTCGGTCTATCAATGGGAACGCAAGGTGGAGCGTATTCAGCGTGAAGACGCTGAACGTGTGCGCATCTGCGCAACCCTCGACAAGGAAAGCGCGCGCTATGAACGCGACTGCGCCGGAGTGAAATCGTAATGCTGACCCGTATCGTTCAGGCGGCCAAGGGCGCGATGCTGACCGACGTGTTCGGCGCCGTCGGCCTGTCGATGAAGTACATGATGAAGCCGAAGGCGACGGTGAACTATCCGTTCGAGCGCAACCCGCAGTCGCCGCGCTTCCGCGGCGAACACGCGCTGCGCCGCTATCCGAACGGCGAAGAACGCTGCATCGCCTGCAAGCTGTGCGAGGCCATCTGCCCGGCGCAAGCCATCACCATCGAGGCCGAACCGCGCGCCGACGGCAGCCGCCGCACGACGCGCTACGACATCGACATGGTCAAGTGCATCTACTGCGGCCTGTGCCAGGAGGCCTGCCCGGTGGACGCCATCGTCGAGGGACCGAACAGCGAGTTCGCCACCGAGACGCGCGAAGAACTGCTCTATGACAAGGCCCGACTGCTGGACAATGGCGACCGCTGGGAACGGCTGATCGCGAAGAATCTGGAACTCGACGCTCCGTATCGCTAAACCGAGCCGCGATTCCGCCATGGGATCGCAGCGCAAGATTTTGAAGGGGGCTTTGTCCCACCCATGCTGCAAGGCATAGCGTTTTATCTTCTGGCGACGGTCGCCGTGGTTTCGGGCCTTCTGGTCGTGACCGCGCGCAATCCCGTGCACTCCGTCCTGTGGCTGATCCTCAGCTTCTTCTCGGCCGCCGGCCTCTTCGTCCTGCTGGGCGCAGAGTTCCTGGCCATGCTGCTGGTGGTCGTCTACGTCGGCGCCGTCGCGGTGCTGTTCCTGTTCGTGGTCATGATGCTGGACGTCGACTTCGTCCGCCTCCGCGAAGGCTACGCCCGCTACCTGCCGTTGGCGGGGATCGTCGCCGGCGTCCTGCTGGCCGAGATGATCATGGTGTCGATCACCGTGGTGCAGGGCGGGGCGGCCAAGGCCGCGATCGGCCCGGTCGTCGCCACCGCTGACGCCACCAATATCGAGGCGATCGGCCGCGTTCTCTACACGGACTACGTCTACTTCTTCCAGGCTGCGGGCATTGTGCTGCTGATCGCCATGATCGGCGCCATCGTCCTGACCCTGCGTCACCGCCCCGGCGTGCGTCGCCAGGACCTGGCCGTGCAGGCCAACCGCGAACGCGCCAAGGCCGTCGAGGTCAAGTCGGTTTCTACCGGCCAGGGCGTCACCCCCGAGGAGCTTCTGTGATGGACATCTCGCTCCAGCACTATCTGGCGGTCGCCGCCATGCTGTTCACCATCGGGGTGTTCGGCATCTTCGTGAACCGCAAGAACGTCATCATCATCCTGATGTCGGTCGAGCTGATCCTGCTCGCGGTGAACATCAACTTCGTCGCCTTCTCGACCTACCTCAACGACGTGTCGGGTCAGCTGATGGCCATGTTCGTCCTGACCGTCGCCGCGGCTGAAGCCGCCGTCGGCCTGGCGATCCTCGTGACCTTCTTCCGTAACCGCGGCGATATCGCGGTTGACGACGCCTCCGTGATGAAGGGCTGATCGGAACCGTGACTATCCAGACTCTCGTCACTCTCGGCGTCTTCGCCCCCCTGCTGGGGGCGATGATCGCCGGCTTCTTCGGTCGCAGGATCGGGAACATCGTCTCGCAGTCGGTCACGACCGGCCTGCTGTTCTTCTCGTGCGCGATCTCGTGGATCGTGTTCAGCCAGTGGACCTGGGGCGGGCTCGAAGCCTTCACCGTCCACATCGCGCCCTTTATCCACGTCGGCGACTTCCAGTCGAACTGGTCGATCCGCGTGGACGCCATGTCGGCCACCATGCTGATCGTGGTGACGACGGTGTCGTCGCTGGTTCACCTCTATTCCTGGGGCTACATGGCCGAGGACGACAGCCGTCCTCGCTTCTTCGCCTACCTGTCGCTGTTCACCTTCATGATGCTGGCGCTGGTGACGGCCGCCGACTTCCTGCAGATGTTCTTCGGCTGGGAAGGCGTGGGTCTGGCCTCCTATCTGCTGATCGGTTTCTGGTACAAGAAGGACACCGCCTCGGCCGCCGCCATCAAGGCCTTCGTGGTCAACCGCGTGGGCGACTTCGGCTTCCTGCTCGGCATGATGACGATCTTCTGGATGTTCGGCACGATCCAGTTCGCCGAGCTGTTCCCGCAGATCGCCGGCAAGGTCGGCACGGGCTGGGAATTCCTAGGCTACACCTGGTCGGCGCTGGACCTGGCGGGTCTGCTGCTCTTCATCGGCGCCATGGGCAAGTCGGCCCAGTTCTTCCTGCACACCTGGCTGCCGGACGCCATGGAAGGCCCGACGCCCGTGTCGGCCCTGATCCACGCGGCGACCATGGTCACCGCCGGCGTCTATATGGTCTGCCTGCTGTCGCCGCTCTATGAGCACGCGCCGACGGCGTCGCTGTTCATCGCCATCATCGGCGGCATCACGGCCATCTTCGCCGCGACCGTCGGCATGATGCAGAACGACATCAAGCGGGTCATCGCCTATTCGACCTGTTCGCAGCTGGGCTACATGTTCTTCGCCGCGGGCGTGGGCGCCTATCAGCCCGCCATGTTCCACCTGTTCACGCACGCCTTCTTCAAGGCTCTGCTGTTCCTGGGCGCCGGTTCGGTGATCCACGGCATGCACCACGAGCAGGACATGCGGAACATGGGCGGCCTGTGGAAGCTGCTGCCCGTGACCTATGCGGTCATGATGATCGGCACCATCGCCATCACCGGCCTGGGTCTGCCCGGCGTTGGCGGCTTCGCCGGCTTCTATTCCAAGGACTCCATCATCGAGAGCGCCTATGCGGCGGCGACGTCGGGCCACTCGGCTGCGGGCATGTTCGCCTTCGTCATAGGCATCTCGGCGGCCCTGCTGACGGCCTACTATTCGTGGCGCCTGGTCTTCATGACCTTCCACGGCACGGCCAAGTGGAAGGACGACGGCCATCACGCCGCCGACGACCACGCGTCGCACGCCCAGCTGGAGACGCACGCCGAACCGCTGTCCAGCCATGACGCTCATGACGATCACGCGCACGACGACCATCACCATCGTCCGCTGTCGCCGCATGAGAGCCCGCTGCCCATGGTCGTGCCGCTGCTGGTGCTGTCGATCGGCGCCGTGTTCGCGGGCATGATCTTCGCCCCGCACTTCATCGGTCATCATGAGGCCGAGTTCTGGCGCGGCGCCATCTTCGTCGGCAGCAACAACCACGTCCTGCACGAGAGCCACAACGTCCCGACCTGGGTGAAGTGGTCGCCGCTGGTCGTGACCCTGCTCGGCACCTTCGCCGCCTTCTGGATCTACGTCCTCAAGGAAGGCGTCGCCAAGCAGTGGGCCGACCGCAAGGGACCGCTGTGGACCTTCCTCTACAACAAGTGGTTCTTCGATGAGCTGTATGACGCCGTCTTCGTGAAGGGCGCCAAGGCGCTCGGCGACTTCTTCTGGAAGATCGGCGACGTGAAGATCATCGACGGCCTCGGCCCCAACGGCGCCGCTTGGGCTTCGCTGAAATCGGCTGGCTGGCTGTCGCGCTTCCAGTCCGGTTTCGTCTACTTCTATGCATTCGTGATGCTGATCGGCGTGGCTGCGTTCCTTGCCTTCGCCATCTTCACGTGGGGAGCCTGAGCCTCGTGCCTCACATTCTGAGCATCGTCACCTTCCTGCCGCTGGTCGGCGCCGGCCTGCTGCTTCTGGCCGGCATGATGAACAAGGGCGGTCAGGACGCCGCGGCTCCGGCCGCGCGCTGGATCGCCCTGGGCACCACGCTGGTGGTGCTGGCTGTGTCCGTCCTGCTGGTGGCCCAGTTCGATCCGTCGAACCCGGCCTATCAGTTCGTTGAAAACTACGCCTGGTTCGCCGGCGCCGGTTATCACCTGGGCGTGGACGGGATCTCGATCCTGTTCGTCCTGCTGACCGCCTTCCTGATGCCGATCTGCATCGTTGCCAGCTGGAAGTCGATCGAGACGCGCGTCGTCGAATACATGATCGCCTTCCTGGTGCTGGAGACCCTGGTCATCGGCGTCTTCACGTCGCTGGACCTGTTCCTCTTCTACATCTTCTTCGAAGGCACCCTGGTGCCGATGTTCCTGATCATCGGCATCTGGGGCGGGGCGAACCGCATCTACGCCTCGTACAAGTTCTTCCTCTACACCCTGCTGGGGTCGGTGCTGATGCTGCTGGCCATGCTGTGGATGGCCCATGAGACGGGCACCACCAGCATTCCCGAGCTGAAGCAATACGCCTTCGATCCGGCTGTTCAGCCGATCCTGTGGCTGGCCTTCTTCGCCTCTTTCGCGGTCAAGATGCCGATGTGGCCGGTCCACACCTGGCTGCCAGACGCCCACGTTCAGGCCCCCACGGCGGGTTCGGTCATCCTGGCCGGCATCCTGCTGAAGCTCGGCGGCTACGGCTTCATCCTGTTCAACCTGCCGATGTTCCCGCAGGCGTCGCAGATGTTCACGCCCCTGGTCTTCACCCTGTCGGTGATCGCCGTGGTCTATACGTCGCTGGTCGCCTTCCGTCAGACCGACATCAAGAAGCTGATCGCCTATTCGTCGGTCGCCCACATGGGCTTCGTGACCATGGGCATCTTCGCGGGCAACGACACGGGCGTTCAGGGCGCGGTCTTCCAGATGCTGAGCCACGGCCTGATCTCGGGCGCGCTCTTCCTCTGCGTCGGCGTGGTCTATGACCGGATGCACACGCGTGAGATCGCCTTCTACGGCGGCCTGACCGCGCGCATGCCCTGGTATGCGGCCATCTTCCTGATGTTCACCATGGCCAACGTCGGCCTGCCGGGCACCTCGGGCTTCATCGGCGAAGTGCTGACGATGACCGGCGCCTATCAGGTCTCGACCTGGACGGCCCTCGTGGCGGCCTCGGGCGTCATCTTCTCGGCGGTCTACGCCCTGACGCTGTTCCGCAATGTCATGTACGGCGAGATCAAGAACCCGGCGCTGCAGACCATCACGGACATCGACAAGCGCGAGCTGCTGATCTTCGTGCCGCTGATCGTGGGCACCATCTGGCTGGGTCTCTATCCCAACGCCGTCCTCGACTACACCGGGCCGACCGTTGAGGCCCTGACGACCGCCTATCGCGCAGCCATTGGCGGGTGAGAGCATAATGACTGATCTGTCTTCCGCCCTTCAACTCGCCGCCCCGGAGCTGACCCTTGCGGTCGGCGGGCTGGTGCTGCTCATGCTCGGCGCCTTCACTGGCGAGAAGTCGACGCGCCTGATCTCGGGCCTGTCGATCCTGCTGCTGGCCGCCGCCTCGGTCTTGGCCGCAGTCGGCCCGCTGGGCACGGCCTTCAACGGCGCCTATGTGGCCGACCCGCTGGCCGTCTACGGCAAGGTCGCCATCTTCCTGTCGGCGGCGGTCGCCATCGTCCTCGGCGACGGCTGGATTCACCGCAACGGCATCGCCAAGTTCGAGTACCCCGTCCTGATCGTGCTGGCCTCGGTCGGCATGTCGATGATGGCTTCATCGGGCGACCTGATCTCGCTCTACATCGGCATCGAGATGCACTCGCTGGCTCTGTACGTCCTGGCCGCCTATCACCGCGACAACCTGAAGGCTTCTGAAGCCGGCCTGAAGTATTTTGTCCTGGGCGCCCTGTCGTCGGGCCTGCTGCTCTACGGCGCCAGCCTGATCTACGGCTTCGCCGGTTCGATGCGCTTCGTCGACATCGCCGCCTTCGCCACCGCCAACCCTGGCCCGGGCCTGATCTTCGGCCTGGTCTTCCTGATCTGCGGTCTGGCGTTCAAGGTTTCGGCCGCGCCGTTCCACATGTGGACGCCTGACGTCTATGAAGGCGCCCCGACCCCGGTCGTGGCCCTGTTCGCCACGGCGCCCAAGATCGCCGCCATGGTCCTGATCATCCGCGTCCTGGTCGAAGGCTTCGGCGTCGCCCACGGTCAATGGGCCCAGGTCATCATCCTGATCTCGCTGATCAGCTTCGCCGTCGGTTCGTTCGGCGGTCTGATGCAGAAGGACATCCAGCGCCTGCTGGCCTATTCCTCGATCATCAACATCGGCTACGCCCTGTTGGGCGTGGCGGCGGGCACTGAAGCCGGCGTTCAGGCCACGCTGATGTTCATGACCCTGTACGCCATCGACCAGTTCGGCTTCTTCGCCGTCCTGCTGTCGCTGAGCCGCAATGGTCGTCCGATCCGCAAGATTTCCGACCTGGCCGGGCTGAAGAAGGATCGCCCGCTGCTGGCGGTCGCCCTGACCATCCTGTCGCTGTCGGCTGTCGGTATTCCGCCGATGTCGGGCTTCTGGGGCAAGTTCTTCGTCTTCGGCGCCGCCGCCGACGCGGGCTACTGGATGGCCGGCGCCGCCGGTCTGGTCGCCTCGGTCGTGGCCGGCTTCTACTACCTGCGCATCATCAAGGTGATGTGGTTCGATGCCGCCGAAACCGAGGTCGTCACCGACAAGTCGCCGCTGGAAGCCAAGTGGATCGCGCTTGTGGCCGCCGCCTTCTGCTTCCCGCTGGTGATCGTCGCCCTTACGTGGCTGGAGCCGCTGACCCGCGCCGCCGCCTCGGGCGTCGGCGTCGGGTAAGGGCGCTTGACGGCCCCGGTCCTGATCCTCGACGAAACCGACTCCACCAACGCCGAGGCGCGACGCCGCGCCGAGGCGGGCGAGGTCGGACCGCTGTGGATCGCGGCGCGGCGGCAGACGGCTGGCCGTGGCCGTCGCGGACGCCAGTGGGGCAGCGACAGCGGCAATCTCTTCACCTCGCTGCTGTTGCTGACGCAGAAATCGCCCGCCGAAGCGGCCCAACTGACCTTCGCCGCCTCGCTGGCGGTGGCGGACCTGCTGGACCGCTATGTCCCACCGGCCCTGGTCACGATAAAATGGCCCAATGACGTGCTGCTGGACGGTCGCAAGACCTCCGGCATTCTCATCGAGTCCGGCCCGGCCCCTTCAGGCGGCCTGTGGCTGGCGGTCGGGATCGGCGTGAACCTGAGCCAGACGCCGGGCGAGACCGAACGGCCGGCTACCTGCATCGCTGAACATCTGGCGCATGGCGTCGTTTCGCCGCCGTCGGTGGATGAGGCCGCCAAGGCTCTGGCCGAGACCTTCGGCGTCTGGCTGGATCGCTGGACGACGCTGGGCTTCCAACCCATTCTCGACGCCTGGATCGCGCGGACGCCCGGTCTGCACGGCCCCTGCACGGCGCGACTGACGAACGAGACCCTGATCGGCACGGCTGACGGGGTCGAGGCGGACGGTTCGCTGCGCCTGAAACTGCCGGACGGACGCTTGCGCGTGATCTCCGCCGGCGATGTCTTTTTCGGAGAGGCCGCCTGATGCTGCTGGCGATCGAGCAAGGCAACACCAACACACTGTTCGCCGTTTACCACGGCAATGAATGGATCGCCCAGTGGCGCACGGCCACCGACGCCATGCGCACGGCGGATGAATACGCCGTCTGGCTGCACCAACTGTTCGAGATGGGCGGGGCCAAGCTGAGCTCAGGCCTCAGCATGAAGGATCTGGATGGCTGCATCATCTCCAGCGTGGTGCCGCAGTCGATCTTCAACCTGCGCAACCTGGCGCGGCGCTACATCCACGTCGAACCCCTGGTGATCGGCGAGAACGTCAACCTCGGCATCGAGGTTCGCATTCCCAAGCCCAGCGAGGCCGGGGCGGACCGTCTGGTCAACGCCATCGGCGCGCTGCAAGTCTATGAGGGCGACCTGCTGCTGATCGACAGCGGCACGGCCACGACCTTCGACGTGGTGTCGGGCGGAGCCGAGCGGGGGCAGGGCGCCTTCGAGGGCGGACTGATCGCGCCCGGCATCAACCTGTCGCTACAAGCCTTGCACGAAGCGGCGGCCAAGCTGCCGCGCATCGCCATTCAACGCCCCGAGGTCGTCATCGGGCGCGACACCGTCACCTCCATGCAATCCGGCGTCTTCTGGGGTTATATCGCCCTGATCGAAGGGCTGGTGGACCGCATCAAGGCCGAGTGGGGCAAGCCCATGACGGTCGTCGGCACCGGCGGCGTCGCCTCGCTGTTTGAAGGCTCAACCCAATCAATCGACCGGTTCGATCCGGACCTGACTATCCGCGGCCTACTCGAAATCTGGCGGCGGAATACCCACCTTTAGGGACGCATGACAAAGAAAACTCAAAACGACGAACTCGTCTTCCTGCCGCTGGGCGGCTCGAACGAGATCGGTATGAACCTCAACGCCTATGGCTTCGGCCCGGCGCATGACCGCAAATGGATTCTCGTCGACGTCGGCGTGACCTTCGGCGATCCCTCCACGCCCGGCGTGGACGTGATCGTGCCCGATCCCTCCTTCCTGGAAGGCGAGACCATCCTGGGCATCGTGCTGACGCACGCCCACGAAGACCACATCGGCGCCCTGGGCTGGCTGTGGCCGCGCATTCAGGCACCGCTGTATGCGACGCCCTTCACCGCCTATCTGATCCGTGAAAAGCTGCGCGACGCCAATATCCTCGATGACGTCGAACTGAACGAAGTGCCGCTGGGCGGTGCCGTGAACCTGGGTCCGTTCGACGTGACCTATGTGACGCTGACCCACTCGATCGCCGAGCCGAACGGTCTGGCGATCAAGACGCCGCTGGGCACGATCCTGCACACCGGCGACTGGAAGATCGACGACGATCCCGTCGTGGGCGACCGCACCGACGTGGAGGCCATCAAGCGTCTCGGCGACGAAGGCGTGCTGGCCATGGTCTGCGACAGCACCAACGTCTTCGTGGAAGGCTCAGCCGGGTCCGAAGGCGATGTGAAGGTGGCGATCGCCGACCTGATCAAGGACCTGAAGGGCCGGGTCGCCGTCGGCTGCTTCGCCTCCAACGTCGCCCGCATGGACAGCGTCATCCGCGCCGCCGAGGCCGCCGGCCGCCGCGTGGCCCTGGCCGGTCGTTCGATGCACCGCATCACCGCGGCTGCCAAGTCGGTCGGCATGCTCAGCGATGTGAAGCCCTTCCTCAGCGAGCAGGAAGCCCGCGTCTGGCCCGCCGACGAGATCCTGTATCTTTGCACCGGCAGCCAGGGCGAAGTCCGCGCCGCCCTGTCACGCGTGGCCGAGGGGACCCACCCCTTCATCCGGCTGGGCAAGGGCGACCACTGCATCTTCTCGTCGCGGGTCATCCCCGGCAACGAGCTGTCGATCGGCCGCCTGCAAGACAAGATGGCCGACAAGGGCGTGCGCCTCTACACCGAGAAGGACCATCCGGGCATCCACGTCTCCGGCCACCCGTGCCGTGACGAACTGCGCCAGATGTACGGTTGGGCCCGTCCGCAGATTGCGGTGCCGACCCACGGGATGCGCCGCCACCTGATGGAGCACGCCATCCTGGCCAAGGAAATGCTGGTCCCGGAAACCGTGACCCCGCGCAACGGCGACATGGTGCGTCTGGCCCCCGGGCCCGCGGCCATCATCGACGAAGTGCCCTCGGGCCGTCTGTTCGTCGATGGCGGTATGCTGGTCGAGGAGGCGGGCGAGGCCCTGCGCGAGCGTCGGCACGCGGCCTCCAACGGCGTCCTGGTCGTCAGCTTCGCCATGGACAAGCGCGGCAAGATCGTCAGCGACATCGACGTGCGCGGCATCGGCCTGCCAGGCGACGAGGACCGTCCTCTGGGGGACATCCTCGACGATCTGGCCGAGCGTGCCGAACAGGCGGTTCGCAAGCTGAAGGGCGATGCGCTGGACGATGAACTGGTGGTCGAACAGGCCGTCAGCCGCGTGCTGAAAAAGGCCAGCCAGCAGATCTGGGACCGTCGTCCCATCGTCGAAACCGTCATCCTGCGTCTGTAATGACGGATCGGCTTTATCTGCTGAACGCTGACTGGTTCGACGATCAGGGCGGGCCCTGGTACTGCCCGCCCGGCGCCCGGATCGAGGGCGTTCTGAGCCTCTATCCCCGTCTGCGCGAGCAGGTCCAGGTCACGCACCTGGACCACCCGCGTCCGCGCGCCGCCGTGGTGGCCGAGGTGGGGGAGGCCAACCAAAGCTGCCCGCTGCTGGTGCTGGACGGCGAGTTCGACTGGCCGGACGCCCAGGTCAGCGCAGAGATCGGCGCCCGGTTCTTGCAGGACGACGACATCCTGCCCTACTGGGCCGCGCGGTACGGGATCGGGCGTCCGCATCCCTGACGCTGTCCTTCTCCCGATGGGAGAAGGTGGCCCGAAGGGCCGGATGAGGGTTGGCGATATCCGTCGGCGTAAGCCGCTGCGGCTGACGCCGACGGACGCCTTCGACCCTCACCCTTTCGCCTGACCAATCGCTACGCTCTTGGAGGCTCAAGCCCTCTCCCAGCGGGAGAGGGCTTTGTCTCGTCAGCCTTCCAGCGTGACCTTCCGATAATTGTCCTTGTCCAGCGCCCCGATCTCGACCGAAATCTGCGCCGGGCCGTCATAGGCCTTTACCCCCGCCAGCAGCGCCGCCTGAACCGCTTCGCCCAGCGCCGTCTTCTGTTCCTGCGTCCGTCCGGTCAGGATGCGCAGGTCGCAGTGGACCATGGCCTGGGCCGGGTCGCCGTCGGCGATGATCAGGTCGTCGCAGCGCACGATGCGCGTCTTGCAGGCCTGGGTCGTCGCGCCGACCAGGTCCACGCACAGCTGATGGATCTCCAGCGCCAGGGCGCGCCAATCTGTCCCGTCGAAATGGGGGGAGTGTTCCAGGGTGATCTGTGGCATGAGGGCGTCCTTGTTTCGCGCCCTTCCTTAGCCCGCGCCTGACGTGAGCGGAATGCGAAGGGCGCACGAACCGATGGATGGAATGCCCCGATGCCTCTTGGCCCCTTCACCCTGGTGGCGCTGTATCTGACCTCGTGGTGGATCGTGCTGTTCACGATCCTGCCGTTGGGCTCGTCCAAGCAGGTCGAGACGCCGCCGACCGACGGCAGCCAGTGGGGCGCGCCCGCTAATCCCCAGCTGAAGAAGAAGTTCATCACCACGACCTGGGTGTCGGCCATCGTCTGGGCCTTCATCGTCTTCATCGTCTCGACGGGGTGGATGCCGCTGCCGGACTTTTCGCGCGGACCTGCGCTCTAGCTTTCGCCCCATTCGCCCGGTTAACCTCGGGCCAGACTGATTTTGCAGAGATTCTCACATGCGCCTGTCGCGCTACTTCCTGCCGACCCTCAAAGAAGCCCCTTCCGACGCCCAGATCGTGTCGCACCAGCTGATGCTGCGCGCGGGCATGATCAAACAGGAGGCCGCCGGCATCTACGCCTGGCTGCCGCTGGGCCTGCGCGTCCTGCGCAAGATCGAAGGCATCGTGCGTCAGGAGCAGGAGCGGGCAGGGGCGGTCGAACTGCTGATGCCGACGCTGCAACTGGCCGACCTGTGGCGTGAGTCCGGGCGTTACGACGCCTACGGTCCCGAGATGCTGCGCATCGCCGACCGTCATGAGCGCGAACTGCTGTACGGACCGACCAACGAGGAAATGGTCACGGATATCTTCCGGGCCTATGTGAAGTCGTACAAGGCCCTGCCGCTGAACCTCTTCCACATCCAGTGGAAGTTCCGCGACGAGCGCCGTCCGCGGTTCGGCGTCATGCGCGGCCGCGAGTTCCTGATGAAGGACGCCTATTCCTTCGATCTGGACGAGGCCTCGGCCCGCATCGCCTACAAGCGGATGTTCGCCGCCTACCTGAACACCTTCTCGCGTCTGGGCCTGAAGGCCGTGCCGATGCGCGCCGACACCGGCCCCATCGGCGGCGACCTGAGCCACGAGTTCATCGTTCTGGCCGAGACCGGCGAGAGCGAGGTCTTCTGCGACCGCAAGCTGGTCGAGATGGACGCGCCGGGCCACAACCTCAGCGTCGAACAACTGGAAGGCGTCTTCAACGAGCGCACGGCTCTCTACGCCGCGACCGAGGAAATGCACGACGCGGCCCAGTTCGAGAGCCAGACCGCCGAGGGCGACCGCCTGTCGGCGCGCGGCATCGAGGTCGGCCACATCTTCTACTTCGGCACGAAATACTCGGCCCCGATGAAGGCCAAGGTCGCCGGACCGGACGGTCAGGACACCGAGGTCCACATGGGCAGCTACGGCGTCGGCGTGTCGCGTCTGATGGGCGCCATCATCGAGGCCAGCCACGACGCCGGCGGCATCATCTGGCCGGACTCGGTCGCCCCGTTCGACGTGGTGGTGATCAACCTGCGCGCCAACGACGAAGCCGTGTCGGCCGCCTGTGAAGACGCCGTGGCCAAGCTCGAAGCCCTGGGCAAGGACGTCCTCTACGACGACACCGACGAGCGTCCCGGCGGCAAGTTCGCCACCGCCGACCTGATCGGCGTGCCGTGGCAACTGACCATCGGCCCCAAGGGCCTGGCTGACGGCGTGGTTGAACTGAAACGCCGCGCCACCGGCGAGAAGCAAACCCTGCCGCTGGACGCTGCCCTGGAGCTGCTGACGCAATGACCGACGCCGCGACGGCCTCCGCGCCGCCTGCCGTAAAGCCCGCCGGTCCCTTCTCCGCCTGGGAGATCGGACTGGCCCTTCGCTACCTGCGCGCCAAGCGCAAGGAGGGCGGGGTCGCCCTGATCGCCATCATCAGCTTCATCGGCATCATGCTGGCCGTGGCGGTGCTGATCAGCGTGATGAGCATCATGGCCGGCTTCCGCAGCGAACTGCTGGGGCGGATGCTGTCGTTCAACGGGCATATGTATGTCCAGGGGCCGGTGCTGACCTCGCCCGACCGCGACGCGACGGTGAAGCGGATCAGCGACGTCCCCGGCGTCGTCTCGGTGACGCCGCTGACGGAATCCCCCGCCATGTTCCGTGCGGGCGGTCAGATGACCGGCGGCGTCGTGCGCGGCGTGAGGCCTCAGGATCTGGCCTCTACCAAGTTCGTCTATGACAGCCTGACGCCTGAGATGCGGGCCTCCTTCGGCCAAGGCGCCTATGGCGGCGACAATATCCTGATCGGCAAGGCTCTGGCCGACCAGATGGGGCTAACCGTGGGCAGCGCCCTGTCCATCTATTCGCCGACCGGGGCCGACAGCGCCTTCGGCAACCTCGGCGGGCTGGAAAAGACCTACCGCGTCGGCGGCATCTTCAGCTCCGGCACCGCCGACTACGACCGCGCCTTCATCTTCATGCCGCTGGAACAGGCCCAGCTCTTCTTCGGCAAGGAGGGCGTCTGGGACGTCATCGAGATGAAGGTGGCCGAGCCCGATCAGGTCGAAACCCTGCTGGCGCCTGTGCAGCAGGCCGCCGGTCCCGGCAGCATCGTCAGCGACTGGCGCACCCGCCTGGCCGCCTTCTGGGGCGCGCTGAAGGTCGAGCGTGTGGCCATGAGCATCATCCTGGGCCTGGTCGTGGCCATCGCCGCCATGAACATCATCAGCGGCATCGTCATGCTGGTGAAGAACAAGACCCGCGATATCGCCATCCTGCGCACCGTGGGGGCCAGTCCCTCGTCGATCCTGCGCATCTTCTTCATCTCCGGCGCCGCTATCGGCATTGGCGGCACCATCGCCGGTCTGGTGCTGGGCCTGCTGTTCTGCCTGAACATCGGCGCGATCCAGCACTTCATCGAAGGCATCACCGGGGTGCAGCTGTTCAACGCCGACGTCTATATGCTGGACGCCATTCCGGCCCTGGTCGATCCGTGGGACGTGACCTGGGTCGCGGTCTTCTCCTTCTTCATGAGCTGCCTCGCCAGCCTGCCGCCGTCGTGGAACGCGTCGCGGATCGACCCGGTGGAGGCCCTGCGCTTTGAATAGTCCGCTGAACACCACGCCGACGCTGCGCCTGCGCGGCATCACCCGCACCTATCCGACCGCTTCCGGCGGCCTGACGGTGTTGAAGGGCGTCGATCTGGACATCATGCCGGGCGAGGTTGTCGGCCTGATCGGACCTTCGGGTTCGGGCAAGTCGAGCCTGCTGCACGCCGCCGGCCTGTTGGAGCGCCCGACCAGCGGTCAGGTCATGATCGACGGCGAGGACGTCGGCGGTCTGGACGAGCGGGCGCGCACGCGTCTGCGCTTGTCGCGGATCGGTTTCGTCTATCAATTCCACCACCTGCTGCCGGAATTTGATGCACGGGACAACGTCGCCCTGCCGATGCGCATCGCTGGTCATTCCGAGGCTGAAGCCCGCCGCCGGGCCGAGGCCCTGCTGACCAGCCTGGGTCTGGGCGAGCGCTTCCTGCACCAGCCCGCACAACTGTCGGGCGGCGAACAGCAACGCGTCGCCATCGCCCGCTCACTGGCCAACAGCCCGCGCCTGCTGCTGGCCGATGAACCCACCGGCAACCTTGACCCGACCAACAGTCACGCGGTGTTCGAGAGCTTGCGCCAACTGGCCAAGACCACGGGCGTCGCCGCCCTGATCGCCACCCACAACATGGAGCTGGCCGGTCACATGGACCGCGTCTTCGCCCTGAAGGACGGCCATCTGGAAGAACGCGCCGCCGAGGCCCAAGCCTACTGAGGCCAGCCGATTGAGGTCTTGCGCCTGCTGATCAGCCCACGGCGGCGTCGCCCCACAGGGCGCGCAGCCTGACGCTGCGACGGCAACCCACGCGATAGCTTTCATATTGGGCGGGCCGTCGCCGGGCGTAGTCCTGATGCTCGGCGCCGGCGGGCCAGAAACGCATGGCGGGATAGACCGGGGTGGTGAAGCGCGAACCCTTGGCGCCCAGCGCGGCCTGAGCCGCTCGGCGAGACGCCTGTGCGACCGCCGTCTGGGCCTCTGTGGCATAGACCGCCGTGACATAGGACGGGCCCTGATCGCAGAACTGGCCGGTCTGATCGGTGGGGTCGATAGTGCGCCAGTAGCGATCGACTAGCGTGCGATAGCTGACGACGGCGGGATCAAACGTCACCTCCACGGCCTCGCGATAGCCGGTCCCGCCTCGGATCACCTGCTCATAGGTCGGGTTGGGCCGCGTGCCGCCGACGAAGCCCGACACCGCCGAGCGCACGCCGGGCAGGCCGTCGAACGCCTTTTCGCTGGACCAGAAACAGCCGCCGGCGAAGACCGCCGTCTGATAGCCGGGCGGGGCGGGCTCCAGCGGCGCGGCGCTGGCGGGCGCTTCGCTGGGCGAGCAGGCCGCCGTCAGGATCAGGCCGATCAGAGGCAGAAGGCGCGACATAGGACACTCCCGGTCATTCTCTTCAGCATACGCGCAAGCCGGGAAGACGGATGGCTGTGCGCGTTCAAGGGCGCTTGCAATGAGAACAAAGCGGGAATATAGAACGTTTCAGGAACACGCTAACTGGGGATAAGCCGATGTCGCGTTGGGTGAGGGATATGCTGTCGCTTGCGTCGTGCGGCGGCTTCGTCTGGATGATCTGGCAGGCGTCTTTCCTGGTGACGTGATCGCCGCATCGACTCCCTGCATGATCAAACTTCGGCCGCGCGGCGGTCGGATATGAGAGGTCCCGGTTTTCGGGATCAGCGGAGTTGGTATTGGCGGAAACGGCGAACAGTCAGGGTTTTGTCCATCTGCGGGTCCGCAGCGCCTATTCCCTGCTGGAAGGGGCGATCAAGGCCAGCAAGATCGGCAAGATGGCGGCGGACGCCGGCATGCCCGCCGTCGCCGTGGCCGACCGCGCCAACCTGTTCGGCGCTCTGGAATTCAGCCAGACCGCCAAGGACGCGGGCGTCCAGCCCATCGTCGCCTGCGCCTTGCCTGTGCTGGGCATCGGCGGCCAGGTCGCCGAGCGTTGGGCCAAGACCTCGACCGTGGTCCTGCTGGTCCAGAACGAGCAGGGCTGGCTCAACCTCTGCGCCCTGTCGTCCGCCGCCTATCTCGACGCCGGTGAGATGTCGGAGCCTGGCGTGCCCTGGGGACTGGTTGTGGATAAGTCCGAGGGGCTGATCCTCCTTTCGGGCGGTCCCGACGGCCCGATCGACCCTCTGTTCGTCCAGAACAAGCGCGATGACGCCATATCTTCTCTCGAAGAGATGAAGCGCGTCTTCGGTGATCGTTTCTATGTAGAGTTGCAACGCCACGGTCTGCCGCAGGAGCCGGTCGCCGAGCGTGGCCTGGTCGACTGGGCCTACGCCAACGACGTGCCTTTGGTCGCCACCAACGACGTCTATTATGCCAAGGCGGCGCAGGCGAAGTCGCACGACGCCTTGCTCTGCATTTCCGACGGCGCCTTCACCGGCCAGGAAGACCGGCGCCGCATCACCGGGGAACATTGGTTCAAGACGGCGGAGGCCATGCGCCAGCTGTTCGCGGACCTGCCCGAGGCTTGCGACAACACCATCGACATCGCGCGCCGCTGCGCCTTCCTGGTGCCCACGCGGGCGCCCATCCTGCCGCGCTTCGACACCGGCGCCGGTCGTTCCGAGCCCGACGAACTGGCGCACCAGGCGCGCGAGGGGCTGAAGGCCCGTCTGCAACAGGTCACGCCCGCCGCGCCGGAAGAAGAATACTGGACCCGCCTCGAATGGGAGGTCGGGATCATTCAGCAGATGGGCTTCCCCGGCTACTTCCTGATCGTGGCCGACTTCATCAAATGGGCCAAGCTGCACGGAATTCCGGTCGGACCGGGGCGGGGTTCCGGCGCCGGCTCTCTGGTGGCCTGGTCGCTGACCATCACCGATCTGGACCCCTTGCGGTTCGGCCTGCTGTTCGAGCGCTTCCTGAACCCCGAACGCGTCTCCATGCCCGACTTCGACATCGACTTCTGCCAGGAGCGGCGGGAAGAGGTGATCGACTATGTGCAGGACCACTACGGCAAGGACCGGGTGGCCCAGATCATCACCTTCGGTACGCTTCAGGCACGCGCCGTGCTGCGCGACGTCGGGCGGGTGCTGCAGATGCCGCTGGGTCAGGTGGACCGCCTCTGCAAGATGGTGCCGAACAACCCGGCCAACCCCGTCACTCTGGCGCAAGCGATTGATCTGGAGCCGCGGCTGAAGGAGGCGCGCGACGCTGAGCCGGCGGTACGCACCCTGTTGGAGACGGCGCTGGAGCTGGAGGGGCTGTACCGCAACGCCTCGACCCACGCCGCCGGCATCGTCATCGGCGATCGGCCGCTGACCGAACTGGTGCCGCTGTATCAGGACCCGCGCTCGACCATCCCGGCCAGCCAGTTCAACATGAAGTGGGTCGAGCCGGCGGGCCTGGTCAAGTTCGACTTCCTGGGCCTGAAGACCCTGACGGTGCTGGACCGGGCGCGGGAGTATCTGGAGCGGCGCGGCGCGGCGCCGGAATGGAACCTGCTGCCGCTGGACGACGCAAAGACCTATGAACTGATGGCCTCGGGTCAGACGGTCGGGGTCTTCCAGCTGGAATCCCAGGGGATGCGCGACACCCTGCGCAAGATGCGCTGCGGCTCCATCGAAGAAATCACCGCCCTGATCTCCCTCTATCGGCCCGGGCCGATGGAGATGATCGACACCTATATCGACCGGAAGTTCGGCCGGGCCGAGGTGGACTATCTGCACCCGTCCCTGACCGAGGTCCTGACTGAGACCTACGGCGTCATCATCTATCAGGAACAGGTGATGAAGATCGCCCAGGTCCTGGCGGGCTACAGCCTGGGCGAAGCCGACCTTCTGCGCCGCGCCATGGGCAAGAAGAAGAAGGAGGAGATGGATTTCCAGCGCCTTCGCTTCGTCAAGGGCGCCTCGGAAAAGAACGTCCCCGAGGCTCAGTCCGGCTCCATCTTCGACCTGGTGGCCAAGTTCGCGGGCTACGGTTTCAACAAGTCGCACGCCGCCGCCTATGCGCTGATCTCGTTCCAGACGGGCTGGCTGAAGGCCAATCACCCGGTCGAGTTCTTCGCCGCCTCGATGAGCCTCGACCTGTCGAACACCGACAAGCTGGCGGTCTTCTATCAGGACTGCCGCCGCTTCGAGGTGCCGGTCCTGGCCCCGGACATCAACCGTTCCTCGGCGGACTTCGACGTCCAGTGGAAGGACGGGCAGGGCAGCGTCCTTTATGCTTTGGGCGCTATCCGCAACGTCGGCCTGGAGGCGATGAAGCATGTCGTCGAGGTGCGCGAGGCGGGCGGACCCTTCGCCGACCTCTTCGACTTCCTGGAACGGGTCGATCCCAAGGCGGTCAACAAGCGGGCGCTCGAAGGTCTGGCCAAGGCCGGCGCCTTTGACAGCCTCAACCCCAACCGCCGCCAGCTGTTCGAACAGGCCGACATCCTGATCGCCTATTGCCAGAGCGTGGCTGCAGAGCGCGCCTCGTCGCAGGTCAGCCTGTTCGGCGCGGATCAGGCGGGCGCCTCACGGCCGCGTCTGCGCAGCGTCGAGCCCTGGGCCGGGCCGGACAAGCTGGATCAGGAACTTTCGGCGGTCGGATTCTATCTGTCGGGCCACCCGCTGGAGGATCTGACGCCCGCGCTGAAGCGCAAGCGCGTGACCTTTGTGGCCGAGGCGCAAGGCTTGGCGGAGGCCGGGCATGAAGCCTTCCTGATGGCCGGCGTCGTGCGTCGTCGTCAGGAACGGGCCAGCGCCAAGAGCGGTGAGAAGTTCGCCTTCGTCACCTTCTCGGACCCGACGGGCGAGTTCGAATGCCTGTTCCCGCCGGAACAGCTGCGGCGGTGCCGTGATATCCTCGAGGTCGGGACCTCGGTTCTGGTCAAGGTGCGGGCCAAGTCGGCGGACGGCGAGGTGCGCTTCTTCGGCGACGACGCCAGCCGGATGGAGACCCTGCTGGACGACACCCAGATCGGGCTGCGCGTCGTCCTGTCGGCGCAGACGGCGGACGCCGAGGCGCTGAAGGCGCGGCTGGACCGGGCGCGGGCTCAGGGCAAGGGCGGCGAGGTCTGGTTGCAGGCGACCCTAGGCGGTCGCACCGAGGTCGAGATCAAGCTGCCGGGCCGCTATCGTCTCGACGCCGCCCTGCGCGGGGCGCTGAAGTCGGCTCCGGGTGTGGTGATGCTGGAGGACGCCTGATGGACGAGGGGCTGGTCATGAAGAATGCACGCGGGACATTTGAGGTCGTCATCACTCCGGTCCAGCCGGCGGAGGGCGCCGCGTCGGACGCGCCGGGACGCATGCTTCTGGCCAAGACCTTTCATGGCGACCTGATCGGAACCGCCGCCGGCGAAATGCTGGCGACGATGAGCCCGGAGCGGTCCGGCGCCTATGTGGCGCTCGACCGGGTTCGCGGCGTCATCGACGGTCGCGAAGGGGCCTTCACCCTGGTGCATCGCGGTCTGATGGACCGGGGCGCGCAGGAGCTGCTGATCACCATCGTGCCGGGATCGGGGGCTGGGGACCTGGCGGGGATCGCCGGGGTCTTTCATCTGACGATCAAGGACGGCGTTCATCACTACGATCTGGAATACAGTCTGCCGACATCTTGAGGGAGGAGAGCGAACCTGACCGTGCATAAGGGGTCCTGCCACTGCGGCGCAGTGGCCTATGAGGTCGAGGTCGGGCTGGAGGGCCTGATCGAGTGCAACTGTTCGCACTGCTATCGAAAGGGCTTCGTTCTGGCTTTCGCGCCGCGCGCAGCCTTCCGCCAGACGGCGGGCGAGGACGCCACCACCTCCTACTTCTTCAACCAGCACAAGATCGATCACCGCTTCTGCAAGACCTGCGGGGTTCAGCCCTTCGGCTATGGCGTGGCGCCGGACGGGTCGGAGGTCGCAGCGATCAATGTGCGGACGCTGACCGATGTGGAGCCCTGGAGCTGGACGGCGACGCGCGTGGACGGGCGCAGCTTCTGACTGATTGGCTTGCCTTTTCCGAACAATCCGCCTAGAGAGCGCGCGCACTTCGCACGTGGGCGTGGCGCGGCCCGGGGAGACATCCCGGCCTGCACCGTTCCGAGGGACCGCAGGTCCTTTTACTCGCCCACGCTAGGTTTGATCGGAAAAAGGACACCACGATCATGGCACTGCCAGAATTCTCGATGCGTACGCTGCTGGAAGCCGGCGCTCACTTCGGTCACCAGACGCACCGCTGGAACCCGAAGATGGACCGCTACATCTTCGGCTCGCGCTCGAACATCCACATCATCGACCTGTCGCAGACGATGCCGCTGTTCCACCAGGCTCTGGTGGCTGTGCGTGACGTCGCCGCCAAGGGCGGTCGCGTTCTGTTCGTCGGCACCAAGCGTCAGGCTGCCGGCCCGGTGGCTGAAGCCGCCACGCGCTGCGCCCAGTACTACATGAACAACCGCTGGCTCGGCGGCACGCTGACCAACTGGCGCACCGTCTCGGGCTCGATCGCCCGCCTGCGCGAGCTGGAAACCGTTCTGGCCACCGGCGGCGAAGGCCGCGTCAAGAAAGAGCTGCTGAACCTGCAGCGCGAGAAGGACAAGCTGGAACTGTCGCTGGGCGGCATCAAGGACATGGGTTCGATCCCGGACATCATGTTCGTGATCGACACCAACAAGGAAGCGATCGCGATCCAGGAAGCCCGCAAGCTGAACATCCCGATCATCGCCATCCTGGACACCAACTCGGACCCGGACGGCATCACCTATCCGGTCCCGGGCAACGACGACGCCGCCCGCGCCATCCAGACCTACTGCGACCTGATCGCCGACGCCGTCCTGGACGGCCTGGCCGCCGGCGCTTCGGCCTCGGGCATCGACCTGGGCGCTTCGGAAGCTCCGGTTGAACCCATGCTGCGTGAAGCCGCTGCTGCTCCGGTTGAAGCTGAAGCCGCCCCGGCCGGTACGGAAGCTGTGGCTGAAGAACTGCTCGCGACGACTGAAGAAAAGGTCGAGGGCTAAGGCGCTCTCGGGGCCCGATCGGTGATCGGGCCTACGCCAAACTGACATGCGGCCGGGCTATCCATGCCCGGCCGCTCATTTGAATTTTCAGGAGAAGAACATGGCCGAGATCACTGCCGCCCTCGTGAAGGACCTTCGCGAGCGTTCGGGCGTCGGCATGATGGACTGCAAGAAGGCGCTGGTGGAAACCAACGGCGACATCGACGCAGCTATCGACTGGCTGCGCGCCAAGGGTCTGTCCAAGGCCGCCAAGAAGGCCGACCGCGTCGCCGCTGAAGGTGTTGTCGCCGTCGCCACGCGTGAAGACGGCGAGGGCGAAGTCGCCGCCGCCATCGAGTTCAACGCGGAAACCGACTTCGTCGCCCGCAACGACCTGTTCCAAACCGCCGCCAAGCAGTTCGCTGCCCTGGCGCTGCACCATGACGGCGTCGAAGCCATCAGCGGCGCGACGCTGGAAAGCGGCCGCACCGTTCAGGACGAAGTGACCCAGCTGATCGCCACCATCGGCGAGAACATGCAACTGCGTCGCGCGGCCCGTCTGGCCGTGTCGCAGGGCGTCGTGTCGTCCTACGTCCACAATGCTGTTTCGCCGGGCGTCGGCCGCATCGGCGTTCTGGTGGCTCTGGAAGGCGAGGGCGACAAGGCTGCTCTGCGCGAACTGGGCCGCAAGATCGCCATGCACGTCGCCGCCACGGCGCCGCTGTCGCTGAACACCGACGACCTGGACCCCGCCGCCATCGAGAAGGAACGCTCTGTTCTGACCGAAAAGGCCAAGGAAGAAGGTCGCCCGGAAGCCATGATCGCCAAGATCGTGGAAGGCCAGATCAACAAGTTCCAGAAGGACGTGGTGCTGACCAAGCAGCCGTTCGTCATGGACCCTGACGTGACCATCGAGCAGCTGGTCGTGAACTCGGCCAAGGAACTGGGCTCCTCGAACCTCAAGCTGGCCGGCTTCGTCCGTCTGGCCCTGGGTGAAGGCGTCGAGAAGGTCGAGAGCCCTGACTTCGCCGCTGAAGTCGCCTCGATGACGGGCGGCAACTAACACCGAAGTTTCTTCCTGAAAGGGAAGAATTTTCAAAAGGGCGCGTTCGGCTTTGATGGCCGGCGCGCCCTTCGTCTATGATGAACCGCCGATTCACCTCGCGCGGATGCCTAACCCCAGTATCCACGGACCCATACCCATGCCCGACGCCCCCTCCGAGTTTCGTTACAAGCGCGTCCTGCTCAAGGTCTCGGGCGAGGTCCTGATGGGCGATCAGTCCTATGGCATCGACATGAAGACGGTCGATGTCGTGGCGGCGGCTGTGGCCCAGGTGGCGCGCGAAGGCGTCGAGATCTGCCTGGTCATCGGCGGCGGCAACATCTTCCGTGGCCTGTCCAAGGCCGCCGAGGGCATGGATCGCGCCAACGCCGACTACATGGGCATGCTGGCGACCATCATGAACGCCCTGGCCATGCAGGGTGCGCTCGAGAAGATCGGCGTCGATACGCGGGTCCAGAGCGCCATTCCCATGGCCGCCATCGCAGAACCCTACATCCGCCGCCGCGCCATGCGGCATCTGGAAAAGGGACGGGTGGTGATCTTCGCCGCCGGCGTGGGCGCACCCTTTTTCACGACCGACTCAGGCGCCGCCCTGCGCGCGGCTGAAATGGGTTGCGACGCCCTGCTGAAGGGGACCAGCGTGGACGGCGTCTATACCGCCGACCCCAAGAAGGACGCGACGGCGACCCGCTACGATACGCTGACCTATCAGGAGGTTCTGGCCAAGGACCTGCGCGTCATGGACGCCTCGGCCATCGCCCTGATGCGCGACAGCGATATCCCGATCGTGGTCTTCTCGATCCGCGAGGAAGACTCGCTGCGCAAGACCCTGCGCGGCGAAGGCACTTTCACCGTCATCACCAACAAGGCCGCGTAAGCGGCTCTCGACCCGAACGACAGACCAAGGAAAACCACCATGGCCAAGCCCGACCTCAAGACCTATCGCGACCGCATGGAAAAGGCGGTCGCCTCGCTGAAGGAAGACTTCGCGGGTCTGCGCACCGGCCGGGCCAACTCGGGTCTGTTGGACCCGGTTCAGGTTGACGCCTATGGCTCGACCTCGCCGTTGAACGCCGTGGCCGCTATCAGCGTGCCTGAGCCGCGCATGATCTCGGTCAGCGTCTGGGACAAGGGCATGGTCGGGCCGGTCGAGAAGGCCATTCGCGCCGCCGGTCTGGGCCTGAACCCGATCGTTGACGGTCAGACCCTGCGCATCCCGGTGCCGCCGCTGACCGAAGAGCGCCGCAAGGACCTGGTCAAGCTGGCCGGCAAGTACGCCGAGCAGCAGAAGATCGCCGTGCGCAACGTGCGTCGTGACGCCAACGACGACCTGAAAAAGGCCGAAAAGGCCACCGAGATCAGCCAGGACGAGCAGAAGAAGATGGAAGCCGAGGTCCAGAAGGACACGGACGCCGCCATCAAGAAGATCGACGAGGCCTTGAAGGTCAAGGAAGTCGAGATCATGCAGGTCTGACGCAAGCCAGCGTCGGGAGGGACCCAAGCAATGTCGGCCGAGACCGTCGCCACCGGGCCTGAAAAGGGGCCACGTCACGTCGCCCTGATCATGGACGGCAACGGTCGCTGGGCCGAGCGTCGCGGTCTGCCGCGCGTCATGGGGCACCGTGAGGGGGTTCAGGCTCTGCGGCGCACGATCAAGGCGGCCCCGGACTTCGGCATTCGCTGCCTGACGGTGTTCGGTTTCTCGACCGAGAATTGGAGCCGCCCGGCGGACGAGGTGTCGGACCTGATGGGGTTGGTGCGAGCGTTCGTCGGCAGCGACCTCAAGCGGCTGGACGAGGCGGGCGTGCGTATACGCATCCTGGGGCGCCGCAAGGGCCTGCCCAGCGACATCGCCGCCATCGTCGATCGCGCCGAAGCCCAGACCGCCCACAACACCCGATTCCTTTTGCAGGTGGCGTTCAACTATGGCGGGCGGGCTGATCTGGTGGATGCGGCCCAGCGGCTGGTCGATCAGGCGCGCGCCGGACAGTTCGAGGGCGAAGTGACCGAGGACGACCTCGGGGCCGGCCTATCGACGGCGGGGGCGCCGCCGGTGGACCTGATCGTGCGAACTTCGGGCGAGCAGCGTCTATCCAACTTCCTGTTGTGGGAAGCGGCCTACGCGGAACTGGTGTTTCAGGACATTCTTTGGCCGGATTACGGCGCCGAGGCTCTGGCCGAGGCGGTGTCCCTCTATGGTAATCGCGAGCGGCGATATGGCGGGCGCGACGTCCTGTCAGACGCCGAGGCGAAGACGGCGGTAGGTTGATGGCGTTGAAGATCGGTGACATCGGCCTGAGAGCGGCCTCGGCCGTAGTGCTCGCGCCGGCGGCCGTGCTGGCCACCTGGGCCGGCGGCGGCTGGTTCTGCGCCCTGGTCGTCGCGGCCTGCGGTCTTTTGGCGTTCGAGTGGGCGCGGATGAGCGCGCCGCGCTTCTGGCGTTCGGTCGGGGCGGCAGTCGCGCTGGCGCTGATCGTCGCCGTGGTCGCGGCCCACGTCGGCCAGATGTCGCTGGCGCTGATCCTGCTGGTCTTCGGCGCTCTGGCGGCGGGCCTGTTCGCCCGTTCGCGCGGGGCCGAGGCGCTGGATGCGGCCTATGGGGTTCTCTACCTCGGTTGGCCCTGTGTCCTGCTGATCTGGCTGCGTGACCTGAACGACGCGCAGGGTCTGTACTGGACCGTTCTGGTCTTCGCCGTGGCCTGGGCGTCCGACATTCTGGCCTATCTGGTCGGCAGCGCCGTCGGCGGGCCCAAGCTGTGGCCGCGTTTTTCGCCGAACAAGACCTGGTCCGGCTTCATCGGCGGCCTGATCGCCGGGATGATTGCGGGCGCCGCCATGGCGGGCTGGCTGGAGATGGGGCGTCTGAATGTCTTCTGGGGCGGCGTGCTGGGCTTGGCGGCGGCTTTGGCCACCATGGCCGGCGACCTGTGGGAGTCGGCGCTGAAGCGTCGCTTCGGGGTCAAGGACGCGGGGAACATCATTCCGGGCCACGGCGGTCTGCTGGACCGGGTCGACGGCCTGATGTTCGCCGTCGTGGTCGTGGCGGCGGGACGCGTGATCGTCCTGATGCTGGGGCAGGGCGCGTGATCACCCGCAAGATCAGCGTGCTGGGTTCAACCGGCTCAGTCGGCGCCTCGACCCTGGACCTCATGGACCAGGCCGAGACGGCCGGTTCTGGGGCGTTTCAGGTCGAGGTCCTGACCGGCGGCGCCAATATCGCCCGCCTGGCTGAGCAGTCGCGTCGCTGGCGGCCCAGGATGGCGGTAACGGCGGACCCCGCGCGCCTGTCGGAACTACGCGATGCCCTGGCCGGAACCGGCGTCGAGGCGGCGGCGGGGCCTGACGCCATCGTCGAGGCCGCGACGCGGCCTGTGGACTGGGTCATGGCCTCCATCGTCGGTTCGGCGGGCCTGCGCTCGGCCTGGGCCGCCGCCGCCACCGGCGCGACCCTGGCTCTGGCCAACAAGGAAAGCCTGGTCTGCTGCGGCCCGGCCCTGATCGAACGGGTCAAGCGCAGCGGCGGTAAGCTGATCCCGGTCGATTCCGAACACTCCGCCATCTTCCAGGTCTTTCCGGCTGAGGCGCCGGAGCAGGTGTCGAAGCTGGTGCTGACCGCCTCGGGCGGCCCTTTCCGCACCCTGCCGAGCGAGGCCATGGGCCGGATCACCCCGGAGCAGGCGGTGGCGCACCCGAACTGGAGCATGGGCGCCAAGATCTCGGTAGACAGCGCCACCATGGCCAACAAGGGTCTGGAGCTGATCGAGGCGGCCTATCTGTTCGCCATGAGCGGCGACCAGATCGACGTCGTCGTCCACCCCGAATCAATCATCCACAGCCTTGTGGAATATGTGGATGGTTCGACCCTGGCCCAGATGGGGCCGCCCGACATGAAGACCCCCATCGCCTGCGCCCTGGCCTGGCCTGACCGACTGGCCTGGCCCGCGCCGAAGCTGGACCTAGCGGCGCTGGGCCGTCTGACGTTTGAGGCGCCCGACATGACGCGCTTCCCGGCCTTGCGTCTGGCGCGCGAAGCCCTGGCGGCGGGGGGCGTGGCGCCCATTGTTTTCAACGCGGCCAACGAAGTCGCGGCCCTGGCCTTCCTTGACCGTCGGCTGGGCTTTCTCAATATTGCCGCAGTCGTCGCCGACACCTTGGAGCGTGCGACGAATTCGGGGGTGGGTTCCGGTTCCGACGACGCCTGTGACGCGGCCCTGGCCGTTGACGCAGCGGCCCGACGGATTGCGAACGACATCATCGCCTCGCTCGCAATTGCAGCCTGAGGGCGACAGGAGACATGACTGGGATGCTAGGTGTTCTTGGGCAAGCCCTGATCTATGTCGTGCCGTTCCTTCTGGTGCTGACGCTGGTCGTCACGGTCCATGAACTGGGCCACTTTTTGACCGCGCGCGCCTTTGGCGTGAAGATGGAGCGTTTCTCCATCGGCTTTGGCCGCGCCATCTTCCAGCGTACCGACAAGCGCGGCGTCGAATGGCGTCTGGGGTGGCTGCCGCTGGGCGGCTACGTCAAATTCGCCGGCGATCTGGATGCGACAGGCGTGCCGGACAAGGTGGGGCTTGAGGCCCTCAAGAAGGATCTGATCGCCGCCCACGGGGCGGGCGCAGAAAAAGATTATCTGTATTTCAAGCCCTTGTGGCAGCGCGCTCTGGTCGTTGCGGGCGGTCCCCTGGCCAACTTCGTGCTGGCGATCTTTATCTTCACCCTGCTCTTCAGCCTGGTCGGAGTCGAACTTCGCCCCGCCCGGGTCATGCAGGTTCAACCCGACTCGCCGGCCGCAGTCGCCGGTTTCCTGCCGGGCGACCTGATCACCCGCGTCAACGGCAAGCTGATCGCCGACGGCGGCGAGGTGACGCAGGTCGTGGCGCTCAGCAGCGGTGATCCTGTCCAGTTCACGGTCGAGCGTGCGGGCGCCGACGTGCAACTGACCGCCACCCCGGAACGCAAGATCGAAGAGAACCCCATCGCTGGACGGGTCTCGGTCGGCCGTATTGGTCTCGCCCTGGGCTCCAGCCGCGATGAAGTGCGTCACGTGCGTTATGGACCGATCGCCGCCGTGGGCCGTGGATTCCAGGAAACGGGCAACATCCTCAGCACCACCTTCACCTATATCGGCCGCATCTTCTCCGGCCGCGAATCGGGCGACCAGTTCAGCGGACCGCTTGGAATCGCCAAGGCTTCGGGCGCTCTGACCAACGCGGCGGTGGCGGCCAATCCTGATCCTCTGGCCATGGCGGGAAATCTCCTGCTGACGTTGACCAGCTTCGCCGCCATACTTTCGGTCGGAATCGGCTTTCTTAATCTGCTGCCCGTTCCGGTGCTGGATGGGGGGCATCTGATGTTTTACGCCTATGAGGCGGTGGCGCGTCGGCCTGTCGCCGCTCAGGTTCAGGAGGCGGGATATCGCGTCGGCCTTGCTTTGCTGGCCAGTTTAATGTTGTTCGCGACCTGGAACGACCTGCAGAAACTCAATCTCTTCAAATTCCTCGGCGGGCTCGTCTCGTGAGCCGACGCCAGCCCCCGATGGTTCCCCGAATGATTCAGAACGACAGTCGCCTCATGATCCGAACCCGTGGCCGTATCCTTGGACCCAGCGCCCTGGCGCTGGCCGTCGCCGCCGGCTTGGCCGGTCCGGCTCTGGCGCAGACCGCGCCCGCTGCGGCCGGGGCCGCGCCGCAGGACCCGCAGGTCGTCGTCGCCGCACCGGCTGAGGAGCGCGCGGTCGTCAATCGCATCCTCGTGCGCGGCAATCAGCGCATCGATCAGACCACGGTTCTGTCCTATCTGCCGATCCAGCCGGGCGACACCATCGACGCCGCGACCATCGACGTCGCGGTTCGCACCCTGTCGCGCACCGGCCTGTTCGCCAACGTGCAACTGGGCCTTCAGCCGAACGGCGATCTGGTGGTCGAGATCGCGGAAAACCCGATCATCAACCAGGTGACGTTCGAGGGGAACAAGGCGCTTACCGAGAAGAAGCTGACGGACGAGGTCACGATCAAGCCGCGCGGCATCTATACCCGCGCCCGCGTTCAGGAAGACGTCGGCAAGATCATCGAGCTGTATCGCCTGTCGGGCCGCATCTCGGCCACGGTGACGCCCAAACTGGTCCAGTTGGAGCAGAACCGCGTCGATGTCGTCTTCGAGATCGACGAAGGCCCTGAAACCGGCGTCGCCGCCATCACCTTCCTGGGCAATACGGCCTTCTCGGACAGCGACCTGCGCGATGTCATGGTCACCAAGGAGACGACTTGGTGGCGCCTGTTCAGCTCGAACGACAACTACGACCCCAACCGTCTGGATTACGACCGCGAGCAACTGCGGAAATTCTATACGAACCGCGGCTATTACGACTTCCGCATCCTGTCGTCCGTGGCGGAACTGAAGCCCGACAACAGCGCCTTCGGCATGACGATCACCCTGGAAGAGGGCGACCGTTACAATTTCGGAGAGGTCAAGGTCGTTACCGAGAACGACCGCCTGAACGCCGACTTCCTGCAGCGCCTGCTGCCGATCCGTTCGGGCGACCTGTACGAAAGTGATCGCATCGAAAGCGCGGTCGACGCCCTGACCTTCGCGGCGGGTTCGGCTGGCTATGCCTTCGTTGAAATCAATCCGAGCTACCGCGCCAACCCGGAAACCGACACGGTCGACGTGACCTTCAACCTGAAGGAAGGCCAACGCGTCTACATCGACCGGATCAACGTCGTGGGGAACACCCGCACGCTGGATTCGGTCATTCGGCGCGAACTGATGGTCGGCGAGGGCGACGCCTTCAACCGTAGTCTGGTCGAGCGGTCGCGCAATAATCTCCGCGCTCTGGGCTTCTTCAAGGACGTCAAGATCGAGGAAACGCGCGGCAGCGCGCCCGACCGCACGGTCGTGAACGTCACCGTGGAAGAGCAACCGACCGGCGAACTGTCTGTCGGCGCAGGTTTCAGCTCGGTCGACTCCTTCGTGCTGAACCTGGGCATCACCGAGCGCAACTTCCGCGGTCGCGGCCAGAACGTCGTGGCCCGCGCCGAGTGGGGTTCGCTGCGTCAGCAGATCGACTTCCGCTTCACCGAGCCCAAGTTCCTGGGGCGTGACCTGCGTGCAGGTTTCGACCTGTTCCACACGCGATATGATCTGAGCGAGTATTCGTCCTATGACTATCGCTCGACGGGCGGCGGCTTGCGTCTCAGCTACCCGCTGAACGGCTACTCGCTGTTCAGCGTCCGCTACTTCCTGAAGAACGACGAAGTCATCATTCCCAGCGGCTATTGCAGCGGGACGGGTTCGTCCGCCCTGTGCGATCAGGCCGGCGCCTTCATCAACTCGTCGGCGGGCTATACGCTGATGGTTGATCGCCGTAACGATCCCGTTCGCCCGACGCGCGGTTGGTCGGCCTCGGTGCGTCAGGACCTCGCGGGCATCGGCGGCGACGTCAACTATCTCAAGACCGAGGCCGACGCCTCCTGGTATTACGGCATCACCCCGGCCTGGGTGGTTAGTGTCCAGGGTTCGACCGGCTATGTGTCTGGCTGGAACGGCGATCCCATTCGGATCAACGACCGCTTCTTCAAGGGCGGCAACACCTTCCGCGGCTTCGAAACCGCCGGCATGGGCGCGCGCGACCTGACCACGACCGATGCTCTCGGCGGCAACTTCTACGCCATCGGCACGGTTGAACTGACGGTGCCGAACTATCTGCCCGACGAATACGGCATCAAGACTTCGTTGTTCGCCGATGTCGGCACTCTGGGCCTGCTGGATGACCGCTATACGGTGAACTCCGTCACTGGCCTGCCCAATCCGAACATCGTCGACAATCTGGCTCTGCGAGCCGCTGCCGGCCTTAGCATCCACTGGCGCTCGCCGATGGGGCCGATCCGTTTCGACCTGTCCAAGGTTCTGTCGAAGGAAGACTACGACAAGACCGAGACCTTCCGCTTCTCCACTTCGACCCAGTTCTAACCGCAGCCTTCCAGACTGCTCAAAGGTTCAAGATGAAACTGTTTGCTATCGGCGCCTTCGCCATCGCTTCGCTCGCCGCCTCGTCGGCTCTGGCTCAAACCCAGGGCCCGGCCAATCCTGGCCCGGCCATCCCCGGCGTCTGCGTCTATTTCAACCAGCAGGCCCTGGCCCAGTCGACCGTCGGTCAAGCCGTGCAGACGCGGATGGAGCAACTGGCCCAGGAAGTTCAGGGCGAGATCGCGCCCTATGCCCAGCAACTGCAGACCGAGTATCAGGCCCTGCAAACCGGCGCCTCGACCATCCCGGCTGACCAACTGAACCAGCGCCGCCAGGCTCTGCAACAGCGCGCCCAGGAAGCTCAACAGCTGGAGCAGACCCGCGACGGCGAACTGCGCTACACCCTGGCCGAACAGCGCAAGAAGATTTCGGAAGCCATCGAGCCGATCCTGGTCGCCGTCTATCAGGAAAAGGGCTGCGGCATCATGATCGACCGCGAGAGCGTCTTCATCATGAACCCGGCCATGGACGTGACGCCCCTGGTTATTCAGCGTCTGAACGCGGCCCTGCCGACGCTCAGCTTCAACCGTATGCCGGTTCCGGCACAGCCGCAGTCGTAAGACGGGCCATGCCCGATCCGAGGTTCTTTCAGACCCTGTCGCCCCTGACGGTCGCCGCCCTCGCCGAGAAAATCGGCGGGGAGGCAGTTCGGGGCGGCGAGGTCGTCATCTCGGCCGTCGCGCCCCTGTCCACTGCGGACCGGGGCGCGATTGCGTTTCTGGGCGACCGGAAGTTCGCCGCAGCCCTGGCTGAGACGCAGGCGGGATGCGTCATCGTGCCGGCCTCGGCCGTCGATGCGGCGCCTGCGGGTGCGGCGGTGATCGTGTCGGGAGAGGCGCAAGCCGCCTGGGCGCGCGCTTCGGCCCTGCTGCATCAAGCCATTCGGCTGGAGCGCGCGGCAAGCGTGGCCGACGTGGCCGAGGACGACAGTGTGGTGATCGAGCCTGGCGTGGTGCTGGGCGAGGGCGTTCGCATCGGTCGCGGCACGCGCATCGGCGCCAACACCGTGGTCGGGCCGGGCGTCCAGATCGGCCGCGACTGCCTGATCGGCGCCAATGTCTCCATCGGGTTCGCCCTGCTGGGCGACCGGGTGAAGCTGCTGTCCGGCGCGCGCATCGGCGAGGCGGGCTTCGGCGCCGCCGGGTCCAAGGCCGGTCCGGTGGACATCCCTCAACTGGGCCGCGTCATCCTGCAAGACGGCGTCACCGTCGGGGCCAATTCCTGCATCGACCGTGGGGCCTATGGCGACACGGTCATCGGCGAAAACACCAAGATCGATAACCTGGTCATGATCGGCCACAACTGCGTCATCGGCCGCAACAACCTGATGGCCGGCCACGTCGGTCTGGCGGGATCAGTCACGACCGGCGACAACTGCATCTTTGGCGGTCGGGCCGGCGTGGGCGACCACATCACCATCGGCGAAGGCGCGCGCGTCGCCGCCGGTGGCGGCGTCCTGGCCGATGTGCCGCCGGGCGAGACCTGGTCCGGCTATCCGGCAAAACCCCTGCGCCAATCCTTGCGCGAAGCCATCTGGCTGGCCAAACAGGCGTCCCAGAAAAAGGGCGCGAAAGAATCATGAGCGACGAAAACAAGATCGACTACGCCGAAGTCATGCGGCGCCTGCCGCATCGCTATCCCTTCCTGCTGGTCGACAAGGCCGAGGACTTCGTGGCGGCGACCTCCATCGTGGGCATCAAGAACGTCACCCACAACGAGCCCTTCTTCCCCGGTCACTTCCCGATCGACCCGGTCATGCCGGGCGTCCTGATCGTCGAGGCCATGGCCCAGACCGGCGCCCTGCTGATGTCCAAGTCGCTGGATGTGGCCGTAGCGGACAAGGTCATCATGTTCATGTCGATCGACGGGGTGCGGTTCCGCAAGCCGGCGCGTCCGGGCGATCAACTGCGCATGGAGGTCAAGGTGATCCGCGCACGCGGCGACGCCTACAAGTTCCGTGGCGAGACCTTCATTGACGGCAAGCTGGCCGCTGAAGCCGAGTTCATGGCCATGGTCGTGACCGTGGCGGAACCCGCGCAGTGACCATCCACCCGACCGCCGTCGTCGACGCCTCGGCCCAGATCGCTGAAGGGGTCGTGATCGGCCCCTGGTGCATCGTCGGCCCGGGCGTGACCCTGGCCGAGGGCGTCAAGTTGGTCAGCCACGTAGTGGTGCAGCAGGACACGAGCATCGGCGCGCGGACGGTCGTCCATCCCTTCGCCGTCATCGGCGGCGACCCGCAGCACAACGGCTACAAGGGCGAGCCGGTGCGGCTGGAGATCGGCGCGGACAACGTCGTCCGCGAACACGCCACCTTCAACCGGGGCACGCCGCAGGGCACGGGCGTGACGCGCGTCGGCTCGAACGGCCTGTTCATGACCAGCGCCCACGTCGGCCACGACTGCGTGGTCGGCGACCATGTCGTCATGGCCAACAACGCCACCCTGGGCGGTCACGCCCGGATCGGCGACAAGGTTTTCCTGGGCGGCCTGTGCGCCGTGCACCAGAACGGCCGGGTGGGGCAGGGCGCCATTGTCGGCGGACTGGCCGCCGTGACGCGCGACGTCATTCCGTACGGCTCGGCCTGGGGCAACCACGCCAGCCTGCAGGGGCTCAACCTGATCGGGTTGAAGCGCAAGGGCTACGGCAAGGACGCCGTGCGCCGCCTGCTGGCCGCCTTCTGCAACCTGTTCGAAGGCGAGGGCGTCTTCGCCGACCGTCTGGACCAGGTCGAGGCGACCTATGCCGACCTGCCCGAGATCATGGAGATCGTCGCCTTCATCCGCGACGGCGCCAAGCGGCCGCTCTGCCTGCCGGACGCGGAATGACAAGCCCGGCTTCTGGGGCGCCCAAGCTGGCCCTGATCGCGGGTTCCGGTGATCTGCCTATCCGTATTGCGACGCGGTGCGAAGCCGAGGGGCGGGCGGTCTTCATCATCCGTCTGGCGGGCTTCGCCGACGAGCATCTGGTGCGCTGGCCGGGCGAAGAGTTCGGCATGGCCGAGATCGGCCGTATCCTGAAGGCGATGAAGGCCGAGGGCTGTAGGGCGGTCTGTTTCGCGGGCTATGTGAACCGGCCTGATTTCAAGACCCTGAAGCCCGACTTCAAGGGCGCGACCCTGCTGCCTGGCATCGTGGCGGCGGCGACGAAGGGCGACGACGCTCTGTTGCGCAAGATCCTGTCGGTGTTCGAGGCCGAGGGCTATGCGGTCGAGGGCGCGGACGACATTCTGGGCGGCGAGGCCTTGCCTGCGGGTGCGCTCGGCGCAGTCACGCCAACCCCAGAGCAGCTGGCAGACCTGAAGAAGGCGCTGCACGTCGCTGAAAAATCAGGCGAACTGGATATCGGTCAGGGGGCCGTCGTTTGTGACGGCCTGGTCCTGGCGGTCGAGGCGCAGGAAGGCACGGATGAGATGCTGCGCCGCGTGGCGGGGCTGCCCGCTGACCTGCGCGGCGCACCGGGCGCGCTGAAGGGCGCGCTGGGCAAGGCGCCCAAGCCGATCCAGGACCTGCGGGTTGACATGCCTGTCATCGGATCGACGACGGTCGAGCTGGCCGCTGCCGCCGGCCTGGCGGGCATAGGCGGCTTCGCCGGGCGGCTGATCATCATCGACCATCAGGCTCTGGTGGAGGCGGCTGACCGTCTGGGGCTGTTCGTCTGGGGCGTGGCCAAGGCAGAGAAACCATGAGCCGTCCGCTGAAGATCATGCTGGTCGCCGCCGAGGCGTCCGGCGACGCCCTGGGCGCCGGTCTGGCTCACGCCCTGAAGATGCGTCTCGGCGCGGATGTCGCCTTCGTCGGCGTGGGCGGCCCCAGGATGGCGGCCGAGGGCGTGGTCAGTCCGTTCGACATCGCCGAACTGTCTATTCTGGGCTGGATCGAGGGACTGAAGGCCTATGGCCTGGTCAAGCGTCGGGTGGCCGACACGGTCGCGCTGGCCAAGGCCGAGCGGCCGGACGCCGTTGTTCTGATCGACAGCTGGGGTTTCACCATCCGCGTGGCCAAGGCGCTGCGCGAGGTCCTGCCGGGCGTGCCGCTGATCAAGTACGTCGGGCCTCAGGTCTGGGCCTCGCGTCCGGGGCGGGCCAAGACCCTGGCCGCCAGCGTCGATCACCTGCTGTCACTCTATAGCTTCGACGCGCCCTGGTTCGAGCGCGAGGGTCTGCCGACGACGGTCGTCGGCTCGCAGGCCCTGCACGTCGATATGGCCAGCGCTGACGGCGCCCGCTTCCGCGCCGCGCGCGGCATCGCCGCCGACGCGCCCCTGCTGCTGGTCCTGCCGGGCAGTCGGCCCAGCGAGATCACCCGCATGACGCCCGTCTTCGAGGCGACGGTGAAGCGCCTGAAGGCGGCCGACCCCTCGCTGGAGATCGCCGTCGTTGCTGCCGGAACCGTGGCCGCCGATGTGGCTGGTCGCGTCGCCGCCTGGCCTTTCCGTGCCCATCTAGTGCAGGAGGCCGACAAGTACGACGCGATGAAGGCCGCCAACGTCGCCCTGGCCACCAGCGGCACGGTCTCGACCGAGCTGGCCCTGGCCGGCGCGCCTATGGTCATCGCCTACCGGATCGACGGGCTCAGCTATCTGCTGATGAAGAACCTGGTGACGGCCAAGCATATCACCCTGTTCAATATCGCCGCCGACGAACGCATCGCGCCCGAATTCATCCAGAACGACGCCACCCCTGAGAAACTGACCGATGCGGTCGGACGCCTGTTGTCCGACCCGCAGGCCGCCGCCGAACAGGCCGCACGACAGACGGCGGCTCTCGATCTCATGGGACGGGGCGGACCTGATCCATCGGAGCTGGCGGCGGACGCCGTGCTGCGCGTGATCGCCGACAGGGCGCAGCGAGGCATGCGCCCGGGCTGATGCCCGGCGTACCGAAAGGCGCTATAGTGCGCGCCAACGCGCCTTGAACAGGCGCGTGTCTTCGAGATGGGCCTGTTCGGACACCTGTGATGCGTATTGAAGTCAACGGCGAGGGGCGTGAGACCGCCGCTACGACCATTCTCGGCCTAGTTCAGGAACTGTCGCTGGACCCCCGAAAGGTGGCGGTCGAGCGCAACCTGGAGATCGTGCCGCGTTCGCTGCACGGCGACACGGCGCTGGCCGAGGGCGACAAGATCGAGCTGGTTCAGTTCGTCGGCGGCGGGTGAGGCATCAAATCCCGTGTCGGCGCTTCCCCCCGGCGCACGGCGGCGCTAGGTCAGGAGCATGACCGATACAGCCCCCCGCACCGACAGCTGGACCGTCGCCGGCCGCACCTTTAACTCGCGCCTGATCGTGGGCACCGGCAAGTACCGGGACTATGCCCAGAACGCCGCCGCAGCAGAGGCCTCGGGCGCTGAGATCGTCACTGTGGCTGTGCGTCGGGTGAACCTGACCGATCCCAGCCAGCCGGTGCTGACCGACTTCCTGGACCCCACGAAATACACCTATCTGCCCAATACGGCGGGCTGCTTCACCGGCGAGGACGCGGTGCGGACCCTGCGGCTGGCGCGCGAGGCGGGCGGCTGGACCCTGGTCAAGCTGGAGGTTCTGGCGGACCAGCGCACCCTGTTCCCCGACATGGAGGAGACCCTGCGGTCGCTGAAGCTGCTGACCGCCGAGGGCTTCGAGGTCATGGTCTATTGCACCGACGACCCCGTCTATGCGCGCAAGCTGGAGGACGCGGGCGCCGTGGCCATCATGCCGCTGGGCGCGCCGATCGGCTCGGGCTTGGGCGTGCAGAACCCGATCAACATCCGCCTGATCGTCGAGCAGTCCAAGGTGCCGGTCCTGGTCGACGCGGGCGTGGGCACGGCTTCGGACGCGGCCATCGCCATGGAGCTGGGCTGCGACGGCGTGCTGATGAATACCGCCATTGCCGAGGCGCGCGACCCGATCCTGATGGCCAGCGCCATGAAGCACGCGGTCATCGCCGGTCGGGAATCCTATCTGGCCGGGCGGATGAAGAAGCGCCTCTATGCCGATCCGTCGTCACCGCTGGCGGGCCTGATCTAGGGCGCGACTTGCCGCGCCGTCGCTGGCGGCGCACTCTCCCGTTTGCTCTGGGAGAGGGTACGATGCGTTTCGGATGGATGGCCTGCACGGCTGTGGCGGCCTGCATGATCGGGCCAATGGCGGTGGCGGACGCGACGGCGGACAAGGCTGTGCGCGACCTGCTGGATCAGCCGCAGGTCTGCGGCCCCGGCGGCTCGGCCATAGAGGCGATCCCGACCAATGACATCGTCATGGTCGAAGGGTTCGGCGCCGGTGGGTTCAAGGTGGATACGGTCAACCCCGAGGCTCAGGCCTGGTTCGACCACGGCGTGCGGCTGCGCTGGGCGTTCGAGCACACCGAATCGGTGCGGGCCTTCCGCAAGGCGCGGGCGCTCGACCCGTCCTGCGGGATGTGCGCCTGGGGCGAGGCCTGGGCCATCGGCCCCAATCTGAACGGCGGCGGACAGGACAAGGCGTCGATTGACGCCGCCCGCAGCGCTGCTCGCGACGCCCGCCGTCTGGCCCGCGACGCCACGCCGGTGCAGCGTCAGATGATCGACGCCCTGATCCAGCGCTATTCCGGCGCGGAAAAGAGCCGGACAGACCGTTTTGCTCAACGGATGGACCGGATCGCGCGTCAGAATCCTGACGACGGGGCCATCGCCAATATCACCGCTGACGCCTGGCTGCTGGCCGCCGATGAATGGTGGGACGACGACGGCAAGGCGGCTGATCCGGCCATCCCGCGCGCCATGGGCCTGCTGGAGCAGGCGCTGGCCAGGGACCCGAACGATCCGGGGGCGATCCACCTCTATATCCACCTGACCGAGTGGTCAGACGACCCGCACAAGGCCATTCCCTACGGTGAGAAACTGGCCCTGCTGGCCCCGGCGGCCAGCCATCTGGTGCATATGCCGTCGCATACCTATTACCGCGTCGGACGTTATCGGGATGCGATGATGTCCAACGTCAACGCCGTGGCGCTGGACCGGCGCTATGACGTGCTGGCCAGGCCGCCGGGCGGGGTGCCGGCGATGCGGCTGCACGCCCACAACGTCCATTTCGGCATGGGCGGCGCCCTGATGGCCGGGGGCGGCGAGGAGGGGCTGAAGCTCGCCGACTGGTTCCTGACCACCTATCCGAACATCGGCGCTCAGGAATACTGGCGGCAGATCGTCGCCAACAACGCCTACGCCCTCTATGGCCGCTTCGGGGTGCCCGAGCAGGTCGCGGCCCTGAAGGCGCCGCCTGCGACCCATCCGCTGCTGCGCATCAGTTGGCGTTACGCGCGGGGCGAGGCCGCCGCGCGGGCGGAGAATGCGGCGGCGGTTAGGGCGGAGGCCGAGGCCATCAAGACGGTGCGCGAGGCGACGACCTTCGCCGGGCCGATGGCCGAGCAGCGCGCGGTTTTCGCCGAACTGTCGCAGCGTATTCTGGAAGGCCGCGCGGCCATGATCGAGGGCAATGCGGCGGCCGCTGTCGCCGCCTTCACCCGCGCCGCCCAGATCCAGGCCATGGACGACGAGGGCGGCGACCCGCCGATCATCTGGTATCCGACGCGCCGTAGCCTGGCGGCGGCCTTGCTGGCCAGCGGCGACGCCTCAGGAGCCAAGGCCAAGATCGAGGAACTGCTGAAGGACTGGCCCAGCGATCCGTACAGCTATTTCGTCCTGGCCGAGGCTGAGAAGGCGCTTGGGAACGCCAACGCGGCGGCCGAGGCTACGCGACGCGCGAACGTCGAGTGGATCGGCGGCGAGCGGATGCTGGCGGCGGCATAAATTTCATGTCGTCACCCTCGGGACAAGCCCGAGGGTGACGAGCGTGGGAGGGAAACTTAGCGCTTGGCGTCTTCGATCATCTTGGCGACGACAGCAGGCTCGATGCTGGCGCTGGCCTTGCCGTTGATGAAGAAGGTCGGCGTGCCTTGCAGACCCAGGGTGGCGGCGACCGTGTGAATGTCGGTGACGTGGCGGGTCATCTCGGGCGAGGCGATCGCCGCCTGGGCCTTGGTCAGGTCCACGCCGTGCGCGGCCAGGATGCCGTCGATGGCGGCGCGGTCCAGGGCGCGTTCGGTCATCAGGGCGTCGTAGACCTCCAGATACTTGCCCTGCTGATGCGCGGCCAGGGCGGCGCGGGCGGCGTATTGCGAGGTGACGTCGTCGCCCCGGTCGAGGATCGGCCAGTCCTTGAAGACGAAGCGGACTTCGGGGTGGGCGGCCATCAGGGCGCGGAATTCGGGAGCCACGGCCTTGCAGCCCGGGCAGCGGAAGTCGAAGAACTCGATCACCGTGACCTTGGCGTCGGCGGGACCGAAGCTGGGGTCGCGCGCGTCGGGGGCCAGAAGGGCCGGGTTGGCCTTGACGGCGGCGTTGATCGTCTCGACGCGGGATTGCTCCTCATTGGCCTGACGCGCGGCCAGAACCTCGTCCAGCACCTGCGGATTGGCCACCAGATAGGCGCGCACCCGTCCGCCGAAATCGCCGCCGGTCAGGTAGGGCGCAGCTGACAGACCCAGTGCGACGACCGAGACGGCCAGAGCGGCCCCGGCCAGGGTCTTGCCGGACAGGGACGACAGGAGGCTGCCTTTCGGGGCTGCGGGCGCCGGGGTCTGTGGCGAGGTCTGGGGGGCGTCTGCGCGTGCGTCGTCGATCATGAAGGGTCTCGGTATCGGTGGCTGAGGGCAGCCTCAGCCGTTGGGCAGGATGACGCCGCGGTTGTTGCGCTCTTCGTTGCGGCGCTCGGCGTCGTCGATGTCTTTTTGCGAGGCGCCCGACGAGAAGACGATGTCGGTGGCGCGGCGCCATTCGATGGAGCTTCGGTCCAGCAGGTCACGGGCGCGCATGGCGAACTGGTTGGCCTGTTCGGTGCGGCCCAGGGCGAACCAGTATTCGGCCGAGGCCAGACGCGCCTCGCCCTCCTTGCCCTGGCTGGCGTAGGCCTGTCCCAGCAGGCGCCAGGCCAGGGTGTTGTCCTTCTCCAGCGCGACGGCGCGCTTCAACTGATCGATGGCGACGTCGAGATTGGCGGCGTCATTGGTCTCGATCAGGGCGTGAGCCAGATTGATCTTCAGCAGGGGGGCGTCGGGCTTAAGCTCAACGGCCTTCTGATGAGCGCCGATGGCCTCGGCCGGACGGCCTTCCTCGAACAGGATCTGACCCTTCAGCTCCCAGAAATAGGGATTGGCGGGTTGTTCGGTCAGCAGGGCGTCGACGGCGCTCAGGGCCTTGTCCGTCTGGCCGTCGCGATACCAGGCGATGGCGCGGGCGTAGCGGGCGGGCAGGGAGGTGTCGGACGAGGGATAGTCGCGCAGCGCTGCGTTCGGCGATTCCATGAAGGAGCGGATCTTGGCGACCACCAGCGCGTGCTGCGCCATCCGCTCGGGGCTGTCTCGGTGATCGTAATGGGAGGCGGCCTCAACCGGGCGACGCAGGGCCTCGATACGGGCCGAGGACAGCGGGTGGCTGCGGAAATAGGGATAGCGGCGCTGGTCCGAGAAGACTTCCTGTGAGCGGAAGTTCTCGAAGAACTCGACCATGCCCTTGCCGGACTCGCCGGCGCGCTCCAGGGCGCGAGCGCCGGTGATGTCGGCCTCGCCCTCCTGGCTCTGCATATAGCGCAGGGCGCCGAGGGTGCCGAAATACTGGCTGGAGGCCAGAAGCGCCGCGCCCGCGTCCGGCGCCCCCGCGATCGCGGCCAGGGCGCCCAGGGCCATAGTCATGATCATCGGCTGCATGCCGGCGTTCTGGGCCCCGTCGCGCAGGGTGTGGCGGTTCTTGATGTGGCCGGCCTCGTGGGCGATCACGCCGAGAAGCTGGTTGGGGGTCTTGGTCTGCAGGATCAGGCCGGTGTTCAGCCCCATGATCCGCCCGCGCGTGGCGAAGGCGTTCAGGTCCTGATCGTTGACCAGCAGGATCTCGACCTCGGTCGGGTCCAGTCCCATGGCGACGAAGACCGGCTCGGACCACTCATGGATGATGCCTTCGATCTCGGTATCCCGGATCAGGCTCTGGGCCGAGGCTGAGCCGGCCGCCGCCAGCACCGCCAAGGCAGCCGTGGCGGAGACAAGGACGCGGGTTGCGACACGGGGAAGTCTGGTCATGACGTACTCCAGAGCGACAGTCTCCCCCGTGTCTTCAAGCCTAATCGTGTCCGATCAACGGCGCCACCAGCCGCGCTTCGGCTTCTCAGGCGGCGCGCCGATCTGGTTGGGGTCTTCGGCGATGATGGCGGCGACATCGACTTCGGGCGTCGGTGCAGGCGTGGGCTCGACGATGGCGACCGGCTCGGGCGTCGGCGCCATGGCCTGCTCGATGGCGGCCTCAACCTTGGCGGCGACCACGGGCTCCACGTCCAACTGGGCGGGGATGGCGACGGCTTCAGCCTCGACGGCGACTTCGACGTCAGTTTCGGCCTCCGCTTCAACCGGGGCTTCGATCACGCCGGCGACATCGGCGCTGACCTTGCGGCGCACGCGACGACGCTTGGGCGCTTCGGCGGTTTCGACAACCGCATCCGGCGCGTCCGCAGCGACGGCGTCATCCGCAGGGATGATCGTGGCGATGGGCGTGTCCGGCGAGCCGACGGGGGGCAGGCCCTCGTTGACGGCGCGGTCCTCGACCTTGGTCTCGTGGGGCAGGCCGGCGCGGTCACGACCGCGACCCCGACCACGGCGACGGCGCGAGCGGCCGCCTTCGCGATCAGCGCGTTCGCCCTCGGGACGTTCGCCAATGATTTCTTCGACGTCGCGGGCTTCCGAGGCTTCGACCGGCGCGCGTTCGCTGCGGGGCGAGGGGGCGGGGTTGATCGGGTCGAACCAGACGTAAGGATCGTCCAGCGACGGCGTGCGACCGCGCACCCAGGTGAAGGCGTCGCGTTCGCCGTCTTCACGCATGCGGCGACCGCCACGACGACCGCGACGACGGCGACGGCCGGCCTCGCTGTCATCGTCTTCGTCGTCAGCGGCGACAACATCGACGGCGGCGGTTTCATCCGAGCCTTCTTCTTGGCGACCGCCACGACGGCGGCGGCGGCGGCCACGACCACGGCCTTCGCCGTCGACGGCTTCGGCGCGCTCGCGCGGCTCGTCGTCGTCGCTGTCTTCGCGGTCCAGATCGGCGTCGTCCTCGTCGTCGCCGTCGATGACCTCGTCGTCCTCGTCTTCGTCCTCATGGTCGAAGGCGCTGTCGTCGAAGCCGTCGTCCAGGTCGGCGGCCGAGATGTGGGTGACGATCGGCACGAAGTCCTCGTTGGTCGAGGTGCGCTCGATGGCGTGCTCGCCCTGGGCCAGGGTGTCGTCGATCAGGATGACGACGTTCAGGCCGCGCTGTTCCAGCAGGCGCTGCAGATAGTCGCGCTTGTGGTTCAGGATGTAGAGGGCGACGGCGGTCGAGACGCGCAGGTTGACCGAGCCGGCGCCGTTGCGGCCCGCCTCGATGTCCACGGCGCGCAGCGTCACCAGAGCCGCCGATTCCGCCGAGCGGATACGGCCTGCGCCCTGGCAGTGGGGGCAGACCTCAGTGGCGCCTTCGATCACGCCCAGACGGCGGCGCTGGCGGCTGATTTCCATCAGGCCGAAGCCCGAGATGCGGCCCATCTGGATGCGGGCGCGATCCTTGGCCAGCGCGTCCTTCAGCGCCTTCTCGACGGCGCGGTTGTTCTTGCCTTCATCCATGTCGATGAAGTCGATGACGATCAGGCCGGCGAGGTCGCGCAAACGCAGCTGGCGGGCGGCCTCGACGGCGGCTTCCAGATTGGTCTTGGTCGCGGTGGCCTCGACATTGCGCTCCTTGGTGGAGCGGCCTGAGTTCACGTCGATGGCGACCAGGGCTTCGGTCTGGTTGATCACCAGATAGCCGCCCGACTTCAGCGGCACGACCGGCTGGTGGATCTGCGTCAGCAGTTCTTCAATGCCGTTGGCGGCGAACAGGGGCTTGGAGCCCTGATACAGATGAATCTTCTTGGCCTGCGACGGCATCAGCACGCGCATGAAGTCGCGGGCTTCCTTGAAGCCTTCCAGACCCTCGACCTGAATGCCGTCGAAGTCCTTGTCGTACATGTCGCGTACGGCGCGACGGACCAGGTTTTCTTCTTCGTAGATGACGGCCGGGGCGTTCGACTTCAGCGTGTTCTCGCGGATCGTCTCCCACAGGCGCAGCAGGTATTCGTAGTCGCGCTTGATCTCGGCCTTGGTGCGCTTGGCGCCGGCCGTGCGGATGATCAGGCCCATGCCCTTGGGCACTTTCAGCGCCGAGGCGGCGGCCTTCAGGCGGCGACGGTCGGAGGTGTTGGTGATCTTGCGCGAGATGCCGCCGCCCTTGCCGGTGTTGGGCATGAGGACGCAGTAGCGGCCCGCCAGCGACAGCCAGGTGGTCAGGGCCGCGCCCTTGGCGCCGCGCTCGTCTTTGACGACCTGCACCAGCAGGATCTGACGGCGCTTGATGACGTCCTGGATCTTGTAGCGGCGCATCAGGCGGCGCTTCAGGCGTTCCTCGTCGGCCAGGCCGCCTTCGGACTCGTCGTCGCCTTCACGGCCCAGATCATCGTGATCATCGTCGTCCGAATGCGCTTCGGCCATGATGGCTTCGCGGTCGGCGACCGGGATCTGATAATAGTCCGGGTGGATTTCGTTGAAGGCCAGGAAGCCGTGACGATTGCCGCCGTACTCGATGAAAGCCGCCTGAAGGCTTGGCTCTACGCGCGTGACCTTGGCGAGGTAGATGTTGCCGCGAAGCTGGCGGCGGGCCGTGGATTCGAAATCGAATTCCTCAACCTGGCGTCCGTCCACGATGGCGACGCGGGTTTCTTCCGCGTGCGCCGCGTCGATCAGCATTGTTTTTGACATGGATGGTCTCTCTCTGGCGCGCCAGGCCGGGCCCTGCGGATACATCCGCAGACAAGGGGGCGGCTCGCCGAATGGAAATGGGGGCCAGGGCGCGCGTCATCCCCTCGCAAAATGCGAGAGCGGCATCAGAATGCCGGTCGGGAGCGCAGGCGGGTCGGCCCATGAGGTTCTGTCGGTCCTGGGTCCGAACGCGCCGTTCAAGGCCGCGCCCCGGACCCTTTCGTCAGATCGTCGGCCAGGCCGGGCGATCCTCGGAATGAGGTGAAAGTCAGCGTTGCGAGGAGGGCGCGCCCGCCCTGCGTCAATGTGCAGAGGGCGCGATCGTTCGCGAACGGATCACACCATAGGCCTAACTTGTGGAAAATAAAAGAACCGCCGCCGTTACATGAGTTAACGAAATCCTTAGCAGGTTTGGCCCTTATTGTGGCTTGAACCAGAAGGGTGAAGTCCGTCCATGTATGGCCGGTGGCGTAACAATCTGGCCCGTTGGGGCGTGCGTGAATGGGCGATGACGGGCCTGGCCTTCGTCGTGATTTGCGCCGTCGTGCTGACGGCTGGCCGCGGCCTGGCCTTTGGACCGGACGGTCAGATTTCCTCTATTCGCTTTGGCGGCGACGCCCAGCGCACGCGGGTCGTGCTCGACCTGGGCAAGACCACGCGTGGACAGGTGATCGAGGACGGCACGACCGGCCGCGTCGTGGTGGCCCTGTCGGACGTGGCGCCGGGCAGGGGGCTGGGCGGCAATGGCTCGGGCCTGGTGCGCGGCTATGAAGTCAGCTCTGCCGGCACGTCGTCACGCATCCGTCTGGATCTGGCGCGCGGAGCCGAGATCGAGCGCCGCTTCCTGCTGCCGCCGGGCGACGGGGTTCAACACTATCGCTACGTCATCGACCTGAAGGCCACGGGCGCCGCCGCTGCGGTTGCGACCAGCACGCCGCCGCGTCGCGAGCAAGCGCGCAAGGAAAAGCCTCTGATCGTCATCGACGCCGGGCATGGTGGCCGCGACCCGGGCGCTCAAGGCGTCCACGCTCAGGAAAAAGCCGTCACCCTGGCCGCCGCGCGCGAGCTGAAGGCTGCGATCGAGCGCACGGGCCGCTATCGCGTGCGTCTGACGCGCGACAGCGACGTCTATGTCATTCATGGCCGCCGGGTGCAGATCGCGCGCGATGCGGGGGCTGATCTCTTTATCTCTCTGCACGCCGACGCCGGGACCGATCCAGCCCTGCGCGGCGCCAGCGTCTATACCCTGTCGGAGCAGGGCGCGGGCCGCGCGGTGCGCGAGTTCACGCGCGGCGACGACTGGCAGCGTGAACTGCGTCTGCCGGGGCGTGACCCCTCGGTCGACCGCATCCTGCTGGACATGACCCAGCGCGCCACCCAGAATCGTTCGGCCCAGTTCGCGCGGGTCCTGCTGACGCATCTGGAAGGCGACAGCCATCCGCTGCTGCGCCGCAGCCATCGCGACGCCGGTCTGGCCGTCCTGCTGGCGCCAGATGTTCCGGCCGTCCTGCTCGAAATGGGCTTCATCACCAATCCAGAGGATGAGCGCGTCCTGACCGACGAGCGCGCCCGTCGCCGCCTGATGCGCTCAGTCGCCGAGGGCATCGACCGCTACTTCCGCGAACCCTCGGCGCCGGTGATGGTGGCCGGAGAGGTCGCCGGCGGCGGTTGAGGTCTGCTTTTCCTCCCCATGACTATGGGGAGGGGGACCACGTAGTGGTGGAGGGGGTGGCACAGACGCTGACCGTCGAGTCGCCCCTTCCGTCGCGTCCGATCCACCTCCCCATGGAATGGGGAGGAAATAAGCTCAGTCTTCCAGCGCCGCCTTGGCCCGGTGGAAGATCTCCTCGAACATCTCCGGCGTCAGGCGGCCCGTGTTCGTGTTCAGGCGCGAGCAGTGATAGCTGTTGATGATTGTATAGGCGCCGACCTTGCCCTCGACCCCGTGCCCGGCGGGGATGGCCGTGCCGGGATAACCCAGGGTTCGCAGGATGCTGCGTCGCGAAACGTCGCCCAGGGTGACGATGACCTTCAGTCGGGGCAGGGCGGCCAGCCGGTCGATCAGGAAGGGACGGCAGGTATTCTCCTCTTCGCCCGTCGGCTTGTTCAGCGGCGGGGCGCAACGGACCGCATTGGTGATCATGCAGTCTGTCAGCGTCAGGTCGTCCTTGCCGTCAGGATCATAGGTCCCGTGCGCGAAGCCGGTCTTCTTCAAGGTGTCGAACAGCAGCCAGCCTGCGTGGTCGCCGGTGAAGGGGCGGCCCGTGCGGTTGGCCCCCATACGGCCCGGTGCCAGGCCCGCGATCAGCAGGCGGGCGTTGGGATCGCCGAAAGAGGGGGCGGGGCCGTTCCACCAGTCCGGGTTCTGACGGACGTTCTCCTGCCGATAGGCGACCAGGCGCGGGCACAAGGGGCAGTCGCGCGCCGGTTCAGGGTTCAGGGCGCGGCTCACGCGCGGTCGCTCCGGTCCAGGGTGCGGGCGACGCCCTGGTTCATCGAAGTCTTTGGCTTGCTGAAGTGGATCATGACGTCGGACAGGTCGATGAAGGCGTCGGCCTGACGGCGCAGTTCGTCGGCGATCTGGGGCGGCTGGCAGCGGGTGGTCGAGACCACGGTGACGCGCACGCCCTTGGCCTGAATGGCCTCAACCAGCCGGCGGAAGTCGCCGTCGCCTGAGAACAGGAAGATGTGATCCAGCCGTGGGGCCAGCTCCATCATGTCGACGGCGATCTCCATGTCCATATTGCCCTTGATGCGGCTGTGGCCCTGGGCGTCGGTGAAGCGTTTGGCCGGCTTGGTCGTCACGGTGAAGCCGTTGTAGTCGAGCCAGTCGACCAGCGGACGCACGGGCGAGAACTCTTCGCCCTCGACAATCGCCGTGTAATAATAGGCGCGGACCAGCTGGCCCTTCTGGCCGAACCAGTCGGACAGCTTTCTGAAGTCGAGATCGACGTTGAGCGCGCGAGCCGCCGAATAGAGGTTGGCGCCGTCGATGAACAAGGCGATGCGGTCGCCCGTGTGGCCAGTCATGAATATGAGTCCGTGGAAATGGTCGAGAATATGAGCGTCCCGACCGAAATCCCCGAGGGCGACCTCGATCTGGACGGTGCAGTCATCGTCGCGCTGGGCTGCAATGACAAGGGCGTTTGGGCGTCTTGCGAAGAGTCTCTGGAGGCGGCCCTGGCCCGTTTTCGCGCCGAGGGCATTGACGTGCTGGCGCGGTCGTCCTGGTGGTCGTCGCAGGCTTGGCCTGATCCGACCGATCCGCCCTTCCTGAACGGGGTGGTGATCGTACGCACGGAACATGACCCGCGCGCGCTGATGGGCAAGCTGGCGCGGATCGAGGATATCTTTGACAGACGGCGCAGCGTTCGCAACGCGCCGCGCACCCTGGACCTGGATCTGATCGCCTATGGCCGGCTGAACGGCGATCTGGAGGGGCTGATTCTGCCGCATCCGCGCGCGGCCGAGCGCCTGTTTGTCATGGGGCCTCTGGCCGAGATCGCGCCGGACTGGCGTCACCCGACGGTCGAGGGCGTGGCCCAGGACTTGGCGACGACCTGCACGGTCGGGGTCGACGCCCGCCCTCAACGCCGTCTATAGGGAGGTTTGCGCCGCATTCCGGCCTTCGCGGCGTTGCACAATCACGCCTAACCCTATATTTTGTGCGGTTCTCCCTGCCGCCAGAGGAATTTCATGGCCCGCGTCACTGTCGAAGATTGCATCGAGAAGGTGCCGAACCGCTTTGGTCTGGTTCTGCTGGCCGGCCACCGCGCCCGCAACATCGCCAACGGCGCGCCTCTGACGCTGGATCGCGATAACGACAAGAACCCTGTCGTGGCCCTGCGCGAAATCGCCGAAGACACCGTCGTGCCCGACGAACTGCGCGAGAACATCATCACCACGCTGCAACGCGTTGATGAGCGTACCGAAGCTGAGGACGAAGCAGAAGTCGTCGCCCTGCTGGCCGAGCCCCAGCACATGAACATGGCCGAAGCCGAACTGATCCGCGCGCTGCAAAGCGACCGGGACGGCGGCCAGGAGGAACGCTACTGACGGCTGAGCCAGTCAATGGCGTAACCATCCTTCCGGCGCGGTCCCCCGCGGGCCCGTCGCCGGTCGAAGTCGCGAATCAGATAGACCAGTCGGCGTCGCTCCCTACCGGGGCGGCGCCGTTGTCGTCTGAAGTCTCCGAGTCCCCCCAGTCCGTGTCCCAAGTGTCTGAAGCCAAACGCGCGCCGATCATGCGCCAGTTCGAACTGATCGAGGCGGTCAAGGCCTATGACCCCACCGCGGACGAGGCCCTGCTCAACAAGGCCTATGTTTATGCGATGAAGATGCACGGCTCGCAGCTGCGGGCCTCGGGCGATCCCTATTTCGCGCATCCCATCCAGGTCGCGGGTATCCTGACCGACTACAAGCTGGATACGGCGACCATCGTCACCGCCCTGCTGCACGATGTGGTCGAGGACACTTCGGCGACGCGCGACGACATCGCCGCCATGTTCGGCGAAGAGGTCGCTGTCCTGGTCGAGGGCGTGACCAAGCTGTCGCGACTGGAGCTTCAGGCTGAGCACACGCGCCAGGCCGAGAACCTGCGCAAGTTCATCCTGGCCATCTCCAAGGACGTGCGGGTCCTGCTGGTCAAGCTGGCTGACCGCCTGCACAACATGCGCACTCTCCAGTACGTCAAGCCGGAGAAGCGCGAGCGCATCAGCCGCGAGACCCTGGAAGTCTATGCCCCGTTGGGCCGCTCCATCGGCATCCACTCCATCGCCTCCGAGCTTGAGGAACTGGCGTTCGAGCATCTGAACGCCACGGCCCGCGTCGCCATTCAGCGGCGTCTGGAGGCGCTGAAGCTGGAGCATGGCCGCGCCATCGAGGGCGTGTCGCGCGAAATCGAACTGGTGCTGAGCGAAGCCGGCGTGCGCGCCCATGTGAAAGGCCGCGAGAAGACGCCCTATTCGATCTGGCGCAAGTTGCAGCGCAAGTCGGTCGGCTTTTCGTCCCTGTCGGACATCTACGGCTTCCGTGTCATCGTCGAAGCCGAAGACGACTGTTACCGCGCCCTGGGCGTCATCCACCGCGCCTGGCCCATGGTGCCGGAACGGTTCAAGGACTTCATCTCGACGCCCAAGTCGAACAACTATCGCTCTTTGCACACCACGGTGGTCGGGCCGGGCGGTTTGCGCATCGAGATGCAGATCCGCACCGAGATCATGGACCGTGTGGCCGAGGACGGCGTGGCCGCGCACTGGGCCTACAAGAACCACTCCTACGGCTTTGACCGCGAGGCGATGGAGGCGGACGGCGGGCGCGACCCGCTGCTGAACCTGCGCCATCTGGTTCAGGTCATCGAGCACGGCGAAGGCGGCGAGGACTGGGTCGAGCACGCCAAGCTCGAAATGTACCTGGATCAGGTCTTCGTCTTCACGCCCAAGGGGGCGCTGATCACCCTGCCGCGCGGCGGCATGGCGCTGGACTTCGCCTACGCCGTCCACACGGAGGTCGGTGATACGGCGGTGGGCGTGAAGATCAACGGCGAACTGAAGCCGATGCGCACGGCGTTGCAGAACGGCGACGTGGTCGAGATCATTCGCGGGACCAAGCGCGAGGTGCCGACCGACTGGCGCAGCCTGACCGTCACGGGCCGCGCCCGCTCGGCTATTCGCCGCCACATCCGTACCTCCGAACGCGACGAGTTCGTGCGTCTGGGCAGGGCGACGCTGGAGCAGACGCTGGAGCGGGCGGGCAAGTCCCTGGCCGAGGTCAAGCTGACCGAGACGCTGAAGACCTTCGCCATCGCGACGGAAGAGGATCTGTTCGACGCCATTGGCCGGGGTCGTCTGGCCGCCACCAAGATCGCCGAAACCATCTTCCCCGCGCTGAAGGGCCAGCTGAAGGCAGGGCCGGAGCGTAAGCGGATCGGCAATGACCAGGCGCGCCTGTTCGTACGCGGCAGCGGCCTGACGCCGGGCGTCAGCATCCACTTCGGCGCCTGTTGCAGCCCTGTGCCGGGCGACCGCATCGTCGGCATCCTGGAGCCCGACAAGGGGCTGACGGTCCACACCATCGACTGTCAGACCCTGGCCGACTTCGCTGACGACGACAGTGTCTGGCAGGACCTGCAATGGACGCCGCAGGCGGAACAGGACGCGGTGGCTTCGGCCCGTCTGCGCGCCACCATCCGCAATGCGCCCGGCGTGCTCGGGCAGGTGGCGACCATCATCGGCGAGGCCGGCGGCAACATCCTGAACCTGTCGATGGCCCATCGGCAGCAGGACTTCTTCGACGTCGACATCGACGTTGAGGTCGAGGATGCGCGTCACGCCACCATGATCATCGCGGCGCTGCGCGCCAATCCGTCCGTCGACACCGTGGACCGCGCGCGCGGCTGATCGGCCGCGCATCTGACTTTAAAGGCCGAAATGTCCCCCGAACAACAAGCACTCGCCAACGCCGCTCAACTGGCGTCGCCCTCCTATCGTCTGGCCGCCCTGGATCGCGATTTCCTGCTGGGCGAGTCGATGCGCGGCGTGCGTTTCCTGATGGAGTACGAGAAGGCTGAGGAGGCGCTGAAGGCCTGGGGCGTGCGCTCGACCATCGTGGTGTTCGGCAGCGCTCGCGTCGGCGTCAACGGCGATGGGCGTCACGCCCACTGGTACGAACAGGCCCGCCAGTTCGGTCGCATCGCCTCGGAGCGGGGCGGGGCCTTCCGCGGTTCGCCGGGCGAGGTGCGCGACAACGTCATCGCCACCGGGGGCGGGCCGGGCATCATGCAGGCCGCCAACCAGGGCGCGCACGAAGCCGGGGCGCCCTCGATCGGCTTCAACGTCACCCTGCCGCACGAACAGGTGCCGAACCCCTGGTCGACGCCGGAGCTGACGTTCCAGTTCCACTACTTCGCCATGCGCAAGATGCATCTGGCCATGCGGGCCAATGGTCTGGTGGTCTTCCCCGGCGGGTTCGGCACGCTGGATGAGTTGTTCGAGATTCTGACCTTGCGTCAGACCGACAAGGCGCCGCCCATCCCTATCGTCCTGTTCGACGAGGCCTATTGGCGCTCGGTCATCAACTTCGACACCCTGATCGAGCACGGCATGGTCAAGGCCTCAGACATGGCGCTCTTCTCCTTCGCCGACGACGCTGAAACGGTCTGGACCAGGCTGCTGGACGGCGGACTGAAGCCGAACTGCGACATCAAGTAGGTCGCTCGGCTTGAGGGGCGCGGATGCAGGGTCTAAGGGAGCCTTCCATGAACACTGAAGACGTCCTCAACGAATTCCGCGACGCCGGCGCCCTGCGCGAAGGCCATTTCGTCCTGTCGTCCGGCCTGCACAGCCCGGTCTTCCTGCAGAAGAACCTGGTCTTCATGGACACGCGCCGCTGCGAGCGCCTGTGCAAGGCTCTGGCCGACAAGATCGTGGCCACGGTCGGCCCGGTCGACGTGGCCATTTCGCCCGCCGTCGGCGGCATCATTCCCGGCTATGAGACGGCGCGCCATCTGAACGTGCGCTCGCTCTACGTCGAACGGGAAGGCGGCGAGTTCAAGCTGCGCCGCGGCTTCACCGTCGAGCGAGGCGAGAAGGTCGTCATGGTCGAGGACATCGTCACGACCGGCCTGTCGTCGCGCGAGTGCATCGCCGCCATCCAGAAGGCCGGGGGCGAAGTCGTCGCCGCCGCCTGCATCGTCGACCGCTCGGGCGGTCGCGCCGACGTGGGCGTGCCGCTGATCGCCCTGGCGACGCTGGACGTGCCGGCCTATCCGGCCGACGCCTTGCCGCCTGAACTGGCCGCCTTGCCGGTCGAGGACCCGGGCAGCCGCCGGCTGTCCAAGTAGAGAAAGAGAACGGGATGAAGCGCGAGCGGGTTCGTCTGGGCGTCAACATCGACCACGTCGCCACGGTTCGTAACGCGCGCGGCGGCGCTCATCCCGATCCGGCCCGCGCGGCCGAGGCGGCGCTGGCGGCGGGGGCGGACGGCATCACCGCCCACCTGCGCGAGGATCGCCGCCATATCACCGACGCCGACATCGACGTGCTGACGGCCCTGTGCCGCCGCGCGGACAAGCCGCTGAACCTTGAGATGGCCGTAACGGACGAGATGCTGGCCATCGCCCTGCGTCACCGTCCGCACGCGGCCTGCCTGGTGCCGGAACGGCGCGAGGAGGTCACGACCGAGGGCGGTCTGGCCGTCGCCGGTCACGAGGCGCGCATCGCCCCCGTGGTGAAGGCCCTGTCCGACGCCGGCATCCGCGTCAGCCTGTTCATCGAGCCGTCGGAAGCCCAGGTCGAGGCCGCCGCCGCCGTGGGCGCCCAAGTGGTCGAGTTCCACACCGGCCGCTATTGCCATCTGACCGATCCGGCCGAGCGCGCATTCGAGCTGGACCGTCTGGCCGCCGCCGCCGCCCAGGCCGACATCCTGGGGCTGGAAGTTCATGCCGGGCACGGCCTCGACTACGCCACCGCCAGCGTTGTTCTGGCCATCCCCGAGATCAAGGAACTGAACATCGGCCACTTCCTGATAGGGGAGGCTGTTTTCGTGGGGCTGGACGCGGCCATCCGCCGGATGCGGACGGCGATGGATGAGGCGATCAGCGGAGCCGGTCGGTGATCATCGGCGTCGGCGCCGATCTTTCGGACATCCGTCGCATCCAGAAGTCGCTGGATCGGTTCGGCGAACGCTTCAAGGAGCGCTGCTTCACCGAACTGGAACGCACCCGCTCGGACCGCAAGCCCGACCCGGCCTGGAGCTACGCCAAACGCTTCGCGGCCAAGGAGGCCTGCGCCAAGGCTCTAGGCACCGGGATGCGGGCCGACGTCTACTGGCGCGACATGGGCGTGGTGAATTTGAAGTCGGGTCAGCCGACCCTGGCCCTGACCGGCCACGCCGCCGAGCATCTGGCGCGCCTGGTCCCGGCGGGGCATGAGGCGCGTATTCATCTGACGCTCAGCGACGAACACCCGTATGCTCTCGCTTTCGTGGTGATCGAAGCCTTGCCCGTGGCGTAATCAGCCTTTACGCCTCAGGCTTCCAACCCCGCGTTCGGCGGGGGATTCGAGCAGACCATGAGCGACGACCACAAGGCGAACGGCGGCGCCGGCAATCCTGCCATCGACCCCACCGAGCAGCGACCGATCTGGAGCGACGACGGCGACGCCCCCTTTGACATGGGCGACGACCCCGAGGCCCTCGACAGCGACAAGCCGATCTACGCCACGCCGCGTCCCAAGAAAGCCAAACGTGTGAAAAAAGAGAAGTCCGCGAGCAACGAGACGGTCGAGATCATCAAGACCGTCGTCTTCGCCCTGCTGATCGCCTTCGTGCTGCGGGTGCTGCTTTTCCAGCCCTTCACCATCCCCTCGGCCTCGATGGAGCCCAACCTCTATGAGGGCGACTACATCGTCGTGTCGAAGTGGTCCTATGGCTATTCGAAGCACTCGATCCCGTTCAGCCCGCCGCTGTTCGACGGCCGCATCCTGGGCAAGGACCCGACGCGCGGCGACATCGTCGTGTTCAAGCTGCCGCGCGACAACAAGACGGACTACATCAAGCGCGTGATCGGCCTGCCGGGCGACAAGGTGCAGATGATCGCCAACAAGCTGTATCTCAACGGCGCGCCGGTGAAGGACGTCGTGGTCAGCCGCGCCGAACTGGCCGACATGTTCGGTCCGCGTCCGGTGACGCAGGTTCGCGAGACCTTGCCGAACGGCAAGAGCTTCATGACCCAGGACTATGGTCCCGGCGGCGATCTGGACGACACCCCGGTCTATGAGGTGCCGAACGGCCACTTCTTCATGATGGGCGACAACCGCGACAACTCGATCGACAGCCGCGTCGAGATGTCGGCCGGCGTGGGCATGGTCCCGGCCGAGAACCTGGTCGGCAAGGCCGAGATCATCATGTTCTCCTGGTCGCCGGGCGCGTCGCTGTTCAACCCGGTCAGCTGGTTCGCGAACCTGCGTCCGAGCCGGTTCTTCAAGATTCTCGACTGATGGCCAACGTTCGGGCCGAGGCCGTCGCCGCGCTCAGGCGTCGGCTGGGCCATGATTTCGCCGATCCGACCTTGCTGGAACGCGCCCTGACCCACGCCAGCGTGGGCGAGGGCGGGGGGCAGGTCGACGGCCGCACCGTGGCCGACAACGAGCGGCTGGAGTTCCTGGGCGACCGGGTGCTGGGCCTGCTGGTCGCTGATCGGCTGACGCGGGACTTCCCCTCGGCGGACGAGGGGCAACTGTCGGCCCGTCTGCACGCCCTGGTGGACAAGGCCGCCTGCGCCCGTGTCGGCGAGCGGCTGGGCGTAGGCGCGGCCCTGCGTCTGTCTGCGGGCGAGACCAAGACGGGTGGCCGCAGAAAGGCCGGAGTCATCGCCGATGCTGTCGAGGCTATTCTGGCCGCCGTCTATCGCGACGGCGGCCTGACGGCGGCCAAGGCCATGTTCGACATCGCCTGGGCCGAGGAGTTCGCGTCGCCGCCCGCCGCGGCCGTGACCAATCCCAAGTCCGCTCTGCAGGAGTGGGCCCAAGCCCAAGGGCGTCCGCTGCCGACCTATCGGGTGGTGGAACGCACCGGATCAGATCATGCTCCGACCTTCGTGGTCGAGGCGACGGTGGTCGGTTTCGACCCCGTGAAACAAACAGGACGTTCACGTCAGGAAGCGGAAAAAGCCGCGGCCACGGCGTTGTTGAAACGAGAAGGCGTAATTTGACCGAGACCCTCAACCCGAACCAGCGCGCGGGCTTCGCCGCCATCATTGGCGCGCCCAACGCCGGCAAGTCGACGCTGGTGAACCGGCTGACGGGAACCAAGGTCTCGATCGTCACGCAAAAGGTTCAGACCACGCGCTTTCCCGTGCGCGGCATCGCCATCGAGGGCGACGCCCAGATCGTTCTGGTGGACACGCCCGGCATCTTTACCCCGCGCCGCCGTCTGGACCGCGCCATGGTCGCCTCGGCCTGGGGCGGGGCGCAGGACGCCGACGTGGTGGTTCACCTGATCGACGCCCAGTCCCACATCGACGCCGAGGGCCGCGAAGGCACCGCCGCCGACCGTCGCTCGGCTGAAGACACCGAGACCATCATCGCCAATCTGCAATCGACGGGGACCAAGGTCATCCTGGCGCTGAACAAGATCGACGGGATGCGTCGCGACACCCTGCTGGCCCTGTCGAGCCGCCTGTTCGAAACCGGCGTCTATGAAGAAGTCTATATGATCTCGGCCCTCAGCGGCGACGGCGTGGATGACCTGAAGAAGCGTCTGGCGCGCTCCATGCCCGCTGGTCCGTGGCTCTACCCGGAAGATCAGTCGGCGGACGTGCCCGTCCGGGTCCTGGCCGCCGAGATCACCCGCGAGAAGGTCTATCTGCGCGTCCATGAAGAACTGCCCTATTCGGCGGCGGTCGAGACGACCTCGTTCGAGGAAAAGGCCGATGGTTCGGCACGGATAGAGCAGACCATCTATGTCGAGCGCGAGAGCCAGCGTCCCATCGTTCTGGGCAAGGGCGGCCAGACCCTGAAATGGATCGGCCAGAAGTCGCGCGAAGAGCTGATCGAACTGCTCGACCGTCCCGTTCACCTGTTCTTGACCGTCAAGGTCGATCCGAAGTGGCAGGATAGCCGCGCCCTTTACGCCCAATTCGGGCTGGAGTTCGACGTCTAGGATCGTAGTTCAGTATCGTGTTTGTAGTTCCCAAGTCTGCTGGCGGTCGGCCCTGGTTCCTCGGAACCTTGGCCGCGGTCGCCCTGGCCTCCGCCGGCGCCGGCGCCTGGATCGTCCACGCCATCGCGCCGGAGACCCAGGCGGCGACGGCCAGCAAGACCAGGCTGCCCGAGCGACCGCCGGTGGAGGTGGTCGAGGCCTTGCCGCAACTGAAGGCGCGGCTGGATTACCTGGGCGAACACAAGCAGTTCATGGGCGCCATCCTGGTGGCCAAGGGCGATCAGGTCCTGTTCCGACAGGTCTATGGCAAGGCGAACTACGAGAACGATCAGCCGCTTAAGCTGGACACCCGTTTCCGTCTGGCCTCGGTCTCCAAGCAGTTCACCGCCGCTGCGATCCTGAAGCTGCAGGACGAGGGCAGGCTGTCGGTCAATGATCCGGTGTGCCAATGGATCGAGGCCTGCCCGGATGCGTGGAAGCCTCTGCGCATCCACCACCTGCTGTCGCACACCTCGGGCATTCCCGATCTGATGGCCCAGTCCGAATGGGGGCGCATCCGCGTCACCCCGCGCACGCCGCAGGAACTGACTGAAACCTCGGCCCACTATGGCCTGCAGTTCCAGCCGGGGACCAAGATCCGCTACGATAACGCCGCCTATAATCTGGCTGCCGAGATCGTCGCCAAGGCCAGCGGCAAGCCGTTCGAGACCTATCTGAACGACGCCATCCTGAAGCCCCTGGGCCTGAAGGACACGGGATCGGACGCCCATGCCGATGCGCAAGGCCTGGCCATGGGATACGCCAACTTCCCCGGCGGTCTGACGGCCCAGCCGATCGCCAATGTCAGCGTCGTCTTCGGCGCCGGGGCGCTGTATTCGACGCTGGACGACATGCTGGCGTGGAACCGCGCCCTGCATAAGGGGCACGTGCTGAGCGACGGCGCCTATGCTCAGATGATAGCCGACCACGCCCCTGCGGACACGCCCAAGGAGCGGGGCCGCCCGCATCGGTCCTATGGCTATGGCGTCTACGTCAACAGCCTGGGTGCGCAGGTCTCGCCGTCGTTCGACGACAAGCAGATCTATCACACGGGCAGCTGGGCCGGGTTCCGCAACCTGGTCCTTTATCAGCCGGACGCCGACGTGACCGTGGTGGTCCTGTCCAACAACTACCACCAGCGCGACCTGGTCTTCATGCTGAGCCAGCAGGCCATGGCGGAGGCTCTGGGCCGACCCTTTCCGACCGGCCTGAACCGCTAGGCGCAGCCCCCGGCGGGCAGGCCTGACCAGTCCATGGGCTCGAAGGCGCGGGGCAGGCGCAACGCGATCTGATCGCCGGCCAGCGCGGTCAACTGCTTCATCGTCTGATCAAAGCGATCAATCGCATAGGGGAAGGGCTTCAGCGGCTCATCCAGCGAACGCGAGAAGTCGTCCCAGTGGATCGGCACGACCAACCGCGCGCCGGTCGCCGCCACCGTGTCGCGCCAGTAGGCGGCGACAGCCTCAGGCCCTTGCCGGGACAGGTTGCCCACACCCAGCATGACCACGTCGGAGCGCACGTTGTGGAAGACGTCGCCCGGATGGCCCGCGCTGGGCACGATCAGGATGCGGCACGTCCCATGTGTGATCAGGAAGGAATGAGCGTCGCCCTCGGGGTAGGCGCGGGCACGGGCCGGGATGCGGAAGTCCGCAGCCGTCGCGCCCGCCGCGACGTCGCCGGGTGCGTGGGGCGTGCGGAAGGGCGTGATCTGAAAGGCGCCTACGGTCCAAGGCTGGCCTGACGCCAGGCGATGGACGGGCGCCGTGACGCCCTCGGCGGCGGCGATGGCCGCCATCGTGTCGCCGCCATACAGGGTCGCGCCATAGGCCTTGGCCAGACTGGCCGAGTCCAGGGCGTGGTCGAAATGGGTGTGGGCGACATAGAGGGCCGAGATGCGTCGAATGTCCGCCTGTTTCAGGTGCCGTACGATGGCGGCCTGATCCGGGCGCAGAGGTCGTGTCAGCAGGGCGACGACGCCGGGGCGGCTGAGATAGCCGTCGATCAGGACCACGTCCCGACCGTCGTCGAAGGCCAGCGTCGAGGTCCCGAGGAAGCGGACGGTCAGTTGCCCCGGCGTAGGCGGCCCGGCGCGCGCGGCCAGCGTCGGATAGGCCTCGGGCGAGGGACGCAGGGTGAAGGCGACGACCCGTCCTGCAAGCGCCAGCCCGACACAGGCAAGCGCGATGCGGCCCAGCGGCCGTTTCAATAATCCCCGCCCCATGCGTCGCCCCTCCATTGGGAGAGCGACGATACGCGTCATGCGGCGAGGGGCAAGGCGAAGCTTACGGCTTCATCGACCCCGTTTCGATGAAGCGCTGGTGCCAGGACAGGGCCTCGGTCAGCAGGTGCGGCGATTGCAGACCATAAGAGCCCTTCAGCGCGCGGTCGTAGTAGTCCTTCAGCGCGTCGCGATAGTCGGGATGGGCGCAGTTGGCGATGATGACCTGGGCGCGTTGTTTCGGCGACAGGCCACGCAGGTCGGCCAGACCCTGTTCGGTGACGATGACCTGCACGTCCTGGGTGATGTGGTCGACGTGGCTGGCCATGGGGACGATGGCCGAGATCTTGCCGCCCTTGGCCGTCGAGGGCGTGACGAAGCAGGAGATGTAGGCGTTGCGCGCAAAGTCGCCCGAGCCGCCGATGCCGTTCTGTATGCGCGAGCCCATGACGTGGGTCGAGTTGACGTTGCCGTAGATGTCGGCCTCGATCAGGCCGTTCATGGCGATGCAGCCCAGACGGCGGATGATCTCCGGGTGGTTCGAGATTTCCTGCGGGCGCAGGATGATCTTGCCGCGGAACTGCTCCATGCGGCTGTTCAGGTCGGCGGCAGCCTCGGGGCTGAGCGAGAAGGCGGTGGCCGAGGCGACGGTCAGCTTGCCCGAGTCCAGCAGGTCCAGCATCCCGTCCTGAAGCACCTCGGTATAGGCGGTCAGTTGCTCGAAGGGGCTTTCGGCCAGTCCCGCCAGCACGGCGTTGGCGACATTGCCGACGCCCGATTGCAGCGGCAGCAGATGGGCGGGCAGGCGACCCAGCTTCACCTCGTGCTGAAGGAATTCGATCAGATGCCCGGCGATGGCGGTGGCTGAGGCGTCAGGCGCGGCGAAGGGCAGGTTGCGGTCAGGGCTGTCCGTCTCGACGATGGCGACGATCTTGGACGGATCGACGCGGAAGACGGTCTCGCCGATCCGGTCGGTAGGCTTGGTCAGCGGGATCGGCACGCGCGCCGGCGGCAGGGCCGTGCCGTAATAGATGTCGTGCATCCCCTCCAGCGCCGGGTTTTGCCAACTGTTGACCTCCAGGATGATGCGGTCGGCGCGGTCCAGCCAGGTCTTGTTGTTGCCGATCGACGACGAAGGGATCAGTGATCCGTCCTCGCGGATGCCCGAGACCTCGACCACGGCGGTCTCCAGCGGGCCGAGGAAGCCCTGCCAGGCGGCGGGCGCCACCTGCGACAGGTGCATGTCCAGGTACTCCATCTCGCCCTTGTTGATCTTTTCGCGGGCGATGGGATCGGAGTTGTAGGGCAGGCGGAATTCGATGCCGTCCGCCTTGGCCAGGGCGCCGTCCAGTTCCGGCCCGGTTGAGGCGCCGGTCCAGACCTTAAGCTTGAACGGATTGCCCGCTGCGTGCTCGGCCTCGATCCGGCTGGCCAGGGCCATGGGCACGGTCTTGGGATAGCCGGAGCCGGTAAAGCCGCTCATGCCCACCGTCGAGTTGGCCGGGATCAGGGCGGCGGCGTCCTGGGCGGACATGATCTTCGACTGCAGGGCGGCGTTGCGGACGCGGGACATCGGAAACCTGACGGCTGCGGCCCAGTAGGGCGCGGGGGAACGGGGGCGGACATAGGCGCCGCATCACCCTGATTCCAATACGGCTTTGGTCGTAACATCGCGTGATCACAAGGGCGTTAGCTGGCCGGTTTCACAGGTTATGGGGGCGGGCCTTCTGCCCCTTGTGACCTGACGACGGGTGGGCGAGCGCAGCGGTGATTTGATGGGCCTATTCATCAGCGGTTGCGAGACCCCTCATCCGTCAGCCTCCGGCCGCTCCCTTCTCCCACAAGAGGCGAAGGGAAGAAGTTGTGGCGTTGGTCTTGTGGTATTTTAATACCGTTTATGATAAGTTATTTTAAATCAATGCGTTGACATAAGTTGGTGTTGCGGACTGGTGTTGACCTGCGGGGGGGGAGCCTCTATCAGCACGCCTTCCGCTCATTCCTGCCTTGGGATGAGCCGCACCGTTCGTCTTTCAGGACCCTCAATATGCTGAAGAGCACTACGGCTTCGATGAAGCCGGCAGAGGTCGAAAAGAAGTGGATCCACATCGACGCCGAAGGCGTCGTGGTGGGCCGTCTTGCGACCTTCATCGCCAACCGTCTGCGCGGCAAGCACCTGCCGACCTACACCCCGCACGTTGACATGGGCGACTACGTCATCGTCACCAACGTCGACAAGGTGGTGTTCACCGGCAAGAAGAACACCGACAAGGTCTACTATCGCCACACCGGCCACCCGGGCGGCATCAAGCAGACGACCCCGGAGAAGGTCCTGAACGGCCGCTTCCCCGAGCGCGTGCTCGAGAAAGCCGTTGAGCGCATGCTGCCGAAGGAAAGCCCGCTGGCTCGCAAGCAGATGACGCACCTGCGTCTGTTCGCCGGCGCCGCCCACGAGCATGAAGCCCAACAGCCGCTGACCATCGACTTCAAGTCGGCGTCGCCCAAGAACACCCGGAGCGCCTGAGCATGACCGACGTGACTGCTGAAGCCACCGGCTTCGACGCCCTGAAGAGCCTGGGCACTGTTGAAAACGACACGCCCGTCTATGAGCAAAAGCTGGACGCGCAAGGCCGCGCCTATTCGACCGGCAAGCGCAAGAACGCGATCGCTCGCGTCTGGATCAAGCCGGGCACCGGCAAGATCACCGTCAACGGCAAGGACCAGGAAGTTTACTTCGCTCGTCCCGTCCTGCGCATGATGATCGCCCAGCCGCTGACCGTTTCGGACCGCGCCACGCAATACGACGTGATCTGCACCGTCGAAGGTTCGGGTCTGTCGGGTCAAGCCGGCGCCATCCGCCACGGCCTGTCGCACGCCCTGACGCACTTCGAACCGGAACTGCGCAAGGTCCTGAAGCCGCACGGCTTCCTGACCCGCGACAGCCGCGTCGTCGAGCGTAAGAAGTACGGCCGCGCCAAGGCACGCCGCAGCTTCCAGTTCTCGAAGCGCTAATCGCCTTCAGGCGATTTGGATTTGGGGCGCTTCGGGGAAACCCGGAGCGCCCTTTTTCTTTTTTGCCCTTCTCCCGATGGGAGACGGTGGCGCGCAGCGCCGGATGAGGGGCGGGGCTGTCCTTCGGCGAAGCCGCCGCCCTAATTGTGCTACTGCTTTCGCCGACTGATGCGGCGGACCCTCACCCTTTCGCGCAGCCGATCGCCTTCGGCTCTCGGGCGCTCAAGCCCTCTCCCATTGGGAGAGGGGGACGGAGTTAGACGATGCATAAGGTCTTCATCGACGGCGAGGCCGGGACCACGGGGCTGGAGATCCGCGAGCGTCTGGAGGCGCGTACTGATCTGGAGTTGATCCTGCTGGGCGAGCGTCGGCGCGACGTGGCGGCGCGGCGTGAGGCGCTGAATAGCGCGGACGCTGTGATCCTGTGTCTGCCTGACGATGCGGCCAAGGAAGCTGTGTCGATGATCGAGAACCCGAGCGTGCGGGTCATCGACGCCTCGACGGCCTATCGGGTCGATCCGGCCTGGACCTATGGCTTCGCCGAGATGGATGCAGGTCAGCGCGCGGCCATCGCCGCCTCGACGCGGGTGTCGAACCCCGGGTGCTATCCGACCGGCTTCATCGGCCTGATGCGGCCGCTGGTGCGGGCGGGTCTGGTGCCGGCCAGCCATTCGGTCACGGTCAATGCGGTGTCGGGCTATTCCGGCGGCGGCAAGGCCATGATCGCGGAGTTTGAAGCTGAGGGCGCGTCCACCGCCTATCGCGCCTATGGCCTGACCCAGAAGCACAAGCATGTGCCGGAGATGACGCAGCATACGGGGCTGACGCTGCCTGTCCTGTTCGCGCCCGCTGTTGGGAACTATCGCCAGGGGATGCTGGTCGAGGTTCCGCTGCACCTGTCGACCCTGCCGGAGACGCCCTCGGTAGAGCGGCTGCATGGGGCCTTGCTGGAGGCCTATGAGGGGCAGCGCTTCGTCGAGGTCGCCGATCTGGACGAGACCGAGGCCATGACGGGCATCGAGCCGGAGGCCCTGAACGGCACCAACCGGATGCGGCTGCATGTCTTTGGCGATCGGGGCGGGGAGCAGGCGCGCCTGGTCGCCCTGCTCGACAACCTGGGCAAGGGCGCTTCGGGGGCGGCGGTGCAGAACCTGAACATCATGCTGGGTCTGGACGAGGCGACGGGTCTGGTCTGAACCAAAAGCGTTTGCCCGCCGTATAGGGGGCATGGACGCTGTATTCGACCGTCGATCCGTGCTGCTGGGGTGCGTCGCTGTCGCCTTGAGCGGCTGTGCGCCCGAGGCGGCGGACGCGTCGGAAGGGCAGTGGGCCAACTCGCCGTTTCGCCGGATCAGCGACGCGGAGTGGAAGCGACGTCTGGGCGACGCCTCGTGGCGGGTGCTGCGGCATGAGGGCACCGAGCAGCCCTTCAGCAGCCCTCTGAACGACGAGCACCGACGCGGCGTCTTTGTCTGCAAGGGCTGCGCCCTGCCGCTGTTCCAGTCGGGATGGAAGTACGACAGCGGCACCGGCTGGCCGAGCTTCTTCCGCGTGATCGAGGCCAATATCGGGACCAAGACCGACCGACGGATCGGCATAGCCCGCATCGAATACCACTGCGCCCGGTGCCTGGGGCATCAGGGGCATCTGTTCATGGACGGGCCGCCGCCGACCGGGCGGCGCTACTGCAACAACGGCTTAGCGCTGAGGTTTCAGCCTGCCTGACGGGCCTTGATCGCGGATTCCACCGTCACGCCGAACCACAGGCCGGCGATAATGATCAGCAGGCCATAATCGTGGCCGGGCCAGAATACGGGAATCGCCGCCGACAGCATCACCATCATGGGGAAGATGCTGGCCCAGGCGGCGGTCGAGGCTGCGGCCGGATGGATCATCGGCGGGCGGTCCCATCCCATGCGCTTGCGGAACATGGCGTTCAGCGGGATGAAGGCGACCACCACAACCACAACGAGGATGGCGTATTTCAACGCGCCGCCGGGCTGTCCGAAGACGCTGGCGGTCAGGATCAGCAGCAGCAAGGCGATGCCGGTCGTGATCGCCAGCAGCAGGTTAGGTTCGATACGCTTCAAGACTTCACTTTCACATAGGCGCCGGGCGCGGGCTCGATAGGCTTTAGCTGGCCGGTCTTGGGGTCGCGGGCGGGAATCTGTTCGCCCGATTTCTCACGCAGCCAGGCGGCCCAGTGAGTCCACCAGCTGCCCGGATGTTGCTCAGCCTCCGCTTGCCAGTCCGCAAGCGTCTCGGGAAGGGCGGGGTTGGTCCAGTGCTGGTATTTGTTGGCGGCGGGCGGGTTGATGACCCCGGCGATGTGGCCCGATCCGGCCAGCGTATAGGTCACGGGGCCGCCGAACAGCCGCGCCGAGCGATAGACCGAGTTCATCGGTGCGATGTGGTCCTCGCGGCTGGCCAGGAAGTAGAGGGGCGTCTTGACGGTCGAAAGGTCGATGCGCTCGCCGTCGATCTCGAACTCGCCCTTGGCCAGGGCGTTCTGGCCGTACATGTGGCGGAGGTAGTCGAGGTGCAGGCGCTTGGGCATCCGCGTCTGGTCGGCGTTCCAGAACAGCAGGTCGAAGGCTGGCGGCGCCTTGCCCATCAGATAGTTGGACACGAAGAAGGACCAGATCAGGTCGTTGGCGCGCAGGGCGTTGAAGGTGTCGGCCATGGCGGCGCCGGGCAGGACCCCGCCGGCGGCGTCGATCTGTTGCTCGATCTCGGCCAGCCAGTGTTCGTCGGTGAACAGCAGCAGGTCGCCGGCCTCGGCGAAATCGTGCTGGGCGGCGAAGAAGGTGGCCGAGGCGACACGGGCGTCCTTGCGCGCCGCCATATGGGCCAGGGCCGCGCCCAGCAGGGTGCCGCCGATGCAATAGCCGACCGCGTTCAGCTGCTTCTGGCCCGTCTGCTCCAGCGTCTTTTCAACGGCGCGATAGACGCCCTTGTCCAGGTAGTCGTCGAAGCCGTACTCGGCCTTGTCCAGATCCGGGTTGACCCAGGAGCAGACGAAGACGGTGAAGCCCTGGGCCGACAGCCAGCGGATCAGCGAGTTCGCCGGCTGCAGGTCCATGATGTAGAATTTGTTGATCCACGGCGGGAAGATGAGCAGCGGTATAGCGTGCTGGGCGTCCGTCGCGGCGTCGAACTGGATCAGCTCGAACAGTTCGTCGCGCCAGACCACCTGGCCGGGGGCGGTGGCGACATTTTCGCCGACCTTGAACTGACCGTAGTCGGCCTGACTGATCTTCAGCTTGCCGGCGCCGCGCTCCAGATCGGCGGCGAAGTTCTGCATCCCTTTCACCAGGGATTCGCCGCCCGTCTCGGCCAGGGCCTTCAGCGCCGCTGGGTTGGAGGCCAGGAAGTTGGCGGGCGAGAAGGCGTCGGTCAGCAGTTTGGTGAAGAACTCGGCCTTGCGCTTCACGCGCGGATCGACGTTCTCGACGCTGGAGACCAGGCCGTTCATCCAGTCCGAAGTGACCAGATAGGACTGGCGCATGACGTCGAAGACCGGGTTCTCGCTCCAGGCCGGGTCGCGGAACCGCTTGTCGGTGGAAGGGGCGGGGGCGACCTCTTCGCCCATGGCGCGGCGCGACGTCGTGGACCACAGGTCCATATAGCGGCTGAACAGGTCGGCCTGGGCCTGGAACAGCTTTTCGGGGCGGGCGGCCAGACTGGTCATGACCGAGGTCATGGCCGGGGCGACGTTGAAGGGATCGGGCGACAGGGCGGCGGGCCGGTCGGCCTGGCTGAGGGCGGCCTCGGCGATGGCCGACTGGGCCGTCATGGCCGCCTTGGCCAGGTTCAGCGACAGGGTTTCCAGCAGATGACGTTGATCGGCCCCGAAGGCGAAGGGATCGGCAGCCTCGGCTTGGGGCGGCGGCGCATTGGGGGCGGTCGGTTCGGCCGACGATTCGGGGGCCGGTTCGGGTGTCGCCGCCTTCTTCGGCCGGGGCTTGGCCGAGGTCGGACGGCCTGATTTACGCGGCGCTGCGGCGGCTGCCAGCGGGGCGGGGGGAGCCTTGGTCGGGTGCTTGGCCATGGGCGAACCTGTGGAACCGGCCTCGCGTCGGGCCGCGAGCCTTCCTCCGGGACGGATGATGGCATATGACCGGGGTTGAGATGAATGTGTTCCTGTCGAAAAAGACGATCCTGCTGGCGATGACCGGCTTGCTGTTGCCCGTGGGCGGCTGCGTGGGGTCGTTCGACCCGCAAACGGACGCCACGTCGCCGCTGGCGCCGCGTATTCAGCAACTGGTGGACGCGAACCGAAACTACCCGCGCTGGGCCGATTTTCCGGCTGCGCCAACCGACGTGCCGCAGCCGGCCCAGGTGGCGGCCAATGTTAGCACGCTGAACGCCGACAGCGGCGCTCTGGCCGGTCAGGTGGCGCAGATCGACTGGACCATGGACAGCGATCCGACGGCCTTTATCGAATCGATCCGGCAACGCTTCGATCCGGCGAAGATGGCTCCCATCGGCGCCCAGACGCCGGAGGAGGTCGAGGCCTTCGCAGAGGCCTTGCGTCGCCGCGCCGCCGCGCCGCCGCCCATCGACCGTCCGCGCCCCTGACGCTCCGCCTGTCGGATCAAGGTCGTCTGGCAGACAGAATCCCGGAATGATGTCCGGGCCAATAAGGATTGCTCATGGCTGACGGTGGAAACGCTCCCGCCTTCCTCGACGTGTCGCGCTCGCTGTCGGGCCGCGCCTGGCGTCAGCGTCCGGCCGAGGCGGGGACCATCCGCGCCCACATGCAGGCCCTGAACCTGGACGAGCCGATGGCCCGCGCCCTAGCGGCGCGCGGCGTGGCGGCGGATCAGGGCGAGAATTTTCTGAGGCCCACGCTGCGGGCGCTGTTCCCCGACCCGTCCAGCTTCATGGACATGGATACGGCGGCGACCGCCATCATCGACGCCCTGCAGGCGGGCAGCAGCATCCACGTCTTCGCCGACTATGACGTCGACGGGGCGTCCAGCGCGGCCCTGCTGGTGCGCTGGTTTCGGACGCTCAATGCGGAACTTCCTATCTATGTCCCCGACCGCCTGACCGAGGGCTATGGCCCCAGCGCGCGGGCGTTCGATACGCTTAAGGCGCGCGGCGCCGATCTGGTCATCACGGTGGACTGCGGGGCGGCGGCCAATGAGGCCGTGGCCCATGCCGCCGCCATCGGTCTGAAGGTCGTGGTCATCGACCACCACATGATGCGCGAGGAGCCGCCGGCCTGTCTGGCCGTGGTCAATCCCAACCGACCCGGCTGCAACTCTGGCCAGGGCAATCTGGCGGCGGCGGGGGTGGTCTTCGTCCTGCTGGCCGCCCTGAACCGCGAGGCGCGGGCGCGGGGGCTGTTCGAGGGCAAGACCGAGCCCGACATTCGCCAGTGGCTGGATCTGGCCGCGATGGGGGCCATCTGCGACGTGACGGGGCTGACGGGCTTCAACCGGGCGCTGACCAGCCTAGGTCTGAAGGTCATGTCGGACTGGAAAAATCCGGGGTTGAAGGCCTTGCTGGCCGCCGCCGGGGCGGAGCCGGGACCGGCAAAGTCCAATCATGCGGGCTTCATTCTTGGCCCGCGCATCAACGCCGGCGGTCGGATCGGCAAGTCGGACCTGGGCGCGCGCCTGCTGTCCACCGACGATCCCGACGAGGCGCGGATGCTGGCGCAGGAACTGGACGCCCTGAACATCGCCCGGCGCGAGGTCGAGGCCCAGGTGACGGAACAGGCGGTGCGCCGGGTCGAGGCGACGGGCGCGCACAACGACGAATCCGCCATGGTCGTGATCGCGGGCGAGGACTGGCACCCCGGCGTGGTCGGCATCGTCGCCGGGCGTCTGCGCGAACGCTGGAGGAAGCCGGTCGTGGTGATCGGCGTCGACGCCATCAATGGTCTGGGCAAGGGTTCGGGCCGCTCGCAGCCGGGCATGAACCTGGGCCGGGCCGTGCAGGCGGCCTGGAACGAAGGCGTCCTGATCGCCGGGGGCGGGCACGCCATGGCGGCGGGCCTGACGGTCGCCGCTGATCGGATCGACGAACTGCGGGCCTTCCTCAACGACCGCCTTTCCGGCGAGCGGGCCGAGGCCGTGGCCCAGGACTGGGTCGAGGTGGACGCCCTGATCGACCCGAGTGCAGCCACCCGCGATCTGTTCGAAGCCTTCGAGCAGTTGGCGCCCTATGGGCCGGCCAACCCTGAGCCCCTGTTCGCCCTGCAAGGCGTGCAGGCGCGTGAGCCGGCGGCGATGAACGGCGGCCATGTGCGGTGCCGTCTGGTCGGTGCGGACGGGGCCTCGGTGCGGGCCATCGCCTGGCGCTGCGCCGATCTGCCCAGCGGCAAGGCGCTGCTGGCCGGGCAGGGCGGGCTGAACCTGGTCGGGCGACTGAAAGCGGATGACTGGAACGGCCGTCGCGGGGTGCAGTTCGAGATTGAGGACGTGGCTGATCCGCGCATGGCCTGAGACGGGACCTTGCCGAGCGCAGGTCTTTGAAAAAGTCACACAAACTGCGCAGCAAGCGCTTGCAAGCGGCGGAATCGGCGGCTATTACCCCGGTCCTCCGCGCAGCGGTCCCTTCGTCTATCGGTTAGGACGTCAGGTTTTCAACCTGAAAAGAGGGGTTCGACTCCCCTAGGGACTGCCACGCGGAGCCTTCTTCCTTCCCTGACATCGACAGCCTCAATCGTCCTGCAAGGGGCGTTCTCGCGCGCCCAGTGCGCCGGTGAAGTCTTTGTTCAGAAAGTTGAAAAACAGACTTGCTTCATACGGTGGGGATGGCTATCAGACCACTCCTCCGCGCAGCGGTCCCTTCGTCTATCGGTTAGGACGTCAGGTTTTCAACCTGAAAAGAGGGGTTCGACTCCCCTAGGGACTGCCACGCGGAGCTATCCCCCTGCATCATGGATCGTGGTCGCCCGCTCAGCGGGAAGGGGCGCTTTTGTCGATGGTCGGGCTTAAAATCGTCATTTTTGTTTTTCCGCAGTTCACAGAACCGTGTTAATCATAGCCTCTGCACGCTTTGCAGGCGAGGGTTGTGAGTTGTCGGACTACGACGAGATTGAAGCACCGGATGTCGTCCTGATCGCCGGTACGGTGAAATGGTTCGATCCGGGCAAGGGCTATGGCTTCATCGTGCCCGATGAGCCGGACCTGACCGAGCTGAAAGATGTGCTGCTGCACGTCAGTAGCCTGCGGGACGGGGGGCATGAGGTCGCCGCCGAAGGCGCAGTCATCACTTGCGAATGCGCCCGCCGCGCCAAGGGATGGCAGGTCGTGCGCGTGATCGATCTGGGGCAGGGGCAGCCGACGCCGATGCGTCGCGAAGCGCCGCGTGCTTCGGCATCGCCGCGCCCTATCTTTGAGATGACCGGCGATGGCCCGCTGGAGACAGCGGTCGTCAAATGGTTCAATCGCACCAAGGGCTATGGATTCGTGGTGCGCGACGGCGCGGCCGGCGATATCTTCGTCCATGTCGAAACGCTGCGACGCTGCGGGCTGGATGATCTGGCGCCCGGCGAGGCGGTGCAGGTGCGGTTCGCCGACGGCCCCAAGGGCCTGGTGGTGGCCGAGATCAGGCCGGGCGAATAGGTTTCGCCCATTGGGGGGCGAAGTCATGGGTTTCTCGCGTCGTATGCTGTTGGCGGGCGTCCTTGCGGTCGCGGGCCTGGCCTCCGCCTGTGCGCCGAAGGGGCCGGTCGATGCCGCCGGTCAGCCGCTGGAACCGCTGAGCATCGTCACCGCCTCGGGCGAGCATAAATTCATGGTCGAGATCGCCGACGACGACGCCGAGCGCGCGCGCGGCCTCATGTACCGCCCGCCGCTGGAAGACGACCGGGGAATGCTGTTCCAGTTCCCGGCGGCGACCGAGCAGAGCTTCTGGATGAAGAACACGCCCAGCTCGCTGGACATCATCTACATCGACCCGCAAGGTCGGATCGTCTCCATCGCCAGCCACGCCACGCCCTATTCGCAGACGCCTCTGCCCTCGAACGGCGCGGCCAACGGCGTGCTGGAATTGCGCGCCGGCCGGGCCGACGAGATCGGCGCCAAGCCCGGCGACCAGGTTCGCCACAGCTTCTTTCGCCCCTAATCCAGATTAAGGCCTTGAATGCGTTGCGGTGGGACGCCCGCCGTGTCATGAGGGCGCTCCATCGGTTCGGGGTGTAGCGCAGCCTGGTAGCGCATCTGGTTTGGGACCAGAGGGTCGGAGGTTCGAATCCTCTCGCCCCGACCATGGAATAGCCCGTTTGGGCTGGATGAGTTTTACACTCATCCAAGAGGCGCAATTGCTGCCTTTCGATCCGTTTTCTTGATCGACATTGCCCTTGATCCCATAAGCGGACACAGTGAACGTCCGCTAAGGGGGCGGACCTAAGCTATGACTTTGGCCTCGCCAATCGCTCGCCCTTCCCAGAGAAAGAAGCGACCGGCGTTACGCATAATGGTCGCAGCTTTCTCGCCGGACAGAAAAACCATCCCCAAGCGTCGCTCTTCACCTGGTTTCAAGGGCTCACCAAGTAAGATGGGCCAAGCGTCACAACCCTCGAGCGGCTCTTCAAGAGACACCATGCATGGGCAACCCCAACCGAGGTGTGCCGGTGTCTTGCGGCCCCCATCCGCCGTTGCGTACATCCGTACGTCAGCAATCAAGTGGGGCTCAGCGTTCCTAAGGAAGTCTTCGCGGGTCATGACCTTAGCTTGAGGGTGGATTGCGGAGACCGCAATGGGGTCGAAAGCAGACTTGAGCACCCTGCTTGAGGTGGGACGAGCGTCTCCACCTCAGCCAGACCAGACCTCGCGGCCTTCCTTCCAGGTGCTGGTGACCTTGATCGCCGCCAGCTTGTCGCGGTCGATGGTCATGGGGTCAGCGTCCAGGATGGTCATGTCGGCGAGCTTGCCGACGGCCAGGGAGCCCTTGCGGTCGTCTTCGTAGTGCTGCCAGGCGGCCCAGAGGGTCATGGCCTTCAGGGCGATGTCGACGGGGACGCATTCATCGGGGCCGAGGATGTCGCCCGAGCGGGTGCGGCGGGTGACGGTGGCGGACAGGACGCGCATGGCGTCGGGATTGGCCACCGGCGCGTCGTGGTGGCTGGTAAAGCGCATCCCGCGTCGCACGACCGAGGCGCAGGGCGAGATGAACTCGGCCCGGCGCGGTCCCAGAACCGCGTCCCTGTGGAAGTCGCCCCAATAGAAGGTGTGCATGGGGAAGAGGGACGGCACGATGCCCAGGGTCTTGAGTTCGTCCAGCTGATCCATACGGACGGTCTGGCCGTGGATCATGACCGGGCGACGGTCCTTGGCGCCGTGCCGGTTTGTGGCGTCGCGCACCGCGCCGATCAACAGGTCGATGGCGGCGTCGCCATTGGCGTGGACCTCGATCTGCCAGTCGTTTTTGAAGGCCAGTTCGACCGCGTCCAGAACCTGTTGCTCGGTCGCGGCGGGATAGCCGCGATAGGAGGCTGGCTTGCCTTCGGGCGGAATATAGTAGGGCTGCGACAGCCAGGCGGTCTTGCCCTGGGGCGAGCCGTCAATGGTCAGCTTGACCCCGCCGATGCGGTATTTGCCGACGTAGTTCTTGCGATATAGCGGCGTCGCCATGACGTCGGTCGAGGTGAGAATGTCGGGGAAGGACAGGATGTCGATGGGCAGCTCGCCACGCTCGGCCAGCATGGCCATCATGCGGCAGGTGTCGGTCGAGGAGCGCCCATCCTGAGCCGTGGTGTAGCCGAAGCTGGAATAGAAGCGCGCGCCCTCGCGGATCATCTCAAGGTTGGCCCGAAGGTCCAGGCGGGTGAACAGGGCGCCCATGACCGTGAAGAGGGCGGTTTCCTCCATCACCCCGTTGGGTTCCTGCGAGCCGTCTTCGCGGCGGAAGGCGCCGCCGTCGGGGTTGGGCGTCGAGGCGCTGATCCCGGCGGCCTTCAGGGCCGCGCTGTTGGCCACGCCCAGGTGGCCGGACTGGTGCATGAACAGGATCGGCACGCTGTCGGAGATGGCGTCCAGCTCAGTCCGTGTCGGGTGGCGATGCTCTTTCAGCTGGGAGTCGTCATAGCCGAAGCCGATGACCAACTGGGTGTCGCGGACCAGCTGTTCGTGGGCGTTCATCCAGTCGCGGGTGATGCCTTGCAGGGCCGGGATGTCGTCGCCCTGGCCGTCGGGCGCAGGAAGCAGGTTGGCGTAGCGCGCCTGCAGGCCGACCATCGACACGTGGCCGTGGGGATCGAAGAAGCCCGGCAGCAGGGTGCGACCGTCCAGATTGACCACTTGGGCGTTGCGGCCCACAGCCGCGCGGGCGGCGTCCAGCGAGCCCACCGCGACGATGACGCCGTTGCGCACGGCCACGGCCTCGGCGGTCGGCATGGCGTCGTCGATGGTCAGGATGGGGCCGCCGGTGAAAATCATGGCCGACGCGCGTGACTGGGCCATGGCCGAGCGCCCTCCGATCAGGGCGGCGCCGGCCAGGGCGCCCGCGCCGGCCAGCAAGCTGCGGCGGTCGGTCGGCGGTGCGAGCAGGGTCATGGACGTCTCGTTCGGTTCAGTAGTTGGCGATCAGATTGACGTAGGCGCCGGCCCAGACGGGTGCGTCCTCGACGATGGACTTGGTCCCCGCGCCGGGCACGGAGACGGAAAAGCCCGTCGTTAGGTACAGGTTGGCCGATATCGCGCGAAAGTACTCGACGTAGAGGTCGTCGGACAGGTGGTGGCGGGTGACGCCGGTGATGGGGTTGTCGATGTCGTCGCCCTCGACGCGGGTCGCCTGACCGAACTGGATCGGGCTGCGCAACTGGTCGGCTTCGATGCGGTGGATGCGCAGCGTGAAGGTGTCGGCCGGCGTCGGCGCGACGCTGACTGCGACCTGCCAGGAGTTCACATTGGAGTTGATGAAGACCATCGACGACTTGGTGCCGGTCGACCAGGCCGAGGGGTTGCCCTCGTAATAGAGAGGGTCGAACCGCTCCAGCCGGGGGGTGTCGGGATCGTCGCCGGAGAAGGTCTGATAGCCCAGGGTGAAGGTCGGCTTCCAGCGATGTTCGGCGAAGGCGTAGCCGATCTGGGCGCGGCCCGCCCAGGCGCGCAGGTCGATGCGGTCGTTGCGCTCGACCGCCAGATCCGCCGCCATGAAGGCGTTGGGCGCGCCCCTGAGCGGCGAGCGGATGTAGAGATTGGCGAACTTCAGTCCGTCGCGGGCGCCGGGAATGATGCTTGGAACGCCGATCCCGCCGGGCGGGGCCTTGGGGTAGGGGGACTCGGATTCGAGCACCTTGCCCGCCGTCAGGCCGATGACGGCGTTGGGGTTGGCGTCGTAGCGGATGTCCACGCCGGCCAGTCGATTGTGGCTGTCGTTGTCCGGCGACTCATTGGGGTCAAGGTAGAAGGCCGTGCCCTTGAAGCCGCCGCGGCTGACCTCGCCTAGGGCGGCGAAGGCCCAGGCCTTGCGCGGGCCAAGCTTCAACGCGCCGCGCGAAAATCCACTGGAGCCGCCCGCCTCGATCAGCATCCCCGTGCCGGCCTTGAAGACGCGCGGACCGACGGAGACGTCGAAGGTGGTCTCATCGGCCTTGTAGCGCCAGCCGAGGTAGCCTTCCTCTAGGGTCGCCCGGCCGGTATCCCCGGCGTCGAAGGCGTCGGTGCCCACGGTCATGGAGGCCACCGCCGACACGCCGCCATAGAAGGTGGCGCGTTCGCCCACACGCCGCTCAAAGGTCAGGCCGGGCTTTACATAGGCTTCGAACCATTCGGCGTTGGGGTCGAAATCGGTGACGCCGGCCACCGTCTCCGAGAACCGCCAGAAGAGATCGTGTTCGGCGACCAGATTGCCGCCCGCCTGCAGATGCGCCCGTAGGGTGGTCCCGTCCTTGTCGTAGAGAACCATGGGGTCGTCGTCGGCCGCGTTCTGTCCGTCCTCCTGTGCCGCCCATGTAGGCGAGGCGGCCAGGGCGAGAGCGGCGGCGAGGACCGGAAAGCCGGAGCGAATGCGCATGGGTCGGTCCTCTAGCGGGGCGACAGATCCCAAGAGGCAACGCCAGACCAAGCTCGGCAGTTCCGCTATGCGGCGAAAAGATGGCCTCAGGTCGAGGCGTAGCCGCCGTTCAGGGCATAGCTGAAGCCGATCGGCAGGGCGGCGCGGAACAGGGTGAAGAAGGCGGCGAGCTCGCCAAGGGTTGAGCGCGGCACGAAGATGATGTCGCCGCGATGCAGGGGCACGACCTCGGCCCGGCGCGGACGAAGGTCAATGGCGCGCATCATGCGCACCCCGCCTGGGCCGCGTCGGATCAGGGCGGCCTGGGCGGATTTGGCCGAGGGCAGGAAGCCGCCGGCCATGATGACGGCCTGATAGGCGTCGATGTCGCCGGGCATGTCGAACACGCCGGGATTGCGGACCTCGCCGTCGACCCAGACCTTGAGCGGGCCGGCCAGGCGCAGGGTGACTTCGACCTCGGGGCGGCGCAGCTGAGCGGCGTAACCCTCGGCGACGTCGGCCTCCAGTTCGGCCAGGGTGCGGTCCGCCGCCATGACATGGCCCAGCAGCGGTAGGGAGACGCGCCCATCGGGGCCGATCTTGAGCTGACGGGTCAGCTCGGTCGCGGTGGGCAGGGCGACCTCGATCTCGTCGCCAGGGAAGAGCAGGTATTCGGGGGCTACATCCGTCCACGGCGCGAAGGCCAGATCGGCGGGCAGGGGCGCGCCGGGCAGGGGCGGTTGGCCACGACCGCTGGCGCAGCCCGCCAGGCCGGCGGCCAGGCCCATCAGGATAAGGCGGCGATCAGGGATCATGAGGGCGCGAACAGCTGTCGTTTTCGAATGAAGGTGAAGCTGGACCCTTATGGGTAACGCCCGGTTAACGTGGGTCATTCAAGGGTAGCGCCTGAAAGCTTCCTGGAATGGATTTCCCCGGCTCATGCGTTTGGCCTCTCGTGCAGCAGCTCGACCGCGTTATGGCGTCCTCGACGTCGTGGCGCTGCTGTTCCGCGAACTGTGGGTCATGGTGCTGGTCTTCGCCGTCCTGTTCGTCCTGGGCGCAGGAGCGGTTCTGACGCTGAAGAAGACCTATACCGCCGGGGCCAGCCTGTTCGTCGGCGTGGGTCAGGAATACGTCTATCAGCCGCGCGTCGGGGTGAGCGAGAGGGGCTCGCCGCCGACCGCCGCCGAGGTGGCGCAGTCGGAAGGGGCCATCCTGAACAGCACGGAGGTCAAGCGCCGCGTGGTTCGCGCCATGGGCGTCGAGAGCTTCCAGGACGGCAAGCCGTCCAAGGCCAGCCCGGCCAAACAGGAAGAAAACGCGGTGCGCGCCGTGGCCTCGGGCCTTGAGGTGGTGGTGACGCCGCTCAGTCCCGTGATCGGCCTGCGTTATGAAAGCGATGATCCCGCCCTGTCGGCGCGGGTGCTGAACACGGTCATCGAGCAATACCTGACCTATCGCCGCGAAGTCTTCCAGGACCGCGCCACGCCGGCCATCCAGACCCAGCGCCGGGCCTTCGAGGACGAGCTGTCCACGGCGGATCAGGCCTATGAAGAATTCTTGCGCACCAACAATATCGGCGACTTCGCCACGGCCAAGGCGACGCTGGCGGCCGCCTATCAGTCCATCTTCACCGAGCGGATGGCGGTGCAGGCGCAACTGAACCAGGCGGCGCAGCGTCTGACGACGCTGGCGGGCCAGCAGAGCCGCACCCCGGTCGAGATCGCCCTGCAGCAGGACCTGAACATTTCGGCGCAGGACCAGATCCTGCAACTGCGCACCCAGCGCGAGGATCTGCTGAGCCGCTATCGGCCCGACGCCCAGCCCGTGCGTGAGATCGAGGCGCGGATCGCCCAAATGCAGGCCTATGTCGGCACTGGCACGGCGGTCGGGGCCAAGGAGGTCCGCACGGGGCCGAACCCTGTCTGGGTCGAGCTGGAGACCACGCGGATCAACGCCCAGGCCGAGCGCGACGCCCTGGCGGCGCGTCTGGCCGTGCTGGATCGTCAGGTGGTGGACCTGCGCACGCGTCAGGCCCGTCTGACCGAGCTTGAATCCCGCAACGCCACCCTGGCCGGCAACCGCGAAGTCCTGACCGCCTCGATCCGCGAGTTCCAGCAGCGCGAGACCCAGAGCCGCGCCGACAATGAGCTGGTCAAGGCGGGCGCCGATAATGTCACGGTGATCGAGCGCGCTCAGCCGCCGTCAAAGGGCAAGAGCCTGAAGGCGCCGCTGATGATCGCGGCCTTCCTATTCGCCGGTTTCACGGCCCTTTGTGTCGGCTTGCTGCGGGTCTTCCTGCGGCGCGGGTTCTCGCTGCCCTCGACGGCCAGCCGCACCTTGCAGATGCCGGTGCTGGCCGTGGCGCCGATGAAGGCGGGCTGAGCCTCTTGGATGCGCCGGCCCATGCTAGGCTGACGCATCAATGATGGGCGCGTAACCGATTCGATGGTGGATCTGACGACGGAAATGGCGGGACTGTGGGCGGCGCTGGGACCAGCGTCGGCTCATCGCGGCCGCGTCATCCAGTTCGCCTCGGCCACAACCGGAGACGGCGTCTCGACCGTGGCGCGCGAGTACGCTCGCCTAGCGGCTGTGCGGGCGCGCAAGCCGGTCTGGTTGATCGATGGTGATCTGAGCCAGCAGGGACAGATGGACGTGATCGCGTCCGAACCCGAGCGGTTCGGTCGTCTGGCGGCTCCGGTCCAGGCCTCGCCGGACAGTTCCGCCTTCTATGCCGTCACGCCGCCGATGCGGGGCCGCGACGGTTTGCCGGTCAAGCCGGCCCGCCTGATGACCGCGCGGGCCTGTCTGGGCGGGCGGCTGTTCGTCACGCGGTTCCATACCGAGCTGCTGCGCGCCGGTCAGCGGGTCGAGCCGGTGGGTGAGGCGCGCTACTGGACGGCCTTGCGCGCCCATGCCGACACGGTGGTGATCGACACCCCCGCCGCCGACCGCAGCGACATGGCCATCACCCTGGCGCCCTTTGTCGACGCCACCATCCTGGTGGTCGCCGCCGAGACGACGGCGGCCAGCGAGCCAGTGGCCCTGCGTGACGAAATCGACGCCGTGGGCGGACGCATCGCCGGCGTGGTGATGAACCGCTCCACCTGGGCGCCGCCGCCAATGCTGAAGCGGCTGGTCGGCTAGATCTTCTGGCGCTCCAGCCGCGCCAGTTCGCGCGTGCCGTAAAAATGCGGCTCGAACCCCTTCATCCAGAACAGTTTTCCCAGGCCGCGCGCGGCGCGATCCAGCCTATCCGCGCGCCTCGGATCACGGATCAGGATCAGGGGCAGGGCGGCCAGGGTCCAGACGGCGGTCTGGGCTGCGCCGATGACCATCCAACGGGCGACGGCGGGCCAGTCACGGGCGGCGGCGGCGGTCTGGCTGGGCCCCTGGCCATAGGCGAAAGCGCGGGTCAGGGCGTAGCGCAGGGTAGCGCGGTGCGGCGGCGCGAACTCGTCCACCCAGGCGTCGGCGGCCCAGCCGAAGCGGCCGCCCCGTGCCGCCAGGGCCGTGAACAGGGCGTCGTCCTCGCCGCCTGATTGGTCCGCTGAGGTGTTGAACGGGGCGACGCCGGGCAGGGCGGTAGCGCGCACCAGCAGGGCGTTGCCGCAGCCGTAAGGCTGGTCGATCAACTGCGACTGCGCCGGGCCTTCGCGACCGAAAAACCGTTCGAGGTAGTGGGTGGTCCAGCCCGTTCCGTCGGGGACGCGCCCCCGGATCGGACCGAAGACGGCGTCGGCGCCGGTCGCTTCCTGGCCCGCCAGCAGGGCCGCCAGCCAGCCGGGCGAGGCGGCTTCGTCGTCGTCGAGGAAGGCGATCAGGGGCGCGTCTGTGGCGGCCAGACCTTCGTTGCGGGCGGTGGCGACGCCGGGACGGGGGGCGTGACGCCAGACCAGGGGCACGGGGGAGGCGGGACGCAGGCGGTCCACGGTGTCGCGCGAACTCGCCGCCGGATCGTTGTCGACGACGACGATCTCGCGCAGACGGTCCGAGACGTCGGTCTGGAGGAACAGCGAGCGCAGGGCGCGCTCCAGACTGTCGGGGCGACGCAGGGTCGGGATGACGACAGCGACGTCGGTCGCGTTCATGCCGCCAGCACCTCGCCCACCGTGCGGATGTCGCAGCCGGTCGCGCGGGCATGGGCGATCAGGCGCGACAGGGCGTCAGGCGTGCAGCCCCAGGGCGAAGGGGCCTCGCGGACGTCGTGGGTGTAGAGAATCAGCCAGGCGTTTTCAGACACGGCGCGGTCGATCCACTGGCGAGCGACAGCTTGACCCTCCGGGCCTTCGATGCCGACGCCCGGCAACTGGTTCAGGTCGCCGCCGTCGTGGACAAGCCCCTTGTGCACCCCGCGCAGCGATGCATAGCGCCCGGCCAGCAGGGCCTTGGCGCGCGGCGAGACCTCGCCATAGGGATAGGCGAAATGGATGGGGGCGGCGCTCAGGTCGTGCAGGGCGGCGTCATTGGCGTCGAGGTCGGCGATCAGTTCAGCCTCGGGCGTTCGGTGGCAGTCCAGATGGCCGAAGGTATGGCCCGCGACCTCATGGCCGCGTCGGATCAGATCGCCGATCTCGCTGCTGTCGGCAAAGCGGCCCATGTGTCCGTTCTGCCCGAACAGGCCGGCGCAGACGTAGAAGGTCCCCCGCGCGCCATGCGCCTCCAGCGCCTCGGCCCCGGCCTGTCCGGCGCTGGCGGGGATGTCGTCGAAGGTGAAGCTGACGGTCGGTCGGGTCAGGCCCAGGCGCGCCGGGCGCCGGTGCGTCAGTCGGGCGAAGCGGCGGCGCAGCTTGCCCTTCAGGCTGACGTCAGGCGTGTAGGGCTGGATCATATCGCCTCCGCATAGAGGGCGGCGCGGTAAAGGCGCAGGCTGAAGGCGCGCAAGGGCACGGGCAGGGCGGTTAGATGGGCGGCGCGCTTGAACAGGGGACGGACGGCCTTCAGGCCCGGCACGGCCTTCAGCTTTTTCGCCACGCGATAGCTGGGATAGGCGGCGACGAAGTCGGGGTGGCGGGCGACGACACGGGCGAAATTGGGCGCCGACTGTTCGTACTTGGCGGCCAGGGCCTCGACCGTGTCCAGACCCATGTGGGTGGCGGTGTTGTCCAGATGGACGACGGCGAACCGGCGCGAGACGCGCATGGCCCATTCCACGTCCTCCCAGCCCCAGCCCGAAAAACCGGGATCGAAAGCCTCGGTCTCGAACACGTCGCGGCGAACCAGAAGGTTGGAGGTGAAGACGTATTTCTCGGGCTGCAAGGCGCGCTGCTCGTGAGACAGGCAGTCCGACTTGGCCGCCATGCTGCGATGAACGGCGAAGCGGGCCTCTTGAGGGGCCTGCAACAGCGAGAAGCCGCCGAAGGCCACGGCGGGCGCCTGTTCGGTCGTCAGCCTCGCCCAGGTTTGCAGAAAGCGGTCGTGGTCGGGCCTCATGTCGCTGTCGAGGAACAGAAGGCTCCCGCCCCGTGCGGCGGAGGCCAGCCGGTTGCGGCCGATGGAGCGGCCCTCATTGGCGGGCAGGGTGATCAGGCGCGTCGGCAGGGCCAGGGCGTCGATCTGGGCCGTCAGACGGGCGGTCAGGGCGGGGTCAGCCGTGCCGTCATCCAGCAGGACCAGTTCGACCGCGCCATCCAGGGCGAGGGCTTCGCGCTCCAGAAGCGCCAGCAAGACGCCTGGATCATCGCGAAGGAAGGGGATCAGCACCGACAGGACCGGACTGGCCATCGGCCAGCCTGGGTTGTCGTGGATCTGGGCCGAGGCGCTCATGCGACGGCTCTCCGGGCACGAACGGCGGCCCGAAGCCGCTGGCCGAGTTCGCGTACGCCGCCAGCGTTCAGGGCATAGGCGCAGACGCCGTAAACGGCCGCTCCGACCGAGGCGTCCAGCATCAGTTCGGCAAAGCCGCCGATAGCGGGCAGGAACCAGACGACAAGGGCCATGACGGCGGCGGCCAGCGAGGAGCGGATCAGGGCGTTCCATGGGATCGGCAGCGGCAGGATGCGCCGACCGATGGACAGCGACGCGATCAGGCCGACGGCGAAGCTGGCGGCTGTGGCCCAGGCCGCGCCGAGAACGCCGAAGCGCGGAATCAGCAGCAGGTTGAGCACGACATTGGTCAGGGCCGGAACGCTCATGGCCGCCAGCAGCCAGCCGGTGCGGCGGCCCAGGGTGAAGGCCTGATGGAAATAATAGACGGTCATGCCCGACAGGAAGGCCGAGAGGGCGATCCATGGCGTCACCAGAATGGCGGCGTCACGCAGCTCCTCGCCGATCATGAACTCCGACAGGGGGCGGGCGACCAGGGCCACGCCAACCGCGGCGGGCAGGCCGATCAGGACCAGGGTCGAGGCTTGCTCTCGTGCGGCGGCGATCAGCGGGCGGCGGCCGCCGCGCTCCAGCGCCATGACCAGGGCCGGGGTTCCAGCCGTGCCCAGCCAGATGAAGAGGACGTCCAGCGTCCGATTGGCGATGCTGTAGCTGGCGTGATAGGCGCCGACGGCGGCCTCGTCGAGGAAGAGGGCCAGCAGGAAGCGGTCGGTCGAGGCCAGCACTAGCGAAAGCCCGAGCGAGGCCGCGATGGGATAGCCATAGACGGCGTAGGTCTTGAGTCGCTGGGTATCGACCACGCCCTGCCGCGCCTCGCGCAGTTCGCCAGGCAGGAAGAAGGGCATCGCCATCAGAGGCGCGATCAGCAGGCCCGCCAAGGGCGAGGCGCCGCCCGCGCCGGCCAGGGCGAAGGCTGCGCCGACGGCGAGGCCGGCGACGCTGTTCCAGATGTCGAGGGTGGCCGCCTTGCGAACCTCGCCCGAGGCGCGATAGCGCTCCTGCGCCAGTTTGGAGAAGCAGCGTACAGGAATGCCGAACAGGGCCATCGCCAGAGGGAAACGGAAGGCGTCCGGCATGGGCCACAGCCAGATCGCCAGCCCCACGAGAGGCAGGAACAGGCCGCTGACGATGAAGGCCGTGCGGTACAGGCTGGCGAAATGGCTGGCCATGTCCGCGCCTTCGCGCTGGGCGGCCCAGAACCGCGCCATGGCGGCCTCCAGCCAGCTGAAGCTCGCCACATGGGCCAGGGTCATGACCGACAGGGCTAGGGCGTAGCGCCCATAGTCCTCGGCGCTGAGAAGGCGGGTGAAGACGATGATCGTCAGAAAGCCGATCAGGCCCTGCATCACATTGGCAGGCAGGTAGCCCAGTACGCCACGCCAGAACATCAGCGCACCGAGATCCTGTCGCCCAGCAGGACGGGCACGGTGACGGCGATCACCCAGAGGTCCAGCCAGAAGGACTGACGCTCGATATAGTCGATGTCCAACTGGACCCGGCGGCGAACTTCGGCGGCGGTGTGCATGGGGCCGCGAGATCCGTTGATGGCCGCCCATCCCGTCATGCCGGGCTTGATGCGGTGGCGATGGGCGTAGTCGGCGACCAGACGGGCGGACTCGGTCTCTCCGGTCTTCATGCCGATGGCGTGCGGACGCGGGCCGACCAGGGACATTTCACCGCGCAAGACATTCAGGAGTTGCGGCAGTTCGTCCAGGCTGCTGACGCGCAGGAAGCGGCCGATGCGGGTGATGCGGTCGTCGTCGGCCGTGACCTGGCGGGCGGCGGTGGCGTCGGCGGTTTCGTGCCGCATGGTGCGGAACTTCCACACCACGATCTCTTCCTGATTGAAGCCGTGGCGGCGCTGACGGAACAGGGCCGGGCCGGGGCTGTCCAGCCGCACCAGGGCGGCGATCAGCAGCAGGGCCGGCGACAGCAGCATCAGACCGACAAGAGACAGCACGATGTCCTGCAGTCGCTTGTTGAACGCCCGGCGATCAGGATCAGCAGGCCCCTCCAGGGGCGCCAGCGGGGCCTGGGCCAGGGTCTCGAGCGCGGCGTTGCGTTGCTCGGCGGCCTTGGGATCGACCAGCAAAGTCAGGGGGATCGGCAGGGCGCCGAGGCGGGCCGTCAGGTCCCGCACGCGGGCCTCGGCCTTGGGGTCGATGGCCAGGACGATGCGGTCGATATAGGGCGTCAGCCTGTGGTTCAGCAGGGCGTCGGCCTCGCCCAGCACCGGCACGCCCTCGACGGCGTCGGGCGAGCGGGCCAGACGATCATCGAACACGCCCAGCACGTTCAGGTCGCGACGCTGCAGCGCCTCCTGAATCAGCCGCTGGGCATAGCGGGTGGCGCCGACCACGACGATATTGGGCGTCAGAACGCCGCTTCTACGCCAGTCGGCGACCAGCAGGCTCCAGGCGGTGTGCAGGCCCAGCAGCATGACCAAGGTCGCGGCGCCCCACTGGGCATAGGCGGACCAGGGCGTCGCCGCGCCATGCAGGGCGAGCCCAAGCATCGCAGTCAGGCCGACCCCCGCCGTCACGACGCCGGCGACCGAGGTCAGGTGCCGTGCAAGGCCATGACCCTTTTCGAAGCGATAAAGGCCCAAGGAGCGCATCAGGCCCAGGATCGCCAGGGCGCCCAGGGCAAAGGGGGCGATATCCGCCAGGCGGGCAGACAGCAGCGCGCCGGGGATCAAGCCTGCAACGGCGACAGCCGCAACGGCGCCGACGCCGACGATGTCGAAACCGCGAAAATAGAAGACCCGCAGCCGGGTGGCGTTTCTCTGGCGGGTGTTCAGCCAGACATCGGGACGAAAGGGGCCACGACGCGGATGAGGCGAGGCTGACGCCGAATCAACTTCGGCGACGGCTGATCGACGACCCTGTTGCGCTTGGACGCGGGGGTCGTTCGCGGGTGAAAAAAGGGTGTCGGCGGACGTCATAAGGCGGTTTTGAACGTTTCTGAGGCTTGAAGAGCCCCGTTTTTGTCGCACGTGGCCTATCTATGGCGCGTTAACGCGACAGTTGGCAGGTCCCCCGTTGCACAGCGCCTCGCGACTCGCTATGCACGCCGCCTGCCGGAGACGTGGCCGAGTGGCTGAAGGCAACGGTTTGCTAAATCGTCGTACCCTGTAAGGGGTACCGAGGGTTCGAATCCCTCCGTCTCCGCCAGATTTCCCTGATGAAAATCAAAGCCTAATCCCCGGATGGGGCGTCCTGCCGGCGGCGCTGGCAGGCTGGGTTGGTGCAAATACTGGACGCCAGGGCGCTACAAGCCAGATCAGGGCCGTGATAGTCTTGGTTTTTAACGCCAGTTTTGGGGGCTATATGAACGACGCCGATACAGGGGCTGACATCCTCGGCATGACGACTGACATCGTTTCGGCTTATGTCAGCAACAACAAGGTTGAGGCCTCAGCCCTGCCGGGAATGATTGCGGCCATTCATGGCGCCCTGTCGGCGACGACCGCTCCCGTTATCGAAGAGGTGGTGGAAACCGTCACGCGTCCGACGGCGTCGCAAATCCGCAAGTCGATCACCGACGACTTCCTGATCTCGTTCGAGGACGGCAAGCAGTACAAGTCCATGAAGCGGTCGCTGGCGATCAAGGGACTGACGCCGGCGGAGTATCGGGAGAAGTGGGGCCTGCCCGCCGACTACCCGATGGTGGCGCCTGCCTATGCGGCGGCGCGGTCAGCGATGGCCAAGTCGATGGGTCTGGGGGCCGGGGGACGCAAGCCCGCCGCCACCGCGCCGGCCAAGCGTGGACGGCCCGCAAAAGCCACCGCATAAACAACGAGGGGCCGGTCGCGAGACTGGCCCTTTTCAATTGCCGATCATGTCGCGGCTAGACGTGCGCGCCTGTGGGCCGGGATGGCCCCAGGTTCGGGTGTGGTGTGCCTAAGTCATTGATCCTGATCTTCATCAGCATGAATGATCAGTATCCCGCATTTTTCCTCTTGCCGCCTTCGCAATTGCAATAAATAGTTCGCAACTGCGAAACGCATGAGGGGATACAGGCATGACGCAGTTCAAGAACAGCTTACCGGGCCTATTGGCCCTTCTCTGTCTGACCGGCGGGTTATTCGCCGTCGGAGCGGCGCTTGCGGCGCCGGACGCCGCGACCGTCGCCAACATTGCTAGTGCTGCTGTAACAGCGTCGGAGCCTGCTCCGGCGCTGTTTTCACATCAGGTTCCGCTGGAGCTGGATGCGGCGGGCACGGCCTGGCTGGGGACCTCCACCGCCCTGGTCCTGCTGATGACCCTGCCGGGCCTGGCGCTCTTCTATGGCGGTATGGTGCGCCGCAAAAACGTGATCGCCACGATCACCCAGTCGGTCGCCGCCTTTGCGGTGGTGTCGCTGACCTGGTTCATCGCCGGCTACACCATCGCCTTCGGCACCAACGGCGACGAAGGGATCAACCAGTACATCGGCAGTCTGGACGCCCTGTTCCTGAATGGGGTGACGGTGGATACGGCCCACAGCCTGCTGCCGGGCATCCCGGAGTTCCTCTGGGTGTCGTTCCAGCTGACCTTCGCCATCATCACCCCGGCGCTGATCACCGGGGCCTTCGCCGAGCGGTTGAAGTACTCGGGCATGCTTCTGTTCACGGCCCTGTGGTCGCTGATCGTCTATGCCCCTATCGCCCACTGGGTCTGGGGCGGCGGCTTTCTGGGCGCGCAAGGCGTTCTGGACTTCGCCGGGGGCGCAGTGGTTCACGTCAACTCGGGTGTGGCGGGTCTGGTCTGCGCCCTGTTCCTCGGGCCGAGGAAGGGTTACGGCGTCGAGCCCATCACGGCGCACAACCCCGTTCTGACCATGATCGGCGCCTCGCTGCTGCTGGTTGGCTGGATCGGCTTCAACGCCGGTTCGGCAGGCGCGGCCAACGGCCTGATGGGGGCCGCCCTGATCAACACCCTGCTGGCGGCGGCTGCGGCCTCCCTGGCCTGGAAGTTCGTCGAGGTCGTCTACAAGAAGAAGTGGTCGCTGATCGGCGTCCTGTCCGGCGTGGTCGCGGGTCTGGTCGCCATCACCCCGGCGGCGGGCTTCGTCGATCCCAAGGGGGCGGTCATCATCGGCCTGATCGCCGGTCCGGCCTGCTATGTCTCGTCGGTCTGGCTGAAGAAGCTGCTCAAGTATGATGACAGCCTGGACGCCTTCGGCCTGCACGGCGCCGGCGGTCTGGTCGGCGCCCTGTTGACCGGGGTCTTCGCCTCCACGGCGATCAACAGCCTGTCGGAAGGGGCCAATATCGGGGCTCAGGCCCTGGGGCTGGTCTGGACCATCCTGTGGAGCGCGGTCGGCACGCTGATCATCCTGCTGATCTGCAAATACACCACAGGCCTGCGCGTCACCGACGAGCAGGAAGAGGATGGCCTGGACGCGCATCTGCACGGCGAAGTGCTGGACGGCGTCTGAGGCGAGGGGCGGGACGCGGCGCCTCCCCGCCGCCATGCCCTGAGAACCTGACAAGGGAACCAAGGCCCGGTCGCGCTCCATCAGCGACTGGATGAGTAGGCGTGACCGAAATCAATCAGACTTTGAGGGGATATGTCATGAGACTTGCACTTGCCTGCGTTTCACTGCTGGCGCTGAGCGTAGGGGCTGGGGCCGCTCAGGCTCAGGCCGCGCCGGAGGTCGCCTTCAACATCGGCGTGGTCAGCGACTATGTCTTCCGCGGCGCCAGTCAGACCAATGAGGACCCGGCGCTTCAGGGCGGAATCGACGCCACCTTCGGCGGCGGATTCTACGCCGGGACCTGGGCGTCGATGGTCGATTTTGGCGATGGCACAGACGCCGAAGTCGATCTGTATGGCGGCTATCGCACCGAGGCGGCGGGTTATGCGTTGGACTTCGGCGTGGTCGGCTATCTCTACGTCAATGAACCCGGCCCTGCGGACTACAACTTCGTGGAGTTCAAGGCGGCGGCGTCGCGGGCCATCGGTCCGGCGACCCTGGGCGCGGCGGTCTATTACTCGCCGGACTTCTTCGGAGCGGATGACGCCGCGACCTATCTGGAAGCCAACGCCGCCTATGCGGTGGCCGACAAGTGGACCGTCTCTGGCGCGGTCGGGCATCAGTGGCTGGACGTCAATGCGGACTACACCACCTGGAACCTGGGTCTGGCCTATGCCCTGACCGATTATCTGGCGGTGGACGTGCGCTATCATGACACGGACGTGGACGGGCCGCTGACCGACGACCGCTTCGTGGTGGGTCTGAAGGCCGGCTTCTAGGGGGCGACGGGGCGGCGATCTGGCGCGACCAGTCGCCGCTTTCCCTAGCGTGATCTTGGCGCCGCCCTCGCAGCGGGCTACGCCTTCGCCTCAATCTTGCTCTTGGGAGAGACGCACTTGGACCTGAACGCTGTCACTGAACACATCCGCGGCGCCGTCGGCGAAAACTCCGGCCTTGGCAAGACCGTCAAGCTGGACCTCGGCGATGTCGGCAAGATCTTCATCGACGGCGCCTCCGTGCCGAACTCGGTGTCGAACGAAGACAAGCCCGCCGACGCCACCGTCTCGATGAAGTGGGACGACTTCGTCGCCCTGTCGGAAGGCAAGCTGGACCCGATGATGGCCTTCATGCAGGGCAAGCTGAAGATCGCAGGCGACATGATGATCGCCCAGAAGCTGGCGCCGCTGCTGAAGCGCTGATGCGTTTCTGAGCAACCCAAAAAAGAACGGCGCGGCTTCCTCGGGGCCGCGCCGTTTTGCTATCGGCGCTCGCAGAAGCGCGATGAAGAGTTTGAGGACACGATCATGGATTTCGCCCCTTCCGAACGCGGCCTGATGTGGCGCGAACGCCTGTCGCGCTTCATCGAAGACCACGTCGCCCCGGCCGAGGCGGAATACCGCGCCCAGGTCCACGCCAATCCCAAGGTCCAGGCGCCGGTGATGGAGGCGCTGAAGGCCAAAGCGAAGGACGCCGGCCTTTGGAACATGTTCCTGCCGGGCGAGCACGGCGCCGGTCTGACCAATCTGGAATATGCGCCCCTGGCGGAGCTGATGGGGCGGCGGCTGTGGTCGGCCGAGGTGTTCAACTGCAACGCCCCCGACACCGGCAATATGGAAGTCCTGCATATGTACGGCGACGCCGCGCAGCAGGAACGCTGGTTGAAGCCGCTGATGGCCGGCGAGATCCGCTCGGCCTTCCTGATGACCGAGCCCGAGGTGGCCTCGTCCGACGCCACCAATATCCAGACCAGCATCGTCCGCGACGGCGACCACTATGTCGTCAACGGCCGCAAATGGTGGTCGACCAATATGGCCCACCCCAACGTCGCCATGACCATCGTCATGGGCAAGACCGACCCGGACGCCGCCACCCACCAGCAGCAGAGCCAGATCATCGTGCCCGTGGACACGCCGGGCTTCCGCGTCGAGCGGATGCTGTCGGTGTTCGGCTATGACGAGGCGCCGATCGGCCACGCCGAGGTGGTGCTGGAGAACGTCCGCGTCCCGGTCGCGAACCTGATCGCGGGGGAGGGGCGAGGCTTCGAGATCGCGCAAGGGCGGCTTGGCCCTGGCCGCATCCACCACTGCATGCGCGTGATCGGCGCGGCTGAACTGGCGCTGGAGCTGATGTGCGAGCGACTGCTGTCGCGCACCGCCTTCCGCAAGACCCTGGCCGAGCATTCGGTGTGGGAGCAGCGCGTGGCCGAGGCCCGCACCAATATCGAGATGTGCCGCCTGCTGGTGCTGAAGGCGGCCTGGATGATGGACGAGGTCGGCGCCAAGAACGCCAAATCCGAGATCGCCCAGATCAAGACGGCGGCGCCGAAGATGGCGCTTCAGGTCATTGACGACGCGATCCAGGCCTTTGGCGGGGCGGGCGTGTCGGGCGATACGCCGCTGGCCGAACTCTACGCTACGGTTCGCACCCTGCGGATTGCCGACGGCCCGGACGAGGTGCACAACCGCACCATCGCCCGTCTGGAATACGCCAGGCACGGTGGTCTGCGCCGCTAGGAAAAAATAGGGGGCCGTCGCGTTCGCCATGGCCCCTTTTCGCGCCGTTTCAGATTGTCGTCCAACGGTCAGTGCCGCTTGTCTTGGCGGAACACTTGGTGGCGATGATGCGAGCCGATGCCGCCTTCCGTCACGTCGCTGATGAAGAAGTTTTCGCTGTGGCGGTGGGGCGGCTCCGAGCCGAAGTGCTGGCGAATCCAGTTTGTGAAGCCGGTTCTTTTGACCTGAGCTTCGCCAGAGGCTGTTGACGACGCACTGTTCTGATCGGACGGGGCATGGGATTGGGTATGCAGGGGGTTCATCATGTTCAGACTCTCCCGTGTCTGCCCCTAGAACCGATCAAATGAGGCGGTGTTCCCCCCGTCTAGCTGCCTTCTTCGATTACATTTTCGACAGCTTCCAGCGGGACTTCCATATCCAGCAAAACGGCGAGCCGATGCCGTGCGCGATTGACCCGGCTCTTGATAGTGCCGACCGCGCAGCCTGAGATGTCGGCCGCTTCCTGGTAGGACAGGCCCGCCGCCCCGACCATGACGATGGCCTCACGATGTTCGGGGGGAAGGGCGTTCAGCGCCGCCTGCAGCGAGGTCAGTTCGGCGGTCCATTCCTGGCTGGCCTCGGCGGTCAGGCCGGCGGCGTAGCGGCCTTCCTCGTCGGGGACTTCGCGGCGGCGCTTGGCGGCGCCCGTGTACCAGCTGTTGCGCAGGATGGTGAAAAGCCAGGCGCGCAGATTGCTGCCCGGCTCGAAGCGGGCCCGGTGCGCCCAGGCCTTGGTCAGGGTCTCCTGCACCAGGTCGTCGGCGTCGGCCGAGTTCCGGGAAAGGGTGAAGGCGAAGGCGCGCAGCGAAGGCAGGAAGCCAGTAATCGACGCGCGCCAATCGACCGGATCGACAATACCAACGGGACGATGAGAGCCTTGATAGCCCGGGCCTTTGTCCTGCGGCCCGTCAGGCACGCGAACATGAGGCATGCAACGGGAATCCTGAACTCTAAGCCGCGCCCCGAAGACGGGCTGCGAGTAGCAGGAACGTCGCCTTCGGCGGACCGTTCCGTCTTCTTGGCGATGTAATCAAGCGGAACCGGGACGTCTCAACCTGCATTGAAGCGACTGCGGCGACGCCGGGTTTCAGAAAGAATTGCGCGAATGAATCAACCTGTTCGGGTTTCCTCGATCACCGATCAGGATGTCGCGGCCTATCGGCGGGTGAGGGCGCGGATGCCGCAACTGGCGGCGGGCCTTTCGGCAGAAGACCTGGCGGCCCAGTCCATGCTCGACGCCAGTCCGGGCAAATGGCACCTGGGCCATGTCAGCTGGTTCTTCGAGACGATGATCCTGGCGGGCCGGCCCGGCTATCAGGTCGTCGACGAGCGGCTGAACGCCGTGTTCAACTCCTACTATGAGGCGCTGGGCGAACGGGTCGAGCGGGCTGAGCGGGGCTTGATGACCCGTCCGTCGCTGGCCGAGGTCATGGCCTATCGCACCGAGATCGACCGCCGCATGGAGACGTGGCTGGCCGAAGGGCCAGGCGACGGGCTGGAACCCTATCTGTTCGCCCTGGGCCTGCACCATGAGCAGCAGCATCAGGAGCTTTTCCTGATGGATGTGCTGAACCTGATGTCGCGTTCAAGGCTGGACCCGGCGGCCTATGAGGCCGAGCCGCGTGTCGGTGAGCGCGAAGCCCGTCTGGGCGGCTGGGTCTCGTTCGAGGGCGGGCTGACGCAGATCGGCGCTGGCGACGACGGCTTCGCCTTCGACAACGAGCGGCCCGCGCACAGGGTCTGGCTGGAGCCCTTTTCCCTGGCCGCCGATCTGACGACCAATGCGGACTGGATCGAGTTCATTGACGACGGCGGCTATCGACGCGCCGAGTTTTGGCTGGCGGACGGGTGGGCGCGGGTGAAGGCGCAGGGCTGGGCCGCGCCGCTCTACTGGCGTGAAGAGGCGGCGGGCTGGAGCGTCATGACCCTGACCGGGCGGCGTCCCGTCGATCCGGCGGCTCCGGTTCGCCATGTCAGCTTCTATGAGGCCGACGCCTTTGCGCGGTGGTCGGGGCGAAGGCTGCCGACCGAGGCGGAGTGGGAGCAGGCGGCGCGATCCGATCCGACGGCCTTTTCGAACCTGACGGGCGAGGTCTGGCAGTGGACGGCCAGCGCCTACGCCCCCTATCCGGGATTTTGCCCGACCGAGGGGACGGCGGCGGAATACAACGGCAAGTTCATGGCCAATCAGATGGTCCTGCGAGGCGGGGCCTTCGCCACGCCCGAGGGCCATGCGCGGCCCAGCTATCGCAACTTCTACTATCCGCATCAGCGCTGGATGTTCGCCGGGGTGCGCCTGGCGGCGGACGGCGCCGTGATCGAAGAAACGGGCGCGCACGACGCCTTTCGTCAGGACATGATCGACGGCCTGTCGCGCCGGGTGAAGGCCCTGCCGCCCAAGTGGTTCTATGACGCCGAGGGGTCTCGGCTGTTCGAGGAAATCACCCGCCTGCCGGAATATTATCCGACGCGGCAGGAGGCGGCCTTGCTGCGGCGGGTCGCGCCGGAATGGGCCGGGCGTTTCGGGCCGGGCGCGGTGCTGGTGGAGCTGGGGTCGGGGGCCAGCGAGAAGACGCGCATCGTGCTGGACGCGGCGCGGGATCTGGCCGCCTATGTCCCCATCGACATCAGCCCTTCGGCCCTGAACGAGGCGGCCGAGCGTATCCGCGCCGATTATCCGGGGTTGAAGGTCCTGCCGGTGGTCGGTGATTTCGAGCACCTGGCGCCGCCGCCCGTCGAGGCGGGGCAAGGGCGACGGATCGGCTTCTTCCCCGGATCGACCATCGGCAATCTGACGCCCGAGGCGGCGATCGCCCTGTTGCGTTCGGCGCGGGAGGTGCTGGGCGAGGGCAGCCTGTTCATCCTCGGCGTGGATCTGGTGAAGTCGCCGGAGGTGCTGGTCGCGGCCTATGACGACGCCCAGGGCGTGACGGCGGCGTTCAACCGCAACCTGCTGGTGCGCGCCAATCGCGACCTGGGCATGGATTTCGAGCCCGAGGCCTTTGACCATCTAGCGCTGTGGAACCCTGAGCATTCGCGGATGGAGATGCACCTGAGAGCGATGCGCCCGATGACGGTGCGGTTGGGCAAGCTAGCCTTCCGCTTTGTCGCGGGAGAGACCGTCCATACCGAAAGCTCACGCAAGTTTGACGAGGCGTCGGTGACGGCGCTGGCTCATGCGGCGGGGTGGGGTCTGGAGGCGTTCGAGGTCGGGCCCGACCCGGCGGTCGGTTTAGCCCTGCTGGTGGCCTGACGCGGGTTCAGGCGCAGCAAAAAGGCGGCGCGCCGAAGGGCTGCGCCGCCTTGATGGCTGACAGGTGACGCTTAACCCTTGGGCGGGGTGTCGCTGTCAGTCTTGTTGCGCGAGCCGTGCGAGGCTTCGCCGCCCTTGCGGCCGGCCTGGGCCGCCAGGCTGCGGTCCTGAGAGAAGCTGCGCTTCTCGCTGGGGACGCTGGCGCCGCCCTTGCGGGCGATCTCGCGTTGGCGTTCGGGGTCCATCGAGGCGAAGCCTCGCTTGGAAACACCGGAGCCGCGGGTGGGCTGACCTTCGGCCATTCGGCTGTTCCTTTCAAAGACGGTGGCGCTTGCCGGAAAGAACCCGACGCCGCCGCCGTGGTTCCGAACAAGAACGATTTCCTTGTTCTGTGGACGGTCAGTCGTGGGGCCGGGAATCGCCAGGCTGTCCGCCGCCCGGTTCGAGCGGGGGCAGTTCCTCAGGCGTTTCGCCGGGCTGCAGGTCGGGCTCAGGCGTGGCGGGCGGCTGGATCTCGGGCACGCCGCCGGGGGTATCGGGCTCGATATAGGTCATGCGTCTCTCCTGTTGGTCCAGTCCAACGCCTGGGAAGAGAAGGCGGTTCGATCAGGAACCTGCGGCGGATCGACGGGTTGAAAAGCGACCCCCCATCACAGGAGATTGCTTATGGCCGAGCCCTATACGTCCGCGGTTTCGCCGGAAGACATCATCAATGGCTCATCGACGGAGAGCCTGAAACTGGAGCGCGAAGCCGACTCCATCATCGCCAGGGGAGCGCAGCCGCGTCCGATCCATGAGGCCGTGCGCGAGGATGCGGCGGAGGCGCGGGCCTGGGCCGACCGGCGCGTCAAACGTACGCGCGACGCCATCCGCGACGAGCCGATGCGGGCGACGCTCTATGCCCTGGGGATCGGCATGATCATCGGTCTGCTGGCCGCGCGCTAGATCAGGAGGGGCCGGTCGCCGGGCGGGCGATGGGCGCGCGCGACATGGCCTGATCCGAAACATAGGGGTTGGTCCGTCGCTCGGCCCCGAAGGTCGAATGCGGACCGTGACCCGGCACGAAGGTCACGTCGTCGCCTAGGGGCCACAGCTTATTCGTGATGGCGTGCAACAGGGCGCCGTGGTCGCTGCGGGGAAAGTCCGTGCGGCCGATCGAGCCCTGGAACAGGACGTCGCCGACTTGGGCGAAGCGGGCCTTGCGGTTGAAGAAGATGACATGGCCCGGCGTGTGGCCGGGGCAGTGAACGACCTCCCAGGCGGTCTCGCCCAGCGTCAGGACGTCGCCGTCATCGAGAAAGCGCGTCGGGGTGAAGCTGCGCACGTCGGGTAGGCCGTACTTCTGACCTTGGGTGGGAATCAGGTCGATCCAGAACTGGTCCTCGGCGTGAGGACCGATGATGTCGACGCCGGTCTTTTCCTGCATCTCGGCGGCGCCGCCGGCGTGGTCGAGGTGGCCGTGGGTGATCCAGATGGCGTCCAGCGTCAGGCCGCGTCGCCCGATCTCGCTCAGAATCGCATCCGCCGAACCGCCGGGGTCAATGACGGCGGCCTTGTTCGTCTTCGTGCACCAGACGGTGGTGCAGTTCTGCTGCAGCGGCGTGACGGGCGTGACGAAGACGCCGATGGGGGAGGCGGGCTGGCTCATGGCCTCTCAGATAGCGGCAGCAGGGCGACTAAGGAACCGGGCGCGTTGACCTTTCGGCCCCTTCTCGACATAAGAGCGGGCTTCGAGGCGCCGCTCCAAAAGGGCGGCCCTATTGCTTTATCCACCGCGCGCGCCGTTCGGCGTCGCCACAGAGCGTCAGAATCCCGACCATGCAAGTCGTCGAAAAGTCGAACGAAGGCCTCAGCCGCGTGATCGCGGTGACCATTCCGGTAGCCGAGCTGAACGAAAAGCTGGAAGCGCGCATCAAGGAAGTTGCGCCGCAGATGAAGCTCAAGGGCTTCCGTCCGGGCAAGGTGCCGGCCGCGCACGTCAAGAAGACCTTCGGCCGTGACTTCATGGGCGAAATCATCAACGCCTCGCTGAACGAAACCAGTCAGAAGGCCCTGGACGACGCCAAGCTGCGTCCGGCCGCCCCGGCCGAGATGAAGCTGATCTCGGACATGGACAAGGTCATCGCCGGTCAGGAAGACCTGGCCTACGAAATGGCCCTGGAAGTCATGCCCGACTTCACCCCGGTCGATCCGAAGACCCTGAAGCTGGAGCGCCCGACCTACACCGCTTCGGACGAAGATCTGGAAGAAGCCCTGAAGGAACTGGCCTCGCAGGCCAAGTCCTACGAGGACAAGACCGGCAAGTCGGTCAAGGCCGCCGAAGGCGACCAACTGACCATCGACTTCGTCGGCAAGCTGGACGGCGAAGTGTTCGAAGGCGGCTCGGCCGAGGACGCTGACCTGGTGATCGGCTCCAACCGCTTCATCCCGGGCTTCGAAGAGCAGCTCAAGGGCGCCAAGGTCGGCGAAGAGAAGACCATCGAAGTCACCTTCCCGGAAGACTACCAGGCCAAGAACCTGGCCGGCAAAGCCGCGACCTTCGACGTCAAAGTCAAGGCCATCAAGGCCGAAGCCGAAGCCAAGATCGACGACGAGTTCGCCACCCGCATCGGCCTGGAGTCGCTGGACAAGCTCAAAGAGCTGCTGAAGGCCAACCTGGACCAGCAATACGCCGGCGCTGCCCGCTTCAAGCTGAAGCGCGCCCTGCTGGACCAACTGGACGAGGCGCACAGCTTCGACCTGCCGCCCAAGATGGTGGACGCCGAGTTCGAAGGCATCTGGGCCCAGGTGTCGGCTGACAAGGACGCCGGCCGTCTGCCGGAAGAGGACGCCAAGAAGTCGGAAGACGAGCTCAAGGCCGAGTACCGCAAGATCGCCGAGCGCCGCGTGCGCCTGGGTCTGGTGCTGGCTGAAATCGGTCGCGCCAACAACGTCGGCGTGACGGATCAGGAGCTGTCGGGCGCCATCATGGCCGAAGCCCGCAACTACCCGGGCCAGGAAAAGATGGTTCTGGACTTCTACCGCCAGAACCCGAACGCCGCCGCCCAGCTGCGCGCGCCGATCTATGAAGAAAAGGTCGTCGACCTGATCGTCGGCGTCGCCGACGTCACCGACACGCCGATCTCGAAAGAAGAGCTGCTGAAGGAAGAAGACGAGGGCTAAGCCCTTCCTTCCCGAGCCAAGGCTTGCGATCCCCGTCCCGGTTCTTCCGGGGCGGGGATTTGCTTTTGGGGCGCCGCCTTGCGCCGAGGCTCTATGAACGCGATATCGTAGGAGACAGGCGCGCGTTCGGTTGAGTCGCGCGGCCTCCCAGCATTCGAGAAGGCCTTCATGCGCGATCCGATCGACTACATCTCCAATAACCTCGTCCCGATGGTGGTGGAGCAATCCAGCCGCGGCGAACGGTCGTTCGACATCTTTTCGCGCCTGCTGCGCGAGCGGATCATCTTCCTGACCGGGCCGTTCGAGGACGGCATGGCCTCGCTGATCTGCGCCCAGCTGCTGTTCCTGGAATCGGAAAACCCGAAGAAGGAAATCAGCATGTACATCAACAGCCCCGGCGGTCAGGTGACCTCGGCGCTTGCGATCTACGACACCATGCAATACATCAAGTCGCCGGTCTCGACCGTGGTCATGGGCATGGCCGCCTCGGCCGGCTCGCTGATCCTGACGGCGGGTGAAGCGGGTCAGCGCATCGCCCTGCCGAACGCGCGGGTCATGGTGCACCAGCCCTCGGGCGGCTTCCGCGGCACGGCCTCGGACATCGAGCGCCACGCCGAGGACATCATCGCCACCAAGCGTCGCCTGAACGAGATCTACGTCCACCACACGGGTCGGACCTATGAGGAGGTCGAGCGCACCCTGGACCGCGACCACTTCATGACCGCCGAAGAAGCCAAGGCCTGGGGCATCGTCGACCACGTCTATGACAAGCGCACCCAGGCCGACGACGACGGCGTGAAGACGGTCTGAACCTGAGGTTCAGCGTCTGAGATAGCGAGGCGGGGTCCGGCGACGGGCTCCGCCTCGAATCGTTTCAACGCCCGTGCTATCAGGCGGCCATGCAGTACACGCGCGATTCCAAAGGCACCGTCGAAGTCGACGGCGACATCTATGAGTGGGAGATCCGCCGCCAGCCTCAGCCCAAGTCGGGCGGGAAGTGGGAGGGCATGGCCGTCACCCTGTGCCTGGTCGATTTCAAGCGCGAGGCCATCATCCAGTTTCCGCCGCCGCTGCGCCCCAACGGCCGGCCGGACGTCGAGAAGCAGCGGGTCAACGTCGATGCGGTTCGCAACGCCGTGGTCTCGGCGATGGAGGCGGGCTGGAACCCGACTTCGCGCGGCAAGCCCATGGTCTTTGACGTAGACGCCGACGGTCACTGACCGCCGACGCTGCCCGTCACGGCGTCGCTCAAGGATGGGCGGTGAAGACGCGGAAGCCTTTTTCAGCGGCGATGGCGATCATTTCGGTGTCGCCGGATGTGTCGCCATAGGCGGCGGCCAGCGTCATGTCGTCGCCATAGGCGGCGCGCAGACGGCGCACCTTTTCCTCGCCCCGGCAGTTCTCGCCCGCGAAGGCGCCCGTGACGCGATCCTGAGAATCGAACACCAGCTGGGTCCCGAGCAGGCCTTCGGCCCCCAGGCGACGGGCGAAGGGGGCGACGGTCGTTTCCGGCGAAGCGGTGACGATGACGCGGTGCGCGCCCTTCTCGCCCCAGGCCTTCCAGCAGGCGAGGGCGTCGGGGCGCATGAAGCGGTCCCAGACCTGATCCGCATAGCGTTCGGCCTCGGCCTCCAGCGCCGCGCGCTCCACGCCGTGCAGGAATTCACGCACCGAGGCGGCCTTGATCCGGCCCCGGTCGCGGTCGACGATGTAGGCCGCTAGCGCGGGCGCCATCTTGGCCAGACCGATAGCCCAGCCAGCCGCACCGACCCGCCAGCGCAGGAAGGCGGTGAAACTGTCGCGAATCGTCAGGGTGCCGTCGAAATCGAAAGCGACGATCTGACGGTCCCCGACGGGGGACTGGCGAAACGATTGTGCGGCGCCCATGTCTGCCATTAGCCGTGATCCCCTTAGAAACTGCATTGTCCGTCCGTGTTAGCGACATTGTCGTGTCGCAACAGGGTTGTGGCGGAACGTGTGATGGGTGATTGTCTTTTTTTGAAGACCTTCGTGCATAGATTCACGGATCAATGACGAGGTATGCGCCTTCCGTCCCATGTCGGGCCGGATCGCGGGAGTGAGAAGGGTCTATGACCAAAGCCGCCGGCACAGACGCTAAAAGTACGCTCTATTGCTCGTTCTGCGGCAAGAGCCAGCACGAAGTCCGCAAGCTGATTGCGGGACCGACCGTGTTCATCTGCGATGAATGCGTCGAACTGTGCATGGATATCATCCGCGAAGAGCACAAGATCGCCTTCAAGACGACCAAGGACGGCGTGCCGACTCCGAAGGAGATCCGCGACGTCCTGGACGATTATGTGATCGGCCAGAGCCACGCCAAGAAGGTGCTGAGCGTCGCCGTCCACAACCACTACAAGCGCCTGAACCACGCGACGAAGAACAACGACGTCGAACTGGCCAAGTCGAACATCATGCTGATCGGGCCGACCGGCTCGGGCAAGACGCTGCTGGCCCAGACGCTGGCCCGCATCATCGACGTGCCGTTCACCATGGCCGACGCCACGACCCTGACCGAAGCCGGTTATGTGGGTGAGGATGTCGAGAACATCATCCTGAAGCTGCTTCAGGCCTCGGACTACAACGTCGAGCGGGCTCAGCGCGGCATCGTCTACATCGACGAGATCGACAAGATTTCGCGCAAGTCGGACAACCCGTCGATCACCCGCGACGTGTCGGGCGAAGGCGTGCAGCAGGCCCTGCTGAAGATCATGGAAGGCACCGTCGCCTCCGTGCCTCCGCAAGGCGGCCGCAAGCATCCGCAGCAGGAGTTCCTACAGGTCGACACCGCCAACATCCTGTTCATCGTCGGCGGCGCCTTCGCCGGCCTTGAGAAGGTGATCTCGGCGCGCGGCGCAGGGGCTTCGATCGGCTTCGGCGCCAAGGTCAAGGAAATCGACGAACGCCGCACCGGCGATATCCTCAAGGGCGTCGAGCCGGACGATCTGATGCGCTTCGGCCTGATCCCCGAGTTCATCGGCCGTCTGCCGGTTCTGGCGACGCTGGAAGACCTCGATGAGACGGCGCTTGTCACCATCCTGACCGAGCCGAAGAACGCTCTGGTCAAGCAGTACAAGCGTCTGTTCGAGATGGAGAACGTGGCGCTGACCTTCACCGACGACGCGCTGAACGCCGTCGCCAAGAAGGCGATCACGCGCAAGACCGGCGCTCGCGGCCTGCGTTCCATTCTGGAAGGCATCCTGCTGGAGACCATGTTCGAACTGCCGACCTTCGAGGGCGTCGAGGAGGTCGTGGTCAATGCCGAGGTGATCGAAGGCCGCGCCCAGCCGCTGCTGATCTACTCGGAAAGCTCCAAGAAGAAGGCCGACGGCGCCGCTTGATCGGGCGATGCACTGTCGGAAGGGGGCGGCGCCGGCGACGGCCCGCCCCCTTTTCCATTCCAGCCTGGTCTGCGGCCCCGGCGCCACAGACTGTTCGAGGTGGAGATGACTTCCCCGGACGCCGTCGGCGCATGAACCGGCCTCGGCGCCGGAGAGGGCCGATCAGGTCGTCCACCGTGGCCGCCGAAACACGCATCTGTGGGCCATCCGCCCGCTACGCTTGAACACGGCGTCACACGAACCACATACTCACACGAAAGCCGCCGGAATCGGCGGGTCGTTCAGGAGGGTCTTGGCATTCGCGCCGGGGCGTTTCAGAGCGGCGGGCCGGAGATCTCCGATGGCCCAGGAAAGTACGCATCATGACCGAGAGCAAAATCCTCCCCGTCCTGCCGCTGAGAGACATCGTCGTCTTTCCGCACATGGTCGTGCCGCTGTTCGTAGGACGCGAGAAGTCCGTGCGGGCGCTGGACGAGATCATGAAGGGCGACAAGCAGATCCTGCTCGCCACCCAGAAGAACTCCGTCGACGACGATCCTGCGGCGGACGCCATCTATCAGACGGGCGTTCTGGCCACTGTCCTGCAACTGCTGAAGCTGCCCGACGGCACCGTAAAGGTGCTGGTCGAGGGCAAGGGCCGCGCGCGCCTGATCCGCTTCACTGACCGCGAGGACTATTACGAGGCCGAGGCCGTCGAGATCGCCGATGAAGAAGGCGACGCCTCGCAGAGTGAAGCCCTTCTGCGCGCGGTGATCGAGCAGTTCGAAAACTATGTGAAGCTGAACAAGAAGGTCCCGCCCGAGGCCCTCAGCTCCATCCCCCAGATCAGCGACCCGTCCAAGCTGGCGGACAGCGTGGCCGCCCACCTGTCGGTGAAGATCGCCGACAAGCAGAGCCTGCTGGAAACCATCGAGGTGCCGGCCCGACTGGAGAAGGTCTATGGCCTGATGGAGGGCGAAATCAGCGTCCTTCAGGTCGAGAAGAAGATCCGCTCGCGCGTGAAGCGCCAGATGGAGAAGACCCAGCGCGAATATTATCTGAACGAGCAGATGAAGGCGATCCAGCGCGAGCTGGGTGAGACCGACGACTCGCGCGACGAACTGCTGGAACTCGAAAAGCGCATCCGCAAGACCAAGCTGTCCAAGGAGGCGCGCGCCAAGGCCGATGCGGAGCTGAAGAAGCTGCGCAACATGTCACCGATGTCGGCGGAATCGACCGTGGTGCGCAACTACCTCGACTGGCTGCTGTCCGTGCCGTGGGGCAAGGCCAAGACCAAGCCGATCGACCTGCAAAAGGCCGAGGACATCCTCGAGGAGGATCACTACGGCCTCGAGAAGGTCAAGGAACGGATCATCGAGTATCTGGCCGTCCAGGCGCGCACCGGCAGCCTGAAGGGTCCGATTCTGTGCCTGGTCGGCCCTCCCGGCGTCGGTAAGACCTCGCTGGCGCAGTCCATCGCCAAGGCGACCGGGCGTGAATACGTCCGCATGTCGCTGGGCGGCGTGCGCGACGAAAGCGAGATCCGCGGCCACCGCCGGACCTACATCGGCTCCATGCCCGGCAAGATCATCCAGTCGATGAAGAAGGCCAAGACGACCAACGCCTTCGTTCTGCTGGACGAGATCGACAAGCTGGGGTCCGACTGGCGCGGCGACCCGTCGTCGGCGCTGCTGGAGGTGCTGGACCCGGCCCAGAACTCCACCTTCGGCGACCACTATCTTGAGGTCGACTATGACCTGTCGCAGGTCATGTTCGTGACCACGGCCAACAGTCTGAACATGCCTCAGCCCCTGATGGACCGGATGGAGATCATCCGGGTCAGCGGCTACACCGAGGATGAGAAGGTCGAGATCGCCAAGCGTCACGTCCTGCCGAAACAGCTCAAGGATCACGGCCTGAAAGACGGCGAGCTGATCGCCCCGGAAGAGACGATCCGCGACTTGATCCGCTATTACACGCGTGAAGCCGGCGTGCGTTCGCTGGAACGCGCCCTGGGCGGTCTTGCCCGCAAGGCGGTGCGCGAGATGGCCAAGACCAAGGCTGTCTCCATCACCGTCGATGCGGCCAAGCTGGCCGAATATGCGGGGGTGAAGAAGTTCCGCTACGGCGAGACGGATGCTGAGGATCAGGTGGGTATCGTCACCGGCCTGGCCTGGACCGAGTTCGGCGGCGACATCCTCACCATCGAGGCGATCAAGATGCCGGGCCGCGGCCGCATGACCGTGACCGGCAACCTGAAGGAGGTGATGAAGGAATCGATCTCCGCCGCCGCCTCCTACGTCCGCAGCCGCGCCCTCAGCTTCGGCGTCAAGCCGCCGGTGTTCGAGAAGACCGACATCCACGTTCACGTGCCGGACGGCGCCACGCCCAAGGACGGCCCCTCGGCCGGCGTGGCCATGACCGTGGCCATGGTCTCGGTCCTGACCGGCATCCCGATCCGCAAGGACATCGCCATGACCGGCGAGATCACCCTGCGCGGCCGTGTCACGGCCATCGGCGGCCTGAAGGAAAAGCTGCTGGCGGCTCTGCGCTCTGGCGTGAAGACGGTGCTGATCCCTCAGGAGAACGAGAAGGACCTGGAGGAGGTGCCGGAGAACGTGAAGTCGGCGCTGGAGATCATCCCGATCTCGACCGCCGACGAGGCGCTGAAGTGGGCCCTGACCGGCACGCTGACGCCGGTGGAATGGGACGAGGCGGCTGAGCCGCTGCTGCCCGCGCCGCAGGGGACGCCGACCCAGGACGGAACCGCCGTCAGCCACTGAGGCCGACGACCATCTGACCGACAGCGCGCGGCCCGGGGGAACCCGGGCCGTGTTGCTTTTGACGTCAGCGTCAGGAAGGCCTTAAGTGCGCCCGGGGAAATTTGCTGGGGAGCAGACAATGAACAAGACCGAGCTGATCGGCGTCATGGCCGAGGCGGCGGGCATCAGCCGCGACCAGGCCAAGCTGGCGCTGGAAGCCTTTACGGACAATGTGACGGCCTCGCTGACCCGTGGCCGCGACGTGCGCCTGGTCGGTTTCGGCAGTTTTATCGCCGTCGAGCGCAAGGCCGGAACCGCCCGTAATCCGCAGACCGGCGAGGCCATCGCCCGCCCCGCCTCGCGCACCGCCCGCTTCCGGGTTGGGGAAGGATTGAAAAGCGCCTTGAACGGCTGAGCGGACACGGGCATTAAGCGCGCCTGACGCACACGTCATGAGGGCGGCTAGCTCAGCTGGTCAGAGCATCTCGTTTACACCGAGAGGGTCGGCGGTTCGAACCCGTCGCCGCCTACCACTTTAAGTTATTGATAAATAATCATTATTTTTGATATCTGGGATTTTTGGCGGATGACTATGAGCTTCTGGTACCCAGATATCATGTGAATGCGAACAGCTAGGCGGCCAGACGACTTGAGAGCGGACACTCCCAACTTCCGCAACGGGTAGTAACACGATAGCTCCGCCCGCACCGCGGCCAGACGGCCTGTTTAACGTCGCCGGAACGAAAGGACGATGTCAGCGTCCCTAGGAATGGCCGAGATGACTATCCATGAGCCAGCGTCGCGCGGTTCACTTATTTCGAGGCGCAGCCCTTGGAACCGAATGACCTGCTTCCCGTCCAATCGCTCCGGCATGATGGGGCAGGGGGCGGGGTTCACCAGCCAGTCGTTGTCGTGCAGGGGAACGGTGATGGCGAAGCCGTGCTGGCCTGAAATGTTGCGGCACAGGATCAGGCCAAAGCGGGTCGTCGGACGCTCCTCCGGAGTCGCCTCGCGATAGGTGGCTTGCTGGGCAAGGTCACGGTAGTCGCCGATCGCGGCGACGCCGAAGGTAAAGTAGCCGGGCTGAGTCAGACCCCGGAGGCTCCGGTCGAGCCGGCCATCGTCATCACGGTCCTCGAAACACGCAGCGTCGCCGGAACTCCAGCGCCCCATTGGGCGGACATCGCACCATACCCGCTGGACAGGGAGGGAGTTTGAGCGGACCTGCGCCAATGGCGTCCCCGCTGGAATGATGCGCCGTCCCACTGTGAGAGGCATCTCGGTGACGATGGCATTGGAGGCCCGCACGACATGCTCCGCGAACCGCGCCCCGCTCAGCACGCCTTGTTCGCCCACAGGAGGACCCGAAACCACTGTAACCGGCATGTGGACCATGCCCTGCGCCATTGCGATGCTCGGGGCGGCTAGGCCGATCAGGACGGCAAGCAGGCTAAATGGGCGCATGGGGTGTCCTCGCTACGTGGTGCGCGTCGTGGCATGGCCGATGCCCCGGTCTAGGAGCGCTCCGGCGGGAAGCGGACGTTAGCGAACTTCCCATCGGGCAAAAGCGTAATAGCTGTCGCCAGGCGTGGGCAGATTGCCATCCGTTCCCTGTGCAATCGCCCGAAGCTGAACACTTGTCGCCCACGCGCCGAACGGAGATTGTGGTTCTGACTCTTCAACAAGTCTACAGGCAGTAGTCACGCCGTTTTCGCCGAGATCGCATTTCAACAATGCCCATCCCTTACCGACCTGATCGATGGGGGCAGTCGCTAATAGGCGTTGCGGAACCCGCCCTTTGACCTCAGCAGGGCACCACAGACGAGATCCCGTAACTGGATCTCGTTCGGACTGTTCACAAACGACAGGTTCAGGCCCCGCCGCATCGAAGGGGGGCGATTGGCTAAGAACCAAGAGCATCATGGCGATAATCATCGGCTCTCCTTCTATCGGCTGGCCGCCAAAATCCGCAACGGGTTGATAGGCGACGATGGGCTGGGCGCGGCAAGAGGTGCCCAGAAAGTTCCCAGAAACAGCCTAAAATTGCCGGAACGAAACCGGAAACTTAGCCACCGGAACGTTAGAAAATACAGTCTCTTAGGCGCAGGCCCATTTGTTTACACCGAGAGGGTCGGCGGTTCGAACCCGTCGCCGTTTGCCAGACTTTCTTAGTAAAATCAGTATATTGTACCGATTTTTCGGGAGTCGTTTGTTCCGTATTCGGAGTAACTTAGTTCAAGGAGGGCATCAGGGGGGCAGTTTCTGTGGATTTCGTTGAAACGTTCTGAAAAGCCGTGTGCCCGCCGACGATGTGATTGGCCTCCTAGCGTAAGGCCGGCCCGGGACGATCTCCACGCCTAGGCTCAGGACTCATAGCCAGAACAGGACGGTTGCGGCGAGGGCTATGACGGAGAGGAAGACGATCGGGCAGCGATCATATCGGGTGGCGATCCGCCGCCAGTCTTTCAGGCACCCGAACATGATCTCTATCCGGTTACGCCGTTTGTACCTGCGCTTGTCGTAGCGGATGGGCTCGGCTCGGGTTTTGCGCCCCGGGATGCAGGGCGTGATCCCCTTGGCCCCGCAAGGCGTCCCTGAACCAGTCTGCGTCATAGCCCCAGTCGCCCAGCAGCCATTGGGCTCGGGGCAGGCCGTCCAGCAAGGCTGCGGCGCCGGTGTAATCGCTGACCTGGCCCGCCGTCACGAACGGGCTGATGGGCCTTCCGTTCGCATCGCTCACGGGGTGCAGCTTGGTGTTCATGCCGCCTTTCGTGCGTCCGATCAGCCGCCCGAGGCCCCCCTTTTTACCCGCAGGCTTGAAGCCGTGCGGTGCGCCTTGAGATAGGTCGCGTCGATCATGACGGTGCGGCGTTCGGTCTGAGCCCCGGACAGACCATCCATCATCCGCATGAAGACGCCTGCCTCGCTCCATCGCTTCCAGCGATTGTAGAGGGTCTTGTGTGGCCCATAGGCCGCCGGCGCATCACGCCAGCGCAGGCCGTGGCGGTTGACGAAAATGATCCCGCTCAGAACCCGGCGGTCATCCACCCGAGGCTTGCCGTGGCTCTTCGGGAAATAGGGCGCCAGCCGCGCCGTCTGCTCGTCCGTCAGCCAATACAGGTCACTCATGTCCAGACTCCTCAGGAGCCTGAATCAGATCGTCTCACTCGGATCAATGGGTCCTGAGCCTAGTCAGTCCAGCTGGTCGGCGAAAAGGACGGCGCACACGCGCCTACAGTGGATGTGGGCGATCATCCGTCTAGGGCCTGGGGAAGGGGCGGATCAAGCGTCAGGTTTGATCTGCATCTGCGATGCGTATGGCGTGAGACGGAGCGCTGCCGAGGATGGATATGGACAGGCTACAGACCATTGAAGAGCGCGCCGCCAGGACGGCCAACGGGTTCAAGGATCTCGAAGCGGCGGCGCAGGAGGTTCTCGATAGCGAGGAGCTCGCCTGTTCCAAAGAGCTGGCCCTGGCGCTCCTGGAGTCGGACGCTCATCAGGCCCGCTGCGTCGCCACCTTCATCATCGGCGGTCTGGCGGCTGCTGATGCACGCGCTCGCGACGCGCTTGATTGATCGCCCTACGGCAGGCTGATGCGGCTTGGGCGGCTGCGGCGGTTGGGAGAATTCGTTTTCAGGCTAGGTGTCGATCACCGGGCGAATGCGCGGTCTGACTCTGACGTGCCTCTGAGTTTTCATCCAGCGGCGACCAGAGTCCTTGGGTTAGTTACG